>PLYR01000089.1 GCA_003153435.1 Bacteroidota bacterium
TGATTCTGACTGGCCAATAATCAGCCATATTTTCCCAAAAGCTGTACTTATTACAATCCCTGACGCTGGTCATTGGGTACATGCGGAACAACCTAAACTTTTCTTTGAATCTGTTAAACTGATTCTGGAAGAGCTCCAATAACAACCTCAGGCATTTTCAAATCGTATAAAATCACCTTTGGTACATTTTTCCTTGGCTTTCCTTCTCATTTTCAGTCAACAGATGCTATTCATAGCATAAATAGAGGTGATCAAAGGCATAGATAGTTTCCTGTTTATGAAAAAACTCTACTTTTGCATTGAAAATTTAGTAAATCCATATTTTTAAAGTCGACTTATGAACAGAGGACCAATTTCACAATTTATTGAAAAACATTATAAGCACTTTAACTCTGCGGCACTTGTAGACGCTGCTAAAGGTTATGAAACCCATCTGAATGAAGGGGGCAAGATGATGGTTACTCTGGCCGGGGCCATGAGTACAGCTGAGCTTGGCAAATCATTTGCAGAAATGATTCGCCAGGGGAAGGTGGATATTATCTCCTGTACAGGAGCTAACCTGGAGGAGGATATAATGAACCTTGTTGCACACTCACATTATAAACGGGTTCCACATTATCGTGACCTTAGTCCGGAAGATGAATGGGACTTGCTGGAGAACCATTACAACCGTGTTACAGATACCTGCATTCCTGAAGAAGAAGCTTTCAGGAGGCTCCAGAAACATATCCATAAAATCTGGAAAGATGCAGAAACAGCAGGGAAGCGTTTTTTTCCTCATGAATATATGTACAAAATTCTGCTCTCTGGAGAGCTGAAACAGTATTATGAAATTGATCCAAAAGATTCATGGATGCTTGCGGCAGCTGAGAAGAATATTCCGATTATTGTTCCGGGCTGGGAAGATTCCACAATGGGAAATATATTCGCTTCCTACTGCATCAAAGGAGAACTTCAGGCCTCTACCATGAAATCAGGAATTGAGTATATGGTTTGGCTTGCTGATTGGTACCGTAAAAACTCTTCCGGCAAGGGAGTTGGTTTCTTTCAAATTGGAGGTGGGATAGCAGGCGATTTTCCAATTTGCGTGGTGCCTATGATGTACCAGGATCTTGAATGGCATGATGTGCCCTTCTGGTCTTATTTCTGTCAGATCTCTGATTCAACAACGAGCTACGGTTCTTATTCCGGTGCTGTACCAAATGAAAAAATTACCTGGGGTAAACTGGATATAAAGACTCCGAAATTTATTGTGGAATCTGATGCTACTATCGTAGCTCCCCTTATTTTTTCCTGGGTCTTGGGATGGTAAGCCGATATAAATTATTTTTTTAAAACCCATTACATGAATACAACAACAGAAAAAAAGTACCGTATCGAAAAAGATACTATGGGTGAAGTCCAGGTTCCTGCTGATAAATATTGGGGAGCACAAACCGAACGATCCCGCAACAACTTTAAGATCGGGCCTGAAGGCAGCATGCCAAAAGAAATTATTTATGCCTTCGGTTATCTCAAGAAAGCTGCAGCCCACGCTAACTTTGAGTTGGGAGTTCTTAGCGCAGAAAAGAGGGATATGATTTCGGCTGTTTGTGAAGAGATTATTGCAGGAAAGCTCGACGATCAGTTCCCTTTAGTTATTTGGCAGACAGGGTCTGGAACACAAAGTAATATGAATGCAAACGAAGTTATTGCTTACAGAGCTCATGTAATTCATGGGGGAAAGTTGAGTGACGAGAAGAAAATCTTGCACCCGAATGATGACGTTAATAAGTCACAGTCTTCCAATGATACATTTCCTACGGCTATGCATATCGCCGCCTACAAACAGGTTGTCGATATTACCATTCCTGGAATGGAGAAACTGAGGGACACTCTCCTTAAGAAAAGTAAAGACTACGCCGGAATTGTAAAAACGGGTCGGACACATTTTATGGATGCAACCCCGCTTACACTCGGACAGGAATTTTCAGGTTATTCCCAGCAGATTACAAACAGCATTCGTGCCCTTCGTAATGCATTGGGTGCTGTAAGCGAACTTGCTCTCGGTGGAACAGCTGTAGGTACAGGCCTTAACACCCCAAAAGGTTATGACATACTTGTGGCCAAAAAAATTGCTGATTTTACCGGATACCCTTTCATCACTGCTCCGAACAAATTTGAAGCACTCGCAGCACACGATGCAATGGTCGAACTTTCAGGTGCCCTTAAACGTTCGGCTGTAGCGTTAATGAAAATAGCTAACGATATCCGCATGTTAAGCTCTGGCCCGCGTTGTGGCATAGGTGAACTTATTATCCCCGATAATGAGCCTGGATCATCCATTATGCCAGGAAAAGTAAATCCAACACAACCTGAAGCACTGACAATGGTTTGTGCACAGGTTATGGGTAATGATACGGCTGTTTCAGTCGGAGGTTCCATGGGGCATTTCGAACTGAATGTTTTCAAACCAGTTATTGCAAGTAATGTACTTCAATCTGCCCTCCTTATCGGAGAAGCCTGTGTATCCTTTAATGATAAGTGCGCAGTGGGTATTGAGCCCAATCTGCCAGTATTAAAGCAGCATCTCGAAAATTCCCTGATGCTTGTTACTGCTCTGAACACTCATATCGGTTACGAAAATGCCGCTAAAATTGCGAAGAAGGCGCATAAGGAGAATAAAACCTTACGAGAAGCTGCAATCGCATTAGGGCTGGTAACTAATGAACAATTCGATCTTTGGGTGAAACCCGAGGACATGACCGGATCCTTAAAATAATTGTGAAAACATTTATATGTTATCTACTTGTTTCCTTTTCATGTCTGACAGTTTTTGCACAGAGTGCTGATACCGTCCAGGTAGCCCGTAAGCATCATCATAAAACCGAGTCGACCAATCTAAAAGAAGAGATTACTGTTGACGGGAAGCGCTTCAGGGTTTACAACAATTGGATGAACGTAGGCACCGGGGAAGGCCTCAATAGTGCACTGGCTCTTCCTCAGAACATGCTGGATGTAAACCTGCATTTTCATGTCAAAAAGAATTATTTTCAATTGGGAACCTACCTGAGTGGTGACCGTTTCCTAAGTTTCAACAATTACAATCTTCATCTTTGTTACGGAAAGCGGTGGGAAAACGCAAAACGGAACATCTTCATCTGCGCCGGCCCATCTTATTCATGGGGCTTCCCATTTATACATGGAATATACGATCCGGGCATTTACAGGGCCTATGGCGGTTATGCAGACGTCCAATACATCTATAAACTAGCTTATGATCTTGGTATCGGAGCTTCAGCCTTTGCGGATATCAATACCAGGCAAACCGTATACGGCTTACGTCTAGAGCTTTATTTTTCTGGTGCTTTTCGTGGGGAAGGGAAGAAAAAGGCTTCCTGGATGAAATGAGTTCACGAAAGAGTCGGTTGGAGCAGGCTGGTATCAATTACACAAACCGATCTCCTCTTTTCACTTTCACATCGTTCACAATGTTACGAATTTGCTGTTCATCCTGTTTCTTGCAGATCAGTAGGATACCATCAGATTCGGCAACAATATACCCGTCCAGTCCTTCAATAACTACAAGCTTATCTTTCGGAACATGGACAATACAATTTTTGGTATCATAGAGCATCACATTCTTTCCCACCAGCGCATTCGCATTTTCACTCTTCTTAATATGATCATAGAGAGAGCCCCAGGTCCCTAAATCACTCCAGCCTATAATGGAGGAACGAACGTATACATTCTCCGCCTTTTCCATCACCGCATAATCAATAGAAACATTTTTACACTTACTATAGACTCCACGAATAAATTCGGGTTCCTTGTCTGTATTGTAAATTTCCTTGCCTTCACTGAACAGTGCGGACATATCGGGAAGACTACGTTCCAGTTCCGAAATAATACTCTTCACGCTCCAGATAAAGATTCCGGAATTCCATAGAAAATCACCACTTTCCATAAAGAAACGGGCCATATCATGATCAGGCTTTTCTGTAAATGTTTTAACCTTTTTAATCCGATGATCCTTTTCTTTTAATTCCGATTCACGAAACTGAATGTACCCATAACCAGTATCAGGGCGAGTCGGGTTTATTCCAAGAGTGACCAGACAATCCTCTGAGGCTGCCTTGCGGAAGGAAGAACGGATCGCTTTAATAAAAGTATCCTCTTTAGTGATGAGATGATCACTCGGAGCAACCACCATTACTGCATCCGGATTGATTGAAGCAATCCGGTAAGCTGCATAAGCAATACAAGGGGCTGTGTTTTTTCTTGCAGGCTCTGAAAGAATATTTTGCAAAGGAAGTTCAGGTAACTGCTCCCTCACAAGAGCTATGTAGGACTCATTCGTCACAACAATAATATTTTCTTTCCGGCAGATACGAACAAACCGATCATACGTTTGCTGAAGCAGGGTCTTGCCCATTCCCAGTACGTCTATAAATTGCTTGGGGTGTTCAGTCCGGCTCATGGGCCAAAAACGGCTGCCTACGCCACCAGCCATAATTACACAATATTCGTTTTTTGATTTTGTTTCTGCAGTCATAAAAATTCTATGCTTTCCGGTTTCCTTTACGAAAGTTTGCTGATTGCTTTTCTCAGGTTTGAAATAATTACTTCCACATCTTCCAATTTACAAGTCCCCACAGAAAGGCGATACCAGCTTGACTCCGGAGAAGTCCCGAATGCATAGAATGGCACGAGGGCTACCTTTGCCTCGTCCAGGATGTATTTGGTAATATCCATTGTCGTGTTCAAAGCAACACCAGAATCCATTTTCTTTCCATTCAGGCTGAACAGAACGGTGAGATATATTGCACCTTCAGGCGCAATAGAATCGACAGAAAAGCCTTCTTCTTTCAATTTCTGAAAGCCAGCATGAAAGGCAACCAAACGGTCATTCACCTTTGCTTTTATCTGGTCAAGATAGGCATCATATGCCTCGGTATCAGCTAAGAATTTTGAAGTGGCCACTTGTTCAGCTTTCGGAGCCCAAGCTCCGACATGCGTCAGGATGGATTTAATTTTATCAGTGATTCTTTTGGGGCCAAAGGTCCACCCCACTCTCACCCCAGTTGAGGCCAGTGACTTCGAAATCCCATCAACAAACACAGTGTAGTTCCTCATCTCTGGGCGCAAGCTTACAGGGTCATAATGGTGAGTTTCACCGAAACAAAGGTTCCAGTAAATCTGATCGTACATGAGGTAAAGGGGCTTTTTGTTTGCCGCATTTCGCTTAACATTTTCCTCAAGGATGAGATCACAGATTTCCTCCAGGTCTTTTTTCTTAAATGTTGTACCGGTAGGGTTTAAAGGGGAACAGAGCGCAATGAGATTGGCTTCTGAAATAAAAGGTGCAAATTCAGCAGCAGTCGGCATGAATTTGTTTTCATGCTTCGTTTCAATGATTTGTTGTTTTGCCCAGTTCAAATAGGTATAATGATTGTTGTTCCAAGAAGGCACGGGGAAGAGAACCGTATCCCCTACATCTACCAGCGCTCTGAAAATAGCATAGATTACAGGGCGGGCACCACCGGCGATTACAATTTCATCTGGTTTATATTCCAATCCTCCTTTCCGCTTCAAAAAAGCAGAAACGGCAGCTCTAAGCTCAGGCATTCCTTCAGCAACCGGGTAGTTGGTCTCATCCGCCTGGTAAGCATCGATAATGGCTTTCTTTAGTCCGGAAGGAATAGGGAATATCTTAGGATTAAAATCACCAATAGTGAGATTATAGATTTTTTCTCCATTCTTGATTTTTTCATTAACCTCGGATGCGAGTTTAATAATTTCTGAGCCGATAATATTTTCAGCAATTGCAGATACCTTCAGGTCTTTCTTATTGATAACAGTGGTTGTGCTCATAGGGCTACAATGGAAATCGGTAAATGTACTCAGTTTAGTAATTTCAGCAAAGAATTAGTTTACAAGGTAAGTAAAAAGTTGCATTCTCCGAAAGATGTGAATCTGACAGACAAATAGAAAAAAAGGGGGTTAGAGTGATTTTAGCTGAATAAGCTTTCTGTTACGATGGTTACCTCACAGAGGGGGCTAAACAAGTATTTTCGTTGGGTTCCCAATTCGAGGCAGGTTATCCTCTTCCTGATCCTATCCCCTTTCCGGAAATGCCTTCCTTTTCCAAAAACAAACACGGAACCTGGCGGGAGCTCTTCCAGAAAAACAGACCCATTTGCCTTGTCATAACGCTTCAACACACGAAGTAACCCAATGTCAGAGCAACTGGAAGCTAATGGGTTTTTCAGATAACGACTTAGGGAGTGATGTAAATCCTCAGGAAAAAAGCTCAACTTAAAAAAGGGTTGCATGAGCTGACGAAACTCTATTTTCCACTCTTCTCCATGAGGTTTAACATTATCCCCATGCTTTTTGAAATTAGACAGGTGAGCAATTTCGTGCACAAGGGTAACAAGGAATGCGTAAGGATTCAGATCCCGGTTGATAGAGATATGGTGATTGGTGTGACGAAGTGGCGGGCGGTAGTCGCCATATTTTGAACTACGGCTCTTCTTTATCTTCAACTTAAAATCAAATGTAACAATCCACTCGGCAATCAAGGGTACAGCAGGAGCAGGAATATACTTATGCAGAATCGACTTGTTTCTTTCCAGCTGCGTCATATTCGGTTTCTTCGGCTTCGTCAAGTATATTTCTGCAAAAATAACAAGGAGAGATCGAAAATCCGAAACGGGTTATCAACAATTGGATTTTATTTCAAAATATGATAAACTGCAAAGCTTGCAGCATATGCTAGCACGCCCATATAACAGAATTGAATCAAAGGCCATTTCCAGCTTTTTGTTTCCCGATATACCACCGCAACAGTACTCATACATTGCATTGCAAATGCATAGAATATCATAAGTGAGATTGCCACGGCCAGACTGTAAACTTTTTTACCTGTAACCGGGTCTTTTTCGTCAATCATTTTTTCACGTATGGAACGTGAATTCTCCTTATCGCCAACGCTGTATATTGTTGCCATCGTACCCACGAACACCTCTCTAGCTGCAAAAGAAGTGATCAGAGAAATACCAATTTTCCAATCATAGCCCAAGGGACGAATGACTGGTTCAATCCATTTACCTATTACTCCAGCATAGGAAGCTTCCAGCTTCTCTGCAGCTTTCTTGGGTTCCAGGTCAGTTCCAGGCATTGCATGAGTGGAGGAAGCATATTTTCTATCAATCTCTTCCATTCGTTTACCAGGTGCATGAGAAGATAACATCCAAAGAATCACCGAAATTGCAACGATCACTTTACCAGCCTCAAAGAGGAAAACCTTCACCTTTTCATAAATAGTATAAAAAACCGAACTCCATTTCGGGGTCTGATAAACGGGCATTTCCATAATAAAATAACTTTTTTCCTTTGCTTTGAGAATGAATTTCATGATCCATGCCGAGAACAGAGCAGCAGTGAAACCGATCAGGTACATAGCCATCAGAATCAAACCCTGCATATTGAAGAAAATAAGTTTTTTATCGGGCGGTACAACCAGAGAGATCAGCAACGTATACACAGGCAGTCTCGCCGAACAGCTCATTAGAGGTGTTACGAGAATAGTAATCATTCTTTCTTTCCAGTTTCCTATCGTCCGTGCGCTCATAATAGCCGGAACCGCACAAGCTACACCACTGATCAGAGGAATGACTGATTTGCCGTTCAACCCGAACTTCCGCATCATTTTGTCCATAATAAAACTTACCCTTGCCATATATCCGGTGTCTTCAAGAATCGCGATAAAAGCGAACAAGAGTGCAATCTGAGGCACGAAAACTACTACACCACTCAGTCCGGCAAGGATCCCGTTTACGAACAAAGCAGAAAGTTCTCCAGTAGGCAGGTGAGCCGAACTCCATTTAGAGATCCCGACAAAAAGAGATTCGAGCCACTCCATTGGATAAGCAGCAAGGAAAAAGATAGATTGAAAGAGCAGGAACAACACCACCAGAAAAATAACATATCCCCAGATGTGATGTGTCAACACTTCATCTATTCGCTTTGTAACGGTTTTACTGGATTTTGATTTCTCCTCAACTGAATCAGCTACTATTATTCCGATTGAATGGAAGCGCACCACACTCTCATTAGCTTGAAAAGCGGTTGGATCAAAGCTATATTTCTTCAGTAGAGCCTCAATCCTCTTCTTTACTTCTGGTTTGAGGCCAGTATAATGCTTATAATTATTAAGTATTTGCCATACTGCATAGGAACCTGTTACGGGGAGGATTTGAGTTAAGTCCTCCAACAGAGCGGGGTCCGGTTTTTTTGTGAAAAAAATTTGGGAGGAAAGTGGTACAGGCTCTGTTAAGGTTTTGAGGAGTTCATCTACACCTTCTTTTTTCCTAGCATTCGTATAAAGAATTGGAATCTCTAAATGGGATCTGAGCTTTTCGAGGTTTATAGTAATCCCTCTTTGCTCCATAACATCCTTCATGTTGAGCACCAGAATAACTGGTCGCCTCAACTCAATGAGCTGAGTGACAAGAAACAGATTCCTTTTTATATTGGAAGCATCTGCAATTACAACTGTACAGTCGGGATAATCACCGTTCGCCGGATCACAAAGCACATCAAAGGTGACCTGCTCGTCAAGAGACTTGGGGTAAAGACTATACGTGCCAGGGAGGTCGATAAATTGAATCTCCGTGAGTCCTGCTCCTTTACCCGGATTGTGCTTTGCATAACCAGTCTTCTTATCAACTGTTACACCTGGAAAATTTCCGGTACGCTGGTTCATGCCTGTGAGGGCATTAAAAAGTGTTGATTTCCCGCTGTTGGGATTTCCAACCAAGGCGACCTTCAGCGTTGTTAAAGGTGATTTTTCAATCGATCCACGTTGCTCCATTCCTCTTCCCTTAGAAATTAAATGAGGTTTATGATGCCAGTAAGTGAATGAGAACCGTTGACGCTTCAGCTTTCCGCAAGCTGAGCATATATCCAGAGACCGTAATTGCAATAGGATCGCCCATGGGGGCTACTTTCACAAGTTGAACCCTTTCGCCCGGAGTACATCCCATTTCCAGCAGCTTCAGGGACATGATAGGATCTGTAAAGGAATCGATTATGCCGATTTGACCAATTTTAAGCTGAGAAAGATTGTGGGCTGATAGGGGCATAAATAAAGTGCTGATTTTCTAAGCAAAGATAGGAATACGCAGAAATTGTAGAGCTTGACCCCTATACCCTAAAACAGGTATTTTATGATTTTAGCCATCATTTAGGGTGCAGTTGGTGCTTACTATTCCCCCAAGTTGGGCAATCAGTGCACTTGTTCTTCCTGTGAAACACAAAACAACCTGTGCTGAATATGGAGAAAAGCAAAACCATCAGTAAAACAGTGAGTTTTCCGCTTATTCGAGAATACCTATTCATATGGTTCTTAACATTTCAACAATCCTATATTCAAAGATACGGACTAATTCGGTTTAGGATCAGGTTAAAATACCGTAATTTTATACCCGAAGGAACCTAATCCCAGCCCCAATCCTGATGATCCCTGGCAGGATTTTTTATCTATGAAGATTTTTTATCATATCGGTCGGTATTTCATCCTGCTTAGCCGGGTTTTTTCAAAACCGGAGAAAAGTATAATCTATAGGAACCGCTTCTTTGAAGAGGTGAATTCACTCGGTATTGGGTCATTGGGTATTGTAGCTATTATTTCAGTATTCATGGGAGCGGTTATTACCATTCAGGCAGCTTTCGGATTCGAGAGTCCGTGGATTCCGCTCTATGCAGTTGGCCTGGCTACCAGAGACAGTATTGTTCTTGAATTTTCTCCTGCAATTGTAAGTCTTATCCTCGCAGGCAAGGTAGGGTCCAGTATTGCAGGTGAAATTGGAACCATGAGGGTTACAGAGCAGATTGATGCCATGGAGATTATGGGCGTTAACTCTGCGGCCTACCTTATTCTTCCGAAAATTCTGGCTTTTATGTTTATCCTTCCTTTTCTAATCATCATCAGTATGTTTCTGGCTATGATAGGGGGTCTAGTGTTCGGCGTTCTGACCGGAGCGGTGACTCCTCATCAGTTTCTCTATGGAATCCAGTATGATTTCAGGCCGTACAATGTCTTTTATGCACTTGTGAAAGTGGTCGTGTTTGCTTTTATCATTACTTCTGTTTCGTCTTATCATGGATATTATACCAAAGGGGGAGCACTGGAGGTCGGCCGCTCCAGCACCAAAGCGGTGGTATACAGCAGCATCGTATTATTGTTCTTCGACTTATTACTCACCCAACTTCTTCTGGCATGATCGAAGCAATAAATCTGAATAAGAGTTTCGGAAACAAACAAGTACTGAAGAACTTCTCCTTCAAGTTTGAGAAGGGGAAACCGAATTTGATCATAGGGGAGAGTGGAACGGGAAAGTCTGTTTTGTTAAAAAGTATGGTTGGGCTTTTGGAGCTTGATTCCGGTGAGGTTTTATATAGCGGGCGGGATTTCCTTAAGATGAATTTTAAAGAGAAAAAACTAATCCGTAAAGAAATAGGAATGCTTTTCCAGGGAGGTGCTCTTTTCGATTCTATGACTATTGAGGAAAATGTAGTTTTCCCTTTATCCCTCTTTACCGATAAATCTGCAGAGGAAAAGCGGGAGAGGGCTAATTCCTGTCTGCAAAGAGTTAATCTTGAAAACGTAAACAAACTCTATCCCTCAGAGATCAGTGGAGGAATGAAGAAACGAGTGGCTATAGCAAGGGCTATTTCCATGGAGCCTGAATATTTGTTCTGTGACGAACCGAATTCAGGGCTGGATCCTAAAACGTCTATCCTTATAGATGAGTTAATCAATGATCTTACCTATGAATTGAATATAACCACTATTGTAATCACACATGACATGAACTCTGTTCTGGAAATTGGTGATCATATCGCCTTCCTTTACAAGGGAGAAAAGTGTTGGGAAGGCAACAAACAGGAAATTCTTCATACGGATAATAAAGAACTCAATGATTTTGTATACGCCACTAAATTCCTCAGAAATTTCAAAGATAAACTCAAATAATAGAATCATTCCTTTACTCCCGTCCGGATACAAAAAGAGAAAGCCACATCATTGTGGCTTTCTCTTTTAATAGAAGATTATGTATTACTGAGTAACGACCAGACGCACGGTCTTCACACTTGTACCCACAGAAACGGATACAAAATAAATTCCAGCTTCCAGGTTTTTTGTGTTCAGGGTAACTTCGTTAGCACCAGTAACAAGTGATGGTTCGAGTGTTGCACCCATTTTCTGACCAACCACATTGTAGATTGCGATTTGAGTCTTCTCCTTATTTTCGATAGAGATCGGAACTACAACATTTGTTCCGGCAACAACCGGGTTAGGATATGCATTTCCGATTGAGAAACCAGAAGCTGCAATGTCATTAGTGGACAGTGCAGTACAAGTAGCACAGGTTAGGTGGTAATAGATCAGGTGATGCTCATAAGCAAAGTTATCGGTTGTTCCACCGTCGTAAGCGAATGAAGGAACGTAACTTCCATTCCATGCACCAACAGATTGATTGTAGTATACATCATTCGGAATGATGTAAGACGCATTCAAATCATGCTTTTGGTATTTCGTTGGGAATGTAGTGTTATTACCCATCTCATGGTAAGAAAGGAAATCCAGCTCATTCTTTTTGCCAAGTGTATCGTGGTTAGCAACCCAAGTATAACCTGGTTTGAAATAGATGGAAGATACAGCCAGTTTGCCAGCACTTATAGCTGGGAATGAAGGACAAGCCAGAGTTACATAATGGACTCCACCTGCCACTGTATCAGCCGCACTTGCAGCAGTCAGAGCAACAGCATAACGTGTTCTGTTGGTAGCAGTTAGAGCATGAGTAGGCTGATTCCAAAGTAAGTTCTGTAAGAATACAGTATCGGTTCCGAGGTTAGTAGGAACTGGATCTCCGGTGAAATAGCCGACGCTTTTTGAAACCTGACCGAGTTCAATAATCATAGAATCAGTGATTGCAGCAGAAGTATTACGAACATAATACACTGCAACTTGCACAGAATCAATGTTATAAGCGGTGCTTGAAGTAACAACAGGACCAGTTACACCAGTAAGAACGGTATGGTCGTTGAAGTAACTCGATGTAGGATCGAGTACATCACCAAGGAAATGAATCCAGGGACCACCATAGGTACCACCGAAATTTGCCAGGATTGTAGTATCCGGAAACAAATAGTTCAGTTCTGCATAAGCAGTTGTTCCGGGGTAAGTTCCTGAAACCTGAGCATCAACAGCTTCACCATAGTTATACCACCTGGAATTGGTGGATGCTACAGACATTGGATGTGCAGAAGATGGTGGTAAGGCTATTCTACGGACACTGCGGCCGTGGGCTGGGGTTTGAACGGTACCAACCTGTTGTGCGAGCAGAGATCCTGCAAATGCACCAAATGTAAGTAGAGTAAAGATTTTTTTCATCACGGTTGTGTTTTTAGATTTTAGATAGAATTCCAAAGATAACCAGTTATTATTAATCATCCAAACAATATAGGATGAAAGTATATCATTTTAACAAATTCAGCGACAAAAGCCATGTTCGTTCCTATGGGACGAAATGAAACAATAGACTTAATTTAGTTTGCCATCTCATCTGCATACTGCTCAATCGGAGGACAGGAACAAATAAGATTTCTGTCGCCATAAGCGTTATCGATCTTTGCTACTGAAGGCCAGAATTTGTTATCTCTAACCCAATTTAACGGATACACAGCCTTCTCCCTTGAGTAAGGATGTGCCCATGCTTCTGTTATCACAGATTTGGCTGTATGCGGCGCATTTTTAATTACATTATCGTTCATATCACTAAGTCCATTCTCAATTTCCCTGATCTCCTTACGAATCGAAATCATCGCTTCACAGAACCGGTCGAGTTCACCTTTTGACTCACTTTCTGTGGGCTCAATCATAAGGGTATCATGCACCGGAAAAGCAACCGTTGGGGCATGAAAGCCATAATCCATCAGTCGCTTGGCAATGTCCCCAACCTCTACCCCTGCAGTCCTCTTGAATTCCTTACAATCAAGGATCATTTCATGTGCGACACGTTTGTTCTTTCCAACATACAGAATCGGATAGTGCTCTTTTAGGATCTCCTTCATGTAATTTGCATTAAGAATTGCTATCTCTGTAGCTGCCTTGACGCCATTTGCTCCAAGCATTTTAATGTAGCCATAAGAAATAAGCAATATCAATGCACTTCCCCATGGAGCTGCAGAAACGGCGGTAATTCCCTGCTCTCCACCCGTTTTTATTACAGGATGAGAAGGAAGAAACGGAATCAAATGCTTCGCTACACCAATAGGGCCCATTCCAGGTCCACCACCTCCATGAGGGATTGCAAATGTTTTATGGAGATTTAGGTGGCAAACATCCGCACCAATATTTCCAGGACTGGTCAGGCCTACCTGGGCGTTCATGTTCGCTCCGTCCATATATACCTGCCCACCATTATCGTGGATAATTCGGGTAATTTTTTTGATACTTTCCTCATAAACACCATGAGTGGATGGGTAAGTAACCATCAGGCAGGAAAGGCGGTCTTTGTTAGTCTCCGCTTTTTCCCGAAGATCCTTTACGTCAATATTACCCAGATCATCGCACTTTACAACAATAATACTCATGCCTGCCATAGCGGCACTAGCTGGATTGGTGCCATGTGCGGAGGATGGTATTAATGCGATATTCCTGTGCATATCTCCACGAGAATGGTGATATTGTCTGATTACCATTAAACCAGCATACTCTCCCTGAGCGCCGGAGTTCGGTTGAAAACTCATAGCTGCAAAACCAGTGATGCGACTGAGGTCCTTATCAAGTTCCTTGAAAATCTGCTGATAACCCTTTGTTTGATCAACCGGAGCGAATGGATGAATATTGGCAAATTCAGGCCAAGTGATAGGCATCAGTTCAGCTGCTGCATTCAGTTTCATTGTACAGGAACCCAGAGCAATCATGGCGTGTGTAAGGGAAAGGTCTTTATTTTCAAGCCTTTTCAGATATCGCATCATTTCACTCTCCGAATGATAGGAGTTGAAAACCGGGTGCTGCATAAAGGAAGATGTCCGTGCATGTGAGGAATTTGCAATCAGCGAGCCTGCTTTATGGATTTGATTCTCAGTAAGCAGATTGGTATGTAGTTTACCGGCTGCTTTTGCAAATACCGACAGAATCAAATTTATATCCTCCGCTTCAACAGTTTGGTCCAGCGCTATATTGATTGTTTTCTCATCGATGTAAAGAAAATTAATCTCGTTCTTCAAAGCAATTTCCTTGATTTGTGCCGAACTTATAGAACCAAGAAGTTTTACTTGTATTGTATCAAAATAGGTTTCTTCATGAATGGCGTAACCAAGACCTTTCAGTACTGAAGCAACCGCTTGTGCGCTTGCATGCACCTGCTCAGCAATCCCTTTTATTCCATCTGGACCATGGTATACACCATACATTCCAGCCATGATCGCTAGCAGAGCTTGAGCAGTACAGATGTTGGAGGTAGCCTTGTCTCTCCGGATATGTTGTTCCCTGGTCTGAAGAGCCATACGCAGGGCCTGATTGCCTTGAGCATCTATTGAAACACCAATAATCCTTCCGGGTATCACTCTTTTATAATCCTCCTGGGTAGCAAAAAATGCTGCATGAGGTCCACCATATCCCATCGGAACTCCAAAACGTTGTGAGTTCCCGAAAACCACATCGGCTCCCCATTCTCCTGGAGGTGTTAAAAGTGCCAGAGCAAGCAAGTCGGCAGCAACAGCAACGGATGAACCGTTTGCTTTTGCTTTTGAAACAAACTCACTATAGTTATTCACGACGCCCTTTGCATCAGGATATTGAACCAAGGCCCCGTATACTTTAGGTGAGAAAGTGAACGATTTCCAGTTTCCTACAACAAGTTTAATTCCAAGAGGGGTGGATCTTGTCCGCAGAAGAGCGAGGGTTTGAGGGAAAATCTCATCAGAAACAAAGAATACATCCGCTTCGGCTTTCTGGGCTGCTCTCGAACGGTTATGAAACAACATGGTCATGGCTTCAGCCGCTGCTGTTGCTTCGTCAAGAAGAGAAGCATTTGCAATAGGCATTCCAGTGAGGTCTGTTATCATGGTCTGGAAATTCAACAATGCTTCCAGCCTTCCCTGAGCAATCTCAGCCTGGTATGGAGTATAGGCAGTATACCATCCTGGGTTCTCTAGAATATTACGCTGGTTGACAGCTGGAACAATAGTGCCTGAATAGCCCATTCCCAAATAACTCCTGAACAGCTTATTTTTTGATGCCGTCTGCTTAAGCTTTTTGTAATATTGAAATTCCGTCAGGGCAGGAGAAATCTGAAGAGGTTTCTTAAGCCTTATGGCAGAAGGGATGGTCTGATCGATCAACTCATCCAGACTCTGGACGTTGATTTTTTTCAACATCTGATTTATTTCATTTTTTCGCGGGCCATTGTGCCGATCTTCAAATTTATCTATTACCATTTATGAGGGATTTTTACTAGATTAAGAGGAATACAAAGGTAATAGAAAAGTGAAAATACAAGGCTTGCAACGCCTATATTATTATTTCAAAAGAGAATGCCTATCTTTGAGTTCAATCTACTCTGACTTTTACCTATGAAGCGGTTTTTCACCCTTTTATCCTTGTTTTTTATCGTATTCCAGATTCCTGCGTTATCAACGACGCGGGTCTGTTCAGAAAAAAAAGACACGCTTCTTCTCATGAATGGTAAAATACTCGCAGCCGATGTTTTAGACACTGTCTTTCACAAAGTAAAAGTAAAATACTTGAAAAAGAGAGGAAAAGAGAAGACCATTGAAATTGAAAACGACCTCATCTATTCAATCCGATACAAAGATGGTCACGAACAAATTATTTACGAGCAGGACACGACTACAGGCAATTATTTCACAGCAGAAGAAACCAAAATGTTTATTTTCGGTGAACAGGATGCTGAAAAGAATTATCGTTGCCCCGGAGCTACTATTATAGGAGTTGTCATTGGAGTTGGCAGTGCTTATATGGGTAATTTTCTCTCCCTTATTCCTCCTTTTGGATACACCGCGCTGCTACTGATACCTAAGGTTAAAATTAAATACAAAGATGTATCGAACCCGGTCTATCTCAATTATGACACCTATGTGATGGGATTTGAAAAGGTGGCCAGAAGGAAGAAAATACTCCGTTCATTCATCGGGGGCATTGGCGGACTGGCAGCGGGTCTCTATACCTTCTTTCTCTTTCCCAATATATGAATGCTTCAAAAACTTTTCAAAGGTTTTTGGATTTCTTTCTCTTCACCAATATTTTTTTAGCTGCATCGGTTACATCCCTGGTTTTTGAAACCTCTTATTTATTGACGGTCAAAATCAGCGACTGGTCATATCCTGCATTCCTTTTTTCAGCTACACTTTTCCTATACTGTTTTCATCGGATTTATCCTTTCAGGAAAGAAGAATCCAGATCCCCATTGGCAATCAGGCACCTATGGATTAAGAAGAATTTTTCACTTTTCTATCTCATCCTCATAGCGTCTGCCCTCTGCACCATCTATTTGCTGATATTCAGCATCCCATTTCGAGTTGTCGTTTCTCTCCTTCCTATAGCTTTTATATCTCTTGGATACACCATTCCATTCATACCCTGGAAGGGGAAGTGGATCCGGTTCAGAGACATCCCAGGAATCAAAATATTTCTTATATCGTTGGTCTTGAGTCTCACAACAGTATTACTTCCGGTGATGGCCTTTTCCCGGCTCACTTCTCTCATCGACCCTCCTTTTCTCTTCATCTTTATCCGAAGATTTTTTTTCATCTTCGCCATCACCATTCCTTTTGATATCCGGGATATGGATTATGACCGAAAGAAAGGCACCTCTACTATACCTCTGATTTTAGGCACCTTTCGCGCTAAACAATTGTCTTTTCTTGCCCTTGGGTTATTTGTTGTGGCTACGCTCACACAATATTTTTGGCTCCAGGATATAAGCAAAGCCTACTTGATGGCACTTTGCATTTCAGCGCTTGTTTCTGGGGGAGTAATTCGATACGCTGATTTTAAAAGGCGGGACTATTACTATGGATTTTATCTGGAAGGTATGATGCTCCTTCAATCTTTGTTAATTATTGCCGGGAATAAATTATTGACTTAAGGCTTCCGCTATTGAATGACTTCGTTAGAACTGGATAAAAACCAGCTTCCTTGAAATATTTCTCAAAATCCGGGAGTCTTCTAATCCCTAACCCACAGGTCATATTGAAGAAAAAATAAAGGCCACGAACCATCCAGCCTGAAAAGAGCCTTGCGAATCCTTTTTCGGAAATATGAAAATCCGTAAAAAGCCATCTCCCGTCTTCATGCAGCCTTTGTTTCAAAGTCTCTATGACCATTGGCAAATCCTGGTTCCTGAAACAGTCGAGGACAAATGGGGTAATAATGAGATCAAATTTATCGGTCAGGCATTGATCCTCAAAAGATCCACAGATAAATTCATAGGCTCCAACTCTTTCCGGAAACTCCCTCGCGAGTCTTTCAGAGGCTCTCTCAATCATTTTAGGAGAAATGTCGAGATAATAGACTCGTTCTGATTGCTGCCATTTTTCAAGATCAGAAATTAATCTTCCTGTACCCCCACCAAGGATCAAAACAGCATGGGCGGGCGGGAGATCTTTGAGCAGAAAGGATTGTGCTAACCTCAACTTTTTACCGAAAAAAACGGATGAAAGTGTATCATAAAAAGAGGAAATGAAATCGAAGCCCCATTGTATTTTCCTTAGCCGCTTTTTCGAAGAAGAATAAGAATCTGCATTATGGTCTGCAACCGACATTATTGCATCGCAATTTCCAGGCACTCCATAATGACCCGCTTGCATCCATTCAATATCTCTGTGCTGTGTGCCTGACTTACAAATCCAACTTCATATCCGGATGGACCAAGATAGATTCCCCGTTCAAGAAGTTCTGCATGGAGCTTTCTGAAATACTTCATGCTCTCAGGATCGATTTGGTCAGCTGCTTGAACAGTTACCATATCAGTAAATGCAAACCAGAAAATAGAGCCTATGCTGAATACTTTAAAAGAGAGCCGACGGGTTTCAGCAAACTCATTCAAAGATTTTACAAACTCAGAGGTCTTGGATTGAAGAGACTCGTAAAAACCTGGCTTCAGACATTCAGTCAGCTGGGCTATGCCTGCGGCCATCGCAACCGGGTTTCCGCTCAGGGTTCCTGCTTGATACACGTCTCCATCAGGAGAGATTTTAGACATTATTTCTGAAGATGCCCCATATGCTCCAACGGGTAAGCCACCTCCAATAATTTTTCCATAGGTAATAATATCAGGAGCTATTCCGTAATAGCCCGCTGCACCCGTGAAGCCTAAACGAAATCCGGAAATTACCTCATCAAACAAAAGGAGTGTTTTATGTTCTGTGCATATTTCCCTTAGGTACTGGAGGAAAGATTTATCCTGCAGTAAGAGCCCGTTGTTTGCAGGCACAGGTTCTATAATTATACAGGCGATCTCATTTTTAAACTGCTGAAAGGCTTCCTTAACCGCTTCCCGATTATTCAATCCGACCACAATTGTTTCGTTGACAAAAGCTTCGGGAACCCCTGCAGAGGATGTGTTTCCAAAAGTAACCAATCCAGACCCCGCTTTAACGAGAAGGGAGTCGCTATGGCCGTGATAACATCCTTCGAATTTCAGAATCTTTTTTCTTCCGGTAAATCCTCTGGCCAGTCTTATTGCTGTCATGACTGCTTCCGTTCCTGAACTCACGAACCTAAGTTTCTCAATAAACTTATTATTGGAGAGGATGAGTTCTGCAAGTTCATTTTCGAGGGCGGTTGGGGCTCCGAAAGAACTTCCATCTTCGACGGTCTTCCTGACCGCAGCAACCACCGGTTCAGGGGCATGGCCCAGAATCAGAGGCCCCCAGGAACAACAGAAATCCACAAATTGGTTTCCATCCTCATCTTCTATCTTGCATCCTTTACCTTTACGTATGAAAAGCGGCGTGCCTCCAACAGAGCGAAACGCCCTTACCGGGGAGTTGACTCCTCCTGGAAAATACTTCTTTGCTTTTTCAAACAGTGCTATAGACTTATCCTTTTTCATGCCTTAATCTCTTTTAAACATCATTAAAAATGAATTCTTGGGCAAATATATATCTTTGAGCCGAGGATAATGAATTATGGACTATACGAACTCACTGGAATTTGCGCAACAGCAGGATATTAATGACCCCCTAAGGAAATTCCGGGAACAATTCTTTTTTCCACAACACGGGGGAAGGGATGTTGTTTATCTGACTGGAAATTCTTTAGGACTTCAGCCCAGGACAGCCCAGGATTATATCCTCGACGAATTGGAAGACTGGGCTAATTTTGGAGTTGAAGGCCATTTTCACGCACGCAAACCATGGATGCCCTATCATGAACAATTTGCCGAACCACTCTCCAGAATTGTAGGGGCCTTACCGCCGGAGGTAGTTGTTATGAATCAGCTTACAGTCAACCTCCACTTATTGCTTGTTTCTTTTTACAGACCTTTAAAAGGCAGGTTTAAAATTCTATGCGAGGCTAAGGCTTTCCCATCTGATCAATACGCCCTCGAATCGCAGGTGAAATTTCATGGATATGATCCATCAGAAGCCATTCTCGAGGTTGAACCCAGAAATGGAGAATATTGCATCCGGGAAGAAGACATTATTGCACTGATTGACAAACATCAGGATGAAATCGCACTTGTTCTTATCGGTGGTGTCAATTATTACACTGGTCAGGTTTTTGATATGAAAAAAATTACTGAAGCAGGGCACTCAAAAGGCGCACTTGTTGGTTTTGACCTGGCACATGCGGCGGGGAATATTGAACTGAGCCTGCATGATTGGAATGTAGATTTCGCATGCTGGTGTTCTTATAAGTACTTAAACTCCGGACCAGGAGGGGTCGCGGGAGCCTTTATTCACCAAAAACATCTTGCGTCTCCCGATTTACACCGTTTTGCTGGTTGGTGGGGGCATGATAAAGCATCGCGTTTCCGGATGGAAAAGGGATTTATCCCAATGCCAACTGCCGAAGCCTGGCAAGTTAGTAATGCGCCTATATTTTCAATGGCTGTGCACAAGGCAGCCTTGGATATCTTTTTGCAAACGGATATGTCCGCTTTGGCAAAAAAGAGTGTAAAACTTACAGGTTATCTTGAGTTCATCATCCAGGAAATCAATAAAAGTCTTCCATCGAATGGGAAATTGGAGATCATAACTCCTGTAGAATCAAAAAGGAGAGGTTGTCAGCTTAGTATTATTGCTCATGGAAGAGGAAAAGAACTCTTTCTGAAGCTTCAGGAATCAGGTGTAATTTCAGACTGGAGGGAGCCGAATGTAATTCGCTGTGCCCCAGTGCCTCTCTACAACTCCTTTGAAGATGTGTATCGGTTCGGAGTCCTTCTTTCCCAGGCATTAGTCTGACACTCCATCACTTATCCCCTTTATTGACTTAATTTTTAGGATTTTCAAATCAAATTGTGTCATTTCCCGGCATTTTTGTACTTTTCACTGGCTTTTACATCCTTTAAGCCTATTTATATGGTGATCATATTTTTTTAACTTTGTATGAAATAATCCCGTAATTCTGTACGTTATTGTAAATCAGGTATTTCTTGTCTGAATGAAAAAGATTGCGATTATCCTTTCTGGAATTTTTCTTTGGGGGACCGTTTCGGCTCAGAAAGAAAAGGTATTAAGGGTCCATGAAATAGGGGTTTTCATTGGTTGTTCGTATTATATAGGCGATCTGAACCCATCCGGACACTTCGGCTCCCTTACACAACCTGCTGGAGGAGTGATTTATAGGTATAACCTGAACCCACGCTTTACTTTTAAAGGAAATCTCTTTTTCGGAAATATCCAGGGAGACGATGCTAAAAGCAATTCCGTTTCTCAGCAGGAGCGTAACCTCAGCTTCAAATCCTACGTTCGTGAGCTGGCGATAGAAGCTGAGTTCAATTTTATGGAATACAAAACCGGAAGTAACAAACATCCTTTCACTCCTTATATTTTTGCCGGTATAGCCGGGTTCATGTTCGACCCTATGGCCCAATACCATAATAACTGGTATGAGCTTGAACCACTTGGGACTGAAGGCCAGGGCACCAAACAGGGAGGAAAGAAATACAAGCTCACTCAGATCTCTATCCCTTTCGGGATTGGGATGAAATTCAGCATGGCCAAACGTATTTGTCTTTCATTAGAATGGGGGATGCGCAAAACATTTACTCCTTATCTGGACGACGTCAGCGGAACGTATGTTGCCCCATCTGTAATTGCTCATAACGGCCCGATGGCGGTAACTCTTGCCAACCGCTCCTTAGTCAAGGACCCGAATGCAGGCAATGCCATGATTGGAAGTGAACGAGGGAACGGTGGGATGGATGACTGGTACTCCTTCGCAGGAGTCATGCTCTCTTTCAATCTTAAACAAAGAGATAAACCTTGCTATTCTTACTGATTCAGCCGCTTTTATAATTTAGAAACAGAATACGTCCCAACATAATGGGACGATTTTTTTAACAAGCTATCGCATTGAAAGAAAAGATTGATTTGTCAAAACTCCCCCGCCATATTGCGGTAATAATGGATGGGAACGGGAGATGGGCCAAGCAAAAAGGCAGACTACGGGTTTTTGGACATCAGAATGGTGTGCTTGCAGTCAGAGAAACCGTAGAAACAGCAGCCGAACTGGGCATTAAGTTTTTAACCCTATATGCCTTTTCCACCGAAAACTGGAACCGCCCAAAATTCGAGGTTAATGCGCTGATGGAATTGCTGATCAGCACTATACGTAAGGAAACCAAAACCCTAACGGATAACAATATTCGTCTAGAGGCCATTGGTGACCTTGACAGCTTACCTTCCGGTTGCCGGAAGGAATTGCAGGAAGCGATGGATCTTACTGCAGGAAACAAAAGAATGTCTCTTATCCTTGCCTTGAGCTATAGTTCCAAATGGGAAATTTTGAATGCTGTGAAGAAAATTGCAACAGCAGTCGAAAAGAAAGAAATTTCGGTTAACAATATCAACGAATCCCTTTTTAATTCTTTTCTTTGCACCGCCAATTTTCCTGATCCCGAACTGCTTATAAGAACCAGTGGGGAGCAGAGAATTAGCAATTTTCTGCTATGGCAGATCGCCTATTCCGAACTATACTTTTCGGAAAAACTTTGGCCCGACTTCCGGAAAGAAGACCTTTATGCTGCAATCCTTGACTACCAAGGGAGAGAGCGCAGATTCGGGAAAACAAGTGAGCAAATAGCGTCCTGATTTTTTACTATGAAAAAACATTTATTTAGTTGTATTGTTTGTTTGTGGGCAGGGGTTCACTTTCTGCCGGCACAAACCACTGATACCCTTGGCCCTAAAATAGATCAAGGTCCGATAAGTTACAGCAACCCTAAGGAATATCAAATCGCGGAAGTCAGCTTTGAAGGTGCTGAAAACGTAAACAGTCAGGTACTTAAACTGGTTACAGGTCTTTCTCAGGGAGACAAAATTACCGTTCCCGGAGAAAAATTATCGGAAGCCATTCAAAATCTCTGGAGACAAGGACTCTTTGTAGATATTCAGGTGTTGGCCAAAAAGACAGAAGGGAATTTCATTTGGATCGTTTTTAAAGTAACTGAAAGACCCCGTCTCGATTATTTTAAACTCAACGGGGTCACGAAATCAGAAGCTGATGATATACGTGCACGTGTTAAACTTATCCGCCGGAAAGTTATTACGGATTACGTCATTGATTATACAAAGCAGAGTATAGTTGATTATTTCGTAAACAAAGGATACTTGGATGTAAAAGTAAAAATCGAACAGCAGCCCAGCGTAATAGACAAGAGTATGGTTGTTCTCGTGATTACTGTGGACGAAGGCCATAAAGTAAAAATTAAAGACATCTTTATTACCGGTAATGACAATATCAAAACATGGAGACTCCTTCGTGCAATGGACGATACCAAACGCAGAAGGATCTGGACCATCTTCAGCTCTTCTAAATTCATTGAAGACAACTATCGCAAGGATAAAAAGAGTCTGATTGATAAATACAGGGAGAAGGGTTTCCGGGATGCAACTATCGATAAAGACACTGTGTTCAGGAGCGGTCCCAAGAGAGTCAGCATCGCAATTCATATTAAAGAAGGGCATAAATACTATTTCAATCACATCACGTGGATTGGAAACACCAAGTATACTTCCAAAGCACTGACAGACAGACTTGGAATTCGAAAAGGAGATGTCTTTGACCAAACACTTCTCGATGCCCGCCTGTTTTCCAATCCTAATAGTACCGACGTAAGCTCCCTGTATATGGATGATGGATACCTCTTTTTCCAGGTAACTCCAATTGAAGTAAGAGTTGAAAATGACTCCATTGACCTGGAAATGCGCATATATGAGGGCAAGCAGGCCACCATCAACAAGGTAACTGTACTTGGAAATACAAAGACGAATGACCGTGTAATTATGCGTGAGATAAGAACCCGTCCTGGTCAGTTATTTCGCCGTTCTGATATCATAAGATCTCAACGTGACTTGTCTGTCCTGGGTTATTTCGATCCGGAAAAACTTTCTGTCAATCCAAAACCGAATCCTGCAGATGGGACTGTAGATATTGAATACACGGTAGCCGAGAAACCTTCAGATCAGTTGGAACTTTCCGGAGGCTGGGGAGCAGGTAGGATTGTGGGAACTCTTGGGGTTACTTTCAATAATTTTTCGGCACGGAACATCTTTAAAAAGAGTGCATGGCGGCCACTTCCGGCAGGTGATGGGCAAAGACTCAGTGTAAGGGCACAGTCTAACGGAACCCTTTACCAATCGGTAAATGCCTCCTTTACAGAGCCCTGGCTCGGAGGCAAAAAGCCAACCTCACTGAGCTTTACAACTTATTATTCTGTTCAGTCTAACGGACTTGCCTTTTCAGATCCAAGCCGAACATCATTCAACATCTGGGGTGCAACCATCGGCCTTGGCTCCCGGTTGAAGAAACCGGATGACTTCTTCACCTTTTTCGGTGAACTGAATTATGCATATTATGTGCTGAAGAATTTTTCAAACGTATTTTCTTTCAGTAATGGATTCTCGAATAATATCAATATGAAGCTGACCCTTTCAAGGAGCAATACAGACAAGAGCCCTATGGAGTATATTACACGTGGGGGGACAATGACCCTTTCAGGTCAGTTTACTCCACCCTACTCTCTTTTTGAAAACAGGGATTACTCTACGGAGTCGGATCAGCAGAAATACAAGTATCTGGAGTTCTACAAAATCAAATTTACAACTCAATGGTTTACAAAGATTGTAGGAAACCTGGTATTGAACTCAAGGGTCGGTTTCGGTTATCTGGGCTTCTATAATTCTCAGCTTGGGGAAACCCCGTTTGAGCGTTTTTACCTTGGCGGAAGTGGTCTTACCGGCTATTCACTGGATGGAAGAGAGATTATCGCTATGAGGGGTTATAATGACGCCTCTCTTTCAGCAACTCATGGATCTCCGATCATCGATAAATACACGATGGAGCTAAGATATCCGATCACCCTCAGTCAAACGGCCAATATCTATGGTTTGGTCTTTGCTGAAGCCAGCAACTCTTTCGATACATTTAGCAGTTATAATCCTTTCCAGGTTTATCGCAGCACCGGAGTAGGAGTCAGGGTGTTCCTGCCGATGTTTGGTCTTTTAGGCCTTGATTATGGATGGAGACTGGATGATGTGCCAAGTAACCCTGGGATGCAGCGTGGACAGCTTCACTTCACAATTGGCGCGAATCTTGGAGAGCTTTAAGAAACGAACCTTTTACTTTATACCTTAAAAAAACCAGAGATGAAAAAGTTAATCTTTTCCCTTATCCTGTTTGCATTCTCTTTGTCAGGTGCTTATGCTCAGAAATTTGCTTACATCGACTCGGATTATATTCTTGGTCAGATTCCCAAGTACAAAGAAGCTCAGGCTGAACTTGATAAGATTTCAGGGCAGTGGCAAAAAGAGATTGAGGCCAAGTTCCAGGAAGTAGATAAGCTCTACAAAAACTATCAGCAGGAGCAGGTTCTTCTGACCGAAGAGCTGAAAAAAAAGAGGGAAGCCGAAATTGTTGCCAAGGAAAAGGAAGCCAAAGACCTCCAAAAGTCAAAATTTGGCGTTGATGGGGAATTATTCAAAAAACGTCAGGAACTGGTAAAACCAATTCAGGATGAAATCTACAATGCTGTGAAAAAAATGGCTGAAACGGGCAACTATGCCGTCATCTTCGACAAATCAAGCGACCTGACCATGCTCTATACCAGCCCAAAATATGATGAAAGCAACAAAGTGCTGGAACAGATGGGATACAGTAAAAAAGGCACTGGAAAATAATTATATTTGCCCCCAATTCAAACTTAAAAAAACACCAATGAAGAACCTTTTCAGATCAATCCTTGCTGCCGGGCTGATCATTAGCACCACAGTTCCTGTTCTTGCTCAAAAAATTGCGCACATTCACCTGGACTCCTTGCTCGTACTGATGCCTGAAACAAAAAAGGCCGATCAGGATGCTCAGGACTATTACAAGCAATTGGAGCAGCGCCTTCAGCAGATGCAAGGGGAATACCAAAATAAGCTTGATTACTACGAGAAGAACAAGCCTACGATGAGCGAGTTGATCCGTACTGCCACAGAGAATGATCTTCAGCGTATGCAGCAAAGCATGCAGGAGTTTCAGCAAAATGCACAGACTGATTTTCAAAACAAGAAAAACGAGTTATTGAAACCTATCTATGACAAAGCCAGCAAGGCCATCGCTGATGTAGCCAAAGCAGATGGATACAAGTATGTGTTGGATACCAGCCAGGGAGTTGTTATTTTCTACGAAACTTCAGATAATATTCTTGGACAAGTGAAAACAAAACTTGGAATTGCCGCTAATGCTGTACCATTTGTTAATGGCGGTGCCGGAACTGCAGACCCCAACAAAGGGAAGCAGGCTCCTCCACCAAGCAATCCAAAAAAATAAATTACAAATCCCCCTTCTTGAAGGGGGATTTTTTTTTGCTTCTCCCCATTTGAATTATTTTTATCTTTCGGAAAATCCCTGCATTGATTAAAGAAAATAATAACCTGAAATCTTCTAATCCTATCGGCATCTTTGATTCCGGCATTGGAGGGCTGACTGTGGCGAATGCTATTACCCGAATGCTTCCAAATGAAAAAATCATTTACTTCGGAGACACGGCACACCTTCCATATGGGGAAAAATCGGCGGACTCTATTAAATATTATGGGATCAGGATCAGTCAATTCCTGTTGGAGCAAAAATGCAAGCTTATAATCATCGCTTGCAATACTGCTTCCGCCCAGGCTTATGAAACAATCAAGGATTTTGTAGGCGATAAGGCTATTGTTGTGAATGTCATTGACCCTGTTGTGAGGGAAGTAGCCCATAATAAACAAGCTCGCCACATTGGGGTTATTGCCACCAAAGGAACTATCCGTTCAGATATTTATGCACGTAAACTAAAGCTTGCCAGAAAAGACTTGGAAGTCTCCTCCCTTGCAACTCCCTTGCTGGTTTCAATGATTGAAGAAGGGTTTTTCAATAATAAAATCTCCCGTGCTGTTATTCACTCTTATCTTGAACGTCCGAAACTAAAGAAAATAGATGCGCTTATTCTTGCCTGCACCCATTTTCCGTTAATTAAACCGGAAATTGAAGAGTATTACAAAAACAGAATGTGCATCATCGATTCAGCCAAAGTGGTTGCAGAAGAAGTGGCATCCATTCTCAAGACCCACAAGTTGAATACAAGGCTGAAGAATCCTAAACATCACTTTTATGTATCCGACTACACGGATTCATTTGAAAAAAGCACTGCTTTTTTCTTTAAAGGAAAGATAAAACTGGAAAGAGCGGATATCTGGAAATAAGTGAATTTTATGCTACCTTAGCAATATCTATAGACACTCTGCTAAATTTTCCCGAAAGATGAAACAGCAATTTTTCCTTGGCGCCCTTTTATCAATGATTGTCATATTGGGGTCTTCCTGCAAAAAATGCACCACCTGCACCGCTGTAGATACTAACAAACATACCATCGCTCAACAACAGTACTGCAGTTCAAGCGGAACCAATCTTACTACTTTTGAGAATAGCTTTAAGACCACTTATGGTCAATATGCCTCCACCTGCAAAAGAGAATAATTACTCACTCCGGGTCCTTATACCACCCTGCATACATCACATAATTTCCCGCTACCCTGTTTATTTCCCCGCTGATGAGTTCAGGACTTATACTTTTGATCTTTTTAGCCGGAATACCTGCATAAATACTTCCGGGCTCTACAACGGTGTTCTCTGTGAGTACCGCACCGGCAGCAATAATACTATTGCTACCAATGATGCAGTTATCCATGATAATTGCTCCCATTCCAACCAATACATTATCATGAAGGGTACAACCATGAACAATAGCATGATGTCCGATGGACACATTATTTCCGATAATTGTTTTCGTTTTCTGGTAGGTGCAATGAATAACAGCACCATCCTGAACATTTACCTTGTTACCCATGCGAATGGAGTTCACATCTCCTCTGAGAACAGCGTTAAACCAGATGCTGCAATCATCTCCCATGACCACATCCCCTACAATAGTTGAATTCTCGGCCAAAAAGCAGTTCTTTCCAAACTGAGGGGTGATTCCCCGAAGTGTCTTGATCAAGGCCATATTAACTTTTGTTTCGGTAATCGATGGTGTAGTGCAGGCCTACACTTTCTTTTCTGAGCATGGCTTGTTTTATGATGATATAGGCGACATTGATAATATTTCGCAGTTCACACAGTCGGGAAGAAACTGTAGTTTCCTGATAGAGGGCTTCATTCTCTTTGTACAATATTTCGAGGCGGTCGAAAGCCCTTTCCAATCGGATATTAGATCGGACGATGCCCACATAGTTACTCATGATAGCCTGGACCTCTTTCAAGCTCTGAGTTATTAAAATCATTTCCTCCGGATGAGCGGTTCCTTCCGCGTTCCAAGCTGGAATACCTTGCTTCCATTCCACACTGCCTATTGCATGGCCGGCATCCATACTAGCTCTGTGTGAATAGACAACGGCTTCGAGTAATGAGTTACTGGCGAGCCTGTTTGCCCCATGCAGGCCGGTGCATGAACATTCTCCAACTGCATAGAGGTTTCGGATAGAGCTTCGCCCATTCATATCCACTGCAATTCCTCCACACATATAATGTGCTGCAGGCACAACAGGAATAAAGTCTTTACTGATGTCTATATCGAGACTCAGGCACTTGCGATATATATTTGGGAAATGCCTGATAAAATCATCCTGTTCAAGATGTGTGCAGTCCAGCCACACATAATCATCTCCCCTGAGTTTCATTTCATTATCGATAGCCCTGGCAGTAATATCTCGGGGGGCAAGTGATCCGCGTGGATCATAACGATTCATAAACTCAGCCCCATCGAGCGTCCGGAGTATTCCTCCAAATCCCCTCACAGCCTCAGAAATTAGAAATGAAGGATGTTCTCCGGGGTTATAGAGTGAGGTAGGATGAAACTGAAAAAATTCCATGTTGGAAATTTTTCCTTTGGCTCTGTAAACCATAGCTACCCCATCGCCGGTTGCGATGGTTGGATTGGTTGTCGTTGCATAGGCATGACCTGCCCCCCCGCTTGCCATCAATGTTGTCTTTGCCAGGACCGTTTCTACCTTTCCCGATTTAAGATCAAGCAGGTAAGCCCCATAACATTCAATCCCCGGAGTACGGCTATTTACCTCCACACCCAGGTGATGCTGGGTGAGCAGGTCGATGGTAAAATGATGATCCAGTAATGTTATATTGGGGTGGGCATGTATCTGATTCAACAAGGCCCTTTCAATCTCAAAGCCAGTAACATCTTTAAAATGGAGGATACGATGCTCAGAGTGCCCTCCTTCTTTGGCGAGGTCAAACTCTCCACTTGATTTCCGGTCGAATTTAACCCCCCATTCGATTAGTTCCCTGATCCTTTCAGAGGATTCAGAGATCACCATCCTGACTACTGCTTCATCGCACAACCCTGCACCGGCGTTCAGTGTATCGGCAATATGCTTTTCGTGGGAGTCAGGACTATACATCACAGCAGCGATACCACCCTGGGCATATTTCGTATTGCTCTCATCCTGATTGGATTTGGTCACGATGCAGACCTGCCCAAACTTCGCTGCTTTAAGGGCATAACTCAGTCCTCCTATTCCGGAACCTATAACCAGGAAATCAACCTTCTTGATCAAAATCTGTATCTTTGTTAAGAGCATCCAGGCGCCTTTGGCGCAACTGGTTTATTGCTCAGCGAAAATACGAATTTGTAATCATTCAAGCCATGGAACCCATACTGAAAAAGCCAGTAATCATATACGCCGAAAGCACTCCTAACCCTGCTTCTATGAAATTTGTTGCCAATATGCTCCTTTTGCCGGAAGGAGCTACAGCACAATATCTCAATCCTTCAGAAACCTCAGGGTCTTTGCTTGCTCAAAAGCTGTTTAGATTTCCGTTTGTCAAAGGCATTTTTATAAGTAGTAATTACCTAACCATCACTAAAGCTGAGTCGGTAACCTGGGATGATATTACACTTGAACTCCGGGAATATCTTAAGGAATTTTTGGGTAGTGGAGAAGCTGTGGTTACCGAAATTCCAAAGACCACCGTTCATACAGATAGTTCTTTCGAAGGGAAGGTAGATGTATTCACAGAACATACGGCTCCTCAGACTGAAGCTGAACACAAGATTGTCGAAATCCTTGAACAGTATATCCGTCCTGCTGTGGAGCAAGATGGAGGTTTAATAACTTTCCGATCTTTTGTGGAAGGAATAGTGACAGTTCAGTTAAAAGGAGCTTGCAGTGGTTGTCCATCCTCTACCATGACTCTGAAAGCAGGTATTGAGGCCCTGTTGAAACGACTGGTTCCAGGTGTTGTCGAGGTGGTGGCAGAAGCCGTTTAGTTAGACGGTATTATCAAACACTTCACGGATTTTAGCTTATAGAGGCGGCTATAGCGACTATGCTTACCTTTGTTCCTTCTACTTCGAGCAATAGCTTTGCACACGCCTCCAGTGTTGCACCGGTTGTTACCACATCATCGACGAGTAATATATGTTTCCCGGCAATTTCTTCAGGCTGTGAGAGGGTGAATACGGTCTCTACATTTTTCCAACGACTAAAACGTGATTTCCGGGTTTGGCTCTCCGTTGGCTGGATGCGTTGCAGGCAGGTTTTGTTTTGAGGAATGCCAAGGCTTTGGCTCAGTCCCTCTCCAAAGCACGCGCTTTGATTAAAACCTCTTATTTTTTGCTTTCGGAAATGGAGAGGAACTGGTAAAATAAGGTCCAGATTCCGGAATAAAGGAGCCTGGCGAAGCTCGATTCCATATCTCCGACCGATTTCGATTCCAATCTCCGGATATCCTTTATACTTGAATTGAAAGATCAGGTGCTGGATAGCCCCGCCTTTTTGAAAAGTATAACAAGCTGTAGCTGCCTCTATCGGTTGTCTTCCCCAGAACAAACGGCTTACTTGATTGGAAGCCTGTTTATGGAAGTTTGTCAGCGGAAGTTTGTAATGGCAATAGGTACAGAGTATCTTTTCTCCTTTATTCAAAGGAGTTGAACAGGCATGACAGCACTCGGGATAAAAGAGAGATACAAAATCCAGAAGGAACGATTTCATATTGGCAGGGTTATTGACCACTCATTGTTAGCATGTAGGGTAAAAAACGTCTAATCCTTACTTCGAAAGTATTAATTTTGCTTAGCTTACCGGGGATTCCTGAATGCTAATGCCTCCTCAATCTAAGTAATCGCATGGAAAACAATAGTCCAAAAACTCCGAGTGGAGAACAGCAAAAAGAAAAAAAGAAAGGCGGCGCCCTGGTTCTATGGATCCTGATTCTGCTGCTGGCCGGAGGAAATGGTGTTCTGGCTTGGTTCTACCTGCAGGAAAAACAGAGAGCTGATAAAACGGAAGTAATAATCAAACAGGTATTCATTGAACGGGATAATGTCAAATCTGATCTCCTTAAAGTTCAGGAGGAATATGCCACTCTTCAAACAAACGATGCCAAAGTCAATAAAGAGCTGGATGAGAAAAGAGCATACATTGCGGAGTTACTGGAAGAAGCTGAAAAACACAAAGGAGACGCGTATGTGATCATGAAGCTCAAAAAGGAAACGGAGACCTTACGAAAGATCATGAAACATTATGTTTATACCATTGATTCCCTGGGTCAGCTCAACGAACATCTGATAGCCGAAAAGAAATCCATCTCTGCAGATCTGAACAAGGAGAAAGACAAGTCAACTAACCTGAGCAAGGAAAAGGAAGACCTGCAGAAGCAGGTGGATGCTGCTGCACTGCTGAAGGCAACCAATTTTAAAGCATTGGGAGTGCGGACAAAATCAGGTGGAAAGAAGGAGTTTGAGACTACCAAGGCGTCAAAGGTTGAAAAGATAAAAGTATCTCTCTCCTTTGCTGAAAACCCGCTCGCTAAGAAAGGCAACCGGATTGCCTATTTCAGGATTATGACACCTGACGGGAAAGAGATGTACAAATCGGCTGAAAACACCTTTACTTTTGACGGAGCAAAAGGGTATTTTGCGGGGAAGCAGCCATTCGAATACAACAATACGGAAATTGGAATCACCTCCTACTGTTCAAACAGCGGTGAAAAATTTGTTCCCGGTAAATATATGATTGAGGTAACGGTCGACGGGTCAGTAATCGGGAGTACTTCCCTGGTTCTGGAATAGGCTTATTTCTTGAATCCCACTAAGACAGAAACGCAGCCTTCTGTATTCATTTGCGTTTTATCTACCACATCAGAAACTTTTACAGTCAAGGTGAGTTGAGTAGTCTGCTCCACTGTAAAATCCCAGGTATCGGTTATTTCATCTCCGTTTTTGTTTTTGAAAAGTATTTTCCCGGAAGCATCGGCTATCTGAAACTCTACGGTTCCGAGTACTCCTTCACACATTACCACGATTCTGTAGCTTTGGCCGGAGTTAAAGTTCATCACCATATCTGCCGATTGACCCGGAGTCATAATGGTAGTATTCAGCTGGCCATTATTGATGTACGGAGCCAGTTTAGGAAGGCAACTTTTTTTGGCGAAAGACTTACACTGTGCATCCATGGCTGTGACATTGAACAGCAATATCCCCAGCAGTGGAAGGAACATCAATCGTTTGAGTATCATGAATGGAGTTTTATGTATGGTAAAATAAATATCACTCTATAAGAAAGCAATGCTGATTGACCTATCAGGATTTATTAATGATTTTAGTCCTGAGTGTTTCTGCCTTTTTCGCAATTTCCCCGATCTGATCTTTTGAAACATTAAATGTTGAACCTCCGCCGATGGTTGTAACCTTCGTTTTCGGATCGGTGGTGGATGTGCTCTTTCCAGCACTCATGGTTATTCTGGAGAAGGAGTCTCTCAGATCAATCAGATCACTCAGCATGGTGGAAACATCCTGATCCTTTTTTTGTTCTGTCATTAATCCGATGAGATTATCCAGGCTGAGTTTCTGTTCAGCAATCCGGTTGTTGATCTCCGGGTTCTCTTTAGAAAGAGCGATCCGCGTGGCAATGTAAAGGCCTTCTACCCATCCTCCTGCAACAATCAGAGCCGATGTTGCCGGTCTCTGGTTTTCCTGGAGGTATGCATCAGCGGTCCAGTAGGCATCGGAAATAATCGATAATAGAGAATCCCGGTTATTGCTATTAGCCTGCATCCGGTCCATCGTGCCTTCTCCAAAAGCATCCGAAATACCCAAGGCTGAGGCGAGGTTATTGACCTTTTTAAGATAGAGCAGAGATTCGGAAGATGCGTCAAAAATGGTTGTAAAGCTAAGGTCTGTACCATACACACCAAGGTTCATAGCCCGACCGGGGGAGGTATTGTACTTCGTAGAATTATCGAGGGAGTTCAGATAGTCTTTGTTGTAGGTTGCTCCTGCCTTCTTCAGCAAATCAGCTGTTTCTATTGGTGAAGGGAGGGCATAAAACACCTTCTGGGCATTGGATGCATCCTTCTTACCTTTCTTCACGGCAGCAGAATCCGTTGGAGTCGTTTCCTTTTCCTCCGAGCTGGATTCATTGTTTCCGCATGAAGCGAGGATAAACGTCAGCGCACCCAGCAGTATTACCTTTCCTGTATTATTCATTCTCATTTATGGTTGGATTATGGTAAGTAGAACAAATATATGCAATTTTCTCAATGTGCCTCCAGCCAGTTCTTTCCATGGCCAATACCCACCTCAATGGGCACTTTCATGGGAATTGCTTTTCTCATCCGCTCTTCCACCAGATGTTTCATGGGCTCTAGTTCTTCCATTGGAACATCAAACACCAATTCATCGTGAACCTGGAGAAGCATCTTTGATTTCATTTTCCCCTGCAGGAGATCCTGATGAATGTGTATCATCGCGATCTTAATCATATCTGCTGCTGAGCCCTGTATAGGGGCATTAATGGCATTTCGTTCGGCAAATCCTCTGACTGTGGCATTCGCTGAATTGATATCCCGAAGATACCTTCTCCTTCCCATGATCGTCTCGACATAGCCTCTCGTTCTTGCATTTTCAATGCTTTGGTCCATATAGGTTTTTACACCTGGGTATTGACTGAAGTAATTTTCAATGATCGAAGCAGCTTCCTTTCGGGGGATATTGAGTCGTTCGGAAAGCCCGAAGGACGAAATACCATAAATGATTCCAAAATTGACCATTTTCGCATTTCTCCTCATATCAGATGTTACATCCTCCAGCTTTATTCCATAAACTCTGGCTGCGGTAGCAGCGTGGATATCATTTCCACTTTGAAATGCTTCCAGCATTCCTTCATCTTTACTCAATTCTGCTATAATCCTTAATTCAATCTGTGAATAGTCGGCCGACATTAGTGTATAGCCCTCACCGCGCGGAACAAAAGCTTTTCTTACCTCCCTGCCCCTTTCTGTACGGATGGGGATATTCTGGAGATTCGGATTATCAGAACTGAGCCTTCCGGTTGAAGCCACTACCTGATTATAGCTGGTATGGATACGGCCTGTAGCCGGGTTAATCAGATCCGGCAGGGTATCTACATAGGTGTTTTTCAGCTTCACCAGCTCCCGGTAGTCCAGTATTTTACCTACGATTTCATGTTTGCCTGTAAGCTTTGTGAGGATATCCTCCCCGGTAGCATACTGACCTGTTTTTGTTTTTTTAGGCTTTTCGGTAATCTTCAATACTTCGAATAAAATATCTCCCACTTGCTTGGGAGAGCTTATATTGAAACGCGTTCCGGCCAGAGTTTGTATTTCCTGATCTACGGTCAGGATATCTTTCTCAAGGTCACGGGAGAGTTCTTTGAGAGCATTTTTATCGACCCGGATCCCTTCTGTTTCCATAGCAGAAAGCACAGGCACCAAGGGAATTTCCATATCACGAAACAGCTTTACCGTGTTTGTTTCCTGAAGCATGGGCTGAAATACATCTTTCAAACGGAGAGTGATGTCGGCATCTTCTGCAGCGTAATCTGCAATTTTTTCTACTTCCACATCTCTCATAGAGGTTTGACCTTTTCCCTTTTTCCCAATCAGTGTTTCAATACTAACTGGAGAATATTGGAGATAGGTCTCTGCGAGCACGTTCATATTATGCCTCATATCGGGCTGCAGGAGGTAGTGTGCAATCATCGTATCGAAAAGCTCCCCTCCGATCCTGATTCCATATCGCTGAAGAATGTTCAGATCATATTTTATATTCTGTCCGATTTTGGAAATGCCTTTATCTTCAAAAACCGCGGAGAATTCAGAAACCAGTTTTATGGCCAGGTCCTTATCTGCTGGCACGGGTACATACCAAGCAATGCCTGGCTTTAGTGAGAATGACATTCCAACCAGCTCTGCGGTCTGCGAATCAATTCCTGTGGTTTCTGTATCAAAGCAAAATTCCTTTGCTCCTGCCAGCTCCTGCAGCAATGACTTTCTTTTCTCCGGAGTATCGGCCAAGTGATAAGAATGCTTCGTATCTTCAATCGTGTGATATACTGTTGCTGTTGTCGTCGCTGTTGAATCTGCGGTTTCTTCTTCAGCTATTTCGGCTACTGAACCAGAGGAACCGAACATATCAAACTGGCCCTTGTTTTTTTCTTTTGGAGCTTTGGGAGTTTTAGCCTCCGGAGCTTCTGAAGTGAGCGGTGTCTCTCCGAGTACCTGCTCTGCTATTCGTCTAAATTCCAGTTCTGAAAACAGTTCACGCAGCAATTCCTTGTTTGGCTCTTTGCGGATGAGTTCTTCTTCATTCAGTTCAATAGGTGCATCACAGATAATGGTGGCCAGCCTTTTCGACTGTATGGCCATATCCTTATTAAGTTCAACCTTCTCCTTCATCTTTCCTTTCAGCTTATCTGTATTTTGAAGGAGGTTTTCAATAGTACCGTAATCCTTGATAAACTGCATGGCTGTTTTCTCTCCTACACCGGGTATGCCCGGGATATTATCCACCTGATCACCCATCAGTCCGAGTATATCAATTACCTGATCCACTCTTTGTATCTCCCATTTCTTACATACTTCTTCCACGCCCATAATCTCTACATCGTTCCCAAGTCTTGCCGGTTTATATATAAAAATATGATCGGAAACGAGCTGACCGAAATCCTTATCGGGGGTTACCATGTAGGTGGTGTAGCCATGTTTCTCGGCTTTCTTGGCCAAGGTTCCTATTACATCATCGGCTTCAAACCCCGGGAGTTTGAGCGCAGGAATGTTAAATGCTTCCACCAATCTGAAGATATAAGGGATGGCAATGCTGAGTGCTTCTGGCATCTCTTCCCTGTTAGCTTTATAGCTTTCAAATTCAGTATGACGGTGGGTGGGCTCTGGTGTATCAAATACGACGGCCATATGCGTAGGGTTCTCTTTCTTGATGAGATCGAGTAGCGTTAGCGTAAAGCCGAACACGGCCGAAGTATTCAAACCTTTTGAATTGACTCTGGGATTCTTTTGAAAAGCAAAGTAAGCCCTGTAAATTAGAGCGAAGGCATCGAGAAGGAACAGTTTTTTAGGTGTATTGCCTGTCATAGAAAACGTATTTTTTTCCGGGTTAATCAGGTATAAGAATCAGAATTAAAATTAATGTTTTTTTTCTCCCTTCCGGGATTAAGGAAAACAAAAATCCCTTCCTCTTTAAAAGGAAGGGATTTCAGTCCTAATTGTCTTTATTTTCAGCTTTTCTGAGTCTTCGCCCAGTCGTTGTATTGCTGAAATACTTCTGTGAGCTGGTCGAAATCATATTTTTTCTCCTGTACGTCTTTAAGAAGGGCTGTATCACCAGACATAAACTCTTCTACAATCTTACGAAAGTGTCCTGATTTCACTTTCACCATTTCTGTGGTGTTGGCTTTTTCCAGATAGAATTCTGATTTGTAGATGATATTATTTCCGCTCTGCCATTCGTACTGATATTCATAGAGGTTCAGAGATCCGGATGAAAGGCATTTTACAAAAGTTGTTTCTCCGTCAACCTGTTTGGAAACAAACCGGGTTCCTTCAAAACTAAACTCCTTCGCTTTAGCCGGATTGAATGTTTTCTTTTCGTCTTCCGAACGCTTAACCATCACTTTGGAATAGAAATCGAATTCCTTTTTAGGAATTTTTATCTCACCTTTAACGGTATCACCGGTATTTAAGAGCACATAGCCTTGCTTCCATAAAAGTTGAGCCTGAGTAGACACACTCAGCTGGAGAAGGAACACCACAATCGACAGTTTCAATAGCTTCATAACACCATTTATTTTACCAATCTCAAAGGAAAAGAATCTTTTCCAAAATTAAAAATCAAATGAGCAAACTTATTAACAATGGAACGGCAATAAAATACCGGAGAATGAACCGGATCTCCAATGGGGATCAGGGTTTTTCAGAGTAGATCACCTGAAGTAAAGTTTGACCGACACCTTTAAGAGTGTTCCGGTCAATAATACTCAGGTTATCAGCATGGGTATGATGATAGGAACCGAAACCACCGGTAACGGAATTATAGTTGATGATGTCAACTGTTGGAATTTTCGCATCGCGATTGATGTAGAAGTGATCATCCGTAATCTGACCATCCTCGGTATACAGGAAAAAATTCGAGAACCCTATATCTGCAGCTTCTTGCCATATTTTTTTCACATAATCCGAAGCAAAGGCCATGGAGTTTGCCTCCATTGGGAAAGTCGCATTTTTAGCTCCTACCATATCCAGCAAAATACCGAAACGGGGATGATAATCTGGAGGCATGTTTTTTGTCCAGTACTGTGTGCCCAGACACCAGGCATCTTCCGGGTGTTTTGCTATGGAAAGACTATGTGGTTCACCAGTATCTTCTGCATCGAGGAACATGACATCCACACCTATCTGAGGACTCAATTTAGCAATCTGTCTAGCCACCTCCAACATCACTCCGCAACCGCTGGCTCCATCATCCGCACCGTCGATCGCTTCATTCTTACGTACCGAATCATCATCAGCAATCCTTCGGCTGTCCCAATGTGAGAAAAGTATGATCCTTGCCTTTGATCCTGGGTTAAAAGAACCCATTATATTTTTGATCTTCATGCTTCTGTTCTCATAATCAGTAACCGTGCCTTCCTGAACATGAACAGTCAATCCATACATTTTCAGCTTGGTGATATACCACTCGGCGCATTTTTCATGAGCCTTTGTATTGGGTACGCGAGGACCAAAATCAACCTGTGTTTTGATGAAGGAGTATGAGGAGTCTGCATTAAAATCGGGGACCTGCACTGCATTCTTAACCACTGGAAGTTCGGGAGGGGTTTCCGCTTTTTTGTCCGGTGTGCTACAGGATGCAAGGATGGAAACACAACCCAGGGTAAGGATCCATTTACTGATTGATACTCCAGCTTGTGCCATCTTTTGAGTCTTTGATCTCTATATGCAGTTTATTGAGTTCTTCTCTTATTTTATCTGACTGTGCAAAATCCTTCCTATCCTTCGCTTCTTTGCGAAGGGAAAGAACTAATCCAACCGTTCCTTCCATCAGTTCATTGCTGAGTGTTGCTTCACTTCGCAGTCCCAATACATCAAACAAAAAGCCTTTCATGAATTTCTTCAGAGTCACAAGATCTTCTGAGCTGATGGTTTCAGAACCTGCATGTACCGCCTGAATAATCCTGGCCCCTTCGAAGAGGTGAGCAAGGAGGATAGGACTGTTAAAGTCATCGTTCATTGCCGCATAACATTTCTCTTCGAGTTCTTTAATGTTACTGGAAGAGGAGGATCCGGTACGCAGATTTTCAAGCAAGGCATAGGTACTCATGAGTCTCTGAAAACCTTTTTCACTTGCTTTCAGAGCTTCATTAGAAAAATCCAGTGTGCTCCGGTAATGGCTCTGGAGCATAAAAAATCTTACGGTCATCGGAGAATACGCTTTGTCCAGCAAGGGGTGCGCCCCGGTAAACAACTCTCCCGGCAGGAAACCGTTGCCGGCAGATTTCGACATCCGTGTTCCGTTGACGGTTAACATATTCGTATGCATCCAGTATCTCACAGGAGCTTTCTGATGGCATGCCTGGCTTTGGGCGATCTCGTTGGTATGATGGGTGGCCTGAAGGTCCATTCCTCCACCGTGTATGTCAAAGGTATCGCCAAGGTATTTGCTACTCATGGCTGAACATTCAATATGCCAGCCCGGAAAGCCCCATCCCCAGGGAGAAGGCCAACGCATGACATGCTCCGGCTTTGCGTGTATCCAGAGTGCGAAATCGAGACGGCCCTTCTTCTCATCTTGTCCCCCTAACTCCCGTGTTCCGGCAATAAGATCTTCCAGTTGCCTGTTGGTGAGCAATCCATAGGGATATTTCTGGTTGTATTTTTCCACATCAAAATAAACGGTCCCATTCACTTCATAAGCATATCCATTGGCCAGAATCTGTTTAATCATTTCAATCTGTTCACAGATATGCCCTGTTGCAGTAGGTTCTATGCTGGGAGGACGCGTATTCAAAAGCTGCATCACTTCATGAAAGCCGAGTGTATATTTCTGGACAATCTCCATCGGTTCCACCTGCTCCAGCTTGGCCTTCTTTGCAAATTTGTCATCGCCTTCATCCCGGTCGCCTTCCAGATGCCCTGCATCTGTAATATTCCGCACGTAACGAACTTTATAACCCAGGAAGCAGAGATAGCGGTAAACAAGATCAAACGAAACAAAGGTGCGGCAGTTTCCAAGGTGGACATCGCTGTATACCGTTGGGCCACAAACATACATACCCACAAGAGGAGGATGCAGGGGTTCGAATTTTTCTTTTGTACGGGTGAGGGTGTTATAAATGAACAATGGCTCCGTCATAGGAGCCAAAGTTAAAGAGTTTTCGTTAAAGAGGGAGAGATTAATCTTCCAGTGGGGAATCGGCTTTGTAGGCTCCGTTTTCATAGAGCAGAACACGGGTCAGGATTCCGTTATCGGTATACATATATACTTTTCCGTTGATCAGCTTTCCGTTTACAAAGTCGCCCGACTTACTTTTCTGACGGTTCTTATTATAAAGTGTTGCTTTCCCGGTGATGGTAGCAAGGTCTACCGGTTTGGTTGTTTTAGTATCTACACCGCCTTCAATCTTTTCATCCGGCTTAACTTGTGTCGGAGGAGCATCTTTTGGAGCAGGAGGAGCCACATCTGTATTCTTGTTGGCTATACTTGGATTCTTTGGCTCATAGAAGGTGGTCTTGGATGGATCGTTATCCAGGCTTCCTCCGTTAAATGTCTTTTTAGCTTTCAGGGAACCATCTTCATAGTATTCGGTGACCACCCCGTCTTCCCTTCCTTCTTTCCAGTCGCCTTCAATCATCACCTTTCCATCTGGATAGAGATAAGTCTGTTTACCTTCTCTTTTACCGGTTTCGTTAAATGTAAACTGTTGCTGTACTGCGCCGGTTTCATAATAGAGTTTATAAGGACCTACCCAACGATTATTTTTCCAGTTCCCTTCTTCTGATATTTTACCATTTTCATGGTACATAATAGCATAACCGTTAGGGCGGTTATTTTCGTAGGTCAGTTTATTCTGAAGATTTCCGTTGGGGAAGTAGTGTTTCCAGATGCCGACCTTCAGGCTATTCATGTATTTGCCTTCTTCAACCGTTGCATCCGGTGCATATTCAGGTAGATTAGCAAGTTTTCCGGAGATTATCCATTTACCCTGCCGTTTTCCATTTGGATCCAGCATGTTTACCGTATCTTTTCCTTTCAGAACGAAAGACTGGGCCAGTCCAATCTTACAAATGATAAACAGAAATATAAGAGTAGATTTTTTCATCAATGGTCTGAATTTGCGCTCCTGATAATACTTTGTCTGTCTGTCCTTTCCGTAATACGTTCCAGCCAACCCGGCCTTCCCGTTTTAGATTAATGGCCTTTTTTCATCGACCTATTAAGCTATCGCAATTACGGTTTGCAATAATACGAACTTATTTTGATATGCTGATGAGTAGTTTGTTAGGGTTTAACGCAAATGCCTGTTTACAGGTTACAGAAATTATAGCTTTTTCTTTAAATTAATAAACATATCCTCGGTCATGGTTTTCAAGTCGTACAAGGGTTTCCAGCCCCAATCTAAGCGGGAAGCAGAGTCGTCGATGCTTCTTGGCCATGTATCGGCAATTTGCTGTCTGGAATCAGGCTTATAACTTATCTTAAAACCCGGTATCTTTTTTCTAATTTCCTCTGCAAGATCCTTCGGGGAGAAGCTAATTCCCCCCAGATTATAACTGGAACGGATCTTAATCCGTCCAGTTTCTGCATTCATCAGTTCCAGGGTTGCACGGATTGCATCGGGCATATACATCATCGGTAAAGCAGTGTCCGGGCCTAAAAAACATTCGTAAGAACTTGATTTTAAGGCCTCATGGAAAATATGAACGGCATAATCCGTAGTTCCTCCTCCCGGAGCCGACTTCCATCCGATCAATCCGGGATAACGAAGACTCCTTACATCTACCCCATACTTTGCATGGTAGTATTCGCACCAGCGCTCTCCCGATTGCTTGCTGATTCCATAAACGGTACTGGGCTCCATAATGGTATACTGAGCCGTATTATCTTTGGGGGTGTTTGGGCCAAAAACAGCTATGGAACTTGGCCAGTAAACCTTATCCAGGTGCTTTTCACGGGCCAATTCCAGTACATTCAGAAGACCTTCCATATTGAGTTTCCACGCGAAGAGGGGATTCTTTTCAGCCGTTGCAGAGAGAAGGGCAGCAAGCAGGTATATCTGGGTGATGCCATGTTTCTTCACTATTTTCAGAAGCCCCTCACGGTCAGTTACATCCAAGGCTTCAAACAGTCCCTCTCCAGGAATTTCAGGAGCTTTGAGGTCTGATGCAATAACCTGGGATGAACCGAATTGCGCCCTCAGAGCCTCCACCAGTTCCGTCCCAATCTGACCTGCAGAGCCAATCACAAGAATTTTATCCTTCATAAGATGAATGGAGATTCATTTAAGGGGGCAAAAATATGGAAAAAAAGGATTCATGACCTGATCAATGACCTGATCAAAGTCATCTCAAAGAGGGCCCGCAAAAGTTTACAATTGGCTCTAAGTCATTATCTTTGCTGTTCTATTTCCAATCCATGGCACTTTATAATAAGGTAAACAAGAAAGAACTGAAGCAGCGTCTGCAGGATGAAACGATCCGGAGGAAAACAGTTTCTTTTTACCGTTATGTACTTATCAGCGATCCTACTCAGCTTCGGGATGATCTTTTCAGGCAATGGAGGGATCTCCATATTTTCGGAAGGATTTATGTAGCAAAAGAAGGCATAAACGCCCAAATGTGCGTTCCGGAAGACAACTGGGACCGTTTTCTCGAACAACTCTATGCCGATGAGCACTTCAAGAATGTTCCGATGAAAATAGCCGTGGAAGATGATGGAAAATCTTTCTACAAACTATCGGTAAAAGTGAGGAACAAAATAGTAGCCGACGGATTGGATGATGATAGCTTTGATGTAACCAACGTGGGTACACATTTGGACGCCGTTGCATTCAACAGCGCTATGGATGAGGAGGGGGTTTTGATCGTGGATATGCGGAATCAGTATGAAAGTGAGATCGGCCATTTCGAAAATGCTATTCTCCCGGATGTAGATACGTTCAGGGAAGAACTGCCTTTCGTTGCCGAACTTTTAAAAGAGCAGAAGGACAAAAAGCTGCTCTTATACTGTACCGGTGGCATCCGATGTGAAAAAGCGAGTGCGTATCTCCGCCACAAAGGGTTCAGTGATGTAAACCAGCTTTATGGTGGAATCATTGAATATGCCAGACAAGTAAAGAGGGAGGGCCTGGCTAACCGTTTTGTAGGGAAAAATTTTGTTTTTGATGAACGCCTTGGAGAAACAATCAGTGGAGATGTAATCAGCAAATGTCATCAGTGCGGCGCCTCCTGTGATACTCATACCAATTGTGCCAACGAAGCCTGTCATCTGCTCTTTATTCAATGTGAAGCGTGTGAAGAGAAATATCAGGGCTGCTGCACCCCCGCTTGCCAGGCCACTATTACCCTTCCGGAAGAAGAACGCCGCCTCCAGCGTAAAGAAGCTGCAAAAAAAGATTCTCTTTCCGTTTATAAAAGCCGGCTGAGACCTGATCTGAGGGAAACATTCAAGCCTTAATCAGAGGCCAGAGACCTCGGCAAATTTCCTTCTGCTTTGTCAAACCAAGTTCCTTTTTCACTAAATTTGTTTAAAGAAAAAAGAATTGAGAAAGCTCTTCTACATAGACCTCAAGCGCATTACCAAGCGCAATCCGGAATAGTCTTCCCGGTCTTTTTCTGATTCCATGTCAATTTCATCTTAAATCTTATTGCTCATGCCGGTTTATCATAAACTTGGGTCATTTCCGCAAAAGCGTCACACTATTTTCAAAAGCAAAGAAGATAAGTTCTATTATGAACAATTGTTCGGTACGGAAGGTTTTTCCGGCATGGCTTCACTCACCTACCATGTGCACCGGCCAACGCAGGTCAAAGAAATAGTTCGCTCCTATTCAGTGGCACCCAAAATAGCCATCGATAAAAATATCAAGGCTCTCCTGCTCAAAGGCTTTGAGCTGAAACCAGCGGATGATTTTTTAGACAGCCGCGTGCCTATGCTGATCAACAGCGATGTCCATCTGGGACTGGCAGCTCCCCGGAAATCAACGAAGGACTACTTTTACAAAAATGCCGATGCTGATGAGCTTCTCTTTATTCATAAAGGAAGCGGCAAGCTTCGCACCTTTATGGGTACTATCCCTTTCGAATATGGAGATTATCTCGTCATCCCACGTGGAATGATTTACCAGATAGAGTTCGATACAACTGAGAACCGATTGCTCTATCTCGAATCATTCAGCCCCATCTATACTCCAAAACGCTACCGAAATCATTTCGGTCAGCTCCTGGAACATTCTCCTTTCTGCGAACGCGATTATAAACTACCAGTTGATCTGGAGACCCACGACGAAAAGGGAGATTTCCTCATGAAAATTAAAAAAGAAGGAATGATCCATGAACTGATTTATGCCACTCACCCTTTTGATGTGGTTGGATGGGATGGATACAATTTTCCTTACGGTTTCTCGATCCATAACTTTGAACCGATCACCGGCCGTGTTCATCAACCTCCTCCGGTACATCAGACCTTCGAAACAAACTCTTTTGTGGTTTGTTCTTTCTGCCCAAGGTTGTATGATTATCATCCACAGTCTATCCCTGCTCCCTATAATCACAGTAATATTGACAGTGACGAGGTGCTCTATTATGTAGATGGTGATTTCATGAGCCGGAATAATATCAAGCAGGGACATATTACCCTACATCCGAAAGGAATACCACACGGTCCTGCACCAGGAGCTATGGAAAGAAGCATCGGACAGAAGGAAACACAAGAACTGGCCGTCATGGTAGATACCTTCCGGCCATTAATGGTTACCGAACAAGCGATGGGGTTAGATGATGGGAAGTATTATAAATCCTGGGTAGAGTAGAGACGATTACAGCCACCTGAATTAAAAAAAATTAATAAAAACAGAACTATGAAAACGAAAGACGTTGCACCCTCACTGGAAAAGATTTACAAAAACGCGGGAGATTTTCTTCCGCTCAACGGCACCGACTATATTGAACTGTATGTAGGAAACGCTAAACAGAGTGCCCATTATTACAAAACAGCCTTTGGATTTCAATCCCTCGCTTACGGTGGACTCGAGACGGGCCTTACAGACCGTGCATCGTACGTTTTGGAACAGGATAAAATCCGCCTGGTACTCACTACCCCTTTAACCTCTGCTTCTCCCCTGAACGACCATCTTCGCAAGCATGGTGATGGAGTTAAAGTGGTTGCCCTGTGGGTTGACGATGCTACAAAATCTTTTGAAGAAACCGTGGCAAGAGGAGCCAAGCCTTTCATGAAACCGGTAAAGGAAGAAGATGAAAACGGATTTGTGATCCGCTCCGGAATCTATACATACGGTGAGACAGTCCACATTTTTGTAGAGCGCAAAAACTATAATGGGTTGTTCCTGCCTGGATACAAAGCCTGGAAAAGTGATTACAACCCGGCTCCAACCGGACTTAAATATGTCGACCATATGGTAGGAAACGTGGGTTGGGGAGAAATGAATACCTGGGTTGAATGGTATGAAAAAGTGATGGGCTTTATCAACCTCCTTTCTTTTGACGACAAAGATATTTCAACAGAATATTCTGCACTCATGAGTAAGGTGATGAGCAACGGCAACGGAAGAATTAAATTCCCGATTAACGAACCCGCTGAAGGAAAGAAGAAATCACAGATCGAAGAATATATCCAGTTTTACGAAGGACAAGGTGTTCAGCACATTGCCCTCGCCACCGATAATATTGTCGACACGGTAACTAAACTCAAATCCAGAGGAGTTGAATTCCTCCAGGTCCCGCAGAGTTATTATGAAGAAGCAAAACTGAGGATCGGTAAGATTGATGAGGAAATTTCTGAACTGGCCAAGCATGGTATATTGGTTGACCGGGATGATGAAGGTTATCTGCTCCAACTGTTCACCAAGCCTGTAGAAGACCGGCCGACCATGTTCTTCGAAATTATCCAGCGTAAAGGGGCTCAGAGTTTCGGAAAAGGGAATTTCAAAGCGCTTTTTGAAGCTATTGAGCGGGAGCAAGCAAGGCGAGGAACGTTGTAGAGAAAGAGGAACGGTTATAAAAATAACCACTAAGGCACTAAGGGCACTAAGGGCACTAAGGATCACTAAGAAAAGACACACATAGTCTTAGTGTACCTTAGTGCCTTAGTGGTAAAATGACGGGCGATGATATTTCTGAATGCCATTATTTGCCTTGACTCCTAATTCTACATTTCCTACCTTCGAACTAAATTGCCTGGAATGAAAACCACCGCTTACCTGCTTCTTCTTACCCTCTTCTTTTTCTTTGCCTCCTGCTCCAAAACCAAATGGAGCGATGTAACCGTCAACAACAAATACGCAATACAACTCCCCTCCTACCTGGAACCAGGGAATTTTACGAAAGATGCTTCCCTGCAATATCAAAATTCAGCGAAAGAGTTTTATCTGATCATGATTGATGAGGATAAGGCCCAGTTTGTGAAATACGGACTGGAATATGACCTGGCTACTTATTTCAAAGTGGCTTCGGCGAAGTATGATACTGCCGGACTGGTGACTCCTACCCTTCTTAAACTTGGAAGTGATTCAGCACGCACGGCTGATTTTAAAGGAGACATCAATGGAAATGAGGTATTGTTTAAGATTGTAGCTATTGAAACAAAGACCAATTTCTATAAGCTTATTATTTGGATGATGGCTCGAGATAAAGATTCAAATGCACCGGATGTAGACCGGATTATTCACTCCTTCCATGAACTCAGCAATAGATTGATTATTAATAAGTAGTCTTTTTTCCTTCAATTATTCATTTCCCAAATAAATACTGAACTCCAATAGTGAATCCAAAAGAACTGAATGGAAGCACAATTTGAGAGGTTTGAGAAGGTGAGCCTGTTGTAGGAGTTGCTGAATTATTTACGGTATAGCTGGATTGAAAATCAATTTCTTTTTGGCTGGTTGATAGGGTCGAAAGATTATCCTTTCCATTATAGGTTGAAGCTGTGATGACAGATTTTCCGGGACTCCAATTCAGGTAGTTCCCAGTTAGCTCTCCAAAAATATCAAGCTTATTTGTGAAAAAGTATTTTACCCCAACAGCTCCATGAAATCCCCAACTGAGCCCTCCTGAAAGAACGGCTGTAGTATGACTTGCGCCACTGGCGCTATCTTGGTCATCAGTGACCTTTGGAGCAAGGCCAACAATCAAACCGACAACTGCATAAGTACGGAATTTAGCATCTCCATTCTGAATCAGAATCGCAGGAATCAGTCTAATCATGCTACTCTTTAAAGTTGTTGTTTGAATAACTGCAGAACCTGGTGTATCTGTTTCATTTGTTAAAGTTGTCGCGGCCCCCATGAGATAATCTGCGCCAAGTTGAATTCCGAAATATTTGTTCAGCATAAAACCACCATGAATCCCAAAACTAAATCCTTGACCAAGGGAATAATTTCTGCTGGTATAAAGAGTTGCCATAGAGTTGGAAGGAGGCGGTGTAATATTTGTCTTCATGTCCGTTCCAAGTTCATCTTTGCAAGCGGCAAATCCTATTCCACCGTCAATTCCAACATAAATGCCTTGTCCAAAGGATTGGAAGGAGAAAACCCCCATCAATATTAGTAAAATCAGGTTTATTTTGAAAATTTTCATACTGTAGTTCTTAAGACAACAAAATTCATTTTACAGATCATTATTTACCCCATAATTATTTTCCACCAAAGAAAATGTGAACGCCAATATTCAGGCCAAGAGAACTGAAAGGCAGATAAATTCTGTCAGAAATGGAGGGACTGGTAGCTGGTGTAGGATTGAATGGATCTTTTGTATAGCTGGCTTGATAATCAGTCTCTTTTTGACTCAACGGCATTTTAGAAAGGTTATCTACACCGTTAAGAGTAGATGTTGTCAATACCTCTTTGTCCGGTGACCAGTTTTGATAATTGCCAGTCAGTTCAGCTGAAATTCCTAATTTATTAGACAGGAAATACATAAGGCCAATAGCTCCATGAAAACCAATTGTCGGGCCACCGCTGTATGTCCAAATGTTATCTCCTGTATTCGGCCCTGAAATATCTTTAATTTCATCAGTCCCACTTGCCATCCCGATAATAATTCCGGCAGTAATATATGTTTTAAGCTTATTTTCTCCAATCTGGTATCTTAGAGCTGGGGTAAACCTAAGTATATTTCCCTTTCGCGTCTCAGTGGTAGTCGAAGGAATCGTAGGTGAGTCATCTTCATTTGTCGAAGTGGAAGTGCCCCCGATCAGATAACCAATTTCCAGCTCCGCCCCCCAATGTTTATTAAACATATACCCTCCGTAAGCTCCAAAATCAATTCCCTTTCCAAGAGAATATTTGTTCGATGTATATAAAGTACTTGAACTGGAACCAGAGTAGGTTGTCTTTTGATCTGAGGGGAGGATCATTCTGCCAGAAGGGAATCCATATCCTCCATTTATTCCAGCGTAAATTCCCTGTCCTAAACAAGAAGCAGAGATAATGAATGTGGTAATACCAAGTACGAAACACTTCCTATTTCCATTTCTCATAACGAGCATTTTAAACTATTTAAAGCATAAAGATAAAATCATTTTGAATGAGTCCTTCGAACATCAACATATAAATACCGGCTAAGATTCAATCCTAATGAATGAATGAATAACCCATTCCTACTCCTACCTCAAGCTTCCAGTAGGCAAATGGACTATCTTGCTCATACAAAAGAGGTTGGCTGGGAATGTTGTTGAAATAAAACATGCCTTGTGCAAATAGGTTTATAAACCAGTTTTTATAAATGCTCTTTTTAAAATCCACGACTCCCCCAAGACTCACCGCATTGGAATTAAATACTCCGGTAATATAACGGTCATTCTTTGTATAATAGTTTTCAATCGTCGTTTTATATTGATCCCTCAATAAGTAATAACCTGCATCAAGCCCCCCACTCACTCGGAAGAACTTATTGTTCCTTACCTTATAGTAGAAGGTGTTTAGATGACTAAGCTTTATTAAAAAACCAGTATAAAGAGATTGGGATTCTTTTGCGTATTCTGGTGGCGGATAATAAAACGACCAGGTATATGGCAAAGAAAAATCGCTCTGATAACTGCCGGAGTGTTTGAGAGTGTCATATGAATAGCCAGTCGTAACATATTTCTTGGATGCCAATATAGATATTCCGCTTAAACAGCCCCC
>PLYR01000040.1 GCA_003153435.1 Bacteroidota bacterium
GACAAAAGCCTCATATCAACTATAACCTTATTCCCGGAGTTGTTTACACCTGGCCAGAAGTAGCGTCTGTAGGTTCTACAGAAGAGCAGCTGAAAGCAGCAGGAAGGAAATATAAGACCGGTTCTTTTCCGTTTAAGGCCAGCGGAAGAGCCAGAGCCTCTATGGATACCGATGGATTTATAAAGGTTTTAACCGATGAATCCACAGACGAAATACTGGGAGTGCACATGATTGGCCCAAGGGCCGCGGATATGATAGCCGAAGCAGTAGTGGCTATGGAATTTCGTGCTTCAGCAGAAGATGTGGCCCGTATGAGCCATGCACATCCAACTTATACTGAAGCAATGAAGGAAGCCTGCCTGGACGCTACCGGCAAGAGGGCGTTGCATATCTAAACATTTATGAAAACAGGAATCTTATTAATTAATCTCGGAACCCCCGATAGCCCTTCTGTAAGCAGTGTACGCAAGTATCTTACGGAGTTCCTGAATGACCCGAGGGTCATAGACATAAACCCTGCAGGGCGATTTCTTCTTGTGAATGGGATTATCGTGCCTTTCCGTTCCCCTAAATCGGCTAAACTATATCAGCAGATATGGACCCAGGAAGGATCTCCGTTACTTATAAACGGAATTAAAGTGAAAAACCTTTTGCAGGAAGCTCTTGGAGCGAACTATGTGGTAGAACTTGGAATGCGGTATCAGAACCCTCCACTGGAATCTGCCTTAGAGCGTCTAAGGAAGGAACAGGTGGAAAAGATCGTAATCGTTCCTATGTATCCTCAGTATGCATCTTCAAGCACAGGCTCCTCCGTTGAAAAAACGCTTGAGTTGATCAAAAACTGGGAGGTCACTCCATCACTTTCCATCATCAGCAAGTTTTATGATTATCCAGGCTTTATAGATGCTTGTGTTGCTGTTGCAAAAAAACACGATTTGACTAAGTATGATCATATCCTGTTCAGCTATCACGGTTTGCCCGAGCGGCATATCCTCAAAGGCTCTGCGCATTATGGAGGAGGGCATTGCCACATGGGTTCCTGCTGCGATGCAATTGGGAAAGATAACGTCTATTGTTACCGTGCATCTTGTTTTGCAACCACCCGTGAACTGGTGAAGAGACTTGGAATTCCGGAAGGCAGGTATACAACCAGCTTTCAGTCGAGGTTGAATGATAAATGGATTAAACCCTATTCAGATAAAGTAGTGATTGAAAGGGCCCAAGCCGGGGTCAAAAACATGCTCGTTTTTTCACCGGCATTTGTTTCTGATTGTCTGGAGACGATCTATGAAATTGGAACCGAGTACCAGGAACTTTTCACCAAGCATGGAGGAGAGAAGATTCAGCTAGTGGAAAGTCTTAATGATAACCCTGTATGGATAAATGCACTAAAGGATATGGTCACGGCTCAATAATCCTTCTTTCCGATTTGTCAAATCTGATCTGATTCGCTGATGTATAATGTATTGAAGCAGTTTTCGGAGTCAGATAATTTTGTCTTCCTGAATGGAAAAGACCAACATGAATTAGGAGCTTATGAGCAATTGTTTGCCTCCTGCGAAGCTTCATCCCCCCAACAAGCCTTATCAGGACAAAACAAGCCGATTCCAGACCTTGCATCAAGGGAATGGCACTTCGGATTTATAGCTTATGAATACAAGAATCAGCTCGAAGATTTAAAATCCGAAAAAAGAGATTGCTTTGGTGTTCCTGATTACTTCTTTTTTAAACCATCCTTCGTAATGACCGGAAATGGTTCAACTCAAAGGATGTTGCTTGGGGAAAATCCTTCATCTGATGTTCTGAGTTCCATAAATAGGGAGGCAGAAAAGACTTGGCCTGAAATCAGGCTGCATTCACGTCTCTCAAAGGCTGAATATATAACCAGCGTATTGAAGATTAAAGAAAAAATCCAGGCTGGCGATATCTATGAAATGAATTTTTGTCAGGAATTTTATGCGGAAGAGATTGAGATTGATCCATTGACAGTGTATAAACGCCTTATTAAACTCTCACCAGCACCATTTTCAGCGTTCTGTAAATTCGGCGACTTGTATGTAATCTCCTCCAGTCCGGAACGCTTTCTCAAAAAATCAAAAAACAAACTAATATCTCAGCCTATCAAGGGCACTCAGAGGAGGAGCTCTGATCCGGAAGAAGATCAGCTCCTAAAGCGGCAACTTCAGAATGATGAAAAGGAACGATCAGAAAATATTATGATTGTTGACCTTGTCAGAAATGACCTGAGCAGGATAGCAGAAAAAGGAACGGTAAAAGTGGATGAACTCTGTGGAATTTATTCCTTTGGTCAGGTTCACCAAATGATCTCAACCATTTCTGCTGAGCTAGGCGATGGAGTTTCTCTCGAAGAAATTTTAAAAGCTACATTCCCTATGGGTTCAATGACCGGAGCTCCGAAGATAAAGGCGATGAAGCTGATCGAGGAATTTGAAAATACCAGAAGAGGAATCTATTCAGGGGCTTTGGGATACCTTACACCGGAAGGGGATTTCGATTTCAGCGTAGTCATCAGGAGCATTCTTTATGATTCTGCGAATAAATATGTATCCATCGGCGTCGGGGGTGCAATTACAGCCAAGTCTGATCCGGAAAAAGAATATGAAGAATGTTTGCTCAAAGCCAGGGCTATGGTCCAGGCTTTAAATGGAAGGATTGATTAATTTTGAACTATGCTGAATTCATTTCTGGTATTCTGTAATCATCAAAATCTATTTAAGCCAAAGGAAAGGCTGCTGCTTACCGTAAGCGGAGGGATCGATTCCGTAGTGATGGCTTATGTATTTAAAGAAGCCGGCCTACCATTTGGAATAGCTCATTGTAATTTTTCACTCCGTGGGAAGGAATCAGAGGCGGATGAACTATTTGTTAAAAAACTCTCCTCCTCTCTCGGTGTTGAATTTTATACAACCAGCTTTGATACAAAGAAGTATGCTAAGACCCATAAATTATCCATTCAGGAAGCAGCAAGGGAGTTAAGGTATGACTGGTTTGAGAAAATCCGCCGGAAGCATAAGTTTAAATATATCTGTACAGCCCATCACGGAGATGATTCCATAGAGACGTTCTTCATCAACCTGTTAAGAGGAACAGGACTGGCCGGTTTGACTGGGATACCCCTTCGAAACAAGAGGGTCATCAGGCCCATGCTTTTTGCTTCTAAGAAGGATATACTCCGTTACGCGGTTCAAAAGAAAATAAAACACCGGGAAGACAGCAGTAACGAAGGAGATGACTATCTGAGAAACCGTTTACGACATTCACTGGTTCCGCTGCTGGAAGAACTTAGCCCTTCTTTTCGCCAAACCATGCTTGGTGATATGCAGAGATTGGACGACACTCGTGTTGCGATGGATCATCTCTTTTCGAGATACAAATCGGATATGCTCAGAAAGAGTGATTCTCTGTGGTATATTATGTTTGCCGACCTCAAAGGGAAAGAACCTTTACGGTTCTGGCTATTCCACCTGCTTCATGAATTTGGGTTCCACCAATCTGTTATAGATAATCTTTGCACGCTGTTGAGCTTGAAATTTAAATCAGGAAAATTATTCAGGAATGATAAATTTGAGCTGCATGTGGAGAGAGATCGTTTGAGTATCAGAAAGAATTCCAGGAATAAGAAGCAGATCCACGCTTTTAAGATCAAGAAAGATACCAGAGCCCTAAGCACTCCTTTCCCGTTAACGATTGAATTGCTTTCGTTCAGCAAATCAATTCCATTTCCAACGGATTCGCGGATGGCTTGTCTCGACGCCGCAAAACTGGAATTTCCGCTCCTGCTCAGGAAATGGAAGATAGGCGACCGCTTTCAACCGCTGGGTATGAAAGGCTCCAAGCTGCTCAGTGATTATTTTTCGGACCATAAATTTTCAGCGAAGGCAAAGGAGGACGCATGGGTCTTGGAGAGCAAAGGGAAAATTGCCTGGATTGTAGGCCATAGGATCGATGAAAGGTTCAAGTTAAGACCCGAAACTGAGAAGGCTTTCCTGTTTCGCTTAAGCTAATTGGCTATCTTTACAGTATGTCTGATCGGGTCCTTTTTGATGAAAAACAATACCTTGGATACAATAAGTATTCTATTGTAAGGAGGACCATCTTTGCCATATTCTGTTTCGTTCTCTATTACTGGTCTGAAAACCCGAAAGCGGTTAATGTGGGAGCGATCAGTATCGGCCCTTATCCGGTTCAACATATTGAGCGTTCAGGCCAGCTGTTCTTCCTTTTTGGACTTGGAATCCTTTTCCTTTCTATTCTGCTTATTTTTGTATTGCATCTGCATACCAGGGTGAGCTCCTCGGGAGTGTCTCTGAGCGGGTTTTGGATGTCCCGAAGAGTATTTATTCCTGTGTCCGAACTCAAAGCGGCTAAAAAAGTCAGATTTAAGGAAACGATTGTCAACCACCCGGCTTATCATCATTACTTCAAGGGCAAGATCCGTTTCTATTCCAGAGGAAATGAAGCCGTGGATATCACCAGAAATGATGGCCTGATCTATCGCATTGGATCTCAACGGGCCGGAGAGCTCCTGGCCGCAATCCGGGAACTCATCCAAACGGATCCCGAACTGTTAAAAAACGCAAAGTTCTCTACATCTGAAAAATAGTTCTTGACTTGTGTCCAAAAATGTCGTAATATAGCATATAGGATACCAGTTAATTGCCTGAATCATCTGCCGAGGAAAGAAGTGCGCACCCCCTCTCCAGATGATTTGTCGGCTAATTCAATTCCGTTTCACATTACCTAACACCTTGAGCCATGAACGAGACCGCCGTAAAACCAGTCCTTATCGATAAGGAAGTTGTAGCTGAGCTTAAGTTTCCAGAGTCAGATGTACTCTTTAATCCTGCTGCCATAGCCAAACGCAAATCAGAAATTGACCGTGCAGTCTATCTTGGAAATACCGAACATACCAAAGTGAGGATTGTGTTTGAAGATGCTGCGGGCCTCAAACAAATTGAAACCACCATCTGGGGTTCAACCGATAAACGAATCATTCTGAAAAGCGGAATGGTGATTCCTATCCATCGTATTCAAGAGGTCAAAATCTAAGGCACCTTTTATGATTTTTTAAGAATTCATCAAGCATAAATATTTCGTAGCTTTGGTAGTATATCCGCTAATTGCTTGATTTATGCTGAAATACAGAATTGCAGGATTTCTCCTCTTTCTTTCTATCCTTGGATCTTTACCCATGCTTGCCCAGGCAAGTGCCCTTGTTAAATGGACTTACACCGTCAATAAAGTAAGCGATTGTGAGTTTGACCTTGTTTTTAAAGCGGATATAAAGGACAAGGAGCATCTTTACTCTCAGATTCCTCCGAAAGATGAAGGGCCGATGCCCACCGAATTTGTATTCGACAAATCATCTGCTTTTAAACTTATCGGGAAAACAAAAGAACCTAGGCCTATTGAAAGAAACGAACCGGCTTTTAATAATGCGCTCATCCGGTTCTTTGAGCACAATGCTACCTTCACACAGCGGATTCAGGTATTAACAGACAAAACGTTTACGGTAAAAGGCATTATCAATGGAATGACTTGTAATGACAGTCAATGTACTCCTTTTTCACCCGCATTCGATTTTGCATTTGAAATCAAGGATCCTAAGACTTGTGTAAAAAAAGATTCTGAATCAAAAGCGGTTAAGCCGGCTGATACTGTTTCACATAACAGCACATCCATCATTGTAGCTCCTCTGGATGTAATCAAAAATTCGGCCCCTGTCGATTCCTTAAACAAAAAGAAAACGGAGGAAGAAGATCTCGGGCCTGAGGAAGAAGAGGAAGCGGTGAAATCAGCACCGGTTCAGGATCACAGTTGGTACGGCATATTTCTCCTAGGTTTTTTGGGGGGCTTTGCAGCCCTTCTTACCCCTTGTGTGTTCCCCATGATCCCGATGACGGTGAGCTTTTTTACAAAACGTAGCAAGACCCGAGCGAAAGGGATTACCAATGCATTACTCTACTCCGGTTCGATCATCGTGCTCTATGTCTCCCTTGGCCTGATTGTCACTGCGGTTTTTGGATCTGATGCGCTGAACAGTTTTTCAACCAACGTATGGTTCAACCTTTTCTTTTTTCTCCTTCTGTTTGTTTTTGCGGTTTCCTTCCTCGGGGCATTTGAAATTGTACTCCCGAGCGCCTTTGTCAATAAAATTGATAGTGCTTCCGATCGTGGTGGCGTATTAGGGATAGTCTTCATGGCATTTGCATTATCACTTGTTTCCTTTTCCTGTACAGGTCCTATCATCGGTTCTCTGTTGGTAGAAGCGGCTACGATTGGCGGGTCTGGACCTTTCTGGGGTATGTTTGGTTTCTCTATTGCACTGGCATTGCCTTTTGGATTGTTTGCTGCTTTTCCTGGTTGGATGAATTCACTCCCAAAATCAGGAGGGTGGTTAAACTCCGTCAAGGTATTTCTTGGCTTTCTGGAGCTGGCCTTTGCATTTAAATTTTTGTCCAATGCGGATCTGGTTGTACAAACCGGTTTCATCACCAGGGAGGTATTTCTGGTTATATGGATCGTATTATTTGGACTGCTTGGCATTTATCTCATGGGAGGATTCAAACTTGCTCATGATTCTGAAGTCAAGAATCTCTCTGTACCCCGACTGCTGATGGCCACCCTTGTACTTTGCTTCACCGTATATCTTATTCCCGGACTCTGGGGCGCTCCTCTCAAGTTGCTTAGCGGAATTACTCCACCTGAGTTCTACAGTGAAGCTCCGGATGGGTTTGGGGTGCACCTTCAGACTGACGCAAAGAAGCTTCCAAAGCATGCACATGCCGGGCCCAACGGAATTACGGCCTTTACCGATCTGAAATACGCAACGGAATATGCTCAGAAAGTGAATAAACCCCTTATGCTGGATTTTACCGGCTGGGCTTGTGCCAACTGCCGGAAGATGGAAGAGAAAGTATGGTCCGATCCTGAAGTTAAAAAGAGTCTGAACGATGATTTCGTACTCGTTTCCATGTATGTAGATGATAAACGGGAACTGCCTGCATCAGAGCAAAAAGAAGTGGAGTGGGGGGGCAAACAACGTGTTTTAAAAACCGTAGGGAACAAGTGGAGCTACCTCCAGTCAAGTGTATATAAGGCCCAGAGCCAACCTCAATACAGGGTCATTGCACCAGACGGGACCCGATTAAGTGATTCCTGCAGCTATGACCCGGATATCAGGAAATACGTGCATTGGCTGCATAAAGGATTGAGGAAGTTTAAACAAAAATTTGGACCGGCTAAGTAACATTGCCGATGGGCCAAGGGGTATTTTCTTAATGCTTAGTCATCTTTGGGTTCTGCAGCTTTTTGGAAGCCAGCCTTCTTAGCTCTGATCTTTTTCGGGAACATCACATTGATGAGTTCATCTTCGGTGGTAAGCATTGTTTGGGAAACCCCTCCGATGATGAGGAATGGTCCGCTGTATTTCATTTTTTTCTTGACCTCTTCATAAGATCCATCTTCTCGTTTGATATAAAAAGCGGTGATCTGATTTTCTTTGACATCAGCTTTTCCGTTAAAACACTGGGCAGAGCTTCCGGTACGAAAGGTGATGATCACATCGGTATAGGAGCCATTGGCCACATCATCAGCACCGCGTTCTTCAAATTTCTTAATCCATTTGAGATAACAGTTCGGTTCTTCCACTGTGGTAGCAGGAGCAGGAGCCTGGGCGGAAACCCTGAGGGCGGTGAAGGTATAGAGACATACCACTAAAAGTAAGGCTTTCTTCATGGGGGCTGGTTTAATCGGTAATAAATGTAGCAAATTAGATGAATACTTTAACGAATAAGGTTCTGGTTAAACAGAGCAACCACTAGTCGGGCATGGCGCACCTCATCTAAATGAAAGGTAATGGCAACTGCTGCACATGCAAGGGCGCCTAACATCATATATTCTCCATTCTGTCGGGCATTCAGATTGCTGGTATTGCTTGCTGGTGACCCCCTCCTGCCTCTTTTTGGAAGATTAGAGATGTATTCAAAGAATCCTACATTCAATAATATTCCTCCTGCAACAAAACTGCAATTCTGAATCAGATTCTTTTCCCGCACTTTTGAGATCATCAAATCCATTCTCGGGTCTTTTCTTTGTTTGGCAAGGGCCAGAACGGTGGCCTCATCAATGCGTCTCTCTTTGTAGTAATATTTTTTTCCAAGCGTGATGATGCTCAGGTCTTCTGATTTTATTAATGGAGGGGGAGGTGGAGGAGGTGGAAGAATTGATTCGTAAGACTCTTTACGCCCTCCGTTGTAAATAATGCAGCGAATTTCCCACAGTTGAAGATCATAAAGAGGACCATCAGGAGAATCAATACGTTTGAATTTGATAGAGGAAGAATTGACCTCTAGTACTTTGGCGGGAATTTGCTCACCGTTTCGCTTTACGATTGTATCCTGTGCCTTGATTTCACCAATGAAGGCAAGAAAAAGTAAGGATAAAAGGAAGCCTCGCATGGATGAGAATGTTAAGCCCGAAATTACGGTTTCCAAGAAAACTAACTTATCCCAGATAGGTCTTCAGGGTCTTGCTCCTGGAGGTATTCCGTAATCTGCGGATCGCCTTTTCTTTTATCTGGCGAACGCGTTCACGGGTAAGATCGTATTTTTCACCAATCTCTTCAAGAGTAAAACTATGATTAAAACCAATCCCGTAAAACAGAGTTACAATATCACTTTCACGTTCAGTAAGGGAAGAAAGAGCACGTTTGATTTCAGTACTTAGAGAAGAAGCCATCAGCTCGTTATCCGGCTGTGGATCGTCGGGATTAAATAAGACATCCATAAGTCCCATACCTTCGGTATTCTGGAAAGGAGCGTCGGAAGATACATGGCGATTCGCAATGCCCATCGTGCTTTTCACTTCCGCTTCAGTCATATCCAGCTCTGCAGCAATTTCTCCTGCACTGGCTTCACGTTCCAGCTTTTGCTCAAGGCCTACCAGAGCTTTCTTAATTTTGTTGAGATCTCCGATTTTATTTAATGGGAGACGGATGATCCGGCTTTGCTCAGCAATAGCTTGCATGATCGATTGACGGATCCACCATACGGCATAGGATATAAATTTGAATCCTCGTGTTTCATCAAAACGCCGGGCGGCTTTTATTAGACCCAGGTTACCTTCATTGATCAAATCAGCAAGGCTAAGCCCGTGATTCTGATATTGTTTTGCTACAGAAACAACGAAACGAAGGTTGGCAACCGTTAGCTTCTCCAGAGCTTCCTGGTCTCCTTCCCGTATTTTAACGGTAAGGATTACTTCCTCCTCTGCAGAAATTAACCCGTGCTTTGCAATTTCACTAAGGTATTTATCAAGAGATGCGCTATCGCGGCTTGTAATCGACTGACTTATTTTGAGTTGTCTCATTTTGTAGTGTAAGAAGAAGTTAAAACACCACATGAAGGAAAGAGCAGCATTTTTGCAAAGATAAGCAAAAGAACCCTAGAAAACGGGAATATTTTATTTTATCGGAAAATTAAGGTAAGCAACCGGATAAGGAAAAATTTATCCGGTTGCTTTTTTGCCTAGTGAAGGATCAATTTTTGGGTCACACTGCCTTGGTTTAAAACCATTTGTATAAGATACAATCCTTTAGGATAGGAGGATAGGTCGACCGTTTTGCTGAGGGTACCGTTAATCAGATCCATCTTTTCAGAATACACCGTTTCTCCAACCAGATTCACAATCCTGAACTCCATGGGCTGAGACTCAACAGATTGAATATTGAGATTCACCAGTCCACTGCTTGGATTCGGGAAGAAAGTGAGCTTGGTATTTCCCTGATCATACACCAGAATACCCATGGTGTGATTGATAGAGACGCTGTCGCAGGTCATACAACCGCTAACATCTGTGATGCAGACATAGTATATTCCTACACTAAGTCCGGTAGCATTCTGAGTGGTCTGAGAAGGACTGGTAGACCAGCTGTATGTATAAGGAGCTGTTCCACCGGAGGCATATATTTTGGCCGTTCCATCGGAGCAAGAACCGCAGCTTACCGGAGTTTGGGTAAGGCTGTCCGTAACAAGCGCCACAGGAGTCAGAACGGTACCGGATGCAAAGGTGATACAACCCGATGAATCGGTAACCATGACCTTATAAAGCCCAGGGGTAAGACCAGTAGCCGTAGCAGCAGTCTGTACCGGGGTGGTATTCCAGGAGTAATTAAAAGTTGGTGTCCCTCCAGCCATCGTTACGGTAGCCATACCGTTGTTCATGCCTACGCAGCCGCTATTCGATGTCACTGTGGCTATTCCAGCATTGGAATTGCCAACATCCACCGTATCAATAACACTGCATCCGTTGGCGTCGGTAGCGTAAACCATATAAACTCCTGCCGGAATATTGGAATTGGTGGCTGTAACCGCACCATTGGGTGTCCAGAGGAAGCTGAACAAACCAATTCCACCGCTGTTTATGGTAATGGTGGCGGAGCCATCTGAATTTCCACAGGTAGCTTGAGTAAGGGTGGTAGTGGTTAAGATCTGAGCAGGAGTTGTAATTATGGCGAGGCCATTGATCATACAGGCATTGCTGTCAGTCACAGTCACTGAATAAGTACCGGGTGCAAGATTGCTTACGGTCTGGGTATTTTGTAAAGGGCTGGTATTCCAGCTGTACATAAAAGGAGCTGTTCCTCCGGAAGCAGTGCCGGTAGCGGTACCATCTGTGTTTCCGAAGCAGGTGGTGTTGGTATGGGTTACAGATACTGCAAGAACTGCCGGTTGAGTAACCGTAACAACTGCAGGGGTCGTGCAACCCAGAGAGTCAGTAACGGTTACCGTATAAGCGCCTGCGGCCAGACCGGTTGCAGTGCCGGTTGTTTGTGCCGGTGTGGTCGACCAGGAATAGGTGTAGTGGGGAGAACCACCAGCAGCGGTGACCATGGCAGATCCATTCGCATTTCCGTTACACAGGGGCATCATCATAGAAGTCGTCGCGGTAAGTGCTGGAGGAGAAGTAACAATCACACTTGCCGGAGTCGTACAACCTGCAGCGTCGGTTACTACTACAGAATAAGTTCCAGGCATAAGGCCTGTGGCCGTGGAGGTCGACTGGGTAGGAATAGTTGCCCAGGAATATGTATATGGTGGTGTTCCTCCGGTCAAGGTAATCGTTGCGGTTCCGTTACTGGAAGTGAAGCAGGTTGCCCTTGATGAAGATACAGTTGCTACCGCACTTGAATTGTTGTTTACGGTTGCTGTGGCTGCAGTACTGCAGCCATTGGCATCTGTAATGGTACAGATATATACGCCCGCAGCAATAGCTGTTGCTGTGGAGGTCGACTGGGAAGGTGTGGTGTTCCAGGAATAGGTATAAGCTCCGGTTCCCCCTGTCACCGTAGCTGTTGCCGAACCGGTCGCACTTCCGCAGGTAGAGTTGGTGGATGATGTGTTGGTCGCAAATGCGGCAGGTTGTGTGATCGTGGCAACCTGTGTGGTCATGCAATGGTTGGTATCCATCACACTTACCGTATAGGTTCCTGCGGCAAGGCCACTCGCAATAAAGGTAGTCTGAGCCGGAGTACTGTTCCAAGAGTAGGTATAAGGCGCCACACCTCCGCTGACTGATGCATTCACAGAGCCATTTCCTCCGGAAGGGCAGCTTTCATTCTGCGGGGTACAGACTACCGCGAGGGCAGCCGGCTGAGTAATAATGGAGATTGCACTGGCACTGCATCCTGCGGAGTCAGTAACCGTTGCGGTGTAACTACCTGCAGCCAGATTGCTGGCAGTAGCAGTATTTTGCACCGGTGTGGTGTTCCATGAATAGGTGAAAGGAAGCGTTCCGTTGGAAATATTTACGGTGGCGGTTCCAGTGGTTGCACCGTTACACATCAGGTTTGTATGAAAAGAAGTAGCGGTGATTGCATTCTTGATAATATTCACCGTGGAGGCTGCCGTACAATTTGCAGAATCGGTTACGGTAACTGTATAGGACCCCGGTGCAAGATTGCTGGCAGTAGCAGTGGTTTGAGAAGGAGTAGAAGACCAGGAATACGTGTAATGCGGCGTTCCACCGGCTACAGTCACCGTTGCTGTTCCGTTCGCCGCTGATGTGCAGTTTACATTGGTCGTGGTGGTTGTGGTGGTGAGAGCCATAGGTTGTGTAAGAGTCACATTCAAGTTGGAAGAACAGTTGTGAGTGTCTGTTACCTTAATGGTATACACTCCGGCAGGCTGGTTGGTTATAGCTGCAGTAGTCTGGGAAGGAGTGGTAGACCAAGAATACGTGTAAGGAACACTGCCTCCGGTTGCGGTTACTGTTGCACTTCCGGTGGAGGAACCAAAACAGGAAGGATTAACAGAGGTAGCCGTGAGCGTGGGGGCACCTGCATTATTTACGGTAACGGCAGAAGTCTTATTACACCCTAGGGAATCTGTAACTGTGATATTGTAGATTCCGGGACCTAGGTTAGTAGCAGTGGTAGCAGTCTGAACCGGTGTGGTTGCCCAGGAATAAGTAAGTGTGGCTGTTCCTCCGCTGGCATTTACGGTAGCACTTCCATCAGTATTCCCGCAATGTGCGGTAGTGGAAGAAGTTGTGAGTGTGATGGCGGTAGGTTGGGTAATGGTGACCACCTTGGTCTTAGAACATCCTTTGCTGTCAGTAATCAGAACAGAGTAGGTTCCTGCTCCTAAACCGGTAATGGTACGGATGGTCTGTGGAGGTGTTGTATTCCAGGAATACGTGTAAGGACCTGTTCCTCCAAAGCCTGTAACCGAGGCTACTCCGTTCATTCCCCCGTTGCAACTTACATTGCTTTGGGTTACAACCCCAAAAACAATAGCAGGCTGGGAGATATTGACAACTTTGTTCAAAGTACATCCTGCCGCATCGGTGATGGTAACAGAATGAAAGCCTGCCGTCAGATTGCTTGCTGTGGCAGTGGTTTGAGAAGGTGTTGTATTCCATGAAAAAGTGTAGCCAGGTGTTCCTCCTGCAGGGTGTGCAGTAGCCGTTGCGGTGGTGGCACCATTACAGGTTTCATTGACCTGGGTCATGGGCGAAGTAAGTGCAGTAGCAGGCTGGGTGATCCGGATGCTCGCAATCGAACTGCAGCCATTGGGTTCTGTTACCGAAACCGTATAGTTACCCGCGCTTAAGCCAGAAGCTGTGGCGGTGGTTTGTGATGGAGTTGTATTCCAGGAATAGGTATAAGGAGTGGTTCCTCCGGAGGCGGTCACAGTGGCTGTTCCCGTAGTTGTTCCGCGACAGGGGACATTGGTTGCCGTGATGGTTAGAGTAGCAGCACCTGTATTATTAATGGTGGCAGGAGCACTGCTCTTACATCCATTGGAGTCTGTTACGGTAACCTGATAAACCCCAGCTCCTAAAGTGGAAGTGGTCATTGCAGTAGTCTGGACTGGGGTGGTATTCCAGGAATAGGTATAAGGATGAACACCTCCGCTGCTAATCACTACGCTTGCTGATCCGTTGGAAGCTCCGCAGCCGGAGCTAATGGTAGAGGTGGTCAGCACGATCGCAACCGGTTGAGTAATTACTGCGCTATCTAGGAAGGTACACCCTTTGCTGTCGGTAATTAAAACGTGGTAAGTACCGGCACGGAGGCCTGTAGCTGTTTTAGTGGTTTGTGAAGGTGCGGTTGACCAGGAATACGTATAAGGAGCTGTTCCTCCTGTTGGGTTGGCTGTTGCTGTGGCTCCGGCGCCTCCGTGACATTTGTCGTTTGTATGTGTAACACTACCTCCTACAGCATTTGCAGGCTGGGTAATGGTAACGGTTTTAGTAAGACTGCATCCATGAGAATCGGTTATCATTACGGTATAAGTTCCGGCTACGAGGCCGCTCGCCATAGCTGTTGTCTGAGCGGGAACGGTGTTCCAGGAATAGGTAAAAGGTGCTGTTCCTCCAGATGGTGTGGCCGTTGCAGTTCCTGTTGCACTTCCTTTACAGGATACATTCACATGAGCCATAGCGGAGGTGAGCACTGCGGGTTGTGTGATGGTAACGGTGAGGATAAAAGAACAACCACTTGCATCGGTCACAGAAACATAATAGTTCCCTGCAGGAAGTCCACTAACTGTTGCAGTGGTCTGAGCTGGGAAGGTAGACCAGGAATAAGTATAAGGAGCTGTTCCTCCGGTAGGCGTGATAGTAGCCGATCCGTTTGACCCTGCATTACAACTTACGTTGGTCTGTGCACTGATGGTAGCAGTCATGCCACTGGTATTGCCGATGGTGGCCACAGAAGATTTTTGACATCCGTTAGAATCGGTGACTGTGACGGTAAAAGAACCTGAAGGAAGGTTTGTTAGGCCGGGAGTGGTATTCACAGGGGTTGTACTCCAGGCATAGGTATGAGGCCCTGTTCCACCGGTGACCGTAACATTCGCGGTTCCCGTGGAAGCACCACAGGTGGTATTGGTAGTGCTCATAGTAAGGTTAAGAGCAGTAGGTTGGGTAATGGTCACTACTGCTGAAATCAGACAACCTTTACGGTCGGTGACGAGTACGGTATAAGTTCCAGCCGTAAGGTTACGGGCGGTCTTGGTTGTTTGAGAAGGAACGGTGGACCAGCTATAGGAGTAACCAGGAGTTCCTCCGGTCACTGTTGCAGTTGCCGTGGCTGTGGCACTGCCATTGCATTTTTCATCGACCTGGGTAGTGGTGATTGCCAGGGGTGCGGGTTGAGCCAGGGTAACCGTACCAGTAACCGAACATCCTGTTGCGTTGTTAACTTTAACGGTATAGGTGCCTGCACATAATCCGGTAGCGGTTTGTGTGGTCTGGGATGGGGTAGTACTCCAGGAATAAGTGAAAGGACCCACAGCTCCGGCCATGACTGCTTTTGCGTCTCCATCGCAGGTGCCGTGACAAGTAGGTGCGAACTGGTTGATGGTGACCGAGCACTGACCGAAGAGGCCTGCTGAAAAGAGAATAGTCAGGATGGCGAGGTAGAGTTTTTTATTCATGAGTATGGTTTTTAAAAGAAATATTTATGAATCCCTGTTTTTGGCAGGCGATTGATTCGACACCCGGAAAGGAGGATGGTTTAATTGCGGTGGTAAACATAGTCTAAAAGGAGGTATTAAATGCTTTAAAAGGCCTGGTTTAAAGAAAAGATAATGAGGTTGAATTTTGCCTGGATTCGACCGTAAAGTGTTCATAATCAGAAATAAATAAGAGGTGGAACCAGCACGGAGCTGGCCCACCTCTATTCACGCTGTTTTGAAATCACGGATCCTCAGGTCCGCAATATCACATTATGGAGCAACCACATTCAGAACGGGGCTCCAGTCGCCCTGAACGTTCTTGGTCACAATTGCTACACGGAAGAAGTACCGGGTGCCGGAGATTAATCCGGTTCTAAGATACTTAGCCGTATTGCTGATTGCGATGGTAGTCCAGCCTGTTACCAGAGTCGGATCGATAGTCACCTGATAATTGTAGGATGACCTTGGAACAGCCTTGGTATTGAGCAGCACCGAGCCTGGTGAGTTCTCTGCTTTGACAGAAAACGTCTTAGGCTTACGCGAAGCCGGTTTTTTAACATCCATCCCTGAACTTTGGATGATGGATGTTCCATTGGCCTGGTTTGCATTCGCAATACTTTCCACATAACCAACAAGGGGTCTCATCTCCGCCTCCAAAGCCTGAATGGCTTCGTGCATCGGAGCTGCGGTTCCCTTGTTCTTGGTGGAAGCCGTTGCAATGGCTTGTTTCGCTGTGTTGATCACTGCAGTGATCGAAGCCAGAGCGGGTGCCGGAGTAGGGAAATTTGCATTCCCACTCATTTTGGTGACAATCAGCTCTGCTTTTTCTGTGATCTGCAGGGGTGTGAGATGAGTAAATCCCAGTACCGCTACAAACTTTTTGTTTTTCTTTAGTGCAGACATATAGTTTGTTTTGTGTCTCATCCAATCCCGAGATCGGGAGGTTTGAGGATGAAACGGTTTAAAAATCGTTTATGACTTTCATAAACGTATACCCCAATCCTGTTTTTTGCAAAGGCGCCTTTGCAAAATTTAGGCGTGATATACGGTTAAACAAGCGAGATGGCATTCCCGAGACAAAAAACCGGTCCTATTTTGTAAAAAAATTTAGGAATCAATATTGCAATTCAAAATCCCTTTTTGAAGCTACCAATTAGAAATCACGCCTTTAGGTTTCCCATGATTAAAATTATTTCCCTAATGTTAAATCTCATTTATATGTATATATAATATTCTATATATAATACACATAATATATGAAAATCGATTTTTTTTCGGGAAGTTTTGTAGAAACGTTCGGGGAGAGAAGAAAATTTGCAGGGACGGGAGTTGTCTGGTGTGAAGATCAGGGTTCAGATTCAACACCAAACTAAAGTAAATAACATTTTGTTGTCTAAGTCTTATGCAGTAGTCTTCAATTCCCAGTTCTCCCAGACGAAAACGTATTCATAGGTGAGTTTATGAGTGAGGGAAAGGAGGGATTTAATTCGCTTCATACGTTCTTCAGCATCAGGCACAAAATCATGAAATTGAATTTGAAGATTCTTGATGTTTTTGACAAGTCCTTTTTCTATTAAACATTCGAGCAGGTCATATTCACCGCCTTCAATATTTATCTTCATAAGGTCTATGTTAGGGGTGTGAAGTTCCTGCATCATTTCGTTGATGGCCCTTAGCTTTATAACCTCTTTTTCAGAAGCCTTCTTCTGAAAGTTCCCCTGGTCCCTATAAACAGAGGAGCTTTCCTCGATAACTGAGATACTCATCTCTTCATTTCGCCCACCTAGTCCAACAGGAAGGATAGTTATACCAGGGTTTTTCCCAAAGCGCTTTTGGAGCAATTTCACAAATTTCGAAACCGGTTCGAATACATAGATTTTGGATGAATATCTGGAAGAAATCTCAGCAGCCCAGTCACCCTCATACCCTCCAACGTCATAAACCACAGAGTCAGGGCCAAGATCATATTCTACCCGGAGATTGTGGTCACCATCCAACTCATACCATTTAATCTTATTCTCTTCGGAAAGCGAGCGTACCGGAGGTGAAACACGAATAGAAAGTTTATCAAAGTACCGGAATGAGTGATAAGAAAGCGCCGAAGTTTTTCTGAAGAATTTTCCAAGCAGGTTCATAGAGGGAATAGAATAAGAAAAATACGGATCGTTTTCATGGAATAAGACATTAGAAGAACCTCAAAACTAGTTCAATAAATTAAGAAAACAAATTGATTCTATCCTAAGTCTGTTTGAAGGGTTGATTTGTCTGTTTGACTCTAAAATAGCAGGGACCTATCGGGGTAAAGGTTAATTTTGCTTCTGATGGACCCTCTTATTCCGGTAAAGAAACTTTTTCGCCTTGGTTTGATGACTTCTCCGGTGATTGGAGTGCTTGCTCTGGGTACTGTCTCTATCGTCCCCTATTTTTTTCTGAGAGGCTTTAACCCAAAGTATTTATTCTTATTTCTGTTCGTAGTTTCTGGAGTTGTCTTTTCATTCTGGTCTATCAACATCGGGATAACAGTCTGGTTAAACAGAAGGGGAATCAAACTTTCCCCTGTGAAACGGTATGTGCTCAGTTACTTGGTTATCCCAATGCCGATACTGATCATTCGCCTTATAGCTTTACAGTACTTTGAAGAACGAACCTTTCTCAATGAGATTGCACCTGATAAGACTATTTTCTTTTTTTACATTATGCGGTTCTGCATCATGTTTTCTATCATCACCATCATTCAGGTCTTGCAGGACCTGGTCCTTATCCGGGAAAACAAAGCAAGAATAGAGCTGGAGAATGCTGAGCTGAAAGTCAGGAATATAGAAGCCTTAAACCAGCAGCTGAAGCAACAAATTCATCCTCACTTTCTTTTTAATTCTTTAAATACCCTGAAGGCCCTTATCAACCGGAATCAGGAAGATGCAGGAAATTATCTGGTCAAACTCTCTGATTTTCTGAGAACCAATATATCGCTCGGTCAGGCGAATATGGTAAGTCTTAAAGAGGAGGTGAACCTGAGTACCGATTATCTGGAGATGCAGAAGATGCGTTTTGGGGATGCTCTTCAGTTCCGGATCAATATACCGGAATCCAAACTCCATACTGGTTTTGTTCCCGTCCTTGCATTACAGATTCTGCTTGAAAATGCAGTTAAACACAATGCCTTTACATTGGAGTCTCCCCTTGAGCTGAAAGTCGCTTTTTTGGACGATTGGGTAACGGTTTCAAACAATCTCCGTCCCAAACAAACTATGGAAGGTTCTCTGGGCTTTGGTCTTGCCAACCTGAACGAACGATACCATTTGCTTAGCGGAGAGGAGATCAGCATTCGTAACGCGGATGGAGTTTTTGCGGTTTCTATAAAAGTACTTTCTTCTGTAGTTTCACCAAAATTCGGGTCATGAAGATTGTCCTCATTGAAGATGAAGCGCTTACTGCAGAAGACCTGGCCAGAACCATCCTGGAGGTGGATGCTTCGATAGAGATTGTATGCACCCTGACTTCTGTAAAAGGTGCGAAGGAATGGTTTGCCAGGAATGAGGTCCCTGACCTTGTTTTCAGTGATATCCAGCTGGGAGATGGAATCAGTTTCGAAATCTTCGAGCATACGCCTCCTGGACTGCCGGTGGTTTTCTGCACCGCCTATGATGAATACACGTTCCAAGCTTTCAAAGCGAACGGAATAGATTATATCCTTAAACCTTTTACCAAGACTTCCATAGGTGCTGCTATCCGTAAGTTCAAAGAGATGCGGGACAACTTCAGTTCCAGGAATCAGGCATATGCTGCATTGATTCCGCTTATGGAAACTAAGCAAGGGCAGAAACAAGGCTCCTTACTGGTCTACCAGAAAGATAAAATACTGCCTGTAAGGCTCACGGATATAGCCTTGTTTTATATTGAGAATGAGGTTACATATCTCCTTACCTTTGAAAAAAAGATATTCTCCACTAACAAAACGCTCGAAGAGCTGGAGAAGAAAGCCGGACCAGATTATTACCGTGTAAACCGTCAATACCTGGTCAACAAAAAAGCAATCCGGGATGCCTCCCGGTATTTCTCCAGGAAATTGTCGTTGAATCTGATTCTCTCCTTTCCGGAAACAGTTACGGTTTCCAAAGAAAAGTCGGGCGATTTTTTGAAGTGGTTATCGGGTGGATGAAGGCTCAGGGGCGATTTTGTCCGTTTCAGCGAGATTGATTTATTTAGTGCGATATTATTATAGAATTTTACAACGTGATCCTATTTGAGAAATTGTCTATGAACCGTTTGCTTATTCTTCTGGGTATATGCATCTCCTTCTCTTCTTTCGGTCAGAAAGAACTTAACTGGACCAGCCTCGACTCTGTTTTTGCCTATGCCGACCAGAACAGCTCAGTGAGTAAAGGAAACGCCCAGCAGATCCTCCTTGCCCGGTATGAAAAGCTGGCTTCGGTTGCTAATATCATCAACCTCCGTAGTCCGGTAGCATTTAACCTGACCAACAATACCAAGCTTCCGGTAAGTTATATTCCGTCTAACCTTCTTGGGGGGCCTCCTGGCACATTCCGGGAGATTACATTGGGGCAGGAGTACGTCAGCAATCTGAATATTACTCCGCAGATTGATATCATCAATCTAGGTGCCTGGTCACGTGTACGAAGTGCTGACCTAAACCAGGAGCTTACCCTTGAAAATAATCAGTTGAGCCGTAAAACGCTTTTTGAATCGATCGCCGCTACCTGGTACAACATTCTCTCTCTGCAGGAGCAGATCGAGATTACCCGCAAAAATGCACTCGCCACCGATACGCTCCTGAATATCGTAAATGATAAATATGCCCAAGGGCTGGTACGTAAGCAGGATGTAAATGATGCGACGGTCAATAAGATCAATCTCGAAGATAAAATCAATCAGCTCAGCCTGAGCCTTGATCAACAATATACCAGCCTGAAGATTTTATGTGATGTGCCTCCGGCTACCAAGGTGTCGCTCACCGGTAAAATGAATTATGCGGATCTTATCCCATCAGCTCCTCCGGTAAGTTCCCAGCTTCAGTTTAAGGCTTCCGTGCTCCAGTCGGAAATGGCAAAGACCGATTTGAGGACCAACCGTCTTTTGAACATGCCGGTGCTTTCCCTGCTATACTCCAATAGCAATTACCAGAACAGCAACGTAAAATTTTTCGATGACAACAAAAACAATCCCTGGCTCACTTCTGTTTTTTTCGGGGCTAAGATTACCATGAACCTTCCCGATATCAACCAGATTGTGAATGCCCGCAATTCCAAGATAAACTACAGGCTGGCGCAGATTAATATGGAACACATCAAAATCCAGAATGACGGAAACAATACGGAGCTGCTGATGGATTATGAAAAAGGAATCTCACAACTGGCAGCCTCCAAAGAGGTGTGGAAGCTCAAAGAGGAGAATTATCGCATGGCCCGTAATCAGTATGACCAGAGTGTGATTCCGTTTGACAAAGTCCTGCTGGCATTTACTGATATGGAAGGAGCCCGGCTGAGTTATAGCGCAGCCATGGCGAATATCGAGTTCCTGAAATCAAAAATTGATATTAACAATAAGCTTAATTAGTCTATTAAAACAGCACTCATGTACCAACGCACGTTTACCCTGATCTGTCTTGTTTTGGCTGGAACCTGGATGCTTGATTCCTGCTCTTCCAAAGCAACGGAGACAAAGCCGGTACGGAAAGCCGTGACGGAAACAGTTTTCGCTTCCGGCATTCTTGTTCCGGAAGATAAGTACAACCTCACGGCACAGACGGAGGGTTACCTGGTTACTCTTAACCTCGAAGAAGGAGACACTATCCAGGCCGGAAAACTCCTCGCAGTGGTTGAAAATAAGCCCAATGACGTAAACGCAAAAAGTGCGGATGAGCTGCTGAATATTGCAAGTGTGAATATATCACCCGATGCCCCCTCTCTGAAACAGGCAGAAGCCAATAGAGATTTTGCCCAGAAAAAATTAAAAGAGGACGAGACCCAGCTGGACCGTTATAAAAAACTCATGGCTTCCAACAGCGTTTCTAAACTGGAGCTGGAAAATGTGCAGCTTAACTATGATAATTCCAAAGCCGCTTTCAGTGTGGCTCAGGAAAACTACAATCAGCTTAAACAAAATGCCGAGCAACAACTTATTGCCCAGAAAGCGCAAAGGGATGTGAATAATGTGTTGAAGACGCAGAACGAAATCAGGGCTGTGGAGGGAGGAAGGATTTATAAGAAGCTAAAGCAGTTGGGCGATTATGTAAGAAGGGGAGATATCATCGCGGAGATCGGAGATAAAAATAAAATTTATGCCAAGCTTAACGTAGATGAAACCAACATCAGAAGGATCAAGCTGGGACAGGATGTACTTGTTCAGCTGAATACCAACAAAGAAAAGACTTATAAATGCAAGGTCTCAGAAATTTATCCTGCCTTTGATGAAACGAGCCAGAGCTTCTATGTAAAAGCGGAGTTTGTCGATCCACTCGATTTTAAGATTTCAGGCACGCAGCTTCAGGCTAATGTAATCACAGGGCAGAAACCCAATGCATTGGTTATTCCCCGTACTTACCTAAACTTCGGAAACAAAGTAAATGTAAAAGGAAAGGGAATGGTGGTAGTCGTTCCCGGATTTATATCGAATGATCTGGTGGAGATATCGGAAGGGCTCGATGAAAGCAGTATCATTACTCTGGAACAGCACTAAATGAAGCTAAGCGTCAATACCGAAATTGGTTTAACTCACCTCCTGTCCAGGAAGAGGCAGACCTTAGTGGCCTCACTGGGAGTAACCATTGGTATTGCCATGTATATATTTATGAACTCCCTGACCCTGGGAGTAAATCGCTATTCGGATAATGCTATCTTTAAAAATGCACCTCATCTCCGTGTTTATAAGGAAGATGAAATGAGCAAACCGATTCCCGGAGTATCTTCCTCCAGCGGACTTCCTGTTATCGTCAATCCCAAGATTTCGAATACAAGCCTGAACCTGGTTAATCCCCAGAAGTTGCTGAAAGATATTCAGAGCCAGAAAGGGGTTACTGCAGCAGCTGCTTATGTAACGGCTAACCTTTTTTATACCAACGGGAAATCTCAGGTCAATGGTGTTGCTTCCGGAGTGAATATATTGGAGGCCAATGCCATGTTTAATATTGAATCTACGATGATAGATGGCGACTTACGTTCCCTCGTCAACACCCCCAATGGTATTTTGCTGGGGGTAGGAATTGTAAATAAGCTGAATATTAAGTTGAACGATAATATCAATGTCATCTCCTCGGTGGGAGTGGTGAAACTGATGAAGGTGGTGGGTATATTCAAAACCAGTTTTGCAATTACAGATAAGACAAAATCTTATGTGAGTCTTGCTACTGCACAGCAGTTGTTGGGGCAGGGGCCAAATTTTGTAACCGATATCTATGTCAACGTAGCAACTCCGGCGCTCGCCCCAAGTTATGTGCCCTTGCTGCAGAACCTGACTGGTTATAATGTGGAAGACTGGATGGTGGCCAACGAAACCGCGGTAGCAGGAAGCAAGATCCGGGGGATTATGCTGGGTGGGATCTCCTGGGCCATTCTCCTGGTTGCTGCCTTCGGGATCTACAATATTCTGAATATGACTATCACTCAGAAACTGAATGATATCGCGATTCTGAAAGCAACTGGATTTTCAGGAAAGGACGTGATCCGGATTTTTGTGCTGGAAGCCCTGATCATGGGGTTTCTTGGAACCTGTTTTGGAGTCATCCTCTCCCTTGTTCCAACCACTGCTCTGGCCCATGTATACATAGGAGCCGATATCGGATATTTTCCGATTCGGTTTGAACCCAGCATTGCTTTAAAAGGAGCCATCATCGGAATGATTGTAACATTCTGTGCAGGCTATATTCCGGCACGGAGAGCAGCAAAAGTCGACCCACTGGCTATATTCAGAAGATAATGGAAAGAGAGATAGTACTGAATACCTCGAAGATTGGGAAGTTTTTTTATGATCCTATTGAGTTCAAAGCTCTGGACGATATTTCCTTTGAGGCCTATAAAGGAGAGTTTCTTACGTTGATTGGTAAATCGGGAAGCGGAAAATCTACCCTGCTGTATATCCTTTCCACCATGGATACCGAATATGAAGGAGAGTTGTTTATTGATGGGAAGAAAATCACCGGACAAAAGCAGGATAATCTGGCGAAGATTAGGAATGAAAATATCGGTTTTGTATTTCAGTTCCATTACCTCCTTCCGGAATTCAGCTGTTTGAAGAACATCATGATCCCGGCATTGAAGCTGGGTAAATTTTCGAGAGAAGAAATTGAGGAACAAGCTTACAGCAGACTTAAGATGCTCGATATGACCGATCAGGCCCTCAAACCCGCCTCCAAACTATCGGGTGGTCAGCAGCAGCGTATTGCAATCGCGCGGGCTCTGATCAACAACCCTAAGATTATTATGTGTGATGAGCCCACCGGAAACCTCGACACGAAGAACACTCAAATTGTATTTGATATCTTTCAACAGATCGCCCATGAGCTGGGTCAAACGATTATAGCCGTTACCCATGATACTGATTTTGCCAAAGCAAGCGACCGGACTATTGAACTGGCCGATGGTAAGATTATCAGTCACGGAAAGAAATAAGACTCCGAGGGTGGAATAGTGATTCGATTATTTAACCAGAGAGGAGATCTTATCATACAGCACTTTGGTGTCAAAGGGCTTGGAGATATAATCATCCATACCGCTCTGATAACATTTGGTTTCCTCTGAAGGCATCACATTAGCAGTCATGGCAAGGATCGGTGTTTTGCTTTGTGGTTCTGGCAGGTGGTTCCGGATATAAAGAGTGGTTTCATAACCATCCATTTCGGGCATCTGAATATCCATCAAAACAAGATCAAAGCTGTTTGTTTGCATTTGCTCTATGGCTTTAGCGCCATTCTCAACGGTCACTACGTCCCATCCCCAGTCGCCCAGCACTTTTTTAGCTAACATTTGGTTCAGTGTGTTGTCTTCGACCAGCAAAATCTTGAGCACTCGGATGGGGTGAGGATGTTCTGCTCCGTTGGTATTGGTGTTTTGTTCGGAAGTACGATTTATTTTGTAGCCAATGCGGAAGTAGAAACAAGAACCTTTATGCTCTTCACTCGTTACGTGTACACTGCCTCCCTGGAGGTCGGCCAGTTGTTTTACTATAGCGAGGCCCAGTCCTGTTCCTCCGTAGGTTCTTGCCGTTGCGTTATTAGCCTGGGTAAAGGCTTCAAAGATAGAGGCAATTTTATCTTTGGCGATCCCAATACCGTTATCACGAACGGAAAATTCAAGGTTTATATCGTCGTTGAAGATGTCTATTAATTTCACTTCTATCGTTACTGCGCCTTTTGAAGTAAATTTGATAGCATTGGAAATCAAATTCAGCAAGACCTGGTTAAGCCTGGTGGCATCTCCGATGAGGTGATCCGGAATGTGAGGGTCGCCGAGCACGGTAAGCTTCAATCCTTTTTCAGCGGCTTTCGGTTTCATCAGCTCTGTGCAAAAGCCTAGCTGCTTAGAAAGGGAAAATTTTCGATTTTCTATTGGCATTTTGCCCGATTTCATTCTGGATAAATCAAGTATATCGTTGATGATCACCAGCAGGTTGTCGCCCGAAAGCTTGATGGCTTCCATATACTTGAATTGCTCTTTAGTAAGTCCGGTTTTTAGAAGGACATCTGTAAACCCCAGAATGGCGTTCATCGGAGTCCGGATTTCATGGCTCATATTGGCAAGGAATTGCTCCCCGATTTTCCTGGCAGCCTCCGCGGTTTCAGAACGTTGAGTTTCTTTCTGAAGCAGCTCTACGGCTACTTTTTTATCTGTTACATCTCTTACTATTGAAAGCATTTGTACCCGCCCACCGAAAAGTATGTTCCGCACGCTGTACTCAATGCATATTATTTTTCCATCCTTTCGCTTAATTTTTGTTTCGCCTGAGTTTTGAGCACTGCTTTCGGTCATCCTCTTTTGTAACCGGGCCAGGAGGGTTTGTTTCTCTTCTTCAGCCACAAAATCAAAGAAGGAATCAGCGCGCAGGATCTCTTCTTTGCTGTATCCATAAATTGAACAAACAGCATCATTGACGTACATTATTTTTTGGCCCTCCGAAATCAAAATTCCCTCACCCATATCGCTACTGGTGTTGATGAGGGTTTCATAGAGATCCTGCTGTTTGCGAAGCGCTTCCATCGCTTCCTGCTCTTCTTTTATCTTTTTAGCCAAATCATCCGTCATCTTGTTGAAGGAGCCGGCAAGGATTCCGATCTCGTCTTTAGAGAATACTTTGGCCCGGTCGCTGAAGTCAGCCTTGGCAATATTCCCTGCTATCCTTATAATTTCACCAATGCCTTTTGTAATGGATCTGCTCACCGAAAAAGTCAGGAATAAGCCGATAGATTCCACGGTGATGGCAATGGAAAAAAGTAAGGTGAGGATAAGGCCTTCAATCCAACGGGATCCCTCTCCCAACGTAAATGAAAATTGATCTTCGAGCAAAGTAAGCTGTTCATTGATCTGGTAAATTTCCAGTTGAGTCTTTTTGATTTCTTCCGGACTCGCCTGGCCAGGAGTAACTTCTGCATGGAGCTTGGCCCCCAGGTCTTGCAGCTTGTTCAGCATGTTATCCCCATCTGTCCATATAATTATAGCATTGTGGATATAAGAAATGTTGTGGAAGCGGGTAAGGAGGTTGATACAACCAGTGATATCATCCGGGTGTACTCTCCCTGCAATGAACCCTTCTCTTATTTTAGTGATCTCCGGATGTGGACTCAGGAGCTCAAGCCTTGCCCTCCGGTCGCCCATAGGGACTCCAAGGAAGTTTATGTATTTATGGTAGTCTGCCTCATCGCGGGTATATCCGTATTTAGTGAGATTGTAAACAGCATCTTTCTGTGCCTTGGACCATAAGCCTTCTGCGCCGACGAGGGCTCTTGCAGAAGATAAAGTATGAATCATAAAGGAAAGCATGACCAGCTCTACCATAATCAACAGTGCCATCAGGCCCACAACGAAATATAATTTTTTCGTGAGCGAAATATCTTTTAACCACTTTGAAAAAGAGGGTTTCATAACGGTAAGAAAAGCTTAAATTTTTTAATGATGGAGAACCGGGGCAATTGTCTAATAGTGTATACTCATGGAACAGCTCAAAAGTTACAATTTAGGAGGCTGATTCAAGAGTAACCAATATAAGCCCAGTTCAGATACGGCTTTAAAAAAATTGTCGAAGCCAACCGGCTTGACGATATAACTGTTTACGCCTAATTTATAGCTTTCAATGATATCCCTCTCTTCTCTGGAGGACGTCATGACCACTACCGGGATGAATTGTGTTTTATGGTCGCTTCTGATTTCCTTTAGCACTTCCAATCCACCAACTTTAGGCATATTCAGGTCCAATAAAATGATTTTCGGTTTGTTTTCGATCTGCCGGTCAGCATAGGTCCCTCTTCCAAACAGGAAATCCAGGGCCTGAACACCATCGGTTAGATGAACCAGGTTGTTGCAGAGATTTTTCTCTTTCAATGCCCTGATCGTTAGTTTTGCATCGGAGGAATTATCCTCGACCAGGAGAATTTCAATAGGGTCGTTCATGACATTATTTTTAGTACTTATTTATTTCCTGGGCTTGGGTAATGAAAAGTAGAAGGTAGCTCCCATACCCACTCTCCCTTCCGCCCAAACTTTTCCCGAATGTTTAGTAATAATTTTTTGCACCAAAGCAAGCCCTACGCCGGTTCCTTCATATTCTGAAGCACTGTGAAGTCTCTGAAAAACGCCAAATAGTTTACCATAGTACGCCATGTCAAATCCGGCACCATTGTCTTTTACATAACAAATAATGTTGCCGCCATCCGCATAACTTCCGATTTCAATAAGGGTATGTTCCTTTTTACTGGTATACTTCAATGCATTGTCGATAATGTTCACCAGAACCTGCTTCAGTAGATTTTGATCGCCGGTCACTTTTTCCATTTGTTGCAGTGTGATATCGATTTTTCTTTCCGAGGGCACTCGGGTTAATTCCTGGATGACTGTTTCTACAAGTACTCTCATATCGACCGTTACTTTTTTTAATTCCGCTCTGCCCAGTCTGGAGAATTCGAGCAAGTCGTCAATCAGATGTCCCATTCTTTGAGTATTATTGATGATCTCATCCATTGCATCAAGTGCCTCTTCATTTCCATCAGCATAGGAATCTTTGAGAATGTGTGTGAAGCCATTAATGGCCCGCAAAGGGCTTCGCAAATCGTGAGAGATGGAATAGGAAAAGGATTCCAGTTCTTTGACTACATCTCTCAGTTCTTTTGTCCTTTCCTCTACTTTTATTTCCAGGCTTCGGTTAAGCTCTTTCACTTCTTCCTCTGCCTCTTTTTGCAGGCTTAGATCCCTGCTTATGATAACGGCAGCGTTCACTTCGCCGTTCTCACTGTATATGGGGCTTATAGAGCTTGAATAATATAATTTATTTTCTCCGGCAAGGTGTGCTGTATCGAAAACAGATGATTCTTTTTGTTCAAAAACGGAATGGACTGCTTTTTTAACCGTCTCTACATTCTCAGCAGTCTGAAATCCGAGAATTGATTTTCCGATGACGTCCGCTTTATTGTAATGTGAGGGTATCCGGTTGACTAAAATAATACGGGCATTGCGATCAATCAATGTCATATGGTCCATGGAATTATAGAAAATAGCTCTGAAGCGCTCTTCATTGGCCTGGATTAGACGATTTTTTTCGGCGAAGTAGGCTTCCGCAATACCATACATGGCAAAATCAATGAATTTGCTAAGACCTTCCAGATAGAGGATTGCCTTTTCTGCTGAATCAGCAAAGTCCTTTTTGATATAAGGAAGGAGGTAGTCTTTGTACATTTTAATCAGCTCATACCAATCGCTATAACTAATATTCATCTGTGCATACATGACTCCCTGTGCGAGCAGATCTTTTGAATATTCCTCCCATTTACCTTCATAGATTGCTGCATGTTGCATCGCTAAGGACCTTTCATTCTGCGCTTTTCTCTGCTCTGGTGTTTGTTGTTTCATGAGAGGCCCCCAAAGCGGATGGTCGGCTAAATCAGCCGTTAATGCTTCACTGATGACCGGGTTGTATTTTTTGCTGAGCTCAAAATACATCTTCAGAATTTCAATATCCTTTTTGGTGAAATTCGGTGAAATGGAATGTTCAATGCTGAGAGTCTCCATGGTTGGCTTATTGAAGTTTAAAATAATTCTTTAAACGAAGGCGCTTTTTTCGGCTTCAAGCTCCAGAATGGCTTTGTTGCAGACATCACGGATTGTAAGTATTTTTTCTTTCATCCCGTCGGGATTTGTGCCTTGCTTGGCTTCTTCTTCGAGGGCCGCAATAAGATCTTTCAGGTTTTTGATGCCCATGAAGGCCAGCGAAGGCTTCATTTTATGGGCCACTCTGCCGACCATGGCCCAGTCCTTATTTTTTGCTGCCTCTTCGAGGCTTGCCAGGGCTATAGGAGTTTGTTCCAGGAACAAAGAAATCATCTGAAGGATAAATTCTTTGCTTCCACGGGATAGTTCGGTCAGATAGCCCAGATCGGTGTTTTTTGTTGCTGTAGGTTGCATTTTGTAGGGTTGTTTTAGGATTGTTTTATTTTCTGTGCTTTGGCGCAAGACATTTACCACTTTGTGGTAAAGATCCTTTGGATCGAATGGCTTGGAGACATAATCATTCATTCCGGCTCTCAAACATTTTTCCGCTTCGCCATTGATGGCATGAGCGGTCATTGCAATAATCGGGATATTTGTTTTGGGCTCTGCAGTATATTTCCGAATCTGCCGGGTTGCTTCATACCCATCCATTTCAGGAAGCTGGATATCCATAAGCACGAGATCAAAGTCGTTGTCACGAATTTTCTGTACGGCAGATACACCGGTTTCCGCAATATCCACATTCCATTTCCAGTCGGTTAGCACTTTTTTTGCAAGAACCTGGTTCAATGTATTGTCTTCTACGAGTAAGATCCTCAGTCCCTCATAAAGTGGGTTGGCAAGGTTATCTTCGTGGGCAGATTCAAGCTCAGGGTTGAGTTTTTTGTTGCATCTTTTGAATTCAAGCACAAAGATGAAAGAGGAACCTTTGCCAGGTGCGCTTTTAACGTGAACACGGCCTCCCTGAAGTTCTACCAATTGTTTCACAATGCTGAGGCCAAGGCCGGTTCCTCCGTACTTACGGGTTGTTTCATTCGTAGCCTGGGTAAAGCCTTCAAAAATGGAAGACAACTTGGAACTTTCAATGCCTATACCCGTATCAGTCACCGAAAAGAGCACCTCTACGGCATCTGCCTTCTCGCCAACGAGCTCTAATGCCACTTTTACTTCTCCATGGTCGGTAAATTTGATCGCATTTCCAATCAGATTCAGCAGAATTTGATTGAGCCTTACAGGGTCGCCCAACACCTGATCGGGAATTCGTTCATCAATAGAGGTGAGGAACCGGATGTTTTTTTCTGCCGCCTTCCCTTTCATGACTTCTACAATGGGTGGTAAGAGAGTTGAAAAATTTAATTCAATCTGCTCCAGGGTTACTTTGCCGGATTGGATTTTTGAAAAATCAAGGATATCATTAATAATAACCAGGAGGTTTTCACCCGATGTTTTAATAGCATTTACATATTGATGCTGATCTCCATCAATAGGTGTTTTGAGTAAGAGATTAGTGAATCCGATGATTGCATTCATAGGGGTCCTGATTTCATGACTCATATTCGCCAGAAACTGCTCTTTCACCTTCATCGATTCTTCCAGTTGTTTCTTGGCTATCATTAACTCTGTGAGGGCTTTGTTCCCTTTCCGGAGCGAATGTTCTGCAATTTTGTTGGCTTGCATCAATTCCTCTTCCATCTGTCTACGGATGGTGATGTCAGAATCAATGGCAATGATGTGTTCTACTTCCTCATGCTTGTTAAGTACGGGAGTCAGCGTGGTGATCGTCCAGTAACCGATGCCTTGTTTATCATAATTGAGTACCTCGTAGGAAACAGGAGTCTTTTCTTTTACTACTCTGGAGCAGTAAGACCCCTGAGTGATTATGGATTCCTTTTTACCTTTTTGCAATATTTCTCCGGAGGTGTTTTTGACTTCATCCAGTTCGTATCCACTCAATCTGGTGAATCCTTCGTTCACCCATTCAATTTTCCCTTCCGGGTTAAGGATGACTACGGAATTATAGGATTTAGTAGCTGCCAATGCCAGCTTGTCCAGTTCTTCCTCATGAAACCGCTCGGTTACATCCTGACTGGTTCCGGCGATTTTCATGGCAATGCCAAAGTTATCGGCCTGGACTTCGCCTAAGAGATGTAAAGTACGGATGACTCCATCCGGACGAATAATCCGGTAAATCAAACTAAGTGGCAGAAGGTTTTTTATAGAATTACGTAAGGTATCACTTACCAGGTCTCTATCCGCATTGTGTATGTGTGAAAGAAAACTATCGAAAGAAGCAATCCTGCTATCGTCTGTTAATCCGTAGATATTGCGGAATTCGTCAGAAAGCATAAATTGTTCCGTCTTGATTTCCAATTCCCAGCTGCCTATATGAGCAAGCTTTTGAGCTTCAGAAAGCTTATGTTTTTCTGCCAGCAGCTCCAGGGTCCGTTCTTCCAGTTTTCGGGTCTTGATCGACAGCTCTGTTAAAAGCTTATGGCGTTCGATACTATAATTGATGGAGCGTTTGAGGGTTTTGCTTTTTATCTTTCCTTTAATAAGAAAATCCTGAGCGCCGAATTTTACAGCATCCATCCCTACCGAGTCATCTTCCATTCCGGTAAGCACAATGATCGGAGTATCAGAAGAAGCTTGCTGAATGCTGGTAAAGGTTTCCAGGCCGAAGCTATCGGGAAGGGATAGATCCAGAATGATTATAGTGAATCGCTGTTTTTGGAGAAGCTCAAGGCCTTCAGACAAGTCTTTCGCCATCTGAAGATCATACTCCGTGTTAAGGGCTTCCCGGAGAGAATAATCAAACAGCTTTACATCTGCCGGGTTATCCTCAATAAGTAAAATTTTTATTTTTTTCGACATGATTCAGAAAACCATAATTTTATTAAAGTGCTTTGGAATAAAGAGGACTGTATAATGGATTAATAATGATTAATACTCAACCAATACAATTCTTCACCCTTGCACTTAATTTCCCGAAATCGATAGGTTTGCTGAAAAAATCTTCGGCTCCCAGTCCCAGAGAAGCCAGAATCATATCAGCTTTGTCAAGCGATGACATCATAATAACAGGGACCTTGTCAAAATAAAATTGTTTGAGGAGGCAGAGCAGTCCGAGCCCCGACATATCAGGCATCAGGATGTCGCATATAATCAGATCCGGGCTGATGTCCTGAGCCACTTTGATTGCATCAAAACCATTTCCAGCGGTAACAACCTCCGTATCATCATTAGTCAGGCAATGGGATATTGCAGTAAGTGTGAGCGGATCATCATCAACCACGAGAATTTTCATGATGTTGATTTTTTTAATGGTTTAAAAGAATCAGAATGAGAAGAACAATCAAAAGTAATATTCCGATCAATCCTTTCGGGCTCCTTCTCACATTTATTTTAGCGTCTTCTATTTTAACAACGGAGTCCTGCATTTCTAGAAGCAATTCTTTAACCTTTGGGAAAGTACTCTCATTTTTAACAAGGTATTCATAAGCACCGTTTTTAACAAATTCCATGGCTGTTTCAACACTTTCGCTGGCCGAGATAATGACCACCTGTGTTTCAGGACTTCGGGTGTGTATTCGTTGAAGGACCTGAAGCCCATCCCATGCGAATGGAAATTCGGAGTCCATGCGATAATCAAGCAGGATCATGTCCGGCATTTTATGAAATTCTTTCAGGCAGGATTCTCCATTCTGGAAAGAGCGAAAACGGATGTCCGGAAATTCAGCCTTGAGATAGTTGTCCAGAGCCGTTACAAACATCGGATCGTCGTCTACTATGTAGACAAGCAGTCCACTCTCGTTCATGACTTTCATAATCCTAGTTTTTAGTGTTCAATGATGACCGCGAGGAGGATCCCTGCAATCAGTACCACGAAACAAACAATAGCGAGTATTAACGGCGATACCTTCTTCCTCAGCGCTACTCCAACCATATTTTCGCCCCCCTCTTTCTTTTCCCGGATTACTTTTTCAATCAGAAATCTTACATTTTGAACGGAACCTTCTTCTTTTAACATATACTGCAGAACACCTTCTTTATTAAATATACGAGCGGTTTCCCGGTCATAATGCCCGGTAAGAATAATAACCGGTATTTCAGGCTTGATTAGCTTTATCCTTCTGTAGGTTTCCAACCCGTTTATTCCCGGAAGCGCAAAATCCAGAATAATCATATCCGGATTCAGGTGGAGGCTTCGGATGCATTCTTCCCCATTTTCAAACCGAACGGTTCGAAGTGCGTAATCATCGCTGAGAATATAATCGAGCATGAACGAATACATTTCATTATCCTCTACAATAAAGACCAACCACTGCAGATGAGGAGGATGTTCTTTCACTTTTTTCAGGTTATTAGTTATGAATCAGTAGAATAACTATAGCTAAGTATACGCAAAGCAGTTACTTATCGGGAAGATTTTCGGTAAAGTGATCAGATTAATCGTTAAACAGGACCGAATCGGGCCCGGTTTAATAAAGCTGAAAGAAGCCTATTATCCGCGAAGTGGATGCTGCGAACTTAAAAGAGAAGATTGAGTCGCTTCATAAAGCTTTCTTTATAAAGAGCGCCCACCGGAATGGATTTATTGTTTATGGAAATAATACTATCATCGATCGTGTTTATTTGACCGAGCTGGACTATAAACGACCGATGAACACGCGCGAATTGCTGGGAGGGGAGTTTCTTTTCCAGAGCCTTCAAGGTGATATGCAGGGTGTATTTTTTGTCGATGGTTTGAAGGGTGACATAATCACCCAGGGCTTCAATCCAATGAATGTCGCTGATGAGCACTTTGTTAAGAACTGCATTCTTGCGAATAAAGATAAAATCGGAAGGAAACATATCCACATTCTCGTTCAAATGATCGTAGATCTCTTTTGCTTTCGCAACGGCACGTTGGAATCGGGGGAGTTCCACGGGTTTCAGGAGATAATCGGCAATATTGTGTTCAAAAGCCTTAAAAGCGTATTTTTCGTGAGAAGTAGTCAGAATGGTGATCGGAGGCTCAGGCAGGCTTTTTATAAGGTCAAGGCCATTCAGATGTGGCATTTCTACATCCAGAAAGAGCAGATCAATTTCTTCATTTTTAAGAATTTCCACCGCTTCCAGAGGATCTGAGCTTACTTTGATGCGCTTAATAAAGCTCACCTTCTCCACTAAATGCTTTAAAGCATTCAGGCTCATTTCATCATCATCTACCAGAAAACAATTCATAGAGTATTTTTTGATTAGAATACCTGTAATGGATGGCGGTATCTTTTATACTTGCAAAAGTATTTAAATGTTACAGAACTGAATCTCTCAAAGGTAGAATAGTTATATAATCTTTACGCAGTTATTTTAATATAGAAGGGTTCAGAATATTAAAAACATAATTCTTTTCGGCATGCTCCCGGAGCAGCTCTAACCGGCCATTGGGTTTAAGCTGTTTTAGCTCATATAAGTCCAATCTGCGGTCGAGCATGTTATGAACGCTTCCATGAAGACGCACCTTTTTAAGTAAATCAAGTTCTAAGTCAGCAATCAATACCGTTTCTGTATTCGGGGTTGCCTCCGCCTTAATTCCATTGGTGGGAAACGCAAAATCACAAGGAGTGAAAACAGCGGATTGGGCGTACTGAATATCCATGTTATGGACCTTTGGTAAATTGCCCACGCCTCCTGCAATACAAACAAAGCATTCATTTTCTATGGCTCTGGCCTGTGCACAACATTTAACTCTGGTGAAAGCATTTTGGGTATCTGTTAAGAAGGGTACAAACAGTATATCCATCCCTTGCATGGCAAGTAACCGTGATAATTCGGGGAATTCCACATCATAGCAGACCAGGATCCCAATCCGTCCGGCGTCTGTTTCAAGCACTTGCAGCTTATTGCCTCCTACGATCCCCCAGGTATTCACTTCATTTGGGGTCACATGAATCTTGGAATATCGCTCTATAGAGCCATCTCTGCGGCACAAATATCCAACATTGTATAACTGTCCTTTTCTGATAAAAGGCATGCTGCCTGTAATGATATTGACGTTGTAGGTGATCGCGTAATCAATAAATTTATCCCGTAACAGTTCGGTATAACCGGCCAGGCTTCGAATGGCTTCGGCCTGAGTCAGATGATTGAATTCGGCCATTAAAGGAGCGTTAAATAGTTCCGGAAACAATACAAAATCAGCTTTGTATCCGGCAACTGAATCAATAAAAAACTCAATCTGCTCACAAAGCATTTCAAATGTTTTAAAGGACCTCATCTGCCATTGGATCAGACCAACCCTTGCAGTTGTTTTCAAACGGGGTTCCTGCGTATTCTTTTTCGCATACAATACATTGTTCCATTCCATCAGTGTTGCACACTCCTTTGAACCCTCATCTCCGGGCATATAATTTTGGAGTAATTTTTTGACATGGAATTCATTGGCCAGCTGAAAGGAAAGCACCGGATCATGCAACTCTTTCATCTTCACCTTTTCTATGTATTCCTTGGGCGTCATTTTATCGGCCAGAGGAGAATATTCAGGGATGCGGCCTCCGATGATGATAGATTTGAGATTTAAACGTTCACACAATTCTTTTCTGGCATCATACAAACGGCGGGCAAGCCTTAACCCCCGATACTTTGGATGAATGAATACTTCAATCCCATAGAGTACATCACCATGGTTCCTGTGCGTGTTAAAAGTATAATTTCCAATAATCTCCATATACGTATGATCATCCCCAAAATCTTCGTAGTTCACAATAATAGAGAGTGCCGTACCCACCACTTTCCCGTTTACCAGTACTACAAACTGCCCTCCCGGGAAAAGCTGGATCAGCCGTGTGATCTGTTCCTTGGTCCACGCAGAGCCACGCCAATCCTGATAAGCCAATTGCATGGAATCCAATAAACCGAAATAGTCAGCCACCTGAAGGGCCCTGATTTCAACTTTGCGGATGTGGCGAACACCAGCTTTGCCGGCAACCTCACCTTCTTTTTTTAAATGCATGGATGGAAGGGTTAAGTTTTGGTAAAATCCTGCTTTTCTTTTTTTACGCCAGGTCAAAGCGAAAAAGGGACTCTTTTCGCCAGCATGGTTCTTTATATAGGTAGAATGAGGAGAATGAAGGCTGAAATCAGGAAATGATGAAATTATCCTGTTTAACTGCACAGATCCCCCCTTCAGCTATTTAGAAGCATTCTTTACCGAAAGAATGGAAGAAAAAGCCCGCCCGGGCGTAAAATCGTGTAAACAATCCAATGCAATCACCTAAAAGCAGAAGCCATGAAAACGTTCAAAATAAAAAGAATAGTGGTTCCAACAGATTTTTCAGAAGCTGGAAATCAAGCACTGGAGCAAGGGGCCTGGCTATCGAGGTTATGCAATGCGGAGCTTCATCTGGTTCATGTTTTTGAACCTACGAGTATTTTTTTCCCGGCGATGGAGCCTGTTTTTGCGCTGTCCGTAGAGGGAGAGGTCAGAGAAAATACTTCACGAAAGTTGTCGGAAATTTCGGATCAGTACAGTAATAAATTCGGAATCAAGGTGGTGAGCTCTTTAGCAGAAGGAAAGATTGCTGCAGAAATAGTAAAATATGCAGAAGAAAAAGAAGCCGACCTGATTCTGATGGGTACTCATGGGGCCAGTGGATATGAGGAGTTATTTATTGGAAGCAATGCGGAGAAAGTGTTGAGCAAAGCCGAATGCCCTGTTCTTACCATTCAGGCACATGCCGGCAAAAATAACATTCAGAACATTGTGGTGCCTATTGACAGCACCTTGCATTCCAGGCAGAAAGTGGACTATGCCATAGAAATGGCAAAAATTTACGGATCCACGATTCACTTGCTGGGTCTGATTGAATCGGATGAAGATCTGGAAGATAAATTCAGGTTGAAAATGCGGAGTGTGGAAGAGGTCGTTCAAAAAGCAGGTGTTCCTTATGTTGAAAAAACAATTGTAGATGCGAACGTGGCACTAACGGCCATGGATTATGCCAGGGAGGTGGGAGCAGACTTAATCATGGTGATGGCTGACCACGAATCTAGGATTCCCGGGTTATTCACCGGGAAGTTTGGAAAGCAGCTGGTGAACCACTCCACGATTCCAGTGATGAGTATCAAACCGCATCTGGGTAGCCTGACCTCAGTCAATCCGGCCGGAAGCCCCAGTTATGCCAATTGAACAGAAATATGATTTAATCATCTAATACATAAAAACTGGACTTATGAACCGAATAAAAGAAGTATTGCTTGATCAGGGCAGAACGCAGCAATGGTTAGCTGCCCGAATAGGAAAGAGTTATGTGGTGACGACCAACTATTGCAATAACAAAACTCAACCTTCGGCGGAGACCCTGGAGATGATTGCATTGATACTCGAAGTGAAAGTGAGTGATCTATTACCAGATACGGAGGAGATGGAGGGATTGAGCAAACCGAAATGGAAAAGAAAACCGGATAGAAAATAAAGCAAGCCATGGAACCCGAGATTTCTTTTAAATCAGAAAAAATGCCTAATCCAACAGACTCCTGGAAGAATATCCTCGTGGTGGATGATGACCCCTTGATGTGTTTTATGCTGAAAGAGTTTTTGAGAAAGGAAGGATTTTCAATTTCTATTGCCAAAGATGGGAATGAGGCCATTCGTACGGTTATAGCACAGCGGGTTGATCTGATCATTCTGGATGTAGTGATGCCCAATATTTCCGGCCCCGAGTTCCTGAAGATGATCCGGAATCAGTACGCATCCTATGGAAGCCATATCCCGGTAATCATTATTTCTGCTTTCGAAACCAAAGAATTAAAAGAGCTAGGCTATGATATCACAGGATATCAGTTTATGACCAAACCTCTGGATATGCACGAGCTGCTGAGATGGATTAAACATTTGATAGCTTTTGGAGAAAGTTGATGGATCTCTTTTCAGCTATAGTACAGGGTAGGGATTCAGCCGTCCGTAATAGATCACATCAATCAATCGTCCTTCATGAGTCTTGAAATCACGTTTGAGGATGCCTTCTTCCTGGAACTGGCATTTCTCAGCTACTTTACGGCTGGGGGCATTGCTTCCGGCAATGCGCATAAAAACCTTATTTAGTTTCAGATACTCGAAACAATACTTGACCAGGAAGAAGAGGGCTTTGGAAATGATTCCCTTGCCTTCGTAAGCAGCATCAATAAAAAATCCAAGCTCACATTTGGGTGTATTCCAATCTATGTCTTTTAGGGAAACAGATCCGATCATTTTTCCGGTAGCATTATCCAAAATAACGAAAAGCATTGCTTTGCGGTGATGAGCAGATTCCACCTTTTGATTAACAAATGCGACGGATTCCGCAGCTGATTTATTCGAATTAGCGGTGCCAGGGAAAAAGGTAGAAATGCGCTTACGGTTTTCATCCACCAATGCAAAATACGCCAATGCATCTGCAAGACCGATGGGCCGTAGGGTAAAAGAATCAAAAGTGGTTTGGAAATCGGGTAGGGGATTGGAGTCGGTTTTTTTTTCTGCTGCCAGAAAAGCGCCATCTACAATAAAGAGTGTTGCTCCTTCATGGGTGCTGCTGCGATGTGAGCTCAGATTATCGGATACCTGGTAAGACATCCCTTTCTTCAGCACTACACTCTTTCCTCCTTCTTCTTCGGAAGTAAATTCTCCTTCCAGACAATAAACGATATGACCTTTCTGACACCAGTGGTCGGCTTTGTAGTTCTTGGAATATTCCACCACTCTTATCCGCAGGTCACCATATTGAATTGTTTTCCACCAGGAAGTGCCGGTTTCACCGAGATGTTCTGTAGCATGTACCTCACTCCAGAGGGTGACGTCGAAAGGGATGGGAAAAGAAGAAGGATGTGGTGAAGCAATCATTTCTTTTCACCTTTCCATTTCTTCAGCTTATCCATATATTCCTGAACCATCTGTTTGTTTCCGTCGGGATTGGTCTGTTCCATTCGCAAAGCTTTCTCTTCCGATTCGATGGCTTCCTTCTTCTTTCCATTGATATAAAGCAGACTGGCATAAGTATCCAGGGAAGGAGATTCGGGTACAAGCTCGAATGATTTTTTAGCCCAGCCTTCGGCTTTGAGAAGAAGGTTTTTGTCTTTTACTTTTTCATAAAATCCCCAGGCAGAGTTATTGAGAACTGCCGCATCTTCGCTTTTGAATTTTTCAATATACTTTACCGTGGTAGATGCATAGGAGGCTGTATCTTTTTTTACTTCATAATAAGCCTGGTCGGTGCTGAGCAGGAGCTCTTCCTTCCCTTTGAAATTCCCTTTCTCTACTGCCTTTTTCAGGGCTGGGTAACTCTCAATATCTGTGGCAGTGCGGCTGTAAAGCATTTTGGAAGCAGATTGGAGGACTACTTCGGAAATAACTTTGTCGACCGTGGCACCAGTATAGCGGGAGGCAAACTTATCGGAATGTTCCATCAGGTATTGAAATACTTTGGAATTGAAATCTTTTTCATACGATACAATCAGATCCCAGTTTTCCTGTTCCGGAAGATCTTCGGGCTTGACCGACTGAAAATATACCGCGAGCGGTTTTTCTGTTGGGACATAAGCTTTCTGGCATGCTTTCAGATAGGTGAGCAGGAAAGGTTTATCGGTCTGTCCTTTCTCAAACTTTTTTTCAAGAACCGATAATTGTTTCTCCGGGTTGTTGGCATCCTGTCCAAGGCTTACAAAATCTTGTACCTGCATAGATCCTACCCCTTTATGGATCAGCTCACCTTCTCCATTGATGAAGAGGAGGCTTGGATATACATTGACTCCATAGAGCTTGGCAATATCTTTTCCTTCTCCTGCTTCCATGTCGATTTTGGCATTTACAAAATGCGCATTGAAATAGCGGGCAACGGTATCATTGGTAAAAACATTTTTTGCCATCCATTTACAGGGTCCGCACCAGGTGGTAAAGGCATCCACAAAAATGAGTTTGTTTTCTTTCTTAGCTTTTGCTTTGATTTCAGCCCAGGAATCGTGATCAAAATCGATCTGACTATAAACAGGGATGCTGAGCATCAAGAGGAGGATTGCAGGAAACAGACGTGTTTTCATAGATGGGTTTGATAAAACGGGTTGACGGTAAAAATAGGTTATATTCTTACCAGGTTCAGCAGAATATTAAAAAACTCAGCGTTCGGTGAATCAGAAGATACCAGATAGGATGGATTTCAGGTTCCCATATCTCCACCAGACGATGGCTACTGCAGCTGCCAGCACCAGAAAAGCGATCAAAAAGGGTACCAAGGGCCTCTTTTTAGCAGTAAATGGATCGTTCAGATTCACTTTGGCGCCTGCAGGAAGTGTAATAGATGGGGTGAGCCCACATCCCCTCCTACAGTACATCCAATTGCATCAAGCGGTCCAAGTTGAGAATAGAAATTGGTTCGATCCCCACATGGACCATCCACATAAATAGCCTACAATACCTTTAACCTGTAGAAACGACCCTTCATTCCCTTTTAAACGATTCTGAATCGATCACAGAACTCAGGAAATACCGTGAAACACTTTACCGAATTTGATACCGAATGAATTTGAGAGAGTCTGGCAGATAATTGGAAACTGATCTTTTGATTGGAATTATTTGAAAAGTGTAAAGTTTTGTAAAGATTCTGTGAGATCAAAATGATCTCATGCCGTTATTCAATTACCAGCTTCTGAACCGCGCTTTCTCCTTTTGAATTGGTAACTCTTACAAAGTAAAGGCCTCTGGGCTGGGAGGTGAGGTCTAAATCCTCTTCTGCAGGATTGATTGTCCTCGAAGATTTGTATACAATCTTTCCGACTAAATCACAAACTAAAATTTGAATAGAACCATTTTCTTCATTCGCTTGAGTAATATGGAAAATACCATTATTGGGATTCGGGTAAAGTTTCATACCGATAGTGTTCTCGTATTCAGGAACACCATTATTCCCAGTCCATTTATATATACCTCCAGTAGGTGGATTTGAGGCTGTTGTAAAGGTCCCTGCCCATCCAGTTCCGGAATTCAAGAACGAGACGCAGGTGTGACGCTGGGCTGATTCAATACTTATCCAGGTATTTCCGTCATCCACACTATAAGATGAGCCGACGGGCGTATTAAGCCCGACGCAAATATATCTTTGGTTAGTTCCCCCGGCGTAACAAAGATCAGATTTCAAGTACACCCCTGTTACTGGTACAATATTCCACGTAGAACCCCCATCAATAGTTCTCATTAAGGTATCATTGTTGGTACTAACAGTACAAAGACCATTATTCAGGTCTTTGAACACTGGTTTATTTACCGACTTACTTGATATGACATTAGAAACAGTCCAATGCAGTCCCATGTCGGTGGACTTTAATAATCTCCCTAAACTAGTTCCTGCCCAAATGGTGTTTCCGATTACGGAAAAGCTGTATATATTTCCATACTCATTTGAAAGTGGGGGTGGGATGTTAGCGGATGGAACTGCTGCCCAGTTGGCCCCACCATCTGTAGTGGTGTATATTTCGAATCCAATTGGATTGGGGTCCCCAAGAACTAGACCATTATTTTTATCCCAGAAATAAATGAAGTCGGGAAATGAATTCGTATTGAATGTAGCGGTATTTTGTTTCGTCCAGTTAGCACCACCATCATTTGTTCGGTAAACACCTCCTGCGGAAGTATTAGCAGGGCTAAATGTAACTACCCAAGCCGTATCGGTATTAATCCCTACAATATTTGAAATTCCTTGATCCGGCGGAATGGAAGGGTTTGTTTTAATGCTATCTGCTTTCCATAGACTTCCGCCATCAATTGTTCGCGTGAAATATCGCACTTGCTTTGATGGTTGTGATCCATTATAAGCCAAGGCCCAGACCACATTTGGGTCCACGATGCATATATCTTTAATTCCTGCTCCAAAGAACAGACTATCATTTTGAAGCGCCCATTGAGCTTCGGAAGACAAGAATGCCAAAATGAATGTGCATAGCAGTAATGCTTTTTTAGATAAAATGTTCATTATTTATTTTTTTTCGAAATTGATCGCATTGAAGAATTCTTTTCATTCCGTAAAAGGGAATATTCATGTGTGTTATTTCAAAAATAGACTATAAAGCACGCCGAAATTTAAAAACGTAGTATATAAGATACTGAAATATCCTTGTCCATACTTGTATTCTTTAAATCCAACCTCACCAAAAATCCTAAAGGCTTTGCTCTGTTGGTGACCTATTCCGATAAATGCCGAAGGCCTAAAATACAAATCGTTTGGTGAAGATACTTGATCAAAAGTATTTACTTGACCATTAGTGGTCGTTTGATAATGCTCAACATATTTAAAAAAGAAAGAATTTTCTTCTCCAACACCAATGTAGTATTCATTTTTATTACAAATAATTTTTCCAATTAAATACAATGGCAGGTTTATTGAATAATAGTTTGAGCTTCCGTCAAGAAAATAATTGCTTCCACTCACTAAGTGGGTATGATAATTAATTTCACTAAAAGACAGGCCGCTTGCAAGGGAAAAGTATCGGCCGAGTCGAAAAATCATCCGTCCGCCGATCTCATACGCCCACTCCGGTTTACCAGTTAGTGTAAAAGAGGGATCAGTAAAATTAGCAGTTTGAGGTATCGTATAGTTTGGTCCTAAGTATGGTCCACATTGAAATATTGCTTGCTTAGGCTTTACGCTGTCTTTTTGCGCATGAGCACCCAATGTCCAACAAATTAAAAGGACAAGAGTAACTTGTCCTTTTAATTTGCTTAAATTCTTGCTTAATGGTCGGCTGAAATACCTAATGATTTTTCCCGAGTTCATAATTTAGGTATGTCATATTCCACTGAACAATATCAATCTACTACTAATCTCTTGGTTTTAAAGGAGCCAGAGATTGAATTGATTCTTAACAAATATACACCTTTTGCTTGTAAATCTATATCCAGTTTGTTTCCAGGTTTTATGCTATTATTAAGGATCATTCTGCCCATTGGATCAAAGACCTGATATGAAATATACTCATTGAAATCATTGTTTAAACTTACATCGAAATGGCCATTTGAAGGGTTAGGAATAACTGAAATAGATCCATTTTCCTCTTGTCCATTACCCCAAGATTCTAAGCTTGTATTATGCGGTGTCATCTTCCTTCCACAATCAGGCCGAATATAAATTTTTGACAATGTATCTGTTACATTCAATGAATCTGTGAGTGCGAGTTTTACAGTGTATGAACCTGGGGTTGCATAATATATGCTAACGGATTTGCTGGTTGAAGTTTGACCGTTTCCAAAATCCCACCAAAAGCTTTTGTATGATGTAGTATCGCCATCAATGCCAACTATATTTACAGTATCATTGCAACCCAGTGTTTGGTGACTATCATCAATGACATGAAAGGAAGTGTCGGGTCCAAAAACAGGAGCCCTCCCTGGTGTCGAAGGATCACAGGGCTCCAACACCGTGTTAAAATTTGACCCAAATTCTGCGGTAAATCCAGGCTCTAAATAAATTGTATTATCTGCAATGAAGGTCTCATTAGCACCATTATGAACGGTGACATTTCCTAGACCTGTGTTAGGAGCTCCAATATTATATCCGGCTCGCAAATCAATACTTGACTTGTAGGGTAACTCATCAATATATGGGTAAAAATCTCGATTTTGAATAAGCACCGGATTTCCACAATCTTGGGACAGCTCCACGTAATCGACATAAAAAGCGCCTTGTTCATTGGTCAGAACAATATTGTGGACAAGTGGATAAAAATCGGAAACCTGGAAAGATCCTTCTGAAACGGGGAGTATGTACCATTGCTGGACCCATCCACCCGCGCTATATGACGGCGGATACATCGCCCACGTTATTTTGGTATTGCCCCACGTCTTATCCCAGTGCTCATTATATGTTGTAAGATAGACTCTCTCTCTTGCCACAGGACTTGTCACTCCAGGCTTCAGGAGCACTCCCACATACGTTGTTTTGAAAAGATACGGAGTTCCGGCACTCATCGATGTGATTAAGCCAGTTCTAATGGCATCCGAAGAGGGAGCGTCAAGAGGAATCGTCTGCAAGTATACAAACCTGCTATAGTAAGGCAAACCTGCCGTCACGCCAGAACAATTTTTGTCCATCCAATCTGGAAATGAATTTCGATTCGGTCCACTATGAAACAGAGTAGCTGTTGTTCTTGCATTATACCAAGCTGCAATGTCCTGATCAATATCCTTAGATGAAGAGTGGTAATCACAACCAGGAACGGCTCCTGATTTCCCTTCTTCAAAGCCGGGATTGTAAATCATATTTCCCTGTGCTTTTGAGGACTCGCAATGAATCAATATCGCTAAAATTAATATATGATATAATTTATTCATCCTTGTTAGTTGTTTAGTGTTCCTCAATTATTTAGACGAACCATTCTTTTTCTGAAGTTCAAGATTTTGTTTCTGAAGTTCTTTCAATTGCTTTTCCATTTCGATCATGTAAAGCGTCAGCTCTTCAATTTTTTGCATCATTTTTGGCATCACGGAAGAAACATTTAAGCCATTAGTTTCAATCTCGCTTGCATTTGGAACATCCTTCAAATGGCCATGCTCCTTGATGTATTTTTCAACATTTGGCAATGTTTCTAATTTGTAGTTCTTTTCGAAGACAAAATCGCTCCAGCCTGACTGAACAACAACTTCTTTTGCTCTGATACTCCCATTTACAGATAGTTTGTAATGAGAGTCAGGAGTAATTGTTCCCATTCCGATATTTCCTGTTGAACCCTCAACAAAAAATGCTGGTAGATTGCCTGGGGTATTTGATGCCCAAATAGAAGTATTAATGTTACTACCATCTCCAATGTCAATTGTTGATGTAAGATTAAAAAGTTGATTCAAATGCAGGAATAAATGACCTCTTGCAACGAATTTATATTCTGCCTCTTCGATGTCAATATAATCATCGGTAAAACTATTGCTTTGAATTCTTCTTCCTGCATCAATACCAAAATCGCCCCCAGAAAGAGTAAGTTTTGAATTGGCGTTAACAGTTCCAATGCCAATGTTCCCGTTTGGTTTTAGCCACATTGAAGAAGAACTATTTGCTTCCAAAATAAAATCGTTATTATCACATGTACCAATTACTGCATTTGCGATATTATTGTTGGGAGGAAGCCCCAAAAGATTTCCCCCAAGTGTCCAAGCAGGTTGCGTTGGATCGCAAGGAGTTACAACAGGATTGATACCTACACCAGAGCCGTAGGAGATGCGATTAGTTTTAATGTTTCCAAGAGAGTCGACATATAAAGTTCCAATACCCGAACCTGCTAATGATGCTATTTTAGCGTTTCCAATAATTGAAGTATTTCCCTGAACTCTTAAGTCGCCAGCGGAATTCAAATTTCCACTACTATGAATATCCCCTAAAACGTCAAGCTTGTAGGCTGGATTGGACAATCCGATTCCAAGATTCCCGGCAACAGTTGCAGAGCCAGAAAATGAAGCTGCCCCGGCAACTGACAAACGATTATTCAAAATCAAATTGTCCCCATTTACGACAACAGTGCCACCTATAGTGATGCCTCCTCCAACCTTCAAATCTCCCGCGAGATCGAAACCGTGCAATGGAGTAGAATTTCCAACTCCAATCAAGCCGGCACTCGTCACCCTCAACCGCTCGACATTATTTGTTTTGATGACAAAATCCTGTCCATCCGTTGTTCCTATGAAATTTGTAGCTGGATTCGTTCCGGTAGATCCCATCAAACCCCAGGCATCAGCACTACCCGGTGCTCCCTGAGCTCCGGTTGCACCAGTAGGTCCTGTCAAACCAATAGGACCTTGTGCTCCGGTTGCACCAGTCGCTCCAGCAGCACCCGTTGCTCCTGTCGCACCGGTAGCTCCTGTCAAGCCAATAGGACCTTGAGCTCCCGTTGCGCCGGTTGCACCTGTGGCTCCAACAGCACCAGTTGCTCCAGTTGCACCAACAGCACCTGTCACACCAGTAGCTCCCACAGCACCCGTTGCACCGGTTGGACCAGCAGGTCCCGTTGCTCCTGTAGCACCCGTTGCTCCTGTTGGACCGGCAGGACCTGTCGCACCTGTTGGTCCTGCTGGACCTTGAGGACCGGCAGGGCCCGGAGGACCTGTTTTATTAGCTTGTATTTCTAAGTTGTCAATTCTCAAAGTTCCAGTACCACTGGCTCCGGAAGCAGCTAACCTGAAATAAACGGCAGCATTGTAATTTAAGGCACTTATTGAACTTAAATCGAAAACTTGTTCCACATAACTTCCGTTGCCTGGAGACAGGGTTGTACCGAAATTAGTATACGTTGATCCGTCAGTACTATACTGTAAGGTAACAGTTGTCGCTCCTGTATTGCTTCTTTGAGCCTGCACATACAATTTGAAGCTTTTATAACTGGATAGATCTGACCCTCCCATGGTGAGGGTCCAGTACTTTGTGTTGGTACCACTGCTATTTGAAAAGGCAATGCCGTTTCCGGCAGTGCTATTAGAGGTGAAAGCAGAACCTCCACTTGCAATACCCTCATATTCCACGAAATTCTCCGTGCTTGTGAGTGAGGCCGTAATATTACTTGCAGCAACATCTGCCGGAAAAGGATAAGAAGATCCTGATCCATTAAAGTTGTGCTGACTGATGGTCGCCACCTGTGCGTTCACTTGCAAAGCCAGAGAGGCCACAATGAATAAGAAGAGTAATTTTTTCATGCTGGTGATTTTGTTTATTGATTAAATGAAAGCTGAGTAGGCTGATAACAGAGGCTTTTAGCCATGATCATTGTAAGTGTTCTTTTATAAAAACTTATTCAGTGTGCTGAAAATTTATTTTGGAATAGGACAAATGTTTACTAAAAATTCGACAGTACAATTAAATAAAGCACATTTCAATATTAAATCTACTACGATGTAAGATTTTCATCAAATCCGTCAACTATCTTTCCCGTAAACGATCATTGAAATTTTGTTTTTCAACATCACATCTGAAAAGTCAAGAACAAACATCTGGTTTACCGGTTAGAAGTAGCAGATTGGGGTGATGTATCGGCTGGATTGTGATTCGTTTACAGTTTTGGACCTATAAAGCGACAGGCTGCAAAGTTTACACCTGGAAAGTGTAAAATTTTGTAAAGCGGTCCTTAAAATCACCGTTTTAACAGCGTTCGGTGAATCAGAAGATACCAGATAGGATGGATTTCAGGTTCCCATATCTCCACCAGACGGCAGCCTACTGCAGCCACCAACACCAGAAAAGCAATCAAAAAGGGTAGCAGTGGCCGCTTTTTAGCTGTAAATGGATCGTTCAGGTTAACCCGGGCACCCGCAGGAAGTGCAACGAGATGGGTGAGCGTATTTCCGAAGACAATATTGACGGTGGCGCGGGCATTGATGGCCCATCCATTGGCATCCAGCAGCGGGGCCAGGTTTCGTTTCCGTAGTTTAAGCCATGCAATAATCATCGAAGGGCCGGAGATGGCAAGGAAGATTCCAAGAAGAGCAAAAGGCATTTTCCACCAGGTGAGTCCAAGGAACCCGCCTAAAAAAGAAGCAAGCACTCCACCGATTGCTCCCAAGAGCCAGTCCTATAGCAGCAAAGATCCCGACAAATTTTCCTACATCAAACGGGGGAGGAGCCTTGGCAACATCTTCAGGCTTGGCTCCAATCTTTTCCACATGTCCGGTTCCGGTGGCGTGAATCTGCTTTTCTTTGGCAGAAGCCATATTGTCTACCTGCTTCTCAATAAAACGGGCCACTTTACGGTAAGGCGACCAGAACGCCTGACGGATGCTGATCGGGTTCTCCACTATTTTCACAACGGTGGCATCCCAATCATTTCCTTTACGGTCATAGAACACCGCGTTCCTTCCAACAACAAGGTTATCGGTATCTCCATTGGTGAGGGCTGCAACAATGGTCATTTTTTCATTCCGCGATTTGGAGATACAGTCGCAGTAAAGAAGGTACATACCACTGAGTGATACCATGGCGTTATGCTTGGGCATATCACTTACTTTCAGGCAAAGATCCAGGCTGCGTTGTTCAAGATAGAGGGTGCCGTTTTGAAAAATGGCTTTGGTATCGGGTGAGTAGAAATCATGAAACGTGACGAAGTTCCGGAGCAGGGAAAAAATATCCCGGTAATACCTCACCATTTTATCCACCAGGATCATATGTTCTGCTTCCGCTTCGAGGGCTTTGTCACGGTCGATCAGGGCTTCCACCGTTTCCTTCATTCCGGAGGAAAGAAGCTCCCGGATATAGGTCAGCCCTAACGGCTCCACAGAAGCTCCTTTTTTATCGGCTTGCCAACGGGCATAAGCTGTAAATTTTTCTGCAATCAGGTTCCATTCCTTCTCGGTAAGCGTGTGGTCTGCAGACTGCGCGGCTCCGGTGATCTGAATGAAGGAGCGCAGTTTATTTTCCCAGGCTGGGTTAATGCCTGTGTCGAGTACCAGGGTTCTGGTGGATTGGTTTTTGGCTAAAGGATAAGTCGCAATTTCATCGAGGCAGGTACTCAGGTCTTTAGGGCGGAGGGCCTCATACCCGGCTGTAAGACTATGGAGGATCATTCCCGACTCCGGATCAAACTCCGTCAGCCGGCAACGCAGAAAATAATCTTCAATCTTTGGTTTGAGTGTGTTAAATAATTCAAAAGCCTCGGCGGTTGAATCAGAGAATGGTAAAATGTTTGCTTTATCCTGTTCTGCAATCCGGATCCAGGCATCGTAGGAGCTGCATTCATCAAAGAATTTGTCGGAGAGTTCCCGGGAGATTCCTTCCTTCCCGCAGCGGTCTGTAACAGATCCGGAGCAGAGAATGATGTTCCTGAAAAGCATTTTAATTTGTTCCGGCTCGGCCGCATCTTCGGTGACGATCCCATCTCCGTTGAATATTGTTTTCGCAAAAATCTTTACGAGATCAGAGGTCTCTGCAAGACTTATACTGGTGGCATCAGGCAGTTCCAGGTTTCTTAATATATGAAGAGCAGAGGAATATAAATTTTTTCCTTCTTCGCTATCTTTACGGATGTAGGATAAAGGCAGGGCATCAGATGGCTTCAGGAGCACGCTGGGATCTTCCATCAATGCGGTGATCCAGCGAACCGCTTCCAGCACTTCCGGCACACGGATCCGTCCGTCTTTGTCAGCATCCATCAACTCCAGAGTCTTGGCATCAATTTCCAGTCCGTGAACAGGGCAGCTCAGGGCGGTCCACAGTTTTTGGTCCAGAGAAGAGAGGGCCAGCAAGTCGGCCCCCGAATCAATATTCACTCTTTTGACTCCGCCTACGCTCGAAAAATTCCAGATATGCTGTTCTTTGCTCATCGCAGATGTTATGTCAGATTACTTACCGAATTTATAGGAAAGCCCGACTCCGAGCAACTCTTTAAACTGAACCCGTGGCCCGTTGGATGCAACAGTGCCATCGGCTTTCAGGATCTTGGTATTGGTCTTGTCGTCATACATGAGCTGTGTAGCAATGCTTGCAGAAATGAATTTGTTGATTTTCATGGCCAGGAGCATTTCCCAGTTCACGACCACATTCTGGGGGTTCTTCAGATAATTACTGAAAAGTTCAACTTTGGTCTGGAGGTTCACATTCTTCATAATATCTTTCTTAAATGCGATCTTCACATAACCTCCGAATTCTTCCAGATGATGCTTTCCCGGTGTGATGATATAACCTCTGGCATCATAGGTTGCAGGTGTTACTCCATAGGCACCCGTGTTAGCGATGGTAGGCGCATTAACTACCGTTTCTTTCCCGGTTATCGGTCCCAGGAAAACGGAGAGATAGTCTTTGAGTTTGTAATCCATACCCACAGAAAGCACAAAAAAGCCGGGAGCCATAAAGCGGGAGATGACATTCGAATCATTCGGATAGTTGTATCCGTTGTCGAACTGACTCTTGAAGTTAAAAAGGACCGAATGAAACCAATGGGTGTTGGAAGTGGAGTGTCCGTATTTAGAACTGAAGTCGATTTTATCATCCGACTTACGGGGAGCATCATTCCCGAGTTCTGTTTTGCCATAAGCCAGGTCGAGTGTGTTATCCCAGGTTGAACTCCCCTTTTTATAATTGGCATAGAGGCTCAGAAAAGCAATGCCAGTATTGGAGTTTTGTCCCCCGGCTGCCCAATCCGTATAACTTACCTGAGAGAAGTTGGCACCACCAACTCCTCCTGTTTTCCAGTAGGAGGTATCTTTATGCTCCGGTTTGGCGGAATCAATAATTTCTCCGGCATGCACCGAGAAGGAGAGGATAAAGAGGAGTATGGAACTGCAGAGCGATTTCATATTATTAACGTTCTTAGGTATTTAAAATACTGGCGAAATTAGCAAAAAAACATGCATAATAACTTGTCTGTTTGTTCTGTTCGGGGAAAACCCCTACTTTCATTGTCTGATCCAGGCAGCTTTCGTGTTTTTTATTTCTCATAAGATACAAGGCCTTCCGTGACATGAGAAAATATATAATAAAATAAGAGCAACCCGTGAGCAGACAGAAGCATAGAGCAAGAACAAACCCTATCCGAAGAGCGATGCCGGTGGGGCTGGTGGGTTTAATGAGTTTTTGTCTCGCCTTTTGGACAGCGGACCACGGGTACCTGTTTGATTCCAGAATCTATTTAGTTCTGGAGATAGGAGCGGGACTGTTTCTGCTCTGGACCCTTTATAACGACTGGAATACTTCTGATAAAAGTTATATAAACAGGCCCTGGCTTCCTTCGCTCACCGGCTTTTTCTTCGGTATAGCTACGCTGACCACCCTTTTCATTCTCTCCGGAAGCGACAATACACGGTCTATTCATTACTTTACTACCGGGCAGGATTTAAATTACGTGTCTATTGACTTCAATACCGATGGCACCTAT
>PLYR01000065.1 GCA_003153435.1 Bacteroidota bacterium
CCGGTTCAGGAGGAGGGGGAGACCACAGCATTACCCACTTGAGCGGGATGTACAAAAACTGGTTCCTGGAATATGCATCTTATGTAATTCTGGAACGAGCAGTTCCTGCAATTGAGGATGGCATGAAACCGGTTCAGCGCCGTATCCTGCATTCTATGTGGGAGATGGAAGACGGACGATACAATAAGGTGGCAAATGTTATCGGGAACACGATGAAATACCACCCTCATGGTGATGCTTCCATTGGTGATGCCATGGTTCAGATTGGGCAGAAAGATCTCCTCATCGACATGCAGGGAAACTGGGGTAATATATTTACAGGAGATTCAGCGGCCGCACCCCGATATATAGAGGCCCGCCTTTCGAAATTTGCTCTGGATGTAGTTTTTAATCCAAAGACCACACAGTGGCAAAGTAGCTATGACGGAAGGAATAAAGAACCGGTTACCCTTCCTGTAAAATTTCCTCTGCTCCTGGCTCAAGGAGTGGAAGGAATTGCAGTTGGACTTGCATGCAAAATACTGCCTCATAATTTTATAGAACTCATCGACGGATCCATCGCTGTTTTACGTGGAAAGAAACCGGATATTTATCCAGACTTCCCAACCGGGGGACTGGCGGACTTCTCTAACTATAATGACGGACTCCGGGGGGGCCGGATCCGCATCCGTGCTAAAATTGGCATGTACGACAAGAAAACCCTGGTGATCAGTGAAATTCCTTTTAGCTGCACAACCAGTTCGCTGATTGACAGTATTCTTGGAGCGAATGAAAAAGGGAAGATCAAAGTCAGGAAAGTGGAAGATAATACAGCCGAACAGGTTGAGATTCTGGTTCATCTGGCGGTAGGTTCGGATCCTGACAAAACGATTGATGCCTTGTATGCCTTCACAGACTGTGAAATTTCCATATCCCCGAATGCCGGAGTCATTGAGAATGATAAACCCCGTTTTGTAGGTGTCAATGAAATGCTCCGCATTTCAACTCATAAAACACAGGAACAGCTCCGCCGGGAACTGGAACTGGAGTTACATGAACTGCAGGAAAAATGGCATTTCGCATCCCTTGAAAAAATATTCATCAAGGAGGAAATGTACATTGATTTTAAAAAATACAGCGACCGGGAGAATCTATATGTATACCTCTACGAGCGTTTTAAACCATTCAAGAAAAAATTCCTTCGCCAAATATCCGATGAAGATCTGGCTCGTCTGACTCAGATTCCGATGATCCGGATCACCCGTTTCGACAGTATCAAAGCTGATGAAACACTCAAAGAGTTAGATCAGAAAATTGAGCAGGTCAAACATCACCTGGCTAACCTGGTAGATTACGCCATTGAGTTCTTCAAGGACCTGAAAAAGAAGTACGGCCCTGGAAAGGAGCGGAAAACAGAAATAAAATCCTTCGAAAATATTGTAGCAACCCGCGTGGTTATTGCCAATGAGAAACTGTATGTAAACCGGGAAGAAGGATTTGCAGGATACGGATTGAAAAAGGATGAGTTCGTGACTGACTGTTCCGACATTGATGATATAATCGTTTTCCGGAAAGACGGAACCATGGTGGTAAGCAAGGTCCAGGAAAAAGCGTTTGTCGGAAAAGATATGCTGCATATCGCTATTTTCAAGAAGAATGATGAGCGGACGACTTATAATATGATTTACCGGGATGGCGCAAAAGGAGCGGTCATGATGAAACGTTTTAACGTAACCGGAATTACCCGTGACAAGCCATACAATCTGACAAAAGGAACAGCGGGTTCAGAAGTATTGTATTTTTCCGCTAACCCGAATGGAGAAGCAGAACGTGTAACCGTATTTTTGAAACCGGCTGTAGCTTTGCGGAAACTGCAGTTCGATCTGGATTTCAGTGATCTGGGCATTAAAGCAAGAAGTTCCATGGGCAATATGGTGACCCGTAACCCGGTCAGGAAGGTGGTCATTAAGGAAAAAGGAATGTCAACCCTTGGGGCTCATAAGGTCTGGTTTGATGAAACAGTGCATCGAATCAATTATGATGTAAAAGGAACCTATCTCGGAGAATTCATGGTGGAAGACCGGATCCTCGTTGTAACCCATAGTGGATATTATTCGCTGAAGCCTGTGGAGCTGACGGCCCATTTTGATGAAGATATTATACTGATTGAAAAATTTGACCCTAATAAAGTACTCACGGCTGTATATTATGACGGGGAAAGCAAGCAGTACTTTGTAAAGCGCTTCAATATTGATCCCACCAGTACGCGGGTTCATTTCATCACCGAGAATCCCGAAAGCCGTTTGGAGCTGGTCTCTCTCGAAAAATCTCCAGTGATCACTATTGAATTTGCCAAGGTTAAAGGTTTTGCCCCTAAAGATGAAAAAATCAAGCTGGAGGAGTTTATAGAAATCAGAAACCTCAAAGCCAAGGGTAATAAACTCAGCAGCAATAAAATCAAAGAAGTGAACCTGGTAGAACCGCCGGAAAGTAAAAAAAAACTGATGGCCATTCCAAGGGAAGAAATTGAGTTCGAAAATACGGAAGAATCGCCTGTGGAAGCTATGCGCAGAGCTGCTAAAAAAAAAGCCGAGTTCGAAGAAAAACATAAGGACTTAGATAAGCCCAACCAATTGAATCTGTTCTGATAAATGGCTAAAACAGCACTCCTATTCGGATCTACAGGGTTGATCGGGAGCCTGCTTTTGGAGGAGTTGCTGAAAGATCCCGGCTATGATTCTGTTAAAATATTTGTTCGTCAGCATTTAAGCCTTAAACACCCCAAGTTAAGGCAGATCATCATCGATTTCCATGATTTGAATGTTGTCAAAGCAGAGCTTTCGGGAGATGTACTCTTCTCCTGTCTCGGTACCACCATCAAAACTACTCCTTCCAAAGAGGTAAGACGATTTGTAGATTATGAAATACCTGTTCAGTTGGCAGCAATTTGCGAGGAACAAAAGATAGAAACGTTTATGGTTGTCTCTTCGGTTGGAGCATCAGCAGCATCCTCTAATTTCTATCTCCGCACCAAAGGGGAGATGGAAGCGGCCGTGAGCAGAATCCACATTCCACGAATTGTACTGATGCAACCTTCATTCATCCTCGGAAGTAGAGCGGAAAGTCGGGGAGGGGAGAGGATATTCGGTTTATTGTTTAGAGGGATTGCCCCACTTATGTTCGGAAGCATTCGGAAATACAGACCGATCTCCGGTCTGCAGATTGCCAGAGCTATGGTTTCAGCGGTTAACAACAAACCAGGCATTTCCATTCTTCATTATGATGAAATGAAATGAAAATCAGGATTCTGTTCTTAGGATTTATTTTTCTCACTTTTGCTCAGCTCGTATCAGCACAGAATAAAAAGGAGAAAGCCCTTATCAAAGCAAAGACAGCACAAAAACTTCTCGATGCAGGCAATGCCGATTCTGCTATGGTACTCCTCGGCCAGGCCATCAAACTCGATCCGGAATCCATTGATTATCCTTATGAGTTGGCCTATTCCATGATAGCTAAGAAGGAGTATGCACTTGCACTTACAAATCTGCAGGCCCTTTTCGAACGTAAAGATGTCAGTGATCTGATCTATGAACTTGCAGGTAACTGTTATGAAAACCTGCAGCAACCGGATAAGGCAATGGAAACTTATCAAGCCGGACTAAAGAAATTCCCTCATTCAGGCCGTCTGTACCAGGAGAGCGGACTCTATGAAACAAGTCAAAAAGAATATAACCGGGCACTAGTTTACTTTGAAAAAGGAATTGAAACCGATCCTTCCTTTGCAAGTAATTATTACTGGGCTTCCAAACTTTTTTGTCATTCCACGGAATCTGTATGGGGGATGATCTATGGAGAGATTTTCGTGAATCTTGAACGGAGCAGTAAACGAAGTGAGGAAATCAGCAAATTATTGTTTGACACCTATAAGAGCCAGATCAAATTCAGGGCAGATACTACGTTTACAATTAATTTCAGCAAACAGGCTTCCCCTGATCCCTCCGACACTGTGGCTATGAAGAATAAAAAGATACCTTTTGGTGTGGGAGCCTATGAACCTACTTTGGCATTAGCTGTACTTGGAGAATCCGAGATTGAGTTGAACACCCTCGATCGTATCCGGCAGCGTTTTGTGGATACCTATTTTAAAAATGATATGAATAGCTTGTACCCGAATATCCTTTTTGATTTTCAAAGAGAGGTCATTAAAGCGGGACAGTTCGAAGCATACAACCATTGGCTTCTGATGGAAGGCGACAGGAAAGCCTTTAACGAATGGCATAAGATAAACACGGAGAAGTGGTTGAGTTTCGGCTACTGGTTCAAGGACCATTCCATCAAGCTCGATAAAGACCACCGCTTCTATCGGGCTCAGTACTAATTCATCAGCTTTCTGCAATCAGGTTTTTTCTTCTGTCATCCATTGCTTACCCTGATCAGTTTTGTATTCGAATATTTTGTCAAGCAGAGCCGGAATAGTTTCAGCAGTAAGGAGCATTTTTCGGTTGATGTCTTTTAAAAAACCGGTCACCACCATTTTGTCGGACATTGCCAGTAACTCATTGTAAAATCCGTTCAGGTTTAAAATTCCGATAGGCTTCTGATGCAGTCCGAGTTGTCCCCAGGTAAGCATTTCGAATAATTCCTCCAAGGTTCCAAAGCCTCCGGGCAGGGCGATGACTGCATCCGAAAGTTCGTGCATTTTGAGCTTCCGTTCGTGCATGGTTTCAACAACGATGAGTTCCGTAAGGCCCTTGTGTGCTACTTCCAGTTCGCTCAAAAAGCGTGGAAATACTCCCGTAGCCTTTCCTCCGTTTTCCATGACCCCGTTAGCTACTGCTTTCATCAGACCAACATTTGCTCCCCCATAAATAAGTTTTATACCCTCTTGAGCAAAAGTTTTGCCGAGTAAATAGGCTTGCTCCTGATAGACGGGATCCAAACCGGAGCTGGCTCCGCAGAATACAACAATATTTTTCATTAAAATCAGTTTTATTTTAACATTCAGATCCTAAATCCAACAACAAGGATGTCATCTACCTGCTCCAGGCTCCCTTTCCATTCTTCGATACTGGTATCCAGTACTTTTTTCTGACCGGCCATGCTTTCTTTGTTGATGGAAAGAAGGAGGTCTTTCATCTGTTTATATTTAAATTTTTTCCCGTTATGCCCTCCGAACTGATCTGCATAACCATCGCTGGCAATATAGATACAATCTCCTTTTTTTACTTTAATAATGTGACTCGTGAATGGTTTGGTATCTCCTTTGTAGACTCCAATCGGTTGTTTGTCTCCTTTAATTTCAGTCAGCTCTTCTCCCGAGACCAGATAGAAAGGGTTGTTGGCTCCGGCAAAGGCAATTTCCATATTGACTTTATCGTACACACAAAGCGCAATATCCATTCCATCCTTGTTTTCACCTTCTGCTCCGGTCTGTTTGAGGCACTTCATAATATTATCCCTCAGCTGGAAAAGAATTTCATCCGGATGTATGACTTCTTTTTCATTCACAATTTCATTCAGGAGTGTGTTTCCGATCATACTCATAAAAGCACCGGGTACTCCATGCCCGGTACAGTCGGCCACGGTAATAACCAACTTATCTTGCTTTTCTGAAAACCAATAGAAGTCTCCGCTTACAATATCCCTGGGTTTAAAGAGTACAAAGGAGTCGGGCAGGGCCTTTAGTATTTCTTCCTGAGAAGGAAGGATGGCTTCCTGGATTCGTTTGGCATAGAGTATACTGTCCCGTATTTCCTTATTCTGCGTCTCCACAATCTCCTTTTGCATCATCACTTCTGCAGTTCGTTCATCCACCTTTTGTTCAAGAATCTTTTTTTCTTTCAGTAACTTCCTTTCCCTGTTTTTGATATAAAGGTAAACCAGGAAAAGGGCGAAGACGGCACAGAGAACATAGAACCATACTGTTTTCCAAAATGGGGGTGTAATAATGATTCGGATGGAGGCCCCTTTTTCATTCCATAATCCATCATCATTCGATGCTTTAACCTGGAAGGTATAGGTGCCGGGCCGGAGGTTGGAGAATGAGGTAAACCTTACATTTCCACTGTATTTCCATTCATTATCCAGTCCTTCCATCCGGTAGGCATATTGGTTCTCGTCTGCATTCGCAAAGCTGAGGGCTACAAAATCGAATGTGAGAGAATTTTCGTTATAGGCTAAAACGAGCTCTTTGATTTCGGAAAATGATTTCCCCGGCTTGATTTCTACACCCGATTTTTTGATAGAGGTGATAACGACCGGAGGGATATAGGTGTTGTTCTGAATCTTGTCGGGATAAAATGCATTGAGACCTTCGGTGCCCCCGAAATACATTTTTCCATCCATCGTCTTGCAGGATGCATTGGGGAAGAACTGTCGCCCCTGAATCCCGTCGCTCAGATCGTAGTTAATGATTTTTTTGGTTTTGTTATTGAATCGGGATATTCCGTTCTTGGTGCTGATGAGTAGGTCTCCATTTCCATCTTCTTCTATGGCCATGATCATGTTACTTGGCAACCCATCCTTAACCGTATAATGCTCGAATGTTTTAGAGGAAACATTGAATTTATCAAGACCGTTACGGGTTCCAACCCAGAAGTTTCCGGCAAGATCTTCAAACAAGGTATAAACTGTACTATGTCCAAGACTGCGGGAGTCCTGCTCGTCGTGATAAAACCGCTGAAAAGATTTTTTATCATAATCATATCGGTTGAGTCCGCGGTCGGTACCGATCCAGAGTGATCCATCTTTTGCAGTAAAAATTACATTGATGGTATTATTGCTGATAGTTTTGTTATTAGCCGGGTCGTTTT
>PLYR01000009.1 GCA_003153435.1 Bacteroidota bacterium
GTGCTTGCATCGATGCAAGGCGGGCAAAATGAAGTGATCAAACATGGTATCAATGGTTTTCTCTTCGATCATTATGAAAAAGGTTCATTCAAGAAAAGCTTGAATGAAATTCTGGCTCTTTCGAAGGAAAAAATCATGGAAACAGGCAGAAATGCAAAACTTTCCATACGTGATCATTTTTCTCACCAGCATATTCTGACCCGAAAGGTGAAATTGCTTAGTGCAAGCTCCAAGCCAGGAGGAAATGATCACTTTCCGCTCGTCAGACCCCTTCGACAGGGTCAAATCTTTTCCTTCATTCCTACCCACGATCATCTTTCCGTAGTGATTCCGTATTACAATATGGGAGCTTTTCTTCCGGAGACCATCGCAAGTATCAAAGCTTCCGATTTCAAAATGATTCAGATAATCATCGTGAATGATGGAAGTAATGATCCACAAAGCCTTTCAGTGCTCAAAGAATATGAAAACGACTCGCAGATAGAAATCATCCACCAGAAAAATGAAGGCCTTGCAGCTGCCAGAAACACCGGGGCAATGCATGCAACCGGCGACTTTCTTTCTTTTTTGGACCCTGATGACACCGTAGCCCCTGCTTACTACCTGAGAGGCATACAGCTCTTAAAGAAGAAGGAAAACATCAGTTTTGTGGGATGCTGGGCTCAGTATTTTGGAGAAAGCAACGATATCTGGCCAACGTTTAACCCGGAGCCTCCTTATGTTTTGCTTCACAACTGTTTGAATACCTCCGCGCTTATATACAAAAAGAGCCATTTCCTGGATTCCGGACTGAATGATGTTCGGATGATTTACGGAATGGAGGATTATGAGAGTATGATCAGCATGCTTGAAAAAGGCTATCGGGGCGTTTCTTTTCCTGAAACCTGGTGGAATTATCGGATTCGAAAAAATTCTATGGCGCAATCCTTTACAATTAATAGCAAGCTCTACCTTTATAAACTCATCGCAGAAAAGCATGCTACATTGTACGCACAATATGGTGCTGAGCTATTCTTGCTCCTGAATTCCAATGGCCCTTCACTGAATATTGACAATCCCACCTTGAATCGTGGAATTTATTCTAAATTTGCGGGATCATCACTCGGTCAAATGTTTATTCGGATTATAAAAAAGAATAAACACCTGAGGCCTGTAATGATTAAAATCTACAAGAAATTTGTAAAATAGTATATGGCTTTATCACTAGGTGATTACGCAAAAGGGTGGTTTAAGCATACCAATAAGGCTGAACGTATCTGGCTAATGGCCAAAATAGAGTTCAAACTGCGTTATTACGAAAATAAGATGGGGTTGTTATGGGCGTTAATGAAACCCATCTCCGATGTGATTGTATATTATATAGCGTTCGCCCTTATTCTAAAAGTGGGTTCCCCACATTATGTTGCTTTTGTCTTTCTGGGTTTGATCATCTTCAATTACTTTGGTGAATGTGCAGGAGGCACTATTCAAATCCTTCAAACCAAGCGATATTTGTATGAGTATACGAATATGGACAAACTTGAAATTTACCTGTCTGTCATCCTGAGCAATTTTATAGGGTTCCTGTTTAACCTCATAATCTTTTTAATCTATTGCCCCTTTGATGGCCTGAGTTTTGATTACCATATCATCTATCTTCTTCCTCTCTTTTTTACCTTAATAATTCTTGCGCTCGCATTCTCCTTGATTCTTTCCAATCTCTACTTGTGGGCAAAAGATATCAGTCAGATCTGGGCCATTTTTGCAAGTGTTCTTTTTTGGCTTTCTCCGGTGATCTACGCTGCTGATAAATTTCACACTTCCTTACCCTGGCTTGAATATCTAAATCCCTTGAGTGGATTAATGATGAATGCAAGAAGTATCTTAATGTATCATGCGGCTGTTGACTGGAAACTCATGGGGTTTGATTTCATTTATGCCCTCTTTTTCCTGCTGATCGGTATCTCTTTATTAAAGAATCTGGGTCCCACTGCATCGGAAAAATTGTAAAACACGGTTGACCACCTGATGGAAACAAAAGAAGACATTGCAATTGAGGTATTTAAATTATCAAAGACCTTCCATATCCGGGATGATAACTACAACACCGTCAAACAACGTTTTTTTCATCTATTCAACCCTGCTCCCATACGGCAGATTCACGCTCTGAAAGGCATTCATCTTTCCATTCAAAAAGGAGAATGCATCGGTTTTATCGGAGGAAACGGAAGCGGAAAATCGACCCTTGTCAAATGCATGGCCAATGTGTACCAGGCATCCCAGGGTTATGTAAAACTAAAGGGAACGACTATGCTCATGAATCTGGGTGTAGGTATGAGCCATGAGCTCACGGCCCGCGAAAACATTTACATTTCAGGTTCAGCTTTGGGAATGAAAATCTCACAGATCGATACGATCTTTAAGGAGGTCATTGAATTCGCCGAGTTGCAGGACTTTGTAAATACCAAAATCAAATATTATTCTACCGGTATGGTTCAACGTCTGGCCTTTTCCATTGCCGCACATGCCAAAGCCGACATCATGTTCCTGGACGAAGTATTTGCGGTGGGTGACCAGACCTTTCTTGAAAAAGCCGTAAAGGTCATTGAGAAATCATGGTTAGAGGGCAGGACCACCATTATCGTGAGTCATAGCATGGGACTGATTCAAAAATATTGCAAAAAAGTAGCTTACCTCAGGAAGGGTGAATTGATCTATTACGGTGACCCCGCTACAGCCATTGACATGTACCACAAAGACAATCACCACCAGTCTTAGTTTATAGAGCCAGAGGTAATTTTTCTTCAGTTTTAAC
>PLYR01000007.1 GCA_003153435.1 Bacteroidota bacterium
AGCTTACCCATTTTTTGTGCCTTTTATTTTGGGTAATAGTGTCAATGCACATCATCCACAATGTCATTCAGAACGAAGCGGAGCAAGTGCGGTGGGGTGAAGAATCACATCATCCACAATGTCATTCAGACGACGACAATTCGCCCAGCGGGAGATGATTTGATAAAATCGGATACCTTTACCTTCTACGTTTCCATCTTACCACTACTCCTTGTATGCACAAATCACTCCTTGTTATTCTCCTCGCTATTTCACTGAATCTTAGCTCGCAGAATGCAAATGCAACGAAAGATACAGTTTACACCTCAGCAGAACAGATGCCTCAGTTCCCAGGAGGAGACGATTCACTTAATAAGTTCCTGGCAGCCAATATGAAATATCCACCTATCGAAGCAGAAAACAATATTCAGGGCACCGTCTATATCAGTTTTATACTGGAAAAAGATGGAAGCCTAAGCGATATCAAATGTGTAAAGGGAGTAAAAGGAGGATTAGGTCTTGAAAAAGAAGCAATGCGCGTGATTAAGAAAATGCCAGCATGGATACCTGGGAAGCAACATGATTCTCTTGTAAGTGTGAAATTTTCTGTTCCGGTAAAATACACCATTAAAGGAGTTGCAAACCCGCAACTTAAAGATTTACCTGTTCGTGCTAAAAAATCCATTGCTACCGAATACTATAATGAGGGTGTAAGGCTTTCTCAAAAAAATGATACTCTTGGAGCTATAAAAGCTTATGAAGTGGCAATCGAAATGAATCCTGAAGAAATTCAAGCACTATATAATTCTGCAGTTTTAAAAATACAAGTAAAAGATCTGGAAGGTGCCTGTGCTGAGCTTTATCAGATCAAGCGGCTTGGCAGGCATGATGCGGATGAATTAATAAACAAATACTGCAGTTTAGCTAATTTCCACTCAGTATTGTCTCAAAACATCCCAAGAGCCCCAATAGTTGAAATCAATAAGCCATTTCACCCTTTAAAATATATATACCAAGGAAATACTATAACTGCTCCACACTTGATAAGGCTTCTGAATAACCCTAGTCAACCTGAACCGGTTTTACGGGAAATAAAGAAAGTGCACCACAATACTGCTATCAAGGTGTCACTTATAATTTTAGGGTTTGGTCTGACAATTCCCGAGGCAGCTATCTATGTGAATTCAATCAGCTATTCTAACTTTAGGCCACTTCGCAATTGGGCAATCTGTTCTGCCCCAACCATTCTTGTGGAAAGCGTTGCATGTTTTTTTGCTACAATTCAGAAGAAACATAATCACAGAGTTATGCTGCAATACAATCAGTCAATTAATTAAGAGCAGTTACTAAGTATGGCTGCATGAAATATTACCGTTCCCTTTAATTTCTTTGATGGTACAGAAATAATTACGTCATTTGTTGATATAAATTTTGCTAAACCATTTTCGATGTATTCCTTCAAAAAAGCCATTCTTGTACTGGGTATTTCTCTGGCCTGCCTAAGCAACTTACATAGCCAGATGAGTGTGATCGGGAATGTCAAGGTGAGCTGGGGTGAAAGCTATGAGATTCTGCATCACGCTTTCCAGGGGGTCTTGGGCAACCCGAAAGAGGAGTACGCGGAAATCTTCGAAAACATCCGGAACTATACGCTCTTCCGGCACTACGATACTACATTCACTTATACGGGTACCGACTCGTTGAAACTGATGGAGGATATTCCCAAAGGAACTATCACAGGTACTCTTCGTTATGTTTCCATGAAGGATAATTTCTGGTGGATTTATGCCACCACCGACAAAAAGGCGCATACCTTTCGCATACAAGCCAAAAAACTTTCTCTGAAACCTCTTCAGTTGGGGAATGAAATCATCCTTCTGGAAACAGGTAATTATGATCTGAGTCATATCGAAAACCTCCCGACTGTACAACTCTCCAGCGATGCCAGTAAGTTGTTTATTAAATATACCGTAGAACGCTCCTCCGGCCATAAACACAAAAACGTTGAATCGAACGGCATGTATGTGTTTGATGAACACATGAACAAATTAGGAGGACGAGAGTTTTCCATGCCTTACCCGGAAGCGGGAATGGAAAAACAAGATTTCCAGGTTGATAAAACGGGAGACATCTATCTTGCTGCGAAAGTTTACGATAAGACAGCTGTCTCCAACGAGGACGACGACAGCCCCGCGCCTGAAGAGCGCAAGCCCTCCCACTTCGAACTATTCAAGTTTAATTACTCCAAGGATATGCCGGATATCATTCCCTTTTCTCTGGACAAGCGTTTTACCAACCATCTCGAGCTTCGGGATGATGACGCTGGCAACATCTATTGCGCAGGATTTTATTCAGGAACCAAATCCGGTCCTATCCAGGGTGCATTTTTATTCAAGCTGAATACAGCAGGCAATACGGCTCCCTCTTTCCGCAAAGGATACTATGACTTACCCTCTCAATTGCTGGAATCCTATGAGAGTAAGCGCACTCAAAATAAGATTGCTAGGAACGACAGAGCCGGATCCATCGGACTCCGGTTACACGATCTGCGTATGATGCCGGATGGAAGTGTGACTATTGCAGGAGAAGAACAAGAAGTAGGTGCCGGGACGATGGAGAGAAGTACTCCGCAAAATCAGATGCCAGGCCAATCCCAGACACACTTTACATATAATGATATTTATGTCTTCCAGATTAACCCTGCCGGGAACCTGGCCTGGGCGCGAAAAATACCTAAAAACCAGGAAGCATCAGGCAGCAGTAAATGGCTTTCCTACAAATTATTTGTAAAAGGAAATGAATGTTATTTCTTCTTCCTCGATAATGCCGAAAACATTCACCTGAACCCTGGCAGTCCTCCCGCGGTTTTCTCGCCAGGACATGGAGGAGTACTCATGTGCTACCGGATAGATTCCCAGGGAATGCTCGGCAAAAATTCCCTCAGTAACTTACGGGAAGATAAAAAATTCGTTTCTCCCCGGGAGCTGGTAAAAGCCAATTCTAACACCCTCATCGGCTCTGTGGGAAGCCATGAAGCAACCCATATTCAATCCAAAGACCGGACCTTCCTGTCGATCACCATCGAATAAATACTCTTTCTGTTTTCTGTTTCTGTCTTTAAGTCCGGGCTTTACAATACCTTAAAATTCAATA
>PLYR01000019.1 GCA_003153435.1 Bacteroidota bacterium
TAAGCTTTTTTTGATTTTGACTTCAGTCCCAGATAGGTTGTTTTAAAACCGTAGGCATACCATTTCATATAATGAGGCAACCATTTGAATACTTTGAATTTGCTTTGTCCTTTTTCACGCTCCAGCCAGGAGGCGGGAACTTCCCCTATTTTCATGCCTAAGCGATGTCCCTTCACCAATAACTCAATGGAATAGGTAAATCCCAGGGTCGATTCAAGCTTTACGGTTTCCAGTATTTTTTTAGAGAACAGCCTGAATCCGTTGCTTGAATCTTTAATCGGGATGAATGCAAACCAGTAAAGGGTGAAGGAGGCTGTCCTGACGAGTATAGATTTAATCAGCGGACATCCTTTCATAGATCCACCTTCCATAAACCGGCTGGCGGCAACTATCTCACAGCCTTCTTTGAATTTCTGATACATACTGTCAATAATATGTGCATTCAGAATATCGTCGGCAGGGAATACGAGGGCAGCTTCTCCGGTCATGTTTTCAAATCCAGTAGTGATAGCTTTGTGAGGGCCTCTTCCGGGATTCTTCGTATAAATAATCTCAAACCGGTTTTCGGTATCATACTTTCTTAAAACCGGAAGCGTAGTGTCTGTATCCAGATCATAACAGATCTGAACGCGGAAAGGGGTTTTTACATGCTTCTTGAGCGTGTCGAGCACTGGACCAATATTCTCAGCCTCATTGAAGACAGGGATGATAATATCTAAAACTGATTTGTTCTGGTCCATTCCCGGTTTCAATTATACTTTAGTCTTGTTAAGAATTTTTTGAAATCGGGAAGTATTCATGGAAGCATCTGTTGCCGGTATGAAGGGTACTTCTTTTGCTATGTCCTTTACGGAGCAGACTTTTATGCCGGCTTTGAAGGGTTTGAAAGAATCGTAATCCGATTGTCTCGCTCCTCCAACATTAACTGTTCCGCTAAAGTTTGAGTCAAGCAGGAGTTTTATGTGTTTTACCAGATCCTTCACAGTAATCTTAGAAGTATATAAATCAGAGGCTGCGGTATCGAATGGAATTTCCAAAGGATCGAAAAAGCGGGTACGGATAATACAGAAATTTGTTTTCAGCATATTAACTGAACATTCAGCACCTAGTTTGCTCCATCCGTATCTGGTCTGGGGCAGGGTGGGGCTGACTTCTGAGTAGTTCCCTTCGGTACTTTCGTAAACTCCATCCGTTGAGATATGAATCATCCGGATGTCTTTGCCTTGTCCCCTTTGTTCAAGGATGCTGTTTATCACATTCGCAGTGCCGATGATATTTTTTTGAATGGCCTCCTCCGGAGCAAGTTCTGATTTGACAAGTCTCGCCAAGGCAGCGGTGTGAATGACGGCACCGATGTGATGGTTTGAAAAATAGGAAGCAGTACTTTGAGGATCGCAGATATTCAGTTCAGAGGAAGAGGGAGTGAGCAGGTTTTGAAACAGGCCTGAGTTTTGAATGGCCTTGCCCAAACGTCCTGAACCACCGGTAAGTAATAGCTGCATTCTAATAAAGCATTAAGATTTTTTTGTCAACCCCCAGAGGTCAACAATCTTCTTTGATTTCGGAAAGGATAATTTCTTATAAGCAGAATGTACCACTCCGATAATAATGATATCTGATTTTTTAAGCAAGGCTTCTTTTGAAACAAAAGAAGAGTCTTTGACAAATTCATCGGAACAGAGCACATTGGCATGATTAAAGAGGAGAAGCTTCCGGAGTCTGTAGGACAAAGAATCTCTTATATCATCAATATCTGCTTTAAAAGTCATTCCCAGAATCCCAACGGTTAGCTTGGAAAGGTCGTATTCCTGCCGGAGCTGGGCAACGATAAAATCGGGCAGCCCTTCATTGATCTGCATTGCCGTAATACCCAATTGGAAATTATTTGATGTGAAGGAAGCAAGCTGCATGGTGTCTTTGAGCAGGCATGGACCGGCGGTGAAGCCGGCACTTGGGATGCTTGCGGCTCTGCCATAGCCATCCATCAGTGCTTTTCGGATATTATCGTAGTTTTCACCGTGGGCGGTAGACAGCATGTAGAACTGGTTTGTCACCGCAAACATGATGTACCTCCAGGCATTTGCAAAAAGTTTAATAAGTTCAGCTTCCCCGATCCGGACCGGGATCACCTTGGGGGAAAGAACCGAGAATAATTTAATAGCATCCTTTTCAGCAGCAGGAGTAAGTCCAGCAACGATCTGAGGAAGCTCATTCAGTTCTTTGATCGAATATCCCTGAATGATTCTTTCCGGGCAATAGGCTATTTTACAGTGGAGCTTATTCTTTTTCAGGAAAGTCTCAATTTGCTTGCATACTTTGGGGTAGACGGTACTCCGTACAATGATGGTCTGGCTGTCATCCAGATGCGTTTTGAGCTTTTCGAACAAATCGAAGAACCCTTTCAGTTTAGGGCTGAGGTATTCATCCACCGGTGTGCCTATTGCCACGATAATGTATTTGGCTTTGGCGATATCCGCCATATCCAGGGAGGTGGTGAGCTTTTTTCCGACGGTTTTCTTCAGTACTTCTTCTGCCCCATATTCAATAAAGGGCATTCTGCCTTTCATGACTTCTTTTGCTTTTTGAGGATCTATGTCGTACAGACAAACGTTCAGTCCTTTATTTGCAAAAGCGATGCCCAGAGGAAGACCCACATGTCCCAGTCCCCCTATTACCACTATATCATATTTTTTTGATTTTACACCAGCCATTTTCAGAGTATAATTTTGTTGTTGAGGATTGCAAGGTAGATGGAAGCCAGATGGAGTGCATGTTTGAATTTCCCGGCCAGAATGTATTCTTTGAGCTCAGCCTTCGTTAAAAGAACGCGAGTGATGCCTTTCTCTGTATTTGCTTCATTGTGCGCTTCCAGGATTACATTCTTAGCGAAAAAGCACCATTGGTGGTTGCCTAATCTACCGGTATCGGGCTGGAGGCATCCCAGGAGTTCCACATCCTTGCAGAGATAACCTGTTTCTTCCTGAAGTTCCCGCTGAGAGGCATGCAATGGAGTCTCTCCATTATCCACATAGCCCGCAGGCAGTTCGAGGGTATAATCTTCCACAGAAGGCCGGAATTGCTTTACCATAATAATCTTTTCTTCCGGGGTCAGCGCAAGGATACAGACATAGTCATTTGCAGAGATGGAGTAATAGCTTTCATCCTTTCCGGAAGGATCAGAAGGGTCATGTACTGTTTTTGCAACCAGTTCAAACCAGGGAGTATGGAATTCTACCTTTTTCTTCGTAATAATCATTGAAAACTAAGCCAATACAGATTAGCAATAAGGGTCGCTAAGTTAGACAATTATTCCAATCAGAACTGGTTTATTTGTAGGCGGCGAAGGCCGTTTGGCTGAGCAGACGTTGATTTTTCGTGAGATTATTTAAGGACTTTAAAGAAATTCCGGATAGAGGCAGCTACATAATTTACCTGTTCATTCGTCAGTTCCGGAAAGATGGGAAGGCTGAGGATAGAGTTGGTTTGATGCTCGGTAACAGGGAAATCTCCTTTTTTATAACCCAGGTATTGAGCGGCTTCTTGCTGGTGAATGGCTACGGGGTAATGCACTTTAGTGTCGATGTTGCAATCGGCCAGATACTGTTTGAGTGCATCCCTCTTGCTGGATTGGATGATAAACGTATGGTATACTGCTCTCTCGTAATCTTTATCTGCCGGCACAATCAGATCAAGTCCCTTCAGTCCTGCTTGATAGAGTCCTGCTATTTCCCTTCTTCTGGAGGTCCATGCAGAGAGCTCATTCAGCTTTACGTTGAGAATGGCAGCTTGTAAATTATCAAGGCGTGAGTTGAAACTCCAGAACGAACATTCATCGCGGTTCTTCAGTCCGTGGTTACGAGCCAGGAGAAGATGCTTGTAAATCTTTTCATCGTTGGTGGTAATCACTCCCCCATCGCCACAGGCGGCCAGGTTCTTTAAGGGGTGGAGACTGAAACATCCGGTTGTTCCATATGATCCAACAGGTTTTCCTTTATAGGTGGCCCCTACAGCCTGAGCGCAATCTTCAATCAGGTGCAGGTTGTGTTTTGTTGCAATGGCTTTCAGTTCATCCAGAGGAGCTGGCCTTCCGGTGAGGTGAACCGCGATGATGGCTTTTGTTTTAGGAGTGATGGCTTTCTCTACCTTCTCTGGATCGAGGTTGAAATCAGACAATACATCGGCAAAGACAGGTGTTGCCCCGGCAATAGCGATCGAGGAAGCTGAAGCAAGAAACGAATTAGGGGCTGTAATCACCTCATCTCCCTTGCCAATGCCGAGGGCCATCAAAGAAAGAAAAAGCGCATCGGTGCCGTTGGCAACGCCCAGTGCGTATTTGGTGCCAGCAATTTCGGCAAAGCTTTTCTCGAAACGTTGGGTTTCTTCGCCCAGGATGAACTGACCGTTATCTAGAATGGCTTCAATGCTGCGAAGGATATCGGCTTTGATATTCTTGTGTTGGAGGCCGAGGTTTAGATAGGGGACTGAGATGGCTTTGGTTATCATGCTTATGTCTGAGGTGCTTGGTGTGATATTCAATCCAGCTTAATATTCTGCATCAACTTCACATTAAAATACTTATCGGCAGTAAGAGAATCGGGAACTATACCTTTTTCGAAAGCGGCCTTCAGATCCTGTACTGCATCTTCAATAGAGTGCGTGGGTTCAAAACCAATGTCTTTTTTAATTTTCTCGGAGGAAATGTGGTAAGAGCGGAGGTCATTGGAAGAAGTAGTCACAATCTTTACCTGATCGCCAATTACATTTTTAACCATCTGTGCAATTTGGGAGATGGTAAAATTCTCATATCCTGCATTCCAGACTTTTCCATCAATCTTCGCAGCAGGAAGCTCCAGTAACTGACAATATAAATCAGTCATATCCTCAATATGGATATTGGGTCTTTTCTGGGTTCCTCCAAACACACTAATCTCGCCTTTGTTAATAGCAAGGTTTGTCAGGATGTTAACGGTGAGATCAAGCCGGAGACGTTTGCCATATCCACAAACAGTGGCCGGGCGAATGGTGCAGGTTGTAAAGCCAGGGCCACGGTATTGCTCCAGAATGGTTTCACATAAAGCTTTGAATTTAGAATAATCAGTCAGAGGGTCCAGGTTGACTTCTTCGTTTACGTTAGGCTGGTCTTTGATTCCATACACGCTGGAAGACGAAGCATAGATAAACCGGCTGACCCCTGATTCTTTGGAAATTTTCACAAGGGGTTCAAAAGCATCCAGGTTAATGGATTTGCCCAGGCCTGGATTCAGCTCAAAGCTGGGATCATTGGAGATACAGGCGAGGTGAATAACGGCATCCACCCCGGGAAGAAGTTTTTTCAACAGGCCCTGGTCGCGTATGTCACCTTTTACTGCAATTAGGTTAGGGTGAGCCGGCAGTACATCTTCTCCGTAAATCATCAGATCCAGTACTGTAACCCGGTAGTTTTTTTTAAGTAGTTTGGGAATAAGAACAGAACCTACATAGCCTGCTCCTCCCGTGACAAAAATGTGTTTCACTATAGTATGGTTTTAAGGGTGCAATTTAAGCTTTTTCGCCTTCTGCTTCAAGAAACGTATCTAACTCTTGAGTATTCTTGCCGGGTTTCCGACTACTTTCGTGTGAGGCTCCACAGGACGTATCACCACAGTTCCGGCTCCTGTGATGGCTCCTTCACCAATCACTCCATCGGGAATCACCAAGGTTCCTGTGCCCAGGAATGCATCTTTTTCTATCCTCACTCTTCCCGCAGTATGAACTCCAGGTCCAAGATTAGCGCCATCACCAATAAAATTATCGTGATCGATGGTGGCTCCGGTATGAATGTTCACACTGTCCCCAATCCTGCTTCCGGTAACAATAATGACCCCCTGGCCCAGGTAGATGCCTTTACCCAGAATCACATCGGAATCAAGATGAACAGTTGGATGAATAGCATTGATGAGTTCCAATCCCATTTTTCCCAGGTCTATCCCAAGTTTCCTTCGCATCGAATTATGCCCTATGGCTACGATGCCACAGGTAATTTGGAGCTTTCCAGCAATTTCCGGAAGTTCTTTCATAGAACCAAGGACCCGGTAGTTTCGGATCGATGTTTCCTTTTGGGCGGGATTATCATCTATAAAACCAGCAACTTCAAATATGCCTTGTGCAAGAAGGATTTCGAGCACAACTTTCGCATGACCATCGGCCCTTGCTCCTATGATTACAACTTTCTTCATGGTTGAAATATAGTCATATTATTATTGTCAACTAAGGAGCTACCTGTTTGTAAAATCCGATGAGGCGCTTGATCTGTTTTTTCAGGGAAAGGCTTTTCCGGGCAGAGGAAACAGCTTCTTTCAGGGATGAATAAGGATGAGTAACAATTAAGTTTTTAAGGCCATCAAGATCCTCAATACCTATTTCAAACCCGCTTCCTGTCCTCTTCACCATCCAGCTTTGATACCTCAGATCTTTCGAAACGATAACAGGAATCCCCGATTCCAGATAATTGAAAAGTTTAAGGGTTGTAGCATATTTCAATTTTTCATCGCTTTGCTCACTGAGTTCCTTGAAAAAAGGAAGAATTCCAAAATGATACTTATTCAATTCTTCGCCCAGCTTTTGTTGAGATACGGGTTCATGAAAATGAAAATAAGCACTTTCCCTGGCGATTGCTTCATACTCTTCGTAATCGGCTCTTACATTGGAAGGGCTTGGATAAATGTGAAAATGAATTTGCTGACTCGCTAACTTCAGGATGAGCGATTTGAACTGGATATTTCCATACTGTTTAGGGTTCCGGTGAGACCCGGCTACACCTCCTGCATATACAATATGTATATCTTCCTGGTTTAACGCCTTTTTATTTTCAAAGAAAAAATCATCATCACAATATAATGGAAAGAAGAGGGAAGGGGGCTTCTGCTTGGTTAAGTATTTGCGATAGGCCGCATTTGGTTCCAGGCTGTTTGCTATCAGCCCACTGGATTTTTCCAAACAGAGCTTTTCATGCGGGAGCTCTTTTTTCAACCATCTCAACGAAGGGGACAGTCCATAATAAATGGCATAAACATCCTGCATATCATGAATGAATGGAACATTCAGGGTCTGGCGTGCTATATCCGGATAATAGCTTTTCGGAGCAAAGGAATGCAATAGATACACTTCCGGGATGGCTTGTAGGATACGTTTTAGATGCCACTTGTTCCGGAAGAGATACACTCCTTCAAAATGAGGATCGGAAAAGGCTTGGACAAACCCTCTTTTGCTGCAGACCAAGACTGCTGAAAAGCCGCCCGACCTAACAAGCCATTTAGCCATTCGTGGTGTTCGTGGAGGGAGAAGTTCACCGACAAATACCACACGTTTTCTTTCAGGTTCAGGCTTTGGAACCATTCCTGGAACGGGGAACCTCAGAAACCAGAAAACAAAATCGAATAAAGAGGTGGAAATTTCATAACCCAGCCACTTAAACTTGGAAAGAATAATCCGAAAAGAGGCTGATTTCATCAATTTGTGTTCGAAAGAACAAAAGTAATAAAATCCATTGGTAACGATCAAGCTTCAAGCTTGATTGAGCATGAATTACAGATACTTAGGTCGGTTTAGGTGCCCGGGGGGTAGGGGACTCGATAAAAGATGTTAAATGGCGATCCTTTGGGCAATAAAACACACAATGCCTGGTTAATTATTCTGAAAAGATTAAAATCGACCGGGTTGGAATAATTTCCATCTTTACAAAAAAACGTCAGGATTAGTGGGAATAGTTCAAAGAGATGGATTTAAATTAACTGTGGTGTCTTACATCGGCCTAATCCTAGGCTATGTAAATAAGGTGTTGCTTTTCCCTAATTTCTTAAGTACCGAGGAGGTTGGTCTGGCCAATATTATGATCAATATTGCCGTTATTTATGCCCAATTTTCTGCTTTGGGACTGAACGGGATTATGCTCCGCTTCTTCCCTTTTTTCCGGGACAAGGAAAAAGAACATCACGGTTTTCTTTTTTGGGCCAATATAATCATGCTGATTGGGTTTGTTTTCACCTCCATAACTTTCATCATCTTCAAGCCCTGGGTAGTCAGCAACTACTCAGAAAGCGCAAAACTTCTGGTCGAATATTACTACTATATCATCCCTCTGGGCCTTGCTACTGTTTGTTTTCATACCTACGATGCGTACTTGCGTTCCCATATGAAAACAGTCGTTCCTTCATTAATTAATGAAGTTGCGTTACGGGTGCTGATTACTCTCAGCATCAGTCTGTATGCCTTCAAACTGGTTAATTTCCATCAGTTCGTAATTATCTATGTGAGTGTGAACTGTTCCATTGCCGTAATGGTAACCGCGTATACATTCTATTTGCGCCAGCTTTTCCTGAGACCGATTTTCAGTCCCCGTATTCGACGATTCTCGAAGCACATGTTCGGTTATGGACTTTATACCATTCTGGCGTCCACCGGAAATATATTCAGTGCAAATGTGGATACACTCATGATTGCTGCGCTAATGGGTACCCAATTGGTAAATGGAGTGATGGTTGGAAGCATGTACTTTGTCGGTATTTATACGACTGTCTTTTTCTTTACTACAGTAATGTTGATACCGTACCGGTCAATCCTGAAGGTGACAAGTCCACTGGTAGCTCTTTATTGGAAAGACCGGAACATGTTGGATATGGGTAAATTATATAAACAGGTTACAGCAGTGTGTATCGTGGTAGGGACACTTATATTTATTGTGATTTGGGCCGGATTTGACGATATCTTCCATTTTATGCCCCCACAGTTTGCAACTGGCAAAATGGTCTTCCTCTACCTGAGTCTGGGCCGGCTTTTTGATATGATAACAGGACTTAACGGTGTGATTACCTACACCTCAAAGAGATATAAAATTGATATGCTCCTGACTGTGTTCATGGTGCTCATGACAATGGGATTAAATTACGTCTTTATCCATGAGATGAATATGGGAATAAATGGAGCGGCGATTGCAACTCTTATAAGTCTTATGGTAAACAATATACTTAAATTGTGGTTGGTCAGATATTTCTTCGGAATTCAGCCCTTTCAACTCAGCAATCTCTGGGTGTTGCTGATTGGAGGAGGATGTTTTGTGATCAACAGTTTCATCCCTTTTCTGATGAATGTCTATGTCGATCTGGCTGTTCGCTCCATGCTTTTAGGGGTAATTTTTATGGGCCCTATACTGTTCCTGAAAATATCGCCAGATATGAATGATTTCATCATCAAGTTCCTGAAGCCTTTTGGAATACGGATTAAGCTTTTGGAGTAGGAGGTGAAGTACGGTGTATGATGGAACGCAGATTCCTATGATGAAAATATGATTAACTATGATTTAGGATCGATTATAAAAAATCATTTTTTATCTTAATAAATCATAAAAATCTGCGTTCCATCATACAACGGTTGCCCACAATTAATTCAATTTCTTCTTAAGCTGCTTGCACTTATCGGAAGTAATCTTGTCGTCGTCGGAGACCACCGGGAGTGCCATAGCCTTATCCAACCAAACTTTGGCTGATACTTTGTTTCCCATAGCATAATAGGTGTTCGCCAGTTCATACTGATGAATCATGTTTTTAGGCTCAAGGGAGATAGCTGTCTGGAAGCATTTAACGGCATCGTCATAGGAACCACCAGGAGGAACTCCACCGAAAAAGGTGTTAATCATGGCTTTCTCAACGGCATTAAAACCAGCAATGGTGGCATGCCACCGGCCCAGAATGTGATAAGCGCCGGCTTGCTTGGGATTTAATTCAATGGCTCTGTCCACCTCCTTACGGATAAGTTTTGCATTTGCAATCTTCGTTTTGGAGCTCTCATTTTCATTAATCCTGCCTAAGGCTAATGCGTATGCATAATGGGCTTCCGCATTTTTTTCATCTTTTGCAATGGCCTTCTTTGCAAGATATTCTCCAGTATGAAAGTATTTCTGTTTTTCCGACTCGGACGTCATATAGAGGTAGCCGAAACGGGTGTAAACCTGACTGCCGTTTGCAAGAAAATCGATGTTGGAAGAATCTACTTTAATCAATGCCTGAAAATAAGGCATGGCTTCTTTGTATTTGAATTCTGATTTAAGAACCATTGCTTTGTCATACACATCTTTCGTGTTCTGGCTGAGGAGAGCTCCGGAAAGTAAAAGGATTGGAAGAAGCAGAAATGCGTTTTTTTTCATTTTTCGATTTGTGATAAAATAATTTAAAATGATCTGTTAATCCCCAATACCCATCTGAATTGAACATAATCAGGGTCGGTAGCAGGGGTACTGTTCAGGAAGAAAGGCATATCAAACCGGATTGTAAGTGGTTTTACGTTTTGTAATGCTCCCCATCGTTTGATGGTGAAAGTGAGTCCAAGTCCGGCATCGGCACGCAAATCATCATAGGCAATAACTTCGTTGGAATGATTGTAGTTGATCACTCCGGCATCTCCGAAAAGGTAAGTCTGTATTGCAATGGTGTTACTGATTTTGGTGAATAATCGGGTGCCAAAGATTGAAGCCACTCCGGAAGTAAATAATTTCTGGAACTCAAGCTCTCCGCTCACACTGGCGCCGCTGCTTCCTTTGTATAGATCTCTTTCTGTTCCATCATTCAGAAGTTTGGGTGCAAGATAGCCGGAATAACCTCTCAGATTAAGGCCTCCTCCATATTGAAAATGATTAGTCGAAGGGCCATAACCGAGCCAATCTGTTGGAACGAAACCAATAGAACGGGTGTATTTATTCTCCATCATCTCTTCTGGATTGCCACCTGCTAGAAACAAGGATGATTCATTCGGGATATTTGATCCGGTTATAAACTCAGCGAAGAAACGGGTACTGAATTTTATTTTTTTACCCAGATCATGGCGGTTTATCTCTGTGAAGCTGAGTGAGGAGTAATCATAATTACTTCCGAAGGCAGAGGTTCTCATCCCGAGGTTCATAAAACCAGATCCGTGTCTGTAGCTATAGGTATGGTTTACACCAACATTGAGGGTGTTATTATACATATTGTCATTCCATTCCTGCGGGTAGAGCAAGTAGGTCATAGACGAGCGCTGAGGCCTCAGCATAGATTTGAAGTTCACATAAAAGAGGTTCTTCAGGCTCTTGTCTTTAAACTCAAAACCAAGGGTATAGGCCATCAATCCATCGAGAAAACGTGCGGAGAGAACGACATCTGATCGTTTAACGAGCTTATCAGTAGCAGTCTTATAATTTACGCGAAAGGAAATAAAATCAAATTTCAGTGGCTCAGAACCTGCAGGTAGAATCTGCTGAGCCAGAGCTGTATTGAACCATACGTTTGCATCGAAAACATGAAAATAGTTCAGATAATTCCCGTTCAGATGAAGGCCGGCTTTTATTCCATCATACCCGTTGAACCACAAATCAGGCCTGTAAAAGAGCTCGTAATGCTTCAGATCAGGGTAATTTACTATTTTGGAATCGAATGCATAGGTCACCGGTAAGTGATAACTGTTGTCCAGCATGTCCACATCTGCCAGTCGGCCGGTTGTATCTATTTGAATGTCTTTAATCCCGGAAGGAATAAAAACATGGGCCTGATATTCGGGTTGAATTTTATCCCATCCAATCCAGCGGGGCAGAACAGTCGACT
>PLYR01000010.1 GCA_003153435.1 Bacteroidota bacterium
GTTGTAGGGGGGTATAACAGTTCCAATACTTCTCACATTGTTGAATTATGCGAGCATAAGCTCCCCACTTATTTTATATCCGGACCGACCGAAATAATTTCGGAACATTCTATCAGACACTATAATTACAGGGAATTGAAAACAGAAATTACGAATGATTTTTTACCCAAAAATACTCCCCTGAGAATTGTATTGACAAGCGGGGCTTCCTGTCCGGACAGCTTAGTGGATGCGGTCCTTAGCAAGATCCTTGGTTTTTATAAGGAAAGTAATTCTGTGGAAGAAGTAATCGCTAATCTTAAGCTCACCAAGGCTTAATCATGCCTGAGGCAACTATTATGGAAGATTTCCTCTGACTTTTTTTGAATCACGCAGGTCTTTCACTTCAAAACTATCTTTCAGGAGTTTAAGATCTTCTGTGAGTTTCATAACAAAATCCAACTGCTCTTCCCGGTTAAGATCTGAATTATCGAGAACCACCGCATCAGATGCTTTTCGGAGCGGATTTTCGATCCGATGGGAGTCTTCATAATCCCTGGAAAGCAGGTTCTTTTTCACTTCTTCAAAAGTCACATGGTTGCCTTTAGAAGTAAGTTCCTCCACCCTCCTCTGGGTTCGGATATCCGTATCTGCAGTCATAAAGATTTTAAGCTCCGCATTCGGAAAAATATTTGTTCCAATATCCCGGCCATCCATAACAACCCCTTTATCTTTCCCCATTTCCCTTTGTATGGATGCCATCATCTCCCTGACTTCCCTAAGCACACTAATATGACTGACATTTTTGGAAACTTCCATCTGTCTGATCTCCTTCTCTACATTTTCTCCGTTCAGATAAGTATCCGATGCTTTTGTAGAATTGTTATAAGTAAATGACAGATGAATATGCTGCAGCGCCTTAATCACTTCTTCAGGCATAAACAGCGCATCTTTAATGATTCCATGACGGAGACAGTAAAGTGTTACAGCCCTNNTTGCTTGACAAAGATAAAAGTTATGTCTGATCGCTCGCAGCAATTCGGGAACAATTCACCAAGAAAGTTTTAACAGGGAGAATAAGGATTATTTCCTGGTGTAGAAATCACTCAGGTTGGTCGTAATAGAGAAAGTATTCGAACCACCGGCTATATGGTATGCAGCATGTCCGTAACTGAGGTGGAACTTATAAATACGAAATCCAAAGCCAAAAGAGGTTCCTATCAATCCTCTTCTGGAATCAACCATCAGCTCTTCCCTTCGCTCGTAGTTATAACCCAGATTGATATGAAAATTCTTTGTCAGAAGAAGTTCCCCGCCAAACAACAGATGTCGCATCAGCTTATCTCCGAATACTTTGGCTGGATTTTGTGTAATTGGGGCCCCGGTAAGAGGGTCTGTCGTGAGCGGAGGATTCGCCGGATCAACATAAGTTAAGTCCCAAACCTGGAGATTGGTTCCTGTAACGGATAAACGGAATGGTGCATGTTTCGGTTTAAATGAAAATCCTGCCAGAATTTCGAACGGAAGAGGCTCCTGATTTCCATCATAATAGTCCTTAAACTCCCTTCCGAAATTTCGGATAAGGATGGAAGCTGAAAAATTTCGTTTGGCACAATAATAATTCAGTCCAAGGTCTATTGCAGCGCCGGAAGAGGTATACGTGAACAGTTGTGAGTAAATAAATTTTGCATTTGCCCCTATACTGATGGCCCGGTTGGAATCAGATTTCCCTATTGGTCTTCCATAACCCAGATTGAAGGAATAGTCAGACGCTGTAAAAGTTCCTATTTCATTTCCTATAGCATCTGTTTCCCGGAATGTACCATAGTTTACGTATTGAATATTGGTGTTAAAGGTCCCGATATTTGAAAAATGTCTTGCATAGGAAACGAAACCATAGTTAACATTTACATCCGGGAGGTATTTGGTATAATTAAATGCAAGCTGATTGTTCTGGGTAGAATCCAGAAGAGCCGGATTAATTACTGAGAGATTGAGATCGTTGTCGTGAATGCTGATAACGGTGCCACCAAGTGATGTAGCCCGGGCCGAATTACTAAGATTCATAAATTCATAGATAGAAGAGCCACCGATCTGACCCTCTACTCCCTGGATCCATGAAACGAATAAAATGAATGAAAGTGTTTTGCGCATAGACCCTATATCCCTTTGCAAAGTAAAGAAAATCCCGGGAGGAAAACGAAGGGAATCCCGGGATATTGTGCAAAGACGAAATATAAAAGGTTATCTATCAATCGTTTCGATCAGGAAGCCTTTTCCAGACTCTTTTCCACTTTAAGGTTGATGGGGTTTTCCACTTTTTCCCGGAGCAGGGCAAGACGGAGCACATCACTCATTTTCTCAACATAATGGAACTTGAGGTCTTTGATATAATCTTTCTTGATATCATCCACATCCTTTTTGTTTTCAATGCAAAGGATCACCTCCTTGATTCCTGCTCGTTTGGCAGCCAATAATTTCTCTTTGATGCCTCCCACCGCAAGTACGCGTCCTCTGAGGGTGATTTCCCCGGTCATAGCAAGGTTAGGCCGAACCTTACGCTGCGTAAATGCGGAGGCCAGCGCAGTGAGCATGGTCACGCCTGCTGAAGGTCCGTCTTTTGGTGTAGCACCTTCAGGAACATGGATGTGCACATTCCAGTTGTCAAATACAGAAGGATCGAG
>PLYR01000137.1:0-20261 GCA_003153435.1 Bacteroidota bacterium
TTCCGGCAGCTCTGGCTATTCTTTCAACCTGTTTGGCTATTTAAAAAAGTTCCCGCTTTCCTTCCATAGGCCAGTGAGAAGATGCATTTTATTATATTTTATTCCGCAATACCGTCTATAAGCGTGTTTTTTCGATTTTCATGGCATTAAGTCAAAAAACTCTCCTAAATTTGCCCCATTCTTTAATATTCATCTTTAAATCTTAAATAATCAGAAATGAAAAAAAATTTACTCCTTATGGGGGCAATCCTTACTTGTGGAATTGCTGCCAATGCACAATGGCTAAGACAGGCAACTGCTTTTGCTAAACCATCCCGTGGAATCAGTCAGATCGTTATCGTGGATGCCAATACCAGCTGGGCTATCGCATATGACGGATCTGGAGCCGGGGCACCAACTCGTGATTTTACACGTACTTCCAACGGAGGAACTCTTTGGAAAGCAGATAGCGTAAAAGCTACTCCTGCCATTGACCCTAATAACCAGATTGCAGCCATCACTGCTATTTCTAAAGACACTGCATGGGTATCCCTTTTTGGAAATGGGACTTCTATAGGAGGTGTATACCGTACAAATGACGGTGGCATGACCTGGACTAAGCAGGCTACAGCTACTTATAACGCTGGTTCGTTCGAAGACTGGATTTATTTCTGGGACAAGAATAACGGTGTTGCCTTTGGTGACCCAAATACTACCAACTGGGAGATCTATTACACTACCAACGGAGGAACTACTTGGACTGCAGTTCCTGCTGCTAACCTGCCTACTGTTGGGGCTGGACAATGGGGCGTAACCGGAGTATTCTCTGTTGCAGGTGGTGCTGCATACGGAGGTACAAATTACGGTGCTGTACTTAAATCTGTGGATATGGGAGTGCACTGGACTGCATCGACTGTACATGGAGGCTCCCAGATTGATAAAGTAGTCTTCAAAGATGCAAACAATGGTATGGCAGTTGTCGGACCTAACAACGACTCTATCTACACCACCACTAACGGAGGAACAAGTTGGACTTATGTACCAAAAACTGGTCGCTTCCTTACTAGTGGTCTTGCCTATGCTTCCGGACTTAATGGTGGTAGCTACGTTTGTACTGGAGCCGCTACCGGAATGGTAGGTACCTCCTTCAGCACCAATAACGGAGCTACCTGGCAAGCTATGGATACTCTGAAACAGCACACTGCCGTTTCTTTTATGGGAACTACTGGCTGGACCGGAAGTTTTGACTCTTCCTCTACTGTAGGCGGAATCTACAAATGGATGGGTATGCCTTTTGCTATCAACGAAATTCAGCCTGTTTATCAAACCGGATTGAGCGTTTATCCTAACCCAAACAACGGTACTTTCCAGATTGCTCTGAGCAATTTCACAGGCAACCAAACTCAGATTACCGTTTATGACCTTGTAGGTAACCTAGTGTTCGAGTCAAGTGAAAATACTGCAGGAAACCTGTACGTAAAAGAGGTGGATCTTACTGCTTATCCTACTGGCATGTACATTGTACGTGTTCAGGATGGTGCTAAAGTATATACCGCGAAAGCGATCCGTCAATAATAATCAATTTTCAGAAAAAACCGTCACGCCTTCGGCGTGACGGTTTTTTTATTGCTCTAATCTGACTTTTGCTGTAAGTTTACCCCTAATGAATTCTTTTCTTTCGCTTAAGAATATTTATCTCCGGTATGCAGGCATTGTCCTCGCAATGGTCTACATTCTGATTGAAGCCCATCAGAATAATGATTTCAATATCTTTCTTTCTGCCTCCTCTGATATCGTCCACCATATCAATGCTTATGGGATTTTTTACAAAGGCTGTTACCATTATTACTACAGTCTCCTCTTCGCTGTTGTCTTATTTCCACTGACCCTCCTGCCCGATTATGTATCCAAGGTCATCTGGCTCTTTTGCAACCTCCTATTTATATTCAGAACATGGAAATCTCTTTCTTTTTTTGTTGACAGAAGCATTTTCACGGAAGCTCAGAAACTATATTTTACACTACTCAGCTTTTGCTTTGTTTTATATTTCCTCAAAGAGAATTTTCATTGCGGACAGATGACCGTCTTTATTCTCTTCCTGTCTATGGAAGGAATCTATCGGATCATGAGTGGAAGATACTGGGTAGGGGCCATTCTTATCTCCCTGGCAATCAATATCAAGCTTCTGCCAATAGCTTTCATCCCCTATCTTTTTTTCCGTGGGTATTTGAAAGCGTTTGGCTTATTATGTGCCTTCTTCGTACTATGGCTGTTCCTGCCTGCCTTCGTACTCGGATTTGAATTTAATAATGTCCTCCTTCGGCAATGGTACGACCTTCTTAATCCAGCAAATCCGGAACATATTATAGATACCTCCGCCCGGAGCTTACATAGTATCACCTCCTGGTTGCCAACCTTACTGATGGACCATTGCCCGGATCCTGCTGTATTGAAACTCAAGAGAAACATCCTTAATCTGGACGAAGGGACGGTAGAAACCATCATCAATGTTATCCGTGGAGCCCTTATCCTTTTCTTTCTTTATTTCCTCCGAAGTTTAGCTTTTGTGCATGCCCGAAACAAACTCTATGCCCTCTGGGAAATTAGCTATATGCTGTTGCTCGTGCCTTTGATTTTCCCTCACCAGCAACACTATGCATTCTACTTTATGCTCCCTTCTGGAACCTATCTGCTTTATTATCTGGGGGCTCAGGCCGTTGCAAAGGAAAAGACCCTTTCTAAACGTAAATTTCGTCTCCTTTTTGCCGGATGGATTTTGGTCTTTCTGACCAACAATCTGCAGGTTTTACTTGGAGAATTTGGAGCCTATTATGAGCATTTCAAAACCATCACTTATGGAGCATTACTCATGGTCTTTTTACTGGCCTGGGCAAGGCCTGCTGAAATCCCCATCCCGAAAAAAGAGGAGCTGGATCCAGCTCCAACCCCGAATTGATTATTTTTTCTTTACCCTACCCATCATATCCTATTCTTATTAATTTTAAAATCTTATTAATATGATCTATGGCTCTTAAACACCCTTTCGTCGCCCTTATATTCACCCTCCTGAGTACGGCAGCTTTGTCACAAAAAGGCAAGGAAGACAAAAACAAATGGGATGTCTCCAACCCTCCCGGAACCTATAAAGACATCGAATTCTCAACTACCGAAGGGACCTGGATGGATCTGGATGTCAGTCCGGATGGCAAGACCATTGTATTTGATATGCTGGGAGATATATACTCCCTCCCGGTTGGAGGTGGAGAAGCGAAGGCGCTTAGAACGGGTATGCCGTTTGAAGTGCAGCCCCGGTTCAGCAATGACGGAAAAAAGATTTCATTCACCAGCGATGCAGGTGGAGGAGATAATATCTGGGTCATGGATGCCGATGGATCACACCCTACAGAGGTAACCAAAGAAAGTTTCCGTTTATTGAATAATGCAGTATGGCTGCCAGGTGACCAATATCTGATTGCCCGCAAGCACTTTACAAGTACCCGTTCTTTAGGAGCCGGAGAATTGTGGATGTATCATATTTCAGGAGGAGAAGGGCTCCAACTCACCAAACGAAAGAACGATCAGCAGGATCTTGGAGAACCCTGCATGTCACCTGATGGAAAATATGTTTATTACAGTGAAGATGTATCTCCAGGCCCTGTATTCAGATACAATAAAGACCCCAACGGGCAAATTTACGCCATCAAGCGCTATTGTTTTGAAACAGGCGAAAAGGAATACGTAACAGGAGGAAACGGAGGAGCCTTACGGCCTCAGATCTCCAGGGATGGAAAACAAATGGCTTTTGTAAGAAGAGTGAGGGAAAACACTGTACTCTTTATACGGGATTTAACTTCTGGTGAAGAGTGGCCCGTTTATACTCAGCTAAGTAAGGATATGCAGGAAACCTGGGCGATACACGGAGTATATTCCAATTTCAACTGGACTCCCGATGGGAAATCTGTCATCATCTGGGCCAAAGGAAAGCTTTGGAATATTGATATTGCTTCTGCTACCCCAAAAGAAATTCCGTTTAAAGTCAATGTGAAACAAAGAATTTACGATGCACTCCAGTTCCATCACGAAGTAGCCCCTGATAAATTCACCGCTATGATGATTCGTCAGGCCGTGACCTCTGCGGATGAAAAGACTCTTGTATTCAATGCAGCCGGGTATCTCTGGAAGAAGGCTCTGCCAAACGGAACACCCGAGCGACTAACTAACGGTACCAACTTCGAATTTGAACCCTGCTTCTCCCCTGATGGATCTAAAATAGTCTATGATACCTGGAATGATGAGGAAACAGGTACACTTCAATTATATGATCTTAAAACAAAGGCAAGTGTTAAACTGAGTGCCGAAAAAGGTATTTTTCGCACACCTCGCTATTCCCCGGATGGAAAAGCAATCGTTTTTCAGAAGGAAGAAGGCAACGATGCTCAGGGGAATGCGTTTTGTGTTAAACCGGGCATCTATATTATGGATGCAAATACCAAAGCAGTGAAGTTTATCCAGGAAGATGGATTCGATCCTTATTTTGCAAAAGACAATAAGCATATCTATTATCAGTCTGGCTCCGAAGATGCTGAAAAAGCTTTTAAGAGCTACGACCTGGAGGAACACAAGAGCAAGACCCTCCTGACCTCCAAATACGCGAACCGTTTTGTGCCCAGTCCGGATAACAAGTGGGTTGCCTTCACTGAATTATATAAGGTTTATATCACGGCCCTGCCGGAGACCGGAAAATCATTTGATCTGGGCCACGAGATGGAATCTTTGCCCGTTGCCAGGGTTACCCGGGATGCGGGAATCAACCTCGACTGGTCAGCAGACAGCAAAAAATTACACTGGACCCTGGGTGAAGAATATTTTACCAATGAATTGAAAAACCGTTTTCTTTTCATGACGGCAGGAAAAGACAGTCTTCCCCCGATTGATACCACAGGGATTAAAATCGGACTGGTACTTAAGTCCGACAAACCTGAAGGCACCCTGGCTCTGAAAGGTGCCCGGATTATTACCATGAATGGAGATGAGGTTATTGAGAACGGAACGATCATCATAAAAGAAAACCGTATTGCTGATATCGGACCTTCCGATAAGGTAACGATCCCGAAGGAAGCAAAGATCCTCGATATGACCGGCAAGACAATCATGCCGGGGATAATCGATGTTCATGCACATATGAACACCTTTCGTCAGGGTCTCAGTCCTCAGAAGCAATGGAGTTATTATGCCAACCTGGCCTATGGCGTGACAACCACCCACGACCCCTCCTCGAATACAGAAATGGTATTTTCTCAATCGGAGATGGTGAAGGCTGGTTATATGACAGGCCCTCGGATCTATTCCACTGGCTGGATTCTTTATGGGGCTGATGGCGATTTCAAAGCGGTGATTAACAACCTTGCGGATGCACGTTCAGCCATCTACAGAACAAAAGCTTACGGTGCCTTTTCTGTTAAAAGCTATAACCAACCCCGAAGGGAGCAACGTCAGCAGGTTATCACAGCGGCCAGGAGTCTTGGAATAGAGGTGGTACCCGAAGGAGGGTCTATGTATTTCCAGAACCTGACTCAGATTATTGACGGGCACACCGGAGTAGAACATAATCTTCCTGTCGCAGACCTTCATAACGACGTCATCCAGTTATGGAAAAACAGTAAAACGGCCTATACCCCTACTTTGATCGTTACCTACGGTGCAGCTAATGGAGAATACTACTGGTATCAGAAAACGGATGTGTGGGCCAATAAAAAGCTCCTCACCTTTACCCCCCGTTCTGTTATTGATGAACGCTCCCGCCGTCCCACATTGGTGCCTGAAGACGAGTATGAGCATGGTTTTATAGAGGTTTCCCGTTCCTGCAAGAAACTGACAGATGCCGGAGTTAAGATCAACCTGGGAGCCCATGGTCAACTTCAGGGGTTAGGAGCCCATTGGGAGCTCTGGATGCTGCAGATGGGAGGAATGAGTAATATGCAGGCCCTCCGTTGTGCCACCATGAACGGGGCAGAATATCTTGGCATGAGCAAGGACATTGGTTCCCTGGAAAAGGGAAAGCTAGCCGATCTTGTTATTTTGGACAAAAACCCACTCGAAAATATCCGGAACAGTGAATCTGTTCGTTATACGATGGTAAACGGGCGACTTTTTGATGCAGAAACCCTCAATGAGATCGGTAATTATGATCGTAAACGCAGCAAATTTTATTGGGAGAATAATAAATATAATGCTTCCTTTCCCTGGCATGAGACTGCCGTGGGGGATGGAGACTAGGAGTCTGTGAGACAAGACAGTATGGGGGTTCAGAAGAAGTTACAGGTGTGCCAAATAAGTGTTATAAAAAAGGATATTTATTTCCATTTTTAATGAAACTTTTATATAATTAAGCCGTAATAAGTTCAGGTTTGAGATTAAGCGCATTCTAAACTAACCATTCTTTTCATGAGACAACTTAAGATTTCGAAGCAGGTTACTAATCGCGAAACCGCATCTCTAGATAAATATTTACAGGAAATAGGGCGGGTTGAGCTGATTACTGCGGAGGAAGAAGTTGATCTTGCCAGAAAAATTAAGATTGGTGACCAGGCCGCCCTCGAAAAGCTGACTAAAGCCAACCTTCGTTTCGTCGTCTCTGTATCGAAACAATACCAAAATCAAGGACTTAGCCTTCCTGATCTGATCAATGAAGGAAACCTGGGTCTCATCAAAGCTGCTCAACGATTTGATGAAACAAGGGGTTTTAAATTCATTTCCTATGCCGTATGGTGGATTCGTCAGAGTATCCTCCAGGCCCTGGCAGAGCAAAGCCGGATTGTACGTCTCCCTCTCAACAAGATTGGATCTATCAATAAGATCAATAAAACTTTTGCAAAACTCGAACAGGAATTCGAGCGCGAACCCAGTGTGGATGAAATAGCCATTGCCCTGGAACTTTCTCCTGAAGATATTAAGGAGAGTATGAAGAACCACGGAAGGCATGTATCTATGGATGCCCCACTCGCCAATAGCGATGAGAATACCAGTAATATGTACGATGTTATGACATCGGACGACAGCCCAAGCCCTGAAGGCGGACTCATCAATGAGAGCCTGCGCAGGGAAATAGAACGGGCTTTGACTACCCTTACCTCCCGGGAAGCAGATGTGGTGAGACTTTACTTCGGATTAAACGGAGAACATGCACTCACACTGGAAGAGATAGGTGAAAAATTCGACCTGACCCGTGAACGGGTCCGTCAGATCAAAGAAAAAGCAATCAGAAGGCTCAAACATACTTCAAGAAGCAAAATCCTTAAAACCTATCTCGGATGATTAAAATTTTACTCTAGTGTGAATACAGTCCTACCGGACAACTACAGACAGGGAGGGACGCGGCCACGCGACCCTTTTTTTATTTTTGGATTTTGGGATTTAGGATTTTTGGATTTAAGAATTTAATAAAAGTAAATCCCAAAATCCTAAATCCAAAAATTCATGTACGAGGATATAGAACCATTACCTTTACGGGGTGAATAAAGTAGATTTACAAAATAGGACCAAGGCTTTTGCGGTGAGCGTTTTTAAATTTCTTAAGAATCTACCTCCCGGTAAGGATTCGGAGGTCATATCTTTCCAGCTTTTTAAAGCCGCATCCTCTGTTGCTGCGAACTATCGCGCTGTTTGTCGGGGGAAATCAGGAGCTGATTTTATTTATAAATTGAAACTCGTTGACGAAGAAGCCGATGAAAGTCTATTTTGGCTTGAATTTCTTGAGGAGTTAGAACTAGCCAAGGATTCAACAGAACTTAACGCTCTAAAAAAGGAGGCTAATGAGTTAGTTTCAATATTTTCCGCCTCCATCCGAACCCTAAAAAACAAAAAATAAAAAAAATTTTGGATTTAGGATTTATGAAATTCTGATTTTTTGAAAATTTAAGTTCACAAGTCCTTTAATTCTTATATTTTTAATTCTTAAATTCTTAAATCCCTAAATTCTTAAATCCAAAAATCCTAAATCCTAAATCCAAAAATCCTTCATGCCGTTCATCCTAGCCCCTTCAATCCTCTCCGCCGACTTCGCCAATATCCAACGTGATGTTGAAATGATCAATAACTCCAAAGCCGATTGGTTCCATGTGGATATTATGGATGGGGTATTTGTTCCCAATATATCTTTCGGCTTCCCTGTTGTAAAAGCTATACATAAGCATGCCAAGAAACCTTTAGATGTCCATCTGATGATCGTCAACCCTGATCAGTACATCACTACCTTTCGGGATGCGGGAGCTGCAATACTCAGTGTACATATCGAAGCATGTCCTCATCTTCACCGGAGTATCCAGGCCATTAAGGCCGCAGGTATGCAGTCTGGGGTGGCTATTAATCCCCATACCCCTGCTATGGCCCTTTCGGAAGTAATTGCCGATCTTGATCTGATTTGCGTAATGTCGGTCAACCCAGGCTTCGGGGGCCAACAATTCATTGAAAACACCTACCTCAAGATTAGGACCCTGAAAGATATGATTCATGCAACCAAGAGCAAAGCGAAAATTGAGATTGACGGAGGAGTTACCCTTCAGAATGCATCAGCCCTGCTAAAAGCCGGCGCCAATGTTCTGGTTGCAGGGAATACTGTGTTTTCTGCGAAAGACCCGGCTCAAATGATATTGGATCTCAAGAACGTAGAAATATGAATTTTGGGATTTTGGGATTTTTGGATTATGGGATTTACAAAAATTGAAGAATTAAATCCAAAAATCCAAAAATTCCTAAATCCAAAAATCCTTTTAGAAGGCATAATCCTTCAAATACTCAAACCCTTTAGTCAGTTTCCCATCTTTACAAATGGAAGCTCTTTCGATCATCTGCTCCGGGTCGTTTCCGAGCAGAGCCGGAAACACACGCTCCACAAGATCACGGCCGAAACCATCGGAAGCATCTCTGGGTAGTTCACAGGGAAGATTATCTACCGCCATCACGGTAACAGAATCTTTACTGAATGGAATATCAATCGCATCTGTCTTAGGATTATAACCGTAGAATGGCTCATCAATGGTGCTCGACTTGACTGTTGAAGGCACAGAACCGTTTATATCGCAGGAAATATCCGCAATCACAGCAACGTGGAATCCGGGAGAGCGCATTTCTTCCTTTGTAAATAGTACGGGCCCCCTAGGGTCCCAGAAATGAGCAGTGATCAACAGATCGGCTACCTTGGTGTAAGGCTTGAAGGTGGAGAAGTAATGATCGGGATGATCGAAGAACTCTTTTAAGGTCCAGGAGTGACCATCTTTAGCTTCATGATAATCTTTGGAATGAAGCTGGCAATACACCGGTTCCCGGAAAGAGTGATGTAAAAATTCATAAGGAGTAACTTTCCGGATCTTCAGATGACTGAGTGTTTCAATCACTCCGTTGGCTACCCTTCCTCCTCCGGTAACCACAATCTTTACATTGGGTAGCTTCACCCTTTTCATCTCTTCCTCCAGTTCCGATTTATCTCGGCATTTATGAGCAGGGCGGACATGAAACAAGTCGTAACGCAAACCGTAAGCTCTTATTCCGTTATAAGCACCTACGATACCCGCATACCGTCCAAACCCAATGATCCGGTTATGTTCCAGATCAGTCAGGGTTTCATAGTCAATCATCTGCACCTTCTTCGCTATAAGAGCCTGCATGAGCTTTTTATTGTGAGGCTGCTTCTTCACCGTATGGGAGAAGAAAAAATACTTCTTTCCAGGTAGCAGTTTATCGATGGGCACTTCTTTCACACCCAATAAAATATCGCAATCCGCAAGATCTTCCCGGAGGCTGATTCCAAAAGCAGTGTATTCCTCATTCGAATAACAACGGATAGGGCTGGGTTGAACATGCAGTTCAATATCCGGAAATGCTCTTTGTAATTCCGTACATTCAAGCGGAGTAAGCGGCACACGGCGGTCTGGGGGCGACTTTTCCTCCCGGAGGACACCTATCTTTATCTTGGGCATATTTAAAAGTAATTTGAAAGCAAATGTAGAGAAAATTTGCAGTTTCCGTTACCGCTGCAAGGTGGAGAAGATACCTCTCAGCTGATTTTCGTTTCTCATCCGGATAGCTTACTTTGCATTAAAATCAACCAAATGCCTCTTCAACCCACCAACCCTCAAAGGTTGAAATCTTCAACTGCTGTCATTTTTCTGAGAAGAATACTTTTTCTTTTTTGCCTAATCTGTTCCCTACAAGGAAACTCTCAGCAGTTAGTCCTCCAGGGCTTCTGGTGGGATTACTGGAACAACAACTACCCGAATCAATGGGCCAACTACTTGGCTGATCTCGCTCCCAGGCTAAATCAGATGGGTATTGACGGAGTCTGGGTCCCTCCGAATATAAAGAACCAGAACCAGGGTGATGGCTATTCCCCTCTGGATGATTATGACCTGGGTGATAAGTACCAGAAAAACATCCTGAGAACCCGTACGGGAGATAAAGATGAACTGCTAAGGATGGTGGCGGTTATGCATGCCAACGGAATTAATGTAGTTCAGGATATTGTACTGAACCATTGCGATGGAGCCGGAAGCGCCTCCGGTGCAGGAGGACAAGATCCAGCCGCTTGGGATGATCATGTGACCAGCAAGTATAAAAACTTTCGCTATAGCTGTTATATGACCCCTGCCACAGATGAAAGTGCAAATGATTACCTGAGCCGTAAAGGACGATTCTCCAAGAACTGGCAGAACTTCCACCCTGCTCCGACCGACAGTTCCGTTACAGGCGATTGGAACGTGGTCTGGTTCGGGCCGGATATCTCTTATTATGCCGGTGCTTTTGGACAGAGTTCGAATGCCATTTACAATCCCATACAGGATACCAACTATATGCGTACGAATACCCGTCACTGGTGTGAATGGTATAAGAAACAAATGGGCTTTGACGGAGGAAGATGGGATGCTGTGAAAAATTATCCTTACTGGGCAGTAGAAGATTTTCTTTACAACCTCCAGCATAATGATGGCTGGGCCAGCGGAGGAGATGCGATGTTCAATGTGGGTGAATGGGTCGGCAGTGCCTCCGATGAAGACACCTATGAAAATAATGTCAATAATCGGGAAGGCACCTTCGACTTCGCGCTTCGGAACGGGATTTACAGCATGGTTTCCGGAAACGGTAATTTCGATATCGGCACTATTCCCGGTTATCAGCAAAGCAACCGGTCTGTAGTCATCAGCGGACAAACCATACAACGTACGGTTCCTTTCGTAAACAGCCATGACTCCTACCGCCCTACCCTCGATGCCAACGGAAATGTTACCGGCTGGAACACCGGCAATGAGTTGGTTCCCCATATCGATCCGAGTGACTGCCGTCTATCCGCTGCCTATGCCATTGCTTTCGCGGTAGATGGAAACCCGGTAGTGTTTTTTGAAGATCTTTTCGATATAGAGGGTACCAGTAAACGCTTTATTCACCTCCCAAGCAATGCCGCCGATCTTCCGGTAAGAAGCGATATTGCCAATCTCATCTGGTGTCACCAAAATCTCCATTTTATTCAGGGAGCGTATAAGGTACGTTATCAAGCGGCTGACCATCTCGTCATTGAACGAAGCGAAAAAGCGGTAATCGGGATCAACGATAACTACACTACCTGGCAGAATAATTATGTCCTCACTGATTTCGCACCGGGCACACAAATGAAAGATTATTCCGGCGCCAACGGAACCTCCGTGCTCACCATTGATGGCAGCGGAGGATTCAATATCAACACCCCTCCCTGCAATGGAACGGCCTTGCTTGGGCGAAAAGGATACTCTGTTTGGGCTCCCGTTGGGGCGGTTATCAATTACAACAACCCAATCCGCTCCACCACTCAGGAATGGGAAATGTCAGACGACCTGGGCGACAGTCACCCCAACTCCCTCGGTCAGGGCGGAGCACTTCCGGCCAACAGTACCGCCTGCCGTGTAGTCGGTAATATCTTTGCAGCCGCAGGAAGCTCCATCACCATCGATGTTTTCCCAAAGGATACTTCCCAAAACATCACCGTCGATCTCCTCCATCAAAATTCAATCGTTTATTCAAACAATGGAAAAGGTAATCTCAGCGGAGTCTATTCCGCACCGGATACCAGCTGGTATACTGCAGTGATTCATAATACCAATAGTACCAATACCAGTCAGACCGTTTATGTAAAACTTAATTATACCGGCCCGGCTGTTGCCTCTACCCTTCGTTTTCCTTCTCCCGGAAATATCAATTGTGCAGGTATCGTTACTTCCGTTCATGACCAGGCCTCCTCTAAGAATGATGGCAGTGTCTATCCGAACCCTGTTTATTCATCCACCCTGCATATGGTTCTCAATACGGATCAGGAGAAGAATATTACCATTCATCTTTTCAATAACCTGGGACAGGAGTGTCATCAACAGCAAATGCGGATTCTGGGAGGTAGTACCGATGAAACCCTGAATCTGCCGAAAAATCTTTCTTCCGGACTTTATCTGATTACCGTTCCGGAGATGGGCTTGAAATTTAAGGTGATTGTTCAATAGGATTATAGGATTTCGGGATTTTGGATTTTAGGATTTGGGATTGGGGGATTTTAACAAATAAAAAGGTGCCGGGGTCATCCACATTTTACATTCGATGTAAAACGAGTTGACCCCGGCACCTTTATGCTACTGAACCTTATTTTTTCACCAGGATGAATTCTGTTCTCCTGTTTTTCTGGTGATCAGCTTCTGAGCAGTTTCTACCCAGGTCATCATCACAAGAGCAATGATTGATGAGTTTTGTTTTTCCAAAACCTTTGCCTGTGATACGTTCCGGCTTGGAAATTCTTTTCCGAAGGTAATCAACGGAAGCCTTTGCTCTTTTATCGGATAGCTTCTGGTTATATTCTACAGAGGCTCTGCAATCGGTATGTGAGCCGAGCTCTATCACCATATCCGGGTTCTCATTCATGACTGCAACAATCTTGTCAAGTTCCACTGCTGCATCCGGACGGATATTGTATTTATCAAGGTCAAAATAAACTGTTTCGGCTTTTGGAATTGCCTTGGTTTTGCCAGGCTCCGTAAAGATGGGCTTCAGTTCAAGTGTTTTACCCAAATCATCACCTACTTTGTATTTCTCAGCAATAGGGTTTTCGTTTTGGAGAAGGGTCATATTTGCTTTTACGATGAATTCTTTTCCATTCGTATTGGCAAGAGTATCTCCTTCCAGATATTTATCCTTTGTTCCGGTCAGTTTGAAAGATTTGTCAGTTTCAACCAGGAAAGAAAACGCTCCTGCCTCTTTGGTAGTTACCGTATCCATCATTTTACCATTGTTGTCGAGCAAAGTAATGAATGTGTGAGGAAGAGGAGTACCGTTTTTGTCTTTTGCAATACCAGTGATTCGTTTGCCAATACCCAGGTCTTTGAGGATCTCAAAGGAGTAGATATCATCGTCTCCGCTTCCGCCCTGACGGTTAGAAGTGAAATATCCTGATTTCATCGGACTGTTTACAATGGCTGCAAAATCATCAGCTGAGGTATTTAAAGGGGCTCCTGCGTTGATGACAGGGCCAAAACCTGAACCGTTCAAGGCTGTTACAAAGATATCCTGCCCTCCCAGACCAAAGCGTCCGTTGGAAGAAAAGAACAGCACTCCGTTTGTTTCCTGCACGAAGGGATACATTTCATCCCCTTCTGTATTGATTTTGTCTCCCAGGTTCTCTGCTTTACCCCAGGTACCTTTATCATCCTTTACTATTCTGTATAGGTCTGTTCCTCCATAACCACCAGGCATATCGCTGGTGAAGTACATGGTGTTTCCGTTTGCCGAAAGCCAGGGCTGACCAACAGAATAGTCTTTGCTGTTTAAAATAAAGGGTTGCGCATCAGACCATTTTCCGTCCTTGAAACTGCTGAAACAAATCTGCAATTGAACGATTTTGTCTTTCCTCTTTGTTTCATAATCGTTTCTTGTAAAGGCCATCATGGTACCATCGCTGTTGAAAGCGGCAGGCCCGTCATGCTTGATGCCATTCAACTTATTACTGAAATTCTCAGGCTTTTTCAGTTGGTCCTTATCTATGTCAGAAACATACATATCTAAAAACGGTTTTCTGTTCCAGTTGTATTTTCTTGAAATAAATTTAGGCCTTTCACGGGTGGATGCAAAAACGATTTTGTCTTTGTAATAACTTGGAGCAAAATCTTCTGCATCTGTATTCACATCCAGGTGAATCATGCTGTATTTGCCATTGTCGGCAATTAGCGTGGATAAGCCAGGACCGTTAACCGTATAGCTTTTGGCACGCAGGTCATTGGGTTTCAATTTTCGGAATTCGTCCAACCATTTGTTGGCTTCTTCGTATTTTCCGTTTGATTTCAGGATCATTGCATAATTGAAATAATCTTCTGCAACAACTCCTTCAGTAGAGGTGACCAGCCGTTTGTAAATCACCTCTGCTTTGATATTCAAATCCAGATTGTGATAACTTTTCGCCAGTTTTCTCAACCCATCTGTCGTCAGGTCTTTGGTGCGTGAATAGAAATCGATGGCTTTGTCAAAAGCGTATATGGTATAATATTTATCTCCACGCAGCTCTTTTCTTGATTTTTCCGGTGCGAAGGCACTTAGGCCCACTCCGATAAGTACAATGAGTACAAGTTGTAAACGTTTCATAGGAATATTTTTTTAATGGGTTAGAAATAACGTGGGGAATGAATTTGTTGTTTGGAGAAGAATATAAAGTCATAGCGCAGTATGATTTCGTGACTTCCCTGATTGTATTTAGATGTTTGAAGTCCATATGACCAATCGTAGGAATAGCCCAAGTGAAACTGCGGGGTAATATTCAACCCGATCAGTCCACCAACAGCATCTCCTGTTCTGTACATTACACCCAAGAGAAGTTTTTTCATAATGATGAACGAAGCAGTCAGATCGGCTTGTACGGGTGCCGCGTCAGTCATCTTGATAAGGGTGGTCGGCTTGAATGCCAGATTATCGGTCAGATTGATCACCGTTCCTGCTATCAGATAATAATGCATCTGCTCGCTCGCGATCAGCGTGCTTCCATTCGCTTCGTTTACTACCGAATAATTGTTTTGCAACAAATTAGGGGTTGAAACACCAAGATAGAATCGCTCTCTGTAATAATAGGCCCCAAAGCCGAGTCTAGGCGTCATGTGGTTGCTGATATTATTCTGAAACGTTGGATCAGCCTGTTGATCGAGATTGAGGGTGCTCAGATTGGCCTGAAACATATCAATTCCCGCGCTTATTCCAAGTGCCAGTCTCGATTTTTTCGATACCCGCATAATGTAGGCGAAATCAAACACCGCAGAGGTATTGTTGATCGGTCCAATCTTGTCGTTGGTTACCGAAAGGCCAATACCGATGTGCTCGTTTCTCAGGGGAGCATGCATGGTGATTGTCTGAGTGAGGGGAGCTCCTTTGAAGCTCACCCACTGAGAACGATGAAGGGCAGTTACCGTTAAGGCATCTCTGCTTCCCGCATAGGCGGGATTAACCGCCAGGGTATTGTCCATATAGTGCGTAAACATCGGATCCTGCTGTGCCTTCAAGCCTAAGCTGCCCAGAGTTGTAGCGGTGATGAGCACAATTGCTTTAATTTTTTTCATTTTGTTGTTTTTAATATCGGGTGTACTGTTGACTTGTTTGTTTATTTATTGAGGTAGATCGTTCCTTTGTAAATCTTGGAACCGTCTCCGAGATCAAGGGTGTAGAAGTAAGTACCTACTGGTAAAACATTTCCTCCGACTTGTATTCCCATGCTTGTTGTACCGTCCCATGTATTTATATAAGGGCTTGCAGAGAAGAGAAGATCACCCCAGCGGTTGAAGACCTGGAAGGAGTTCGAAGGATAGATATCAATTCCACGGATCACGAACAAGTCGTTTATTCCATCCCCATTTGGGGAGAATCCTTCTGGTATATTGAAGTCTGAAGGATAAGTGATGGTTGACGAAGAGTTATTGGCCATCAGGTTATCGGTTTCATTACCATAGATGATCGCCGTATTGCTGTAGTTACCAGGACTGACAACCGTTACCGTGATGGTAAGAGTTTCAGTGGCTCCGTTCAGCATGTTTCCTATGGTCCATACTCCGGTTGAGGAATTGAATGTACCAGCAGTGGTAGTGGATGACACATACTGATATCCGCTTTGAAGAATATCGGTTACAGCAACTCCTGTAGCAGTGCTTGGGCCATTATTTGTGGCTTTGATCGTAAACACTACGTTACTTCCTACATGAGGGTAAACATTGTCAACGGTTTTAACAATACTCAGGTCGGTAACCGGGCAGTTATTTACCACAACCACAGTCATTGCCGGGGTGGAATTACAACCATTGGCGGTGACCAATAAGGTGTACGTTCCTGCATTAAGTAACGTGGCACCAGTTATTATCGGATTTTGTGAGGTGGAAGTATAAGCAGCAGGACCAGTCCAGCTGTAGGTTCCTCCTGCTTCTGTTTGTGCAGTCAGATCAATTGAGTTACCAACACATACAGGTGTATTGCTACCTGCAACGGCTTGTGGAGATGGATTTACTGTGATCGTAAAACCTGACGCAACTCCGCTGCAACCATTTGCTGAAGGAGTGGTGTTGATGGTGGCGATAACTGGTGTTGTTCCGCTGTTGGTGGCATTGAAGGAAGCGATATTGCCGCTACCCGTGGCTGGAAGTCCTATAGAAGCATCCGTGTTTGTCCAACTGTAAGTTGTTCCTGTAACAGCACCTGTGAAATTAACGGGTATCGTAGAGGTGTTGTTGCAAACAACTTGGTTGGATATTGGGTTAACAGTGGGTGTTGGGTTTACAGTGATAGTAAAGCTACTGGATACTCCTGTGCAACTGTTTGCGGATGGAGTAACTGTCAGATTCGCAATTACAGGGCTTGTTCCCGGATTAGTGGCAGTAAAGGAATTAATGGTTCCTGTTCCGCTTGACCCTAATCCGATAGATACATCAGAGTTGGTCCAGCTATAGGTTGTTCCAATGACCGATCCACTAAAGATGATAGCCGCAGATGAAGCATTATTACAAACGCTTTGGTTTGGCACCAGGTTCGTGGTGGGTGATGGATTTACGGTAATCGTAAAGCTGGTGCTCGGTCCGTTGCATCCACCCCCATTAGAAGGAGTTACGGTGATGGTAGCAGTAACTGCTGTTGATAAGGCATCGGTGGCGTTGAAGGGAGCAATGTTACCGCTTCCGTTTAAGGCAAGACCTATAGAAGCATCACTGTTAGTCCAACTGTAAGTGGTTGCAGTTCCGCCGAAATTAATAGCACTTGTAGAGGAATTGTTACAGACCGTTTGACCAGTAACCGGATTCACGGAAGGAGCCGGATTTACGCTTAATGAAACCTTCACGGAGCTGTCTTGTGGAGCACAGGCTCCGGAGAATATAACATTGTAATTGAGTGCTGCATCAGCAACACCTGCAGGATTGATGGTAAGTGTAGAAGTTGTGGCTCCTGAAATGTTTCCTCCGTTCACCAGATTCACAAGTCCTTTTCTCCATTGGTAGGTCAGGCCTCCGCCGCTAACGCCTATAGAGAAGGTTGCGGTGTTTCCTGTACAGATGGTTTGATTGGACGGTTGCGAAGTAATAACCGGTACAGAGTTAACAGATAAGGAAACGTAAATGGAAGTGTCAACCGGAGAATAAGCACCGGTGACCAAAACATTGTAAAACGAAGAAGTATCGGCGACTGTTGCCGGGTTGATGGTCAGAACTGCTGTTTGAGATCCGGAAATATTTCCTCCATCAACCATATTGGTGTTACCTTTTCTCCATTGATAAACAAGGTTTGAACCGGTTGCGGAAACCGAAAAGCTTACTGATCCACCGGAACAAGTCGATTGATTTGATGGTTCCGTTACAACAAAAGGCGCATTGCTGCAACCTGCAGGCATATATACCACTGTGGAAATGACATTGATGGCACCGTTAGTGCTTAGCAGTCTGCCGTATACGGTGTCTCCAATGCTCGTACTGATTGCACCATTATTGCTGACGATAGTGCCCTCAAAAATAGAATTTGAAGCAAGGCTCACTGCCCCGTCGATCTTCCAATAGATGTTTTTCGACTGAGCTCCGTTAATCAACCTGATTTTCGAGTTTACAGTATTCGCGAATGCTCCAAGCACCTGAATAACAAACACCCCATTCACATTATTTTCTCCATTCAGTATAAGTGTGTCGGTGAGGGTTACTGCCGCTTTCATGATGTAAGTATGCGGGGTCAGAACCAGGTTCCTTCCGAATTGGGCAGGATACAAAAGTTCGATGTCATATGGCAGCAGATTTAAATAACTATAAGCAGTTCCAAGGTCGGCTGCACAAGCTATGGTTGATCCGTCTGGAACACCATGGATCATACCTGTTACGAACAAAGGGTTAAACAGCGTAGTCGTTCCGAGGTTTGTTCCGACATCACCGGTTACATGTGTTACTGGATCACCTGTACAAGGTCCATCGGAAGTAAATATTCCGTAACATCCGGCAGAAGCCAGAGTGGGAAGAGCAGGTCCTGTAAGGAAAGGGCTGCCGCAACCAATCGGAGTATAGGCCAAAACACCATCAATAGTGATGGCTCCAGTGGTGGAAAGTGCCCTTCCTTCGAGAGTATCTCCTGTTCCCAGGCTGATAGCCGCGTTGTTGGCTATGATGGTTCCCTTCATCAGGGTTCCGGAGGCTAAGCTCACCAATCCTTCTATCTTCCAAAAGACATTGCAGGCAAGTGCTCCGTTTATCAGGTGCACCTTGGCCAGTGCAGCAGCTGAAAATGGACCCTGTATTTTGAAAATGAAGACTGCATTCGGGTTGCCCTGTCCATCGAGTGTAAGACTCAGGTTCAGAGTAGCCGCTCCTGCGATGGAGTAAACCCCAGCATTCAGGATCTGACCGTTTCCAAGCAAAGGAGCCGGAAAGAAGGTGGCCGTTGTTGCCGCCAGCTGATTGTAAGCAGTTGTTAAGTCGGCCGCACATTGAATGCTGGCGGCATCGCCGTCGTGCATTCCGCCGTTCACGTTTCCGAAATTAGTACTGGAGCCACTGTTGGATCCTACGTTTCCGGTTATCTGTGAGACACCTGTGTTAGTAATAGCTCCTACCGAAGTGAAGAGCTCAAAATTAGCTGCCGTGCCAAGAGTTGGGGCTTGCGCAAAATCTTTCTTCGAAAAAGACATTAGCGCAACGGCACTTGCAAAAAGTATTAGTTTGGTTTTCATTTGAATGGATTTGTTTGTGAATTTAATTTCACCCGACAAAGATGATGTCCCGGAGGCCCGAAACCATTATACATGTCATTCATTAAGTTGCATCAATCACTTATTCCTGTTCAACTAAAAAAGCGTTTTCCTCTTTCGAGTGAAAACGCTTTTCTTCTTCTATATTTTACTTCAGGCTATATAACCTACCTGATAAAAGTGTTAAAGAGTAGATGGAGCCTTTGCAGCACGAACCATTTCCTCTTCATCTAAAACAACCTCAAGCCCTTTAGCTATTGCGACTCCTAGTTGACTATCTATCCTAAAGAAATGACAAAGCTGACGTTTGATAATTTCATCTTTCTTATCTCCTGCTATTCCTTTCATGGAGTCAACAATATTGCTTGCAAGATTTTTCCTGTCTTGGTCACTGAGGACATGTCGGATTAAATTTCCAGGCTGAGTATAATGATCATTATCCTGCTCATTTCTGTCATACCAATCAGCTGTATCTGATTCCAGCTTCATGGAAGGTTCCTTGTAAACCCCGTTAGTATTCAGGCTGTCAAAACTGTTAGGTCTGTAGTTGGCACTGTTGCCTCCATTCTCCCCTGTTTGCATCAGCCCATCACGTTGATAATTATTAACCGCATAAGGACATTTGTTTACCGGAATCTGCTCGTAATTAACTCCCAGGCGGTACCGCTGAGCATCCGGATAAGAAAGGATGCGTCCCTGAAGCATCTTGTCGGGTGAATAACCTATTCCATTTACGACATGAGCTGGAGCGAAAGCCGCTTGCTCCACATCCCTGAAATAATTTTCAGGGATTTCGTTCAACACCATTTCACCTACTTCAATAAGCGGGTAATCTTTGTGACTCCAGACCTTGGTGACGTCAAATGGATTTCCTTTCATCGCTTTTGCCTGTGAAGGAGTCATTACCTGGATTTTCATGGTCCATTTTGGGAAAAACTTCTCTTCAATGGCATTTACCATATCTCTTTGCGCATAATCCGGGTCAATACCTTTCATTTGGCTGGCCTCTTTTGCGGTCATGTTTTTAATTTTCTGCCGGGTT
>PLYR01000137.1:20355-89110 GCA_003153435.1 Bacteroidota bacterium
CCACGAGGGTCGCGTTCGGTATCGGCACTTCCTTTTTCTCCAGTAACCAATGAAAAGCGGGCAAACATTTTTGTTTGCTTCCCGATTTCCGAAAAAATAGCCGCCTTTGTGAATTGGGAGATGTCATGAGTTACCGTAAATGTGCCGAAAGCGCCGGTCCCTTTGGCGTGTACCACACGTTCCGGTATTCGTTCCCGGTTGAAATGAGCCATATCTTCCTGCAGAAAGTAATCTTGTATTAAGATAGGGCCTCTTTCTCCAGCGGTAAGGGAATTCTCATATTCGAAATAAGGTCTTCCACTGGCGGTAGTCAATTTTTTTTCTTCCATGTCAGATTTATTTAATAGACGTTAACTTTTTCTCGTCTGAATTTAAAGTTGATGTCAATTCCATTTTCAAATCTGCAGGGTTACTTTTAATCAACTCTACTTCAGCCGAAATGATGATCTCTTCTCCTACCATCACTCCTCCCTTTTCAATAGACTCACTCCAGGCGAGGCCCCATTCACTACGGTTTATGACCCCGTTCACGGTGAAGCCTGCTCGTTGATTCTTCCAGGGATCTGTGATGAGTCCTCCGAAAACCACATTCAGTTTGATGCTTTTGGTGATTCCTTTCAGGGTCAATTCACCCCAAAGATCGCGTTCCCCTTTCGAGTTGGCCTCCCCGATCTGGCTGGAAGTAAATGTGATTTGCTTGTGGTTCTGCACATCAAAGAAATCTGCACTTTTCAGATGCTCGTCTCTTTTGAGGTCACCGGAGGCGATGGAACTGGCATCGACCCAAAGATCAATTTGAGCAGTTGTAAAGTCGTTATCGGTGGTATAGATGTTGGCATCAAAAACTTTGAACGCTCCTTTTACATGAGAAATCATCAGGTGCCGGACTTTGAATTCCAGCGTACTGTGTGATGGGTCTATGGACCATTTAGTTGATTTTGTCATTTTTCTTAAATTTAAGAGTGATGGTTAAGTGTTGATAGAAATGATAGACGTGTCGGATCAGTATAAACGAAAACCGATCGTTGCCTGATACCAAACATTTTTATAGCGGGGAGTAGAAGCAGTTCCGTCTCCATTGTTGTTCTGTACATCCCATCCTGCTCTTGCTCCCAGAACCAAATGTTGAATGGTAATGTCAATTCCACATGTGAAACCGAGGATGTTTTTGCGTGGGTTGTCGTTTTCAAATGCTTGTTGCTGTAAAACACTGGTTGTCCCATTCGTAAACGCATCTGTCTGATGCATCAAATAAGAAAATTGTGGACCTACGAGCAGTGTGACAAACTTGCTGGGTTTAAGAGCAAATAACAAAGGAATATCCAGATAGGTGGTTGTACGGGTCATACTGTAATTGTCGCCCAACAATGTACCTGTTGAGGAGAACCCCTTTTGAGATATCAAAGCTTCCGGTTGGATACCGATAAATTTTCCAATAGGCAGGCTCATGAACACTCCTGCGGCCAATCCAACTTTGGGACTCGCCTGGAATCCTTCTCCCTGGGAGTCATAAACGTTCGAGTAGTTTAGGCCGGCTTTCGCACCAAAGACAACTCTGTCTCTTGTGTCGGCAGCGTTTTCTTGTGCTTTTGTCATTCCTGGAATCATCCAGCACATTCCTAGTATTAAAAGTGCATTTTTCATAATATGAGTTTTTGGTTGTTTAGTTTTTGGTTGTAGTGAACAGGACAAAGGTGCGATGACATCAGCCTGTTTGAATTACATAAGTCAGGCCTTTCTTTATATTCTTTACGTATTGAATGAATCAAAATGAGTGAATTCTATAACCTGTCGGGAGAATTATGTAACACAGACTCTGGGTTCCATGTTCATCTTTGTCGGATGAAACAGTTAAATCGGATTACTATATGAAAACCAACAGACTAAGTCAAACATTGACTGATGCATTAAATGCACAGATGACTAAAGAAGCTCATGCTTCTCAGATTTACTTGTCTTATGGTGCCTGGGCCAGCAGCAAAGGGTTTGGCGGAGTAGCTAATTTCCTGTTCAGGCATGCCCAGGAGGAACGAAATCACATGATGAAAGTTTTGGAATATATCCTGAGAAGAGGAGGAGAAGTAGTGGTCATTGCCATTCCAGCACCCCCTGATCATCCGGCAACGCTATATGAATGTTTTGAAAGTGTTTTTACTCATGAAGTGGGTAATACAAAGTCTATCCATAGTCTCGTAAAAATGAGTTTTCAGGAAGAAGATTGGGCTACCTGGAATTTCTTACAATGGTTCGTAAAGGAACAGGTGGAAGAAGAAACATTTGCAATGAACCTTTTGGATAAGTTCAGGATAGCCGGTGGCACCAAAGTGAGTGGGGAAACCTTGTATGAATTGGATAAGGATTTGGGAAAAACCAACGGAGAGGCAATTTCAGCCCAGAAAGTAACTGCAGAGAAGCCGTGAAGAACGGAGCTGCATTCTGCAAGAATTAAATCGTTTATCAAGCCAATTAAGCTTGCAACAAGCAATCGGCTCTTTGAGACTGAATTATACTGGTGATGAGGAGAAATACCTATCTTTGAACCTACAAGTCAGTCCGGTTTTAGGTACCGTTTACAACCCATTTCTCATCAACATTATAACGGGACCGGTATAGCATCCCTTCTTGGGGTCAGGAATTTCATCTCTCATTGGTTTATCACAGTCTTGCCAAATTCAGAAAGCATCCTGCTTAATTGTGGGAAATAAGATGTTTTTGAATTTACGAGGTATTTTCGGAAGAAAATGTAAACGACAGATGCTGAAGGATAATCCTGGTATTGACTAAATTTTGCAACAAACTTCCAAATGAAAGCGATAGATAGGGTCAAGAAGCAGCCGGTCATTAAAATTACGGCGAAGGAAGAACTATTTCCTATAGTAGCCATTGGGGCATCTGTCGGAGGGCTTGAAGCAATGAGTCTTTTGCTGAAAAATTTACCGGCCGACACCGGAATGGCATTTATATATGTGCAGCATCTGAGTCCTGATCATAAAAGCCTGCTTACCTCCATTTTGTCCAAAATAACCAAAATGAACGTGCAGGAAATAACGGACATGGAGCATATGGAGCCGAATCATGTGTATGTGATTCCGCACGACAAGGGAATTCAGGTTACAGACGGGCATATTAAACTCCTTCCCCGCCCTAAAAACAGCGCCACTAACCTATCCATTGATGTTCTTTTTTCTTCTCTTTCTCTAACACATGGAAATCAAGTGATAGGAGTGATTCTTTCCGGTAATGCAAACGATGGGACCGAAGGTTTAAAAGCAATCAAAAAAGAAGGGGGAATTACCTTTGCTCAGGACCATTCGGCTCATGCAACCAGCATGCCCAATTCTGCCATTGCGGCCGGTGTTGTTGATTTTGTTTTGCCTCCCAAAGAAATTGCTCGCAAGTTAATTGAGATCAGCAAAAGGACGCCTGATAGTCTGAGTTCGACCGAATCAGGGAAGCTAACTCCTGCCAAAGAGAGCAGCACCGGCTTTCAGGCCATATTCGATTTGTTATTTAAGAAGACTGGGGTAGATTTTAGTCACTATAAAATGTCCACAATCAAAAGGCGTCTTAATCATAGAATGCTTCATCTGGGAATCAAAACTCCTGAGGAGTATGTAAAAGTATTGCTTGGAAAGAGTAAGGAAGTGGAAGAACTGTACAACGACCTTCTGATTAACGTTACCAGTTTTTTTCGCGATGCGGATGTCTTTCGTTACCTGAAAGGAACCTTTCTTCCAAAGCTATTGAAACAAAAGGAGCCCGATGAGACATTAAGAATATGGGTAGCAGCTTGCTCTACGGGACAGGAGGCTTACTCACTTGCCATGATGCTTACTGAGCTGCAAGAACAAAAAGATCACAAAATACCTTTTCAGATTTTTGCAACGGATCTGAGTGAACAAGCCATTCGCACGGCAAGAATCGGGGATTATTCTCTTGAGGACTTGAAAAATGTTTCTAAAAGGCAGAAAGAGAGATTCTTTATAAAAACCGGTGAAAAGTACAGAGTCATAAAGGAATTACGCGAAACCTGCGTATTTGCTCCCCACAATGTTCTACGCGACCCACCTTTCTCCCGTATTGATTTTGTAAGTTGCTGCAACCTCCTTATTTATTTTGACACCGCTGCACAAAAGAAGGTGTTCTCTACCCTTCATTTTGCAATGAGAGAAAATGGATTCTTAATGCTTGGAAAAGCGGAGAGCGTGGGTACATCGTCACCGCTATTTTCACGGATTAACAATAAATTCAAAATTTATTCCAGGAAGAAGCATACCGGAGTGCGTAAAATACCCGAACTGATCCCTCGATTTCCACGGGCTAATCTCCTTAAGCTACCCATTCATGCTGGAAAGACTCAAAACGCGAACCCATCGGGTATTGCAAATGCGGTAGATACCATTCTTCTTGCCAAACACATGCCAGCCTGCGCAGTGGTCAATAAAGAGATGGAAATCCTGGAACTGAGGGGACCTTTTTCGCAATTTCTGGAGCACCCACCTGGTAAAGCCAGTCTGAATATATTGAAAATGACAAGACCTGAATTTGCGTTCGAACTCCGGGATGCTATTCAAAAGGTGATTAAAACGAAGAAACTGGTTACGAAGTCTGATATTGAGCTCAAAATTGATTCAGTCTCTCAAAGAATGTCTATAGAGGTCAGTCTTCTCAAAATTGAATGGGATGAACCCCTCCTTTTAGTTGTTTTTACCCTGCAAGGTAAAGTTGAGAATGAAGAGGCTTCTGGAAAAAGCAAAGGTGATTATTCCAATCAAAAGGACAAGAGAATAGATAAGCTCTCGGAGGAGTTAAGCAAGGCAAGGAAGGAAATGAATGCCGTTATTGAATCTCAGGAAGCCACCTATGAGGAGTTACAGGCCGCAAATGAAGAGATTGTCTCCACCAATGAGGAGTTTCAGACTCTGAATGAGGAGCTGGAAACATCGAAGGAAGAAATTGAAGCTACCAACGAAGAATTGTTATCCACTAATCAGGAATTGCAAACCCGTCATGACCTGCTGACAGAATCGTATGAGTATTCAGAAGCGATCATCGCTACCATCCACGAACCGATGCTGGTGTTGAACAAGGACCTCCATGTAAAATCTGCCAACAAATCTTTCTATGATACGTTTCTTGTAAAGAAGCAGGAAACGGAAGGAGTGTTTTTATTCGACCTGGGCAATAAGCAATGGGATATTCCAAAGCTTAGGGGACTGCTCAATGATATTGTTTCAAACAATACCAGTTTCAATAATTTCGAGGTCAATCATACCTTTCCAGGTATTGGCGAAAAGATTATGCGTTTGAATGCGCATCGCATCATACAAAAGGTGCATTCGGAGCAGTTGATTCTTCTTGCCGTCGAGGATGTCACAGAACGAACTCTTTTGGCAGTAAAGGAACAGGAACTTCAAAAAAAGGAAAATCAAATTTCTGACCTTGCTGTAAAATCCAAGCAACAATTTTTGTCGAATATGAGCCATGAAATAAGAACCCCAATGAACTCGATTCTGGGTTTCACGAATGTGGTTCTTAAAACCAAACTCAGCGACGAGCAAAAACAATACATCAACGCCATTAAAGTTTCGGGTGATGCCCTGCTTGTGTTGATTAATGATATTCTGGATCTGGCAAAGGTGGATGCGGGAAAAATGACCTTTGAGCAAACCCCGTTTAACCTGGAAGAATCTGTTTCGAGTATGCTTTATCTTTTTGAGACCAAGTTTCAGGAAAAGAATCTTAAACTGATCAAGCAATTTGATCCTGCTATTCCAAGTGTCCTGGTGGGTGATCCGGTGCGATTACGTCAGATCGTATTAAACCTTATCAGCAATGCAATCAAGTTCACCCCCCAAGGGAGCATTACTTTAAATGTACGCTTGCTTACAGAAGACGATAAAGATGTAAAGATTGAATTTTCGGTTACAGATACTGGAATTGGAATCCCGGAATCTCAATTGGCTCTGATATTTGATAATTTTCAACAGGCAAATGACCATACATCCGGTACGTATGGTGGGACAGGCTTGGGTTTAGCCATTGTAAAGCAGCTGGTTGAATTGCAGGATGGTCAGCTTAAAGTTATCAGCAAAGAAGGCGTGGGTTCCACCTTTTCGTTCACCTTGCATTTTTCAAAGACAGAAATAAGAATAGAACCGGAAAGGAAGCAGATCACTAATGCCCCCATTGGTCTAAATCGGGTGAAAATCCTGGTGGTTGATGACAGTGCGATGAATCAGCTCTTGATGAAAACCCTGCTCGAGGATTTTGGTTTTGAATTTGATATGGTTGATAACGGGAGAAAAGCGATTGAAAACTTGGAGAGAAACACGTATGATGTTGTTCTGATGGATTTACACATGCCTGAAATGAATGGATTTCAAGCCACAACCTATATTCGCGACACACTTCAATCAAACGTTCCGATCATAGCACTTACCGCGGATGTCACCACCGTGGATATGGAGAAATGCAAATCATTCGGCATGAACGATTACCTCTCCAAGCCAATTGACGAAAGTCTGTTATACAAAAAGATTGTGCAGTATCTGGATAAATCCAGGGACAACCCATCCATTTTCTGAACAACAAAACCGGAATCGGCTTGAATCTCCGGTCAATTGTATAGGGTTTTTTCCTTTTCCACTTCAGCCAAAGCCTGTCCGCAAATCAGGTTGAGCTGCAGACTCAGCTCCCTGATCTGCTCAATCCCGGAGCCTTCCATACTCAAGCGTTCCATTTCCTTAAGGATAGGATTCAGTACCGTGATCCCCAGAATAGCGACAGACGATTTCATCGTATGGGCAAACCTCCTGGTAATTTCATAGTCGTTTTTCAAAATAGCATCGTTAATTCCATTCAACTCTTCTGGGATTTGCTGAAGAAAGATGTCCATAATCCCAAGTATCAAATGTTTTTTGGAATTCATGATTTCAGACAGATAGCTGAAATTGCATACGGATCCGTTAACGGAGGTTAATTCATTATTTGTCATGGGAGATAAGAGTGAAGGTGAGATCATATATTTTTTCAAAAAGAAGATTGGCATTAATTGGTTTGGAAATGTAATCGTTCATTCCGAGACTTAAACATTTCTCTTTTTCTCCTGCCATCGCGTGTGCGGTCATGGCAATGATTGGTATTTTACTTCTTAATTCCTTTCGGATAATACCGGTGGCCTCGTAGCCATTCATTACCGGCATTTCCATATCCATGAGGATGATGTCGAAGTGTCCTTCTTTCAATTTTTCAATTCCCACACTTCCATTTTCAGCAACCTGAACTTTCAAATTGTATTCCGAAAACAAGCTAAGAATCAATTTAACATTCAACACGTTGTCTTCTACCAATAGAATATCAAGCTTGCTCAACTCCTTCATATTATAGTTTTCTCCGGCGTGCACTTGTGCAGGCAATGTTTCCACAGATTTTTTATAGGGTATGAAAAAGGAGAAGGTGGATCCAACTTTTAACTCGCTTTTCACAGACAAAGCCCCTCCCTGAAGTTCGATAAGTTGTTTTGCAATGCTCAGTCCCAGTCCTGTACCCCCATATTTCCGGGTAATGTGTGACTCCGCCTGACGGAAACGTTCAAAGATATGCTCCAGTTTATCAGGAGGTATCCCGATTCCAGTGTCTTCAATGGTAAAGCACAGTGTGATAACATCATTCTCGCTTTTAAGAACCTTGGCAGAAACATGTATTTTCCCTTTCGGGGTAAACTTGATGGCATTTCCAACAAGGTTGATAATTATTTGCGTTAGTCTGGTCGGATCACCGAACAGACTATCGGGCACATGCACATCGCAACTGAACATCAATTCGAGATCTTTCTCTTTTGCTTTCCCCATCATCATCACACTCAGCGATTTGAAGATATCCTTTACACTGAAGGTGTGTTCTTCAAACGTCATCATTCCGGCTTCAATCTTTGATATGTCCAGGATATCATTGATGATGGTTAACAGGTTTTCTCCGGCTGATTTGATGGTCTTAACATATTCCATTTCTTTTACTGCCAGATCTCCTTTTGAAAGGATGTCTGAAAAGCCGATAATGGCATTCATCGGGGTACGGATTTCATGACTCATGTTGGCAAGAAAAGCTTCCTTCAGCTTAGTCGATTCCTCTGCCTTTTCCTTTGCCTCACTGTAATCTTCCAATATATTCAAAACGGCACGTTGTGTTCGTTCCATATTGGTTTTCTCTTCGCTATAGTCATCCAATATATTCAGTAAGGCTCTCTGACTATCTTCGGCATGAAATTTTTCAACGGAATAATCCTCTAGAATATTCAAAAGCGCATTTTGGGTGTTTTGCTGATCGGCCGTTTCCTGGGAAATCAGCAGGTCCTCCTCATGGTGCAATGTTCTCAACAAATCATTCATGTGAATGTTTTTTAACTTGATACTTTCCCTCTTAGTTCTTCAATCTCCTTCTTTAACTCAATCATTTTGAGTTCTCGTCCTACCGTCAGTTTCCGGAACCGTTCCAACTCTTCAATCCTCATCAGTTCCTTTTCCCTGCCGGCAATTTCCCTTTCGGCAAGCTGCTTTTGGGCTGTAATGTCCCTGGCTACGATCACTACTCCGAGTACATTTCCCCGGTCATCCTTATAAACAGATCCGTTAAAGAGCACATCCGTAAGTTTACCGCCTTTGTGACGAAGTTTAAGGGGGGAGTCAATAACAAATCCTTTTGCAAACACTTCCTGGTATACATCCCGTGCTTTCTGAGGTTCAGTGAAGTAATCGAAGAAGTCGGAGCCAATCAGCTTCTCCCGTTCAATACCGGTAATATTCACCGTTGCTTCATTCATGTCGGTGATTTTGCCTTCTGTACTGATAGTTACGAGTGGATCGAGACTGGCTTCAATAAGACTGAGTGAATATTTGGAAAGAAGCTTTTGTGCCGTTACATCCCGGGCTACAATAACAACTCCCAGTACATTTCCCCGGTCATCCTTGTATACCGAGCCGTTGAATAAAACATCGGTCAGTTTGCCGTTTTTGTGCCTAAGGGTAAGCGGAGAGTCTGCTACGGAACCTTTGGCGAATACTTCTTGGTAAACTTCCCTAGCTTTTTGGGGTTCTGTAAAATAGTCGAAGAAATCCGATCCAATCAATTTTTCCCGCTCTATCCCGGTAATATTGACCATGGCTTCATTCATATCTGTGATTTTACCCTCTGTGCTTATGGTTACTAAGGGATCCAGACTGGCTTCAATTAAACTGAGAGAATATCTGGACAATAACTTCTGAGCCGTTACATCTCTGGCAACAATTACCACTCCTAGCACGTTTCCTTTATCATCCTTATAAACCGATCCGTTAAACAGAACATCCGTCAGCTTACCGTTTTTATGACGCAACGTCAATGGAGAGTCGGCAACAGAGCCTTTAGCAAAAACTTCCTGATACACCTCACGTGCCTTTTGAGGTTCGGTGAAATAATCGAAGAAATCGGAACCAATCAGTTTTTCCCGTTCAATACCTGTGATGTTCATCGTAGCCTCGTTCATGTCGGTTATTTTTCCTTCTGTGCTGATGGTTACAAGGGGGTCAAGACTGGCTTCAATAAGGCTTCTTGCATATTCCGACGACTGCTTTTGAGTTACCAAAGCACTCTGCAAAGGGGAGCCTTCTTTTCCTTTTTGGAATAAGGGATTGGTTGGGAGCATTTCGGTGGTATTAAGACTGTGTGAGAACGATTGAATCCAGTTTCGGGAAAATAGTTTAAGTATTTCATCCGTTACTTGACAAAGGTGGCTTAAACGAACTGGAAATCCTTACATCTCACAGGAATGATGTTGCAAAATTCACTTATGATGAAAATAGGGCTCAGCTTTGCAACAGAGCCGTCAGTGTGTTTTTGTAATCTTGCAACGACTGGAGTTCGGTAAGATGATCAGAAGATTTAAGCACCGGGGTTTCATCCAGGTGCTCGTATTTGGCTGGGTCTTTTGCTTTCAAAAGCATGGTCAATCTTACAATCTCCTTCATAAGTTCTTTTTGCCGCTGATTTTGAGTATCTATCATGGGAGGTTTTGTTGAGTGTTTAGAATGAGTGATTAGCTTATTACCAGTCCCATACCGCAAGCTCTTTCGTTTTGGAATAGAGTTTGAAAATTTGCTTGATGGAATGTTTCAATCTCAGGAAAGTGGTCTCGTTCTTTACAATGAAATTAAAAGCGTCATTGCTAATACAGTTCAAGGCTATTTCCACATTTTCATAGGAAGAAAGGATGATTACCTGAATATCGGGCATTGCTTCTTTGATGCGCATTAAAATGCTCAAGCCGTTTTGGGCATGTTCATCTTTGCTATTCAGGAAGTAGTCCAGAACAACCACATCCGGCTTTTGGAAGAGTTGTAGCAGACAAGCTTCCCCGGTTGCGAAAGAGGTGACCTGAAAACTTGAGTTTTCTGCAAACTGAGTTTCCAGCAATTTCAGATAGAGGGGGTCGTCGTCTACCAGGAAAACTTTTATTTTGGGTGTTTCAATTTCATTGAGGCTGTCGACCATGGTGCGTGGATTTTGTTATACCAAAATTCCTACATTCCGGGGATTGGGCACTTACAAAAAGGTCGACAAAAGTTATATAATTTACGGTTTTGACAATCCAGTTAAGGATCGGATGGAGGGTCTTAAATCAGCGCTTGGATATTCCTTTTCGTTCTGAAAGCAGGTAACAACTCCCTTCTGCAAGGATACTTACTTTTAGATCTTCAACGACGATTGGAGTGTTGTCGTCAACGTCATTGATATTGGTGGCACCCATGCTGCTTGCATCTATCATAATCACCATGCCTGAACCCAGGCATTCTGCATGATTTCCTTCTGAAATAAGCAAGGCCGTGTTTTCTTCCAGGCCAATACCCAGACAGGAAGGATTGAGTGTAACCGCATGAGCCAGTCTGGCGAAACGTCCTCTTTTAATGAAGTGGGTGTCGACCAACAGATTGTTGATTAGATTAAGTCCAGATGCTATTTTAATATCACCCTTAAACAGCGCGGAGCCGATTACACCACCGGTAATGATGACTTCGGGTATGGCCATTGCCCCGGCACTGGTCCCGGCAACGATGAAATGTTCGTCGGAATGGTATTTATTTTTGATTGCGTTCAGGACAGGCGTATCAGCCAGCAAGGAAACTAGTTTCTGTTGATCACCTCCTGTGAAGAAGACGGCATGAGCACTTTTGATCCGCATGATCGTTTCCGAGTCGCTCCCACCCTTTTTATCGGCTACTCGGATGATTCCAACCTTGGTAAAGCCTTTTTCTTTGAATGCGCTTACGTATAATTTCTCCATATCATCCGGTATGGAAGAAGCGGAAGCAATAATCTCAATGATATGATGGGTTCTTGGTATCCTGGAAATGAGTGCTCCCAGTATTTCGAAATGAGTGGTTCTATGCTTTTTGTGAATATGCAGGTTTTCACCGGCAACTTCACCTTTGTCTTCATGCCCTCCTATGATGAGCAATTTGCCTTTTGGAATCATTTATCTGTGAGCGTTGATGAGTGAAGTAATGCGTTCCAGTCCTTTTTTCATATTCTCCTCTTCCGGACCAAAGGAAAACCGGATATATTGATTGAATTGGGCTTCTTTTCCCTCCACTCCAGGGTGGATGTCGAATATCGTTCCCGGAATTGTAATTACTTTCTCACCAAGCATTGCTCTAAAAAAAGTACTGGCCTCATTCAAAGGTGGTGGAAGTTTATGGATATCTGCCCAAACATAGAATGTGCTGTTTGCGTCATCCGAACAGCTCATCCCGTTTTCCCGGAGTGATTTTATCATCAGGGAATGTTTCTTGCGAAAAGCCGTTCTCAAGGCAGTCATTTCGGGATCCACCCATTCAGGCTTTAACATCTGAAGAGCAGCCAGCTGAACAGGCATACTCGGGCCTCCGTCAATTCCGCTGGAAGCCCTTCCCAGGTCTTCCATCATATCTTTAGGGCCCACTACCCAGGCTAATCTCCAGCCAGGGCAACGGAATGATTTCGTCAATCCATCTACAATCAGAACCTGGTCCTCATCCACATCTTCCACAAATTCAGCCGCTGATACGGGTTTGGCTGGCGATTGACCGCTTTCGTAAATGTAGTGTGAGTAAACTTCATCTACAATCAAAGCACATCGATTTTCCTTGGCAGTTTCCAGATAAGACTTTAATGCCCGTTCTCTCACCACATGTCCTGTTGGATTGCATGGGTTGCTAAATAGGAACGCATCCAAATGATGACTGGTAATTGTTTCTGCAAACTCCGAAGGAGGAATAGCAAAGTTATTATCCTTCGTGGCGGGTATTTTAACAGGTATGATTCTGCCGGACTGATAGTTTAGCAGGTCTTCATAAGCAGGGTATTCCGGAGTTTTGTATCCCAGCCGTATGGATCCCATAGAACAAAATATTCGAGTGAGGGCCAAGCGCCCACCCATAACGATGCTCACATTTTGGGAGGTGTATTGTGAGGACTTGTCCTTTCTGTAAAGCCGGTTATAATACGCTGCAATGGCTTTCCGGAGCGGTTCCATTCCATTCACAGGGCCGTAACGGAAGTCTTGGGGTTCTGTATGGAAAGTCGTCACCCGGGGAGACCCGTTTTTCAGTTCTCCTACTTCCGGCTCACCCTGTCCCAGATTTACCCAGTCACTGTCTCCCGAACGAAAACCCAGTTTGGCTGCCTCTTCCGTTGCCCAAATCACACCAATGTCTTTCGCCTGTCTGAATATGCTTCCCGGTTTTAGGATTGCTTCCATTTTTTTCAATATAGTTTGGGTCAAAAAAGTTTGCCCATCAACGCATTCAGAATTTCAAATCCTATCAGAAAAATAATGATGGTATCCATTTTCTTGCTTTCCCTGTGTTGGACCAGTTGAGCAAATACCGTCAAACTGTTATCAATAACTTTAAAGGTATATTCCACTTCCCTGAATCGTTTTTTTAGCTTGAACGTCCTGGATAAGCCTGCATTGATCCTGGAAAGGTACTCATTCTCCCATACCGTGTCCGGAGCATCAAAAAGATAAAGGTTATCAATGATTCTGTTTTGTGCGCTTAAGGCTTTTCCAATAAATTTCATGAGGGGTCCTTTGCCGGTTCTTAACTTCCCGCGTAATTCGAGTTCCTTCGTGATGGTTGCCGTTTCCTGTAGAATATCCTGTGAAAGAGTTGTAAAATGGTCGAGTGTCACCGATTGGCTCAAATTATGGAGAATGATCATGATCACCTCTGGATTGATTTCAGGGATCCTGATTAAATTATACTCGAAACTTAGTTCCTGGGAGGGATTCACCCGAATCACAAAATCCTCCTTGTATCCCGAATCCTGTAAATAGGGAAATTCAACGTAAGGTCTTACCTGAACAAGAAACTCGGAAATGGTTTGTTCATCACAATTGGAGAACGCAACTTCCCCGTGACTTTGAAAGTAGATAAAAGAAGCCTCTCCTTTTTTCAGAAGGACTTCCGTAGCCGAGCTAAATTGAATGGAACCGCCATATAAGGACTTGAATCTTTTAAGATGGATTCCTTCACCAAGTAAATAGGCCACCGCTCTAATTTCCATCTGAAAAGGTTCTAGGGTTGATGAATATGGAATGATGCTAATTACCCGAGTACTGGGTAAGCCTGTGCTATCTTAACTCCCATTTTATAATGGATTGTTTTCTGGGCTGAGAAACAGACATTACTGGCTGCCTCAAATACCAGGATAATATCCGATCCTCCGAACTGAAAATAGGATAGCTCTTCTCCTTTGCGTACGGTTACCCCTACTTCAGCGGTTATAATCACAGAGGATACCTGGGCCATACCAATCGGCAGCACGGCTACCAGACCAATGGCTGTTTCCAAAACAATCAATCCCCTGGTTTGGGCAAATTGATATCCGGGTGTATCCAGAGAATCGAAATTTCTTTTCAAGCTCAAGCTGTGCTTTCCTGCATCTTCAGGCCGTGCCGTTGCTTCTACCTCCAGATATACCTGACCCTGAATGACTCTTGCCTCCAGAACCTTGCCTCCAAGCGGGGCATGCTGACGATGATAGTCTGTCGGGCCCAGGAATGAGTGCATGAACATCCCTCCTTCAAAACGGTCTTTATACGGACTTCCTTCCAACAATTCGGTGACCTTCCAGTTGAGGTTTTTAACGGTTACCTGTGAGTCTTTTCGGATTTCCCATTGTCCTCCGAAGGTGGAATCTGCTGGAGAAACAATGATCGATTGATCAGAAACCGCAGCAATGGGCCTGTATCCTGGTTTGAAATGTCTTGCAAATATCTGATTGAAGGTTCTCCAGCCTCCGTGAGGCCTTGAATATTCATTCATGTTGTAATAAGGAGAAGCATAGAACGATTTTTCCGACTCGGGAGTCAAAGATTCAGGGGTATCCAGAAACATTCCCAGAGCTTTTGCATAGTCCACCAGCCAATGAGAGAAAGGAGTCAAAGCAGGAGCTTTGCTGAAAGGAACCGTTTTGTTTTGCAGAGAAAGGAGTGAATCCTGGTCTGCAATGAAATACAAGGCACATAAATGGTCATTTACATTTTGGCCGGAAGAAGTCTCCGTAGGCACCCAATACAAAAAGGCGTTTATCCAATCCAGGAACTGAGTGAATGTTTTTACTTTCGTTAACAGAGGAACATTTTTACCTGCAGCTTTTAGGATGGCTTTTTCAAAGCGCTGTTGCAACCGGTTCAGCTTGATCAATTCATTCAAGCGTTCTACAACCGGATGAAATTTCTTTAGTGTTCTCATGTTTTGATTGGGTTATCTACTGGCTTTTAATTAATCTGAATAATCTTTAGTTCAACTCTCCGGTTGAGCTGACGGCCCGGAGCATTGTCACTGCCATTGGCTTTGGTATTGGCAGCTACCGGTTGTGTTTTTCCATATCCCTTTGCCACCATTTGTTCTGATGGTATGCCGTGTGCTACCAAGTAAGAAACTACAGCTTGTGCACGCTGTTCGGAAAGAACCTGATTGTAAGCATCTGTTCCTTTACTGTCGGTATGACCGGAAATCTCCACCTTCATCTTCGGGTTGCTTTTCAATAGCATCACGAGGTTTTTTAATTCTACATTGGAAAGGGGACGTAAGGTGGCCTTGTCAAAATCAAAGAAGATATTGTTCAGCGTGATCTTTGAACCAACCACAATGGGGTCGAGAGCTACAGCTCGGTTTATTTCATAGTAATCCGAGTGCTGTGCGATCTCCAGGTTTTCGGAGGAAAAGAGGTGATCTGCTGCCTGATAAGTGATGTTGTAGTTTTTACCAGGGGTAAGTATAAAAAGGAATTGCCCGGTCTTGCTGTTTGTATGGTAAATCCCTACCACCTCTCCGGTGGCGTTATCCGTTACGGTGATCACAACTTTTTTAGCAGGCTTGCCCGATTCGTCAAACACGTCCCCCTTCAAAAGGGTCAGTGGAGCTTGTTTCCGGTCGAGGAAGGTAACCATGTAATTATCTTTTTCTCCCAGTCCTCCTTCCCGGAAGGAAGAAAAATAACCGATACGATTATCGGGACTGACCACAAAATAAATATCGTCGTCCGTGGTATTTACCGGGTAACCCACATTCACCGGTTCAGACCATTGACCGTCATCGGAAAGAAGGCTTGTAAAGATGTCGAACCCGCCCATGGTATTGTGTCCGTTGGAGCTGAAAGATAATGTTCTACCGTCGGGGTGAATAAAAGGAGCATCTTCATCGAATGGAGTGTTGATTGCTGCACCCATATTCTCTGCTTTTCCCCAATCCCCTTCCGGAGTCATTTTGCAGGTATAAAGATCCCTTCCTCCAAACCCTCCGGGGCGATTGCTGGTGAAATAGAGTGTACGCCCATCAGCAGAAATGAATGCACTGGGCTCCCAATATTTGGTATTGACATTTTCGTTCAGTTTCACAGGAGTGCTCCAAATGTCCCCATCCAGGGTAGTGCTGTAGATATTCCCATCTCCGTTATCATCTTTGTATATCAAGATCGTCTGACCATCCGGTGAAAGACCAACAGTTGCCTCATTGCCGTTAGTATTAATGGGAGAGCCAATGTTCATAGCTTTTGACCAACCCGTTTTGGTTTTGGTGGAAATATAAATATCCTCCAGGTAATTGCCTTCATCATCTTTCTGACCACCGGTTGTTTCGGGTCTGCGGGAGGTAAAGAGTAAAGTCTGCTGATCGGCGGAGACTACCGGAGCATAATCCGGAAAGGTGGAGTTGACTGAATTACCCAGGTTTTCAATTTTCAAATGCACGGGAGTGGCTACGAGTTGTTTGCCGGTATTGCACATCTCAATTTTTCTGCCCGCTTCCGCTAACAGGACCTTGTTCGGATTAGCCTGAGCACTCGTTACTGAAATAAATTTTTGATAGGCACTAATGGCCGCGTCAAACTTATAATTTAAATGATAGGCATCGCCCAGAAATTTCCAGGTTATGAGTGGGGCATTCTTTTCTTTATAGGAGCTTCCATCGTAGTTTTTTGAATTTGCTTCCACAGCCGATGAGGCCTTTTTGAAATAAGGAATGGCCTCCGCCCGGTGTCTGCGGGAGCTTAAGAAGCAAACACCCAGCTTGAAAGCAACGTTATTGTTCGATGTATCTTGTTTATATAGGCTCAGTAAGAGAGGTCGTACTTCCGCAAAGCCTTCCTTGGTATAGGTTAAAGCTTCTCCCTTTCCATCCAGGTAAATGGCATCGAACATCTTTTCAGCCTTGTTGAAGTCTTTTTCATAGCTATCCTTGGAATTTTGAGCGCTTACGTTGAAGAAGCGAAGGAGAAGCAGGGGTAATAATAGGTAAGATGTTTTCATGGGAGAGGATCAGTGATTTTATGTTGCAAATGTGTGATGTATTTATAACGGAGGGCTTATACATGTGCGCGAATATGTTACATCGTTCACATATCGGGTGAATATGTGAATGATGTAATTAATTGAGAAGAAGTGTAACACTTTCCATTGGAGATCATGCCATTTTTGTTCCTGAATAGTGAAAACACATTAAGAACAATCCTCATGAAAGAAAACGAAGAAGCCCAGAACACGGTAACCTCCGAAAAGAATAAGAACACTCATATCTCCGGGATCTTTACCACCCGGGAAAGTGCCGAAAAGGCTTATCATACGGTGCAATCCAAAGGATATGATAAGGACCGAATCCATATCATGATGTCCCCTGAAGCACATCAGAAGCATTTCAGTAACGACAAACACTCCCCAAACTTTGATACCCATAACTTAAAAACATCTCCCAATCATCTCAGCAATGAGAAAGAGGGAGCAGAAACAGGAGCGGCTGTTGGAATTGGTATTGGAGCTATGACAGGAGCGCTGCTAGCCATGGGTACAAGTATTCTGATCCCCGGTTTAGGCATTCTCATCGCAGGTTCTTTCCTGGCGGGCATCATCGGTGCCGGAGCCGGAGGAGTGACCGGTGGACTGATCGGAGCATTAGTAGGAACAGGTATGCCTGAAGAACATGCTAAGAAATATGAGAAAGGAATTAAAGACGGACATATTGTGCTTGTTGCTCAACCCCTCAATGAACAAGATGCTGTTCATATTGAAAGTGAATGGAAAAGACATCAGGGAACGGATATTCACAGGGGTTAACAGATAGCTTCCATTTGCTATGCGTAAGCTGCTGTACCACCTTCTTAAGCTTCCATACCATTTTCGTAAGCTTACGTATGAACTATGGAAGCTACTAAACTACTTTCGTAAGATGCCAAACTGTTTTCTTAAGCTTACGTAGGACAGATGGAAGCTTCCAAACCATTTTCGTAAGCTGACGTCTGACCTATGGAAGCATCCAAACTACTTTCATAAGCTGCCATACCGTTTTCTTAAGCTAATGAAGTAACTCCTTAAGCTTCCAAACTACTTTCAGTAGCTTACAAACCACTTTTGGAAGCTGCTGTACCGTTTTCTACAGCTTAAGCCTGAACAATGGAAGCTTACGAAAGTGGTACAGTAGCTTAAAGGTTTACTTTCTCAGCTTCCGTAAACACTTTCACAGTTACCGAAAGCACTTTCTCCGCTTTAGCAGGGGGTGCATGAGCTTATAAAAAGGGTACAACAGCAAATGAAGTTACTTTCTTAAGTAACGGAAACACTCTTTGAGTTTATGCACCTCCTTCATTAACTTAGAAAAGCACTTTTTCAGCTTCCGTTTTCACTTCATTAACTGAAAGAAGAACTTTCTCAGCTTCCATTTTCACTTCATTAACTGAAAGAAGCACTTTCTCGGTTTCCATTTTCACTTCATTAACTGAAAGAAGCACTTTTTCTTCTGAAGCAAAACCTACCGTACAAAGTAGGTATCCTGAATTGGCGAAAGAGAAGCACAGATAACCAAGCGCTTAGCGGTTTGTTTTCCGACGCTGTTAATTGGCATGCATAGCTGCAACAGGCTTACTCAATTGTTTCAAAATAAAACTTGGGAAGAAACGGCTCATAAATCTCAATTGACTCGATTGGCCCGGGCATATTTCAAATTTATTATTGGCAAATCCCTCCAGAAAAGCTGCCACCATTTTATCAACCGGCATTAGTGTTACATCCTTTAGGTCTGATTCCTTGAAATTCTTAATCAAATCTGTTGCAGTTGCAGGAGGAGCAAGCTCAAAAACCTTAACATCGGTGTTCCTCAATTGCTCCCGGAGCGACAATGAATAAGAATGTAAGGCAGCCTTGGTGGCGCAATATACAGGAGCAATCGCCAGAGGCACGAAAGCCAACCCGGAAGAAACAGCTACGGTAGCAGCATTTTTGTTTTTCTTTAACAACGGAAGAAATGTATCATTTATCCAGATGGTTCCTTTCAGATTAATATCAATTTCCTTGGTTAATTCGCCTGGCGATAATTTGTGGTTTTGCAAGTTGATAGTCTCCATAACCCCTGCATTGTTAATCAATACATTGAGTGCAGGATAATCCTTTGCTATCTGATCATACAGTTTCTTTATATCATTCGCATTACTCACATCGCTATTGATGGTTATAACTCCTTTCAATTCATTTTTTACTTTCTGCAACTTCTGATCGTTACGACCGGTTATAATGACGGTATTATTTTTCTTCAGAAACTCTTTGGCCATCTCATAGCCTATTCCGCTGGAGCCGCCGGTTATTAAGATTGTGTTGCCACTTATATTCATAGGATTATGTTTTTAGTTTTAGTTTTTTTATTCTTTCCTCAAAGATACGATGGACGAGAGGATTCCCCAAAATTCATTGTTAATCTACCCCAATTTAGACCCGTCCAAATAATAAGGGGCTTCCAGCAGTGTTTTAATTACATTAGATAAGCTGTTTTAGGATGTTTGTACCCCATTTTCTCTATGGTGCCGGTTAGCATTAGCTTTAAGGCTTTCTTACCCATTGTTGTTTTGAAGTAGCTCTCTCGCCTTCTCGCATCCTCTTCAAAAAGATAATATTCACAAAAAATGAGCTGCAATGGCCTTCTGTATCTGGTACTGATGTTCTCACCCGCGTTATGACTTTTTAAGCGGACTTCAAGATTGGATGTAAAACCGGTATAAAGCAGGTGATCTGACTGACTGAATAGGATATAAACACAGAATGGAAGAGGGCCTGCCATATTCATTTGTTTTGAAACTGAACAAATTTAAAGCTGCTGGGAGAGAAAGGAAATTGAAATTTATGAGCGATTTGACGTTCATGCGGCTTAGCCTCCACCCTAAAGCGAAAATCCCCAAAGCGCCAAAGGCGCAAAGGGGATTTTCTGCTTTAGGGGTGGAGGCGGGCGGATTAGCTTCGCTGATCCGGGAGGGGGGTGCCTACTGCAATCCGTTCAAATCTCCGGCCTTCGGCCAGGTCTTTTTCTTTCCTGTCGCTTATGAGTCTGCTTACGCAGTCTCAACGCGCCAGAAAAGAAAAATCCCTCTCTGCCTTCGGCAGAGGGGGATTTGAACGGATTGCAGTGGAGTCGGGCGGATTCGAACCGCCGTCCAAACAAGGAATTAATATGCCTTCTACATGCTTAGCTTTCTTTTGGTTTTCGACAAGGCTTGGCAAGGAAGCGGGCCATGAACTTGCTTAGCTCCTTGATCTCGGTTTGTAAGCGGAGCTTTACGAACCTATCCCGGCATTTGTGATGCTCCGATCCGGACGCCGCTAGGAGTAGCTTCCGGGGGAACAAAGCTAGTTAAGACTGAGTCTTAAGCAGCAAGGGCGTAGTTAGACTCGCCGTTTGTAGTTTGAGAGTTGATATTAGCGTGCCATATTCCCAACGCACGGCATGCTTACACACTAACCGCGCTCGCTGTCAAAACCTGTCGACCCCAGTGGTGTAGCTTTACAAAGATAGTGAAAAATGGAAAGAAACAGAACGAATCATCCTCCTAGATACTGTCTTCTCTTTACTAAATTCTTACCTTTGTAACCATTAAGAGAGATTTTATGAGGTGCCTTGCCTGTTGGAAGAAAGTCAGTCCCTTTTCATACCGCTGCCCCGAATGCGGGGAAGTAATCTGGTCTAATTATTTTAAAAGGTATTGGAAACTGCTGATTTTCGTTTTAATGATTATCATCATCGGTATCATTTATCACTTTGCCACTCCTAAAGGAGAAGATTCAATCCCAATGCCTCCTCCTCCGCAAGAGCCTACTTCAGCGTTAATGCACCTCCCTCCTGCTCCTCTTACCTGATCTTTTTACTCAGGCTCCAAATTGTACCAGGTGATGGTCGAGGTGTTTATACTGACTCTGCCCCCATTCTTCATCACTAAGCAATCCAAAGAAAGGATGGTTCTTATCGGATACATTGGCCGGGGTAAACTTGTTGATTAGGTTCAACAAATCTTCTTTTTGTGTATCGAACACTTCTTGTGTGTCTATTTTAAATTCCTTTGGAGTGTAACCGTTTTTCTTAAAGGGCTTGGGGCCGATTACGCCAGTCTTAATCATTGGACCAAAGATCTTGCTCATCAAGGTCCGTTTGGGTTTGGGATTGGTCAGTGCCACATGCAATGGCATGGTGCTGTGTTTGAACATCTGGGCTACCGTCATCGTTCCCCATTGTGGTTTGGAGGAGGCGCTGAGGGTATTAAATCGTTTGATAATTTCTGCTTTATCAGCGGGGTTGAAGAGGTTTTTCATGTTGTTCTTGCTAAGGGTTAATGATGCCTAAATTAGCAAAAATAACAGAAAAGCCTTCTTACCGATTAGAGGAATGAAGGGTTCATTCTCCTCTTTTTAAAGTAATCACGGTGATCTCCGGCCAGATTCCTACTCTGCCTGGAAAGCCCAGAAAGCCGAATCCGCGGTTGACATAGAGGTAGCGTTCATTTTTCTTATACAAGCCCGCCCATCGTGGATAACGGAACTGGATCGGTGAAAACTTCAACCCCTTGAATTCAAATCCGAATTGCATCCCGTGTGTATGGCCTGAAAGGGTAAGATGGATATGATCGGCTCCATCCACCACCTGCTCTTCCCAATGTGAAGGATCATGAGAAAGCAGAATCTTAAAACTTTCCGGATTTGTTCCTTCCATCGTTTTCTTGAGATCCCCGTATTTGGCAAACCGTCCCCCTCCCCAATTCTCAATACCCAGCAGTTCGATGTAGGCATCTCCTTTTTCCAGCCTCAGGTTCTCATTCTTCATCAGGTTAAATCCAATCTGCTCATGGACTTCTCCAAGCCTCAAAAGGTTTTCCTCTTTGTGTAAAGGAGAAGGCCAGGACACATAATCTCCATAGTCGTGGTTGCCGAGGATGGAATACTTACCCATGTGTGCATCGGTCTTATTGAATACTTCAATCCAGGGAATCATTTCCGCTGCGCTGTTGTTTACCAGGTCGCCTGTGAAGAAGATTACATCCGATTTCTGAGTGTTGATCAGCTCCACCGCTTTGAGTACCTCTTTACGGTTACCGAAACTACCGGCATGCACATCGGATATCTGTGTAAGACTGAATCCGTCAAATTCTTTTGGAAGATCAGGGAAGCTCAGCTCTATGCGGTGGACTTTATATCTGTACTTACCCCTGGTGATCCCATACAGGATCACTCCCATCATCAATAAACTGCAGAGCAAAGTCACCTGATCATAAAGAGGGCTGCGGGACTGAATTACAAAACCGGAACCTGACTGAATGATCCAATGAAGTCCGGCCGAGATGAATCGAAAGATATCTTCCAGGAACAACAGTATCCCGTACAGGAAACCTGGAACTAGCACCAGAATAAAGGACACGCCCAGTATCTTGGTGATCCCCGGAGACCTTTTACGGCTAATTAATGCAAGTGCGAGTGCAGGGATTAAAATAGCCTGTGGAATCCAGAAAGCAACAAGAGCTATATGACGGAAGGCTGGGTTAAAACCAACAACGGCAGCGGAGACCCCTGTATAAAGATATAAGCCAAGGCTTCCAAACAAAATAAAAACAATAGCCAGGATAATGGGAACCCTTGCGGAAGCATTCATACTTAATCAGACGAATGAGGACAGAAAATATTTTAAATCGGGATCAAAAATGATAAACCAGGCCCAGACTCAGACCATAAGCATAAGGATAGGATTTTACCTCAGTATTATAATTGATAGGGGTCAGAGATCCACGGAATGAAGGATCGAAAAGGAGGCTATAATGCTTGCTAAACTGATACTGAGCTCCCAGACCCATATGGAAGCCCATATTCACCCGGTGTATCCCATCAAGGGAGGTGATGGTACAAAGCTGCTCACTACCTCCTCTGTTCGGAACTTCCACTTCAAGAGTCTGACCGATGAGATAATCGAAGGAGACTCCTGCATATACATGAAAGCTGATTTTTTTTACTGCAAAGTTATACTGGAGTGTAACTGGCACTGAGATAAACCGAAGTGATTCTGTAGAGAATGACCGAAGCGATAAGCTATCTTTGGATACCAGGTTGTGCCCGGAGACATTTGGCAGAGACGCATCCCCGGCAGAAGTGCACAAGGTATACTGCATACTGCCATCATCCGCTTGTTCAGGGTGAACAACGGAAGGAGTAATTTTTTGAGCATAAGAGCTGTAATTAACTCCTGAAAAAATGGTCCAGTGCTTGTTCAGATCATATCCCACTTTCACTGCTGCAGTGTACGAAAAAGCAGCCTTTTCACGCCCGCTGAAATCATCATCTGCATCAGGCCTTGTATCATGATCCGAGTCATGATCGGCGGTAAGCAGGTGACTGGACATTTCTGGTGAGAAGAGCACCGTAAAAGATAATCGGGATTTCAACGGTAGTGGTGAGGGGTTCGTTGAAGTTGATGTCGAATTTGGAGCTTCTGTCGAAGTTGTAGTTGTAGTTGCTGTTGCTGTTTCTCCTCCAGTTATGGTTGTGGTTACTGCTTCTCTTGCTGCTTCTCTTGCTGTTTCTATTTCTCTTGTTTCTGATGCTGTTTCATTAGAAGTAGGCGCGACTGCAGTAATTGGGAGTTCTGGATTCGAGGTTCCGAAAGTTGAACTTGCAGCACCTATCATTGAATTGGGAGTAATCTTTTCAGTCGAAGATCCTGAAACAGCGGAGCCTTCAGAAGGGTCTGCTTTAGAAGCGATGTAAGTATGGACAACAGGAACAGGAGAAGTATGAATGGAGCGATTGCTCTGGTCATTTGAAGGAGTGGTGCTGGTAGAAACGATTAAGTTGTTCTTATCATTCACTGCAACTGGGCTTACATCGGAAATTGGAGAAGAAGTGGCAACTTTCGTTAAGGATGTGGGCTGGACAAGGAACTGATATCCTCCGGCAAACACAAGAAGTAACGCCAATGAAACGGTTAGAATCCGGTAACGGGTAACTTTTTGCTTATAAAAATTAAGCTGGCGCTTATCTAACTTAGCATCCAGCGTATTCCAGGCATTTTCAGACGGAAAGATCTCCTCGTTCTCGATGGAATCGCGGAAGATATGATCTATATCGTCGTTAAGTTCTTTCATTATTCATTCGAGGCTTTTGCCTGCTTTAAACTCTTTTCAACTTCCCTGCGCAATATGGCCCTGGCATCAAACAGATTTGATTTCGACGTACCTTCTGAAATCCCAAGTCTTTCCGCAATCTCTTTGTGTTTTAATCCCTCAAATGCGTAGAGGTTGAAAACCATTCGATAACCTGAAGGTAAATCCTGCACCAACTGAATAAGCTCTTTTACTGCCATATCCCCTAGAATGTCTGTAGTTGAAAAATCAACTTCCTTCATCTCATCCACACTGTAAGAAGCATAAAGCAATCCTTTCCTCCTGAATTTTTCGATGGCCGTGTTAACCATGATCCTTCGGATCCACCCTTCCAGAGAGCCTTGGTTTCTGAATTTATGAAGGTTTTCGAAAACCTTCAGGAAAGATTCAATAAGGGTATCTTCTGCCTCCTCCCTGCTTTTGGAATACCGCATACATACGTTTAGCATCTTCGGAGCAAAAATCTTGTATATCTCGTTCTGTGCAGTCCGCTCACCCTCAATACATTTGCCTATAAGGGCTTCCAGGTTCTCTTCGCTTGAACTTTTCCTCTCTGACATAAAAGATGTTATTACACTGTAAATGGTTGGGGGATAAACAAAATTATTAAAGCAATCGGATTCTTTAGTTTTTTAATGGATTAATTAGGGCTTGATTTCAAAGATCTGTCTTTTCTCATTCCGAAAAAAGGCCCGTTTTAGCTGGATATTCAGTCAGACTTCTTTAAAAACTAGTCCTTGACCTTATCACATATCTAATTGAAATTCAATTAATCAGTCCATTTATCAGGTTTTACAAAATAGAAAACCCGGATCATTTCGGCTAAATGCCAATCTAATCCGGGTTTAAGGCCAGGCGTAAGAGTCTAATGGTAAGTCACCATCCTCCTGGTAAGTCTTTGTTTGTCATTCACGATCAGGGTGTAGAAATAGATTCCAGGGTTAAACCGTGTTGCGTCGAGAGACAGGCTTTGAACTCCGGCTGTTTTGTAACCTTCATCCATGCTGGAAATCAAGCGTCCTGTAAGATCGCAGATTTCAAACCGAACATGTGCTGCTTCGGGCAATTCATAAGCAAGTGTGGAAATAGCATTGGTTGGATTCGGATGGTTCTGAAACAAACGGACGCCGGAAGCTGCGTGTTCCGTAACCCCCAGATTAGTTCCGGTAACCTTATAATAAAGCTGATGATGCTGCAATCCAAAGCCGGAGGAATAGAGAAGTGATGGTACAAAGCTGCTGTCCCACCTTAGCTTGTCATCATTATATCTAACGGTTTGATTGACAATTCCGGAACTGTTCCAGTAGCCTTTCTTGTAAGATGCAAATGAATTGGCTCCATTTTCCTGGTAGGATGCAAAGTTAAAGATGTTCTGTTTATTGGTGGCCAGCGTATCGTTCATATCATAGGCGTATCCGGGCTTGAAGGATACGGTGGTACACAGCAACTGACCTGCGGGGACTGCAAATGAATGGGTGGAAAGGCCTTTAAAAGCCCAAAATGTTACGGAAGTATCGGCTACTTTCAAAGGAACTTTAATAGTGATGGCTCCCGTACAAATCGGAGCATTCGTGACATAAGAATAACGTGGACATTTAATGAAGAGGGTATCCACTCCGTAGTTCTGGTTCCATCCGGTGGCCCCTGTCCAGTAAAGCTTTCGAAGGTTAGTTGGGGTTACATCATTGAAAATGGTGAATATGATGGTGTCGACTACAGAAGCAGCCGAATGACGTTCGTAAGTATATTCCATGGAGATGGAGTCTAACGTATAGCTGTTGAATTTAGACCAGTTATATCCTTTATACAATTGAAAATCAGGGTCTGATACATCCAGGACATCTGAGATCCAATGAATCCAGGGACGTCCATAACCGGTCCCGAACTGAACCACGGCCATTGAATCCGGGAAAAGATAATTCCCGTTAAGAACGGAAAGGCCTCCGTTAGCAGAATCCTTGACCCAGCCATAATTGATCCAGAAACTGCTCGGATAGGAGCCGACCGTTGCCGTATTATGAGGTTCTCCAAGGCCTTGAGATTTACCCGTTAGGTGAGGAAATCCTGATAAGGCGGGTGATTGGGCATGAAGAAATGAACTCATCAACAAGAGTATAAGCAGTAGGCTTGATTTGTAATGCTTTTTCATAAAGTGTTGGGATTAATTTGTTTAATGATTTATTCCTAAAAATGCCTCCGTTGCTGTTCCGGGGAGATCACCTGCAGAGAGCAGATGATTGTGACAGGTTATGGAAGCGAATACAGATTGTATTCCGGAATAAATGTAGAAACCCAGGCAATATTGGAGAAACCAGTCTCTTAACACTTTTATGATGTCTGGGTTGGGACTTCCAGACTATTCCAAACCTTCAAGAATCTGAAAAATAAGCTAATAGAAAGAACTCTTTTTATATGTTATGGCTAAATTATCCCGTGATTAAACCTGTATTACTATTGAACTTTTCTGTTTCTGTCCTTTATTAATCATATACCTTTGGTCCATCATTTAAGCCGAGAAAAACATATTATAAGAAATATCTCCTCGCGTTTGCAATATAAAAAATTAAAACAATTAAAAAAAAACTCCATGAAAGACTTCACAAACACCGCCGTCACCAAACAAATCACCGAAAACATTGAAAATTCAATGAAATGGTTTCAGGAAACAACCAATGGATTAACCTCTTACGGACTCAAAGCTGGAGAAACTGCGTTCACGCTGTATACCGAAGCAATGGAAACTGCCTTCAGACTCCAGACAGAAGCTCTTAACACACTTGCTGAAACCACTAAATCCTTTACAACTGAATTCAGCAAAAACCAGCACACGTCTATAACTCCGGCTTTTAACACTACTACTGCTGCAAGAACTGAGACTACCAAAACTCCTGTGACTGAAACAAGAACAACTGCCACTACCACTACTACTCCTGTTGAAACTAAGAATATCGTTTCTACAGAGACAAAAAAGACAAGCTCACTTAAAAACTAAATAATCAAACCTAATTTCAAAACCAAAGCACGAAAATGAAAAATTCAGTGACAGAAAAAGCCGAACAAATCAAAGATTTAATCGGCGAAACAGCTCTTAAATCAAAAGAAGCGGTACAGGAAATTATCAACCTGAACACCAAATACCTTGGCCAGGCCCTGGATTCAAACAAAGTGATTGTTGACGGCATGCGTAAACAATTTCAGTTGAAAGAACAATCAACCCCGATCTTCGAAAACCTGAACAAAGCATTCGGAAAATCAATCGAATTGTCGGAAGAAACGATCGATTCGATCATGGAAAGCTACACAAAGCAGATTCAAATGCTGATCAGCTACAACACCAAGCTGATCGACACCCTGAAAGAATCTACTACTTTCACCGTGAACAACGGAGAAATTGAAAAAATTCTGAAACTCATTCAGGACAACTTCCAGGCTTCTGTTTCTTCACTGAACAACAGTATGAAGTCGATCATCGATGCTTATAACAAGCACACCAACCTGGCTCTGAACTTCAACAAAAAATTCGGAGATAATGTTACTCTGCAACTGGAAATGTATCAGGAACTTCAGAATAACAGCATGAACATGTTCAGCTCTTGGGCAGATTCATGGTGGAAGCACACTGATCATAACCACCAGAGGTAAGGAGCATCCTGCTGTTCTGCAAAGCCTGGAAATAAAACCCTAGCTTTGCTTTGCAGAAGAAAACTCCCGTATGATTTATAAGACTACAGACAACCAGGACCTTTATTACGAAATCAATGGCAATATCCGTTCAGGAAAGCAACTTGTTTTCCTGAACGGATTATCTCAATCCACCCTCGCCTGGGGACTCCTCCTCCCCGCATTTGAAAAAGATTATAAAATAATCCTTTGCGATTTTATTTTCCAGGGACAATCCGATAAGAAAGGAGACTGGCGCACCTTTGATCAGCATGCCGAAGATATTTCAGGGTTGCTGAAATCAATCAGCGATAAACCCTTCACCATTATTGGGATCTCTTACGGAAGCCTGGTGGCTCAACACCTTGCCTTGAATCACCCGGAAACAGTAGATAAACTCGTCCTTCTTTCCACCTTTGCTCATAAAACTCCCTACTTCGAAGCCATTGAGCTGGCCTGGATGGGTGCACTCGACAGTGGAGGATATCCGCTGTTACTGGATGTGATGCTCCCCACAGTGCTTGGTGAATCTTATTTCAATAACCCCCTCATCCCACTCTTCAACCTCAAGAGCACCCGTGCCGGCATTAATACCGATGCTTCCGCGTTACGGAAACTGATGAAGGCAACGAAGGAAAGAGCTGATTTCAGGCAGGAACTACAATCGGTCCACAAACCATCACTTATCATCCACGGAGAAAAAGACCTTCTCCTCCCCCTGCATATGGCTAAAGCCGTTACCCAGGCTATTCCTGGAAGCCGGTTCGAAATAATACCAGGTGCAGGTCATACCCTGAATCTGGAAGCAGCCCCACAGACTGCCGCCTTGATCCTCTCTTTTCTCAATGAGCATAACTAAGGAAAAAACGGAGGTCTGGTACGTTTATATGGTCGCTTGTTCAGACGGGACCATCTATACTGGTATTACAAACCATTTGGATACAAGAATTGCCAAACATAACTCCGGAAAAGGAGCGCGGTATACCAAATCGCGGGGACCCGTAATCCTACTGGCTTCCTGGGCTTATGAGAATAAATCTGCCGCTTCAAAAGTGGAATATAAATACAAACGACTGAGCAGGGAAGGAAAAGAAAAACTGATTTCAGAAACGGGAGAAGGTAAGTCACTTCCCCCGTTCTGAAAATTATAGGAAGAGAGGGTTATTCTTTATCGTGTTTGCCTTTCTTGTGTTTTCCTTTGTGCTCCTTATGTTTCTTTTCTTTCCCGTCTTTTCCCTTTTCTTTGTCTTTACTCTTTTCTTTCCGTTCATTTCTCAATTCTTCACGCAGGGCATCGTTTGCCAGGATTAGCGTAGCCAGTCTGTGAGTGGCCACAGAATCTTTAGAACTCACTGCAATCAGATCGGCCATCAGATTATAGGAAGTGGCGGTATCACTCTTCAGTAATCCGGAAAGGTTTCCTTCGCTTGTCATCTGACGGATCAGAGAATTGTTCGAAGTCAGGATCTGTATATCACCTGGCGTTTTGGCAAGCTGTTCAGCAAGTAACGCAGCAGACTCCGGATCTTTGCAGAGCGCTTCAACGACTTCAGATTTCTTTTTCTGGTCTTTCAGGATTTGCTCCGCACTCTGTTTAGCCCCACAACCTGCAAGCAGGCCTATAGCCGGAATCAGGATAATCGTTTTAAGTACTTTTTTCATAGCTCGTTTTAGTTGTATATTAAGTTAAATCGTGAACAAACTTACCTGTAAAGGGCTGGCTTAAACTGAATAAAGCGGAGGAAATATGAACATTTAATCAACCTGCTGGAGATTTGGGCTAAAGTCAGGATTTAGGCCTGATAAATCATTTGTTTTTCACCAAATAAAGTATCTTTGGTTCTCTTCAAAAAAACCCATATGAAAAACAATATATCTGCATATTGCATTGGACTGACACTTTGCATCTCTTCTGTAGCACTCGCTCAGCCTACGAACTTCTCTTCACGAGGTATCGGAGGCGGGGGAGCCTTTTTCTCCCCAAGCATCAACCCTGTAAATACTTCCGAATTTTACGTGGCAAGCGACATGACCGATATCTTCCATACTACAGATTATGGGCTCTCTTATTCTCAGCTTGACTTCCGTCAGATCGGAGGAGGGCAGTTGGCAAAAGTGTGTTACACCAATGTGTCTGGACTCCTCTACTGTATTCACTCCGACTATATAAGTGGAAATAACTATCCTGTAAAAAGCACAGATAATGGGGTTCACTGGACCAAGCTCGGAGGACCTGATACCACCCAAAGCGTATATACTGTGGATGTAGATTACTATCATCCAAGCCGCATGGTAGTCTCCAACTATGGTCAGACCTACTTTTCCAATGATGGGGGCATCACATTTACCTCCATACATACTGCTGTTGTTAGTGCTGACGGGAACACCATCGGAGGTGTGTTTTTCGACGGAAACAATATTTATATCGGAACGAATGATGGAGTGATCATTTCAACCAATGCGGGTGTGACATGGACCATCCCTGTCATTACCGGCCTTGGTGCAGGAGAAAAAATATATTCCTTCACAGCTGGCCGAGCCGGCAACACTACTCGTTTCTACTGCCTCACCTCAGGCTCTGGAAACTACAACCCAGGATCTGTTCAGAGTGCAATGACCGGAGGAGGATATGCAGGATTTGCTCTTGGCGCTTATGTCTGCACCTATGGAAGCGGAAACTGGACCGCCTGCATGACCGGAATCGACCTCAACAATGATTATCCTCTTTTTGTTGGCAGTGCTGGCAATACCATCAACACCGCCTATCTGGCCGGAGGGGGAAGTGCAGGCGATCCAGTTATCCTTAAGACATCCGACGGGGGAGCTAGCTGGACCCATATATTTAACACCACCAACAATCAGAATATCCAAACCGGCTGGGCCGGACAGAACGGAGATCATGGATGGTCGTTTCCGGAGGTCGCTTTCGGCATTTCTGTAGCCGGTACCGACTCCAACAGGGCTATCTTCTCTACCTTCAGCGATGTTCACAAAACATCAGACGGAGGAACTTCCTGGCAGCAGGCGTATGTCAATCCTACCGGGCAGCATCCTGCAGGGGCTGCAACTCCGGTTAACCAAAGCTATCAGAGCGTCGGACTGGAGAATACCTCCTGCTGGCAGGTGCTCTGGATCAACTCTACCAATCTCTTTGCAGGCTTTACAGATATCCGCGGGATCCGCAGTACGGATGGAGGAACCTCTTGGTCTTTTAACTATACCGGAAATGCTGCAAATACAACGTATCGAATCGCTAAAGCAGCCAGCGGAACACTCTTTGCAGCTACATCTAATATACACGACATGTATATCAGCACCCATTTGACAGATGCCCGTGATGATGGAGCAGACCCAAATGGAAAGCTCCTCTACTCTACTGACAACGGCCTGACTTGGGCGAATATCCACACCTTCGGTCACCCCGTTTTCTGGATAGCACTCGACCCCAACAATCCAAACCGGGCCTATGCCAGTGTGGTCAACCATGCCGGAACAGGTGCAGCGGGCGGTGTTTACCGATGCGATAATCTGAACTTACTGGGTGCTTCCACCTGGACGCTCACTCCCGCGCCCCCCCGTACAGAAGGACATCCGGCATCTCTGGAAGTACTGAACGACGGAAAGCTGGTCGCCACCTTTTCTGCTCATTATACCACTGCATTTACCTTAAGTTCGGGTTGTTTCACATACGACCCAGTGGCCAACACCTGGAGCGATGTTTCAGACCCAGGAATGAAATATTGGGCCAAAGATGTAACCATAGATCCGAATGATGCTACTCAAAACACCTGGTATGTTGCTGTTTTCTGTGGATGGGGAGGTCCTCCAAACAATCTTGGAGGATTATACAAAACCACAAATCGGGGAGCAAGCTGGACCCTCCTTACCAATCTCAATTTTATACACAACGCAACCTCCTGTACCTTTAATCCTTCTAACCCAAACGAAATATTCCTTACTACAGAATATGAAGGAATGTGGATTTGCAGCAATGTCAATTCGGGAAGTCCAACCTTTGCTCCAGTCACCAGCTATCCGTTTAAACAACCGGAACGAATCTTCTTCAACCCTTATAACACCAATGAAATGTGGGTGAGTAGCTTTGGCTCCGGCATGAAGGTAGGAACACTTAGCCCTACCGGAATTAGCGAAATTGATTTCTCCCCTTCTCTCCTGCTTTATCCAAACCCATCCTCTTCCGGCATTTTTACAATTAAAACAGAAGGAACAGGGAAAGAAAATATCTTATCCGTATTTGATCTTTGCGGAAGAATGGTTGCCGCACAAAAATATACGGATGGAATCACTGAGCTGAATCTTTCTCAGCTGGCCTCCGGGGTATATATAGTGCATCTCAACGGTGCCACCCGAAAAATTAGTATTAACAAATAAGTCTTATATTTAGGCTCCTTCTTAACCACTGAGATTACGCTTATGCAACCAACTATCGCTAAGGCAAACCCTTCAGGATTTTCATTTTTGAAAACCTGCTTCTTCCTGTTCTGTTTAATCATTCCATGCACTTTCTACGCTCAACACCGGAATGTGGATACTGCTTCCTATTCCCGGATGCCGGAGATAGACTTGAAAGAGAGCAGCGCTTTCAGCGGACCAGAGATATTTAAACTCTCGGTAAAAAATGAAGATATTCAAGAATTTTTGGGATTGGTGGACCTTTTCGAAGAAGTAAGGGAACTCCACATTGTCGTTGATAAATCAGAAATCAAATTAGTCGACCTCTTGACTGCCATCGGTCACCTCCGGAGCCTTAATAAGTTAACGCTTGTTGTAAATGAGTCGGGGCCAATGCCTGCCGAGATTGGCAGCCTCACCGATCTCCTTTCACTGACTATCAGTGGAAAGAGAATCACATCCCTCCCTCCGGAAATAGGCAATCTCACAAACCTGGAAATACTCAGTCTGGAAGATTTAAAAATCACCACCTTTCCTACAGAAGTCGGTAAACTGAAGAACCTGAAGGTCCTCGATATACACGGACTTAACACCCTCGATCTTACCCCCTTCACTGCCTGCGCAAACATTGAAGAAATTCGCCTTCGTAATAACAATCTAAGTAAGCTTCCGGAGACCATCCTGCATTTCAAAAACCTATCGCATTTATGTGTGGATGGAAGCCCGGGGCTTGATTTCAACCAGACCTTTACAGATCTTGCATCTCTTCCTAATCTTGGCATTCTTCAACTGAAGAACGATAAACTAAAGAGTTTGCCAGCTTCCATTTCCAAAATCAAGGGATTGGTAAGCGTTGATCTGACATCGAATGAGTTTGTAGCTTTTCCTTCGGAATTGCTGGGACTTACCAGCCTTCTCCAGCTTAGTCTTCGGAACAATTCACTCAGCTCATTACCTACGGAGCTGTCCAAACTTCAATACCTGAGTGCACTTAACCTGAGCGGAAATAAGTTCACCACTATTCCTGGAGTCCTTACCACCCTCTCAAGGCTTACTACCCTGAATATGGATAATAATCCGATTTCAGATCTGGGGTCGGATTTGCCGAAAATGCAACAGCTTACAACTCTTTCTTTGCTTGATACTAAAAAACTCGACCCCGCCTCCGCTTTTGAAGCACTGAGTGTGCTGACTAATCTTACCGACCTGAGTATGAGTGGAAATTCAGTCAGCAGCCTTCCTTCCAACATTAGTAAATTAAAAAATATTAAGAGCCTGGAATTGAACTACGGCTTAAAAACCATGCCGAATGAAATTTGCGAAATGTCCACCCTGGAAGAACTTTATTTAAATGATAACAGGCTGGATGGACTTCCAGAAAACATAAAAAACCTTCAGAACCTGAGCATCCTTGACCTCAGCGGAAACCTGTTTCGCACCTTTCCTAAGATGCTCATCCGTCTTCCAAAACTTCAGGAGCTTACCATTGCCGATAATCAGATTGCAAGTATCGTTGATTATGGACAAGGTTCCGGGAGTGCCATTATCTCCGGATTCCGGGAGCTCAAATACATGGATCTTTCAGGCAATGAAAAGCTCACCTCCGATGATATTGTCAATCTCATAGGTGATTTACCTGTGTTCCAGGTCTGCATCAGCGATACACATATGGAATACCGGAGTGAAGCTGAAAGAGCTTTCAAGCTTGGGAGCGACAGGGAAAATCAGAAAGACTATTCAGGGGCTCTGGAACAATTCAATAAAGCTATAAAAATGGATCCTCAGCTCGGAGAAGCCTTTGCAGAAAGAGGGAGGATCAAATTCCTGCTTACCGGCGATTTTCCAGGAGCTATGAAAGATATTACTTCTGCAATTGCCATGGATTCAAACCGTGCCCAATTCTGGAGAACCCGTGCCGATATCAAGAACAGTATGGGCGATTACAACAGTGCAGAAGCCGATTACACCACAGCCATCAAGCTAAATCGAAATGATGAAGCCTCCTTTGCAAGCCGGGGAAGCATCCGCTTCTCCAAATTTCATGATAATAAAAGCAGTATAGACGATTATACGGCCGCGATTGCCATCAACCCTAACCCTGTTTACTATGTTGCCCGTGCCAAAGTGAGGATGGACCAAGGAGAAAAGAATGCCGCCTGCGATGACCTCCGTAAAGCCAGCGAGCAGGGTGATAAAAAGGCAGCGGAGGATCTGAAAGTGTATTGTAAGTAATCCGTACACATTAATCTATTGAATGCCTTGCTAGTCTCTTGATTCGAGAAAGGCAACGATATCCCGGACTATATCTCCCGGCAAGGACTCTCTTCCGGGAAGAGAACCTACAAGAACCTCCAGTGCAGCTCTTCTTTTGATTGAATCCGATAAGTCCATATCCTGAATAATCGTTTCCACCTCCAGGAGTACAAATGGGTCGTTAGATGTAGCAGCCAACTTTGTAAAATACGGGAGATGGGGAGTCATATCCAGAGCCGCTTCCCAGCACATAGCGAGCAACTCTTTGAGATAGGTTTTGTTCGCAGGATTTTGAATTTCTTTCAACAGGAATGCGGTGGCATCAGGAGTTTCCTTTAATATATCCAAAAGCTGCTCTTTCACAATAGGATCATTCTGAACAGCAGGAAGCAGTTTTGCGAATCCTGAAAATCCTTTCAGGTCTTCTGGCCCGGCCTCAGGCGACTTGCCTCCAATGATTGCAGTGATGTAATTATCCGTTTCGTGGATCCGGATCGGTGGAAGTTCTTCGTCGTCTTGTTCCGGCTTGTTTCCGTTAGTGTTCATGGGATCAGCTATTGAGCCACAAAATTAGTCTTTTACACGATGGTGTAAAGATTCTTCAGCTGAATGTTTTACAAGGGAATGGGCCGCTTCATCACCCAGGTATTTATCAATCCATTTATGAGCGAGATAGATAACCGGAGTTAGAATGATAGCAATACCAAGCTTGAAAGTATATCCTGTAATGGATGCTTCCAGATAGATTTTGGTTGACCACTTCCCTGGAATCCAGAAAGCAATGGCACCCACGATAAAGGTATCTACCAGTTGGGAGATGACCGTAGAACCTGTACTTCTCAACCACATCATTTTTCCTCCTGTTTTATCACGAAGCAGCCAGAATATACCCACATCCACAAATTGAGACACGAGGAAAGCAACCAGACTGCCTACAATGATCAGCATCCCTTGCCCGAATACAGCATTAAACTGCTCATCGCTGACGGTAGATACAGTAGGATAAGGCCCCGCAGGAACGCGCATGGCAAAAAAGAGGATAAGAAAAGCATAGGCTATGAGCCCGGCAGTTATGAGGGAGAGCTTTTTGACCCCCGATCGTCCGTAAAATTCGTTGATGATATCCGTGGTAATAAAAACCACCGGCCAGGGAATGATCCCGATGCTAAGGATAAAAGGTCCGAACTGAAGAATCTTACTTCCTATCAATTCAGCTGTGACGGCGTTGGTGATAAACACCCCCGCAAGGATAATATAGACTGTACCTTTTTTTGATTCAAATATCATAGCCTGGAATCCAGATAGAGTATGATTACCCCATAAATATAATGAAGATCAGCTTCAGAAATACAATATGGGGGCAGTAGGTACAATACATTTCCAAGGGGACGGATAATCACTTTTCTTTCAAGAAAATAGTTCAGGGCTTCATCTCTTACATTATTGAAATAGCCTGTCCCCTCCCCGGTTTTAATTTCCATTGCCAGGACCACGCCAATAGTGCGAATAGAAGAGAGTGCCGGATGCGCTCCTACTTTCTTAATAAAAGCAGCATGAAGAGTAGCAATAGCTGAAACTTTTTCTAATGTTTTCTCTTTTTCAAACAGTTCCAGGCTGGCAACGCCGGCAGCACATGCTATGGGATTGGCCGTATAGGAATGTCCGTGAAAAAGAGTCTTCATCCGGTCATCTGATAGAAAAGCTTTATAAATCTTTTCTGAACTGGTAGTTACTCCGAGTGCCATCATACCTCCAGTGAGACCCTTAGAAAGACAAACCATATCAGGAGCGTATTGAAAATATTCTGAAGCGAACATAGGTCCGGTTCGTCCGAATCCGGTCATCACCTCATCTGCAATACAAAGTATACCGGAAGCCTTGCATAGATTGATCATTTCACTGAATGTTCCGGCCTGCATGATCCTCATTCCTGCAGTTCCCTGCAGCATGGGTTCATATATAAATCCTGCTATCTCTTTTGATTTGTCATTCAGTAGTACCTGCAGTTCGGCAAGGGCTTGTAGTTCATTTCCGGGTACCGGCGCTTCTATATAATCCACTTCAAACATGAGAGAATCAAATGCTTTGGTAAACGCGCTCCGGCCACTCACCGACATCGCTCCGAAAGTATCTCCGTGATAAGCTTCTTTCATCGCAATGAAACGAGTCCGGGTTAGTCCTTGGTTGCTCCAATACTGTATGGCCATTTTGAGCGCCACTTCAACCGCTGTAGATCCATTATCGGAATAAAACACACGACTTTGTCCTTCGGGAAGAAGGGGAAGTAACATCTCTGCAAGCTTTACTGCCGGTGCATGTGTAAAACCGGCAAAAATGAGATGCTCCAGGGTGGAAGCTTGTTTATAGATTTGTTCTGCTAGATAAGGATGTGCATGACCGTGAATGTTCGTCCACCAGGAGGAAATCGCATCGAGGTATTCTTTTCCATCTTCAGAATACAACCACGCTCCTGCCCCCCGGGTAATTGCGACAGGAGGTTTAGCAGTCTGCATCTGTGTGTAGGGGTGCCAGATTACCTGAAGGTCTCTCTCGCTCAGGCTCATATTCCGGCAAAGAGGGGCGCGTATTTCGAAACCACTTCTTTGTTGATTTCGATCTCCTTAGCTACCCTACCGAGGAGTTTACTGCCGCTGTGTTTGAGGATAATATCTTCTGACATCTGATGCGGAGGTCCGTTAAAAACAATTCCAAGCAAATTCAGTTTGCGTTGTTTGATAGCTTCCAGAGAAAGAATGGAATGATTGATGCTTCCAAGGTAATTCTGTATAACAAGGATCACTTCAGCATTGAATTTATGAATAAGGTCCACCATAAATTCCTTTTCGTTCAGCGGAACCATCAGACCTCCGGCGCCTTCAACGATCAGGCATTTGTTATCACACGCAGGAAGCTCTATCTTTTCCAACTCTATGGTTGTGCCTTCTTGCTCTGCTGCGGCATGTGGCGACATATATTGTCCGAGGCTATACGACTCCGGGTGAAATTTGCTTACGGAATTGGAGATATACTTCTCTATTTTTTTCCGGTCACTTGAATAGAAAGTTCCTGTTTGAACTGGCTTAAAATAATCAGCCTTCAGGGCTTCCACCAGAATGGCAGAGACCACTGTTTTCCCAACATCCGTTCCGATTCCGGTTACAAAAATTGTTCTCATGTATGCAAATTCAAGACTCACAAAGATGGTGAGGTGACAAATATAAACTAAAGCGCCGAAAGCAAGGCAGTGAGCTTAAGGATCTCTTCCCGGCTATTAAAACTGTGGATACAGATCCGTAACCGTTCCATTCCTGCAGGCACAGTAGGGCTCATAATGGGCCTTACATCCATGCCGGCTTCCTGAAGGATAGTGGCCGCCTTCTTTACGTTTTCATTTCCAGGAATCAGTATGCATTGAATCGGACTGATACTCTCCATCACTCCTTTGGTTCCTGCATCTTTGAATAGTCGAATCCTTTCATCGAGGACTGCAATTACTCCTATATTTTCTTCCAGTAAGCTGTAAGCTGATGCAATAGCACTCAGGCTCTGAGGAGGCAAGGCTGTGGTATATATGAAAGATCGTGCGTAATTGATGAGCCAGTCTCTCAGCATGGGGCTTCCCAGGACAATCGCCCCATGACATCCCAATGCTTTACCGAATGTATGAATACGGGCAAATACCTCTTCTGTTAAGCCCAGTGCGTGAACCAGCCCTTCTCCCCTCTTTCCCTTCACACCAGTAGCATGGGCTTCATCCACAATCAGCTTTGCTCCGTATCTTCTGCAGAGACTCGCTATCAAATGGAGCGGAGACTCATCTCCATCCATTGAATAAACAGATTCAACAGCCACATAAATGGTTCCTTTCCCTGAAACAGCTTTCAGCCTTTCTTCCAGGTGCACAATATCATTATGTGCAAACCCGAAGGCTTGTCCGCGTGAAAGACGGATTCCATCTCGTATGGAGGCATGAATCAACGTATCGTAGAGGATCGTATCTTCCTTAGCAGCGATGCAGGAAAAAAGCCCCAGATTGGCATCGTAGCCGGAGTTAAAGATAAGGCCGGCTTCCGCATTATGAAACACAGAGATGCGCTCTTCCAGAGCTTCTGCAAATGCAGAGTTTCCACGAAGTAGTCTTGATCCTCCTGAGCCTGCAAAATGATCGGGTAAAGGATGAGCAGCTATGAGCTCCAGCAAACGGGGGGAAGAAGCAAAGCCGAGATAGTCGTTTGAACAAAAATCAGTGCCTGATTTGTCTTTTTTGAGCGAACGGAATGAGCCTTCCTCCCTGCGCTTCAAGAGTGCGGCTTCCAGATAAGAGCGTGAAGAAGAGATGGTTTGAGACATAAGTGTTTACCACTTCGAAAGATCAACACGAATTCCTCCGGTAAATACAAAGGTGCTGATATTATGCCTTACACTGGCAGGCAGATCCTGGTTAGACGATTGAAAATATTTGTATTCGTATAAGGGAAGAATAAAAAGGTAGGTATGTGGGTAGACCTTATAGTCAACTGTAATACCTGCTGTAACAAAGAAGCTTTTGGCAAGGTGATCTCCTCCGAAGAAATTCAGACGTCTTGCTCCGTGATACCCGAAATAACCGGCATGAAAATTACCATTGATTGTGATTGGCTTTTTGCTGTTCGGAAAGAAAGGCACTTCCAACTGAACATACATCTTATCGAAAACAAAATCCTCATCCAGTAAAACTATACTCTGGCTGGTGCCGGTAATGGTATGGTTCTGAATATCGAGCTTATCCATGAAAAACTGTTCAAAGCTCAAACCGAACCCATACCTGATTTTTTTAAGAGGGAACTGCACATTGATATCGGCACAGCGTGTCGAATTCCTGGCTTTAAAATCGATCTGATCACCTCCGACCAGGGTGGACCCGTCTTTGTTCAGGAGGTTATTATTTTGCATATGAGAATTCCAATAGGCTGTACCTTCACCTACACTGGCTCCGATAAAGTAATGGTCAAAGCTTGCCTGGAGATCATGATAATATCCAAATTGTGCAAACAGCAAGGGAGCAGACCACGTAAGAAGGAAGGCGAGTATAAATTTTTTCAAGCTCTTCACGCTTTAAGAGTGAGCAGGCTATTTAATCTCCACCAGTGTTTCTTCCTGGTGTTTTGCAGGCTTATAAGCTTGTTTAGGAGTAAGACCCAGGGTTTTGAACAGGTCCATATCGGTATTGAAATCGGGATTCGGAGTGGTGAGCAACTTATCACCTGCGAAGATAGATCCGGCTCCGGCCATAAAACAAAGAGCCTGAGCTTCGGCGTTCATCTGCATCCTTCCTGCGGAGAGCCTGACGACAGTGCCAGGCATAACCATACGCGTAGTAGCAATCATACGGATCATTTCCCAAGCAGATACCTGTTCCTGATCCGCTAATGGGGTTCCTTCAACAGGAACGAGCGCATTAATAGGAACTGACTCAGGATGAACAGGCAGGTTCGCAAGGGTTTTTAACATACCGATGCGGTCGTCTGCGCTTTCTCCCATCCCAATAATACCACCGGAACAAATAGTTAATCCTGCTTTTCTCACATTTTTCAATGTCTCCAACCTGTCTTCGTAAGTACGGGTTGTAATTACTTCACCGTAAAATTCTTCGGATGAATCGATATTATGGTTATAAGCATAAAGCCCGGCATCAGCCAATTTAACAGCTTGCTCCTCAGTAATCATTCCAAGTGTACAGCATACTTCCATGCCCTGTTTCTTGATACCTCTTACCATATCCAGTACTGCATCAAAATCGCGGTTATCACGTACTTCTCTCCAGGCAGCACCCAGACACATGCGCGAGGCACCTCCTTCTTTAGCCTGGTTAGTTGCTTTCACCACTTCTTCCTGGGAAAGTAATTTGTGGACCTTTACCTCCGTATGGTAACGAGCTGCCTGTGGGCAGTAACTACAATCCTCCGGACATCCTCCGGTCTTAATAGAAAGTAGTGAACTCACCTGCACTTCCATAGGGTCATGGTACTTCCGGTGTATAGCTGAAGCACGGAATACAAGTTCCAGCAATGGCATGTTATAAACAGCGCTTATTTCTTCCTGGGTCCAATTACTACGGATGTCTGACATACATTACAAATATAAGAGTTTTAGGGAGGAAACAAAATTAGTGATTTTTGCTCTCAAAGTGTCTCTTACCGAACAGAAGGGCAACCTTAGAGAAGTGTAAAATGAATACCTTTGCCCCTCATGAGAATCGATATCATAACCGTACTTCCAGCACTGCTTGAAAGCCCATTTGCACATTCGATCATCAAAAGGGCTGTCGACAAAAACCTGGTGGAGATAAACATTATCAACCTGAGGGATTATGCCAATAACAAGCATAAAAAGGTGGATGATTACCCTTATGGAGGGGGTGCCGGAATGGTCATGATGATAGAGCCGATTGACCGGTGTATCACGGCACTAAAAGCCGAAAGGGCCTATGATGAGGTCATTTATTTAAGTCCCGATGGAGAGATGCTGGACCAGCCAATGGCTAATAGGATGAGCAGTGCCAAGAATCTGATTTTTCTCTGCGGGCATTACAAAGGGGTAGACGAAAGGGTTAGGAAGCACCTGATTACCAGAGAAATATCTATTGGAAACTATGTTCTTTCAGGAGGGGAGCTCGCTGCTGCCGTCCTCACCGATACCCTGGTCAGACTTATCCCCGGAGCCTTATCGGATGAGACCTCTGCCCTGTCTGATTCCTTTCAGGACAAGCTTATCGCGCCTCCGGCCTATACTCGTCCCGCTGAATATAACGGTATGAAGATCCCAGATATACTGCTTTCCGGCAATACACCGGAAGTAGAAAAATGGAGGCATGAACAGAGCCTGGAGCGTACAAAAGAGCGGAGGCCGGATCTTTTGAAGTAATCTTTTCCTACTCAGGGAGATAAATAATTATCTTTTCTTTCTCCTTTTCCAAAAAAAGCCTACATTTGCAACCCATTTTATATCAAAAGACATGAACTTGAACATCCTGAATTTCATACACGAGCAATTAGCTCCTAAGACTAAACTTCCATCCTTCAAGGCCGGAGATACGGTTACAGTCCACTATAAGATCAAAGAAGGTGATAAAGAACGCGTACAGCAGTTCCAGGGTGTTGTGATCCAACGCAAAGGAACAGGTGCTACCGAGTCATTCACCGTTCGTAAGATTTCTAACAGCGTAGGTGTTGAACGTATTTTCCCTGTGGTATCCCCATATATCGACAAAATCGATGTAAACAAGGTTGGTATTGTTCGTCGCGCTCGTATCTACTACATGCGTGACCTGACTGGTAAGAGCGCACGTATTGCGGAAAAGAAAAACTACACAACTACTACTGAAGCTGCTGAAAAAGTTTCTGCTTAATAACACACCCAGTTCTATTTATAAAAAAGCCCCGTTTAAAACGGGGCTTTTTTTGCTCTTCAATGTGGTTAATCCAGTTTAAGGATTTTATTGATCCTTCTAGACCGATTGTTACTTCCCCGCCCAATCAATCCCCTTCTTCAGCAAACCCAACGTCCTCTCTTCTTCAGATCCTGCTTCCGGCTTAAAATTGTAAACCCAGGAAGCCATTTCAGGAAGGCTCATGAGAATAGATTCTGTTCTTCCATCTGTATCCAATCCGAAACGGGTGCCTTTATCATAAACGAGGTTAAACTCCACATAACGCCCGCGGCGAAGAAGTTGCCATTTCTTTTGGGATTCAGTATAATGGAGGTCTTTGGTTTGGGCCACCAACTTGGTGTATACGGGCGCAAAGGTTTCTCCTACCTCGAGTACAAAATCGAACAGCTGTTCTTTGCTCATTCCACGTTTCGAATCCATGCGGTCGAAGAAAATGCCTCCGATACCCCTTGTTTCTTTACGATGAGGGATAAAGAAATACTCATCTGCCCATTTTTTGAACTCGGTGTAGAAAGCAGGATTATGTTTATCGCAGGTTGATTTCAATGTTTTATGAAAGAACGCTGCATCGGCATCAACAATATAATGGGGTGTAAGATCAATCCCCCCTCCAAACCACCACGTGCCGTCACTCATTTCGAAGTAACGTACATTCATATGGATGATTGGAACGAGAGGGTTATTTGGATGAATCACGATGGAAACACCGGTAGCATAAAAATCGGCTTCGGGGAGATGGAGAGCTTTCAAGATAGCCGGAGGTGTAGGACCATAAACAGCAGAATAATTCACCCCTCCTTTTTCGAAAACATTTCCATGACTGATCACACGGGTTCTTCCTCCACCGCCTTGTTCCCTGCTCCAGGCATCTTCCAGAAACTTCGCACAGCCATCGGCCTGTTCGAGTGACAGACAAATCTTATCCTGCAATGACATGAAGGCGGAAGAAATCATTTCCGGGCTAAGCAACTGTGGAGGCAATGTTGTCTTGCTCATTATTTTACAGCCCTGATGAGTTTGAAATCTTTAATCATCACCATACTCACGGATTTATTTTCATAACCGCTCTCTGGTGATGTCTTGTATAAATTAAAGCTTTGCTGTGTTCCGGTCCACTTCATTTTTGGAAGCTTTTTCCGGAAATTCAATCCGTAATCACGAAGTGCGCTCAGGTAATACATGCCTGCATCATAGCCCTCGAAAGCATAAGTGCCCGGCTCAACACTGCAAAGGATGCGGAAGTTTTTGATGAAGTTGATGGTATTTTCCTTTTCATACTCCACAAACGAATTAACAGTATAGTGCAGTTGAAGATTTTCCAGATAGTCATAGTCCAGATTCGCAAACCCGTTCCAGCTCTGCATGCCATAAACAATTATCTGGTATTTATCGAGCAATGTGTTGAGGGTTCGCATCAGATCCGTAACATAGGCCTGGCTATTAGATGGAATGATAATTACATTGGGCTTTGTCAGAGATAATGATTTCGAAAATCCTTCTGATGCTTTTATATTTAGAAGAGAATCGGTGGACCCCGATTCTTTCAGGATTTCTACGTATCGGTTCCTAAAGATGGTTACATACAGTGCTTCTTTCGTGCTTGAATTACTGACCAGGATAACATTCTGTCCTTTACATGCCTCAGCCACAAATGCAGCCTCTTCCTCGAGCTGGGTGGTAACAGATGGAAGCATCTTGCTGACACAATCATTATTGAGTAGAACCTTGTTTTGTTGGGAGGTTGGAGATACAATAGGGATTGTATTCTTACGGGCAAACCTGGCTACATGCCCGAAAGCCACACCGGATAAGGGTCCTACTATAAGATTCATTTCTTTTAGTTCTGGCTTCTTAAGGATTTCCTGAAGGCGGGCAGAGTCCGAGTCATCCAGATCGTAGACGAAAAGCTCAATGTTTAAACCTGTTTTTTTAAGGGAGTCCATGGCCAAGCGAAAGCCCTGATAGAACTGAACAGCCATATCTGATTTAGCTGAGAAAGAACCTGCTTCTCTTCCGATACGGTCTACATCAATATTCTCATTGTTTTCTGTATGGAATGGGGCGAACAAAGCCACTTTGTATTTATCTTTTTTTACAAGGGTAAAGAGTGTATCACCGGCTGTAGCCAGTTCATTCACTCTACCGGTTTCTTTTACAGAAGGAGCTTTAGGCTCTGCTTTGGTTGTAGCTTTTACTTCCGGTTTAAGCGGATCCGGACTTGTTCCGGACTTTTCTTTGGTTTCAGCGTTTGTTTTGTCAACGCTTTCTATCTTCTTGCCTCCGGTGGGAATTTTCAGTACTTGCCCTGCTTTCAACCCATCTTTGAGTTCAGGGTTTGCGACTTTCAGTTCATCAACCGTCACTCCATACAATTTGGAGATCGAATAAAGCGTTTGTCCTGCTTCGGTTTTATGGGTCTGAGGTTTAGTTTTATCGAAAGCATTCTTAAGCGATTTAAGGTAAGGAATGTGCAATATATCTCCCGGTTTTATCCCATCAATGGCAGAAGGATTTTCCACAACAATGTCATTGACATCCATGAAATAGGCATGAGCAATGGCAAAGAGCGTCTGTCCCTGTTCAACGGTATGGAAATAGTATTTCACATCACCAATCTTTTTAATCTCTGTCGATTTTTTTATTTCCTGGGCATGCAATCCTGACCCACAAACAAGGAGGAGCAGGAAGGAAATGATCCGCCGGGTTGAATAAAAATTTGTCTGAGTCCTCTTGTTCAAGATTTGTGATTGTCTATTCCCACTCAATCGTGGCAGGTGGCTTGGAGCTGATGTCATAGACCACCCGGTTGATACCTTTTACCTTATTAATTATTTCATTGGAGATCTTGCCTAGAAATTCGTATGGAAGGTGACACCAGTCTGCTGTCATTCCATCTGTAGAAGTCACCGCACGAAGTGCTACTGCATTTTCATAGGTTCTCTCATCACCCATTACACCTACAGTTTGAACTGGAAGAAAGATTGCTCCTGCCTGCCATACGTCTTTGTATAATCCGGAACTCTTCAGTCCTTCAATAAAAATAGAATCGACTTCCTGCAACACTCTTACCTTCTCTTCGGTGATATCACCGAGAATCCGGATAGCAAGGCCTGGGCCGGGGAAAGGGTGACGGTTTAGGATGCGATCCTCAAGTCCTAATGTACGCCCTACCCTTCTTACTTCATCTTTAAAAAGTGTATTAAGAGGTTCCACCACTTTGAGCTTCATCTTTGCCGGAAGTCCACCTACATTATGATGTGATTTAATAGTAGCGGAGGGTCCTTTTACGGAAACAGATTCAATCACATCGGGATAGATGGTGCCCTGGGCCAGCCATTTCACATCCTGAATCTTATGTGATTCTTCATCGAATACTTCGATAAAGGCATTTCCAATTATTTTTCTTTTCCTCTCCGGATCGCTCACCCCTTTCAGGTCGGTATAGAAACGGGATTTCGCATCGACACCTTTTACATTCAGTCCCATGTGAACGTAAGAATCAAGAACCTGAGAGAATTCGTTTTTACGGAGAAGTCCGTTATCCACAAATATGCAGTAGAGGTTTTTTCCGATGGCTTTATGCAGAAGCATAGCAGCTACGCTGGAATCAACACCTCCGCTTAAGCCAAGCACCACTTTATCGCTTCCTATTTTCTTTTTTAATTCTGCAACAGTGGTTTCCACAAATGAATCGGGAGTCCAATCCTGTTTGCATCCACAGATATCCACCACAAAATTGCGCAGTAGCTGCATGCCTTCCGTGCTGTGGTATACTTCTGGATGAAACTGAATCCCATAGGTTTGTTCATGCAACATTTGAAAACCTGCGATAGGCACTTCGGGGGTGCTGGCAACAATTTTGCTTTGCTCAGGGATACGGGAGATGGTATCGGCATGGCTCATCCAGACTTGGGAATGGAGACTAAGGCTTTTAAAAAGCTCATTTTTGTTATTGACTGAGCTGAGATTTGCCCTTCCATATTCACGGGTGCTGGAAGCTTTCACTTCCCCGCCATTCTGCTGGGCCAGGAGTTGAGCTCCGTAGCATACCCCTAAAAGAGGAATTTTGCCTTTAATAGCAGAAAGATTAGGGTTGGGAGATTCAGGGTCCCTTACCGAGAACGGACTTCCACTGAGAATAACCCCTTTAATATGATTATCGGGTGCAGGATAGTGGTTATAGGGATGGATCTCGCAGTATACATTAAGTTCCCTTATTCGTCTAGCAATCAACTGAGTATATTGGGAACCAAAATCAAGGATTAGAATGGTTTCTTGTGACATATGCCTGATTAGGAGGATCAAAGATAGAGAAATAAGGCCTTCGGGGGGATACAAAAGTGTTGAACAAATGATAAACAATTACCCGGTCATTGCCATTCACCCTCTCTTGTTGACGGAGTAGCATGCTTTTCCCCTTTTAACTACAACAATTTATTTCCCGACCACATAAAATTCCGTCCTTCTGTTCTTTGCCTTCCCTGCTTCTGTAGCATTGTCAGCAACTGGTTTTGTTGATCCAAACCCTTTAAAAGCCACTAGCTGGCTTTTGGGAACACCAAGTTTTTCCAGAGCTTCATATACCGTTAGGGCCCGATCGGCACTTAGGCTTTGATTTTTCTTTTCGTCCCCTACATTATCCGTATGTCCGTAGATTTCAATTTTGATAGAGGGATTCTCCTTCAGATAGCTTGCAAACTCTTCGAGCACTATTTTACATTGTCCTTCAAGCTCGGCGGAGTTGGTACGATAATAAAGATTATTAAGGGTATAAGAAGAACCGGGAAGAACTGATTTTACATCCAGATCATAATTCTTTGGTTTAGCATTGACGCTGTCGGCTGAAACAAGGTGAGAACTGAAAGCGGCTCCTTCCTGTTTGACAGTGATGATAAAATCTTCTTTCTTCTTCATATTCACAACCGCTGAGTAATGTCCGGTGAGAGTATCCATCACTACATTTGTCTTTGTTTTAGAGTTCGCACTTTTTATTTCTACCTGGGCTCCGGACACTGGTCTTCCATCCATGAGCTTTAAATCACCTTTTACAAAAGCTACTTTCTGAGGTCGAGCTTTCTCATACAATTCAAAATAGTATATATCATAACCACCCATACCTGGATTTTTCTGGGGCTTGTTGGTGGCGAAATAACCCAGGTGGCCATCGGTGCTGGCAAAGAAACCCACATCATCACCGGCCGTATTAATTGGAGAACCGATATTCTTTGGATCTTCCCAGTTTCCTTTCTCATCTTTCCGGACAAAGAATATGTCCTGACCACCGAAGCCCGGTAAACCGTCAGAAGAAAAATAAAGGGTTTCGCTATCGGAGTGGATAAAAGGTGTTTTCTCTTCGAACTTTGTATTGATCTTGGGCCCTGCATTAACCGGTATATCCCAGTTTCCATCAGCTTTTTTATGGGAGAGCCAGATATCAGATCCTCCAAATCCACCCGGGCGGTCACTTGCAAAGTAAAGAGTCTTACCATCTGCCGAAATGGATGGTTGGGAATCCCATGAGTTAGGGTCATTGATGACTGGTCCGCAATTCTTTATCTCACCCCAAACTCCGTTCATCTTATCACAGTAATAGATATCAAAATTAGGGTTGGTTCCTCCTTCATCTTTTCCGATGGTGAAATACATATGCTGATTGTCGATCGAAACGGTAGCCCCTCCCTGGTTATCATAGGTATTGAAAGGACGAGGCATCATATTACCCGCATTGAATTCCCCATTGCTTCCCCGCACCGAATAAGAAAAGGTCTCTTCCAGTTTGTCCGTCTGGTAAATCTGATTCTTATTTGCGGTAGCCGGGCCGCGGCGTACGAAATACATTTCTTCATTATCGGGAGTGATGATTCCGAGGTACTCATCTTTGGGTGTGCAAACACCTTTGACAGGGTGGGGATCGAAAGGAACGATATTCTTTTTAAGGTCTTCATAAATCTTAGCATACTTAATCATGTCTTTGGAATTGCTCAGGAAGAACTCAAACTCTTTATTGTACTTTTTAGGGTCCTCCTCCTTAAAGTCGATATACTTCTGCAGATATTTAATAGCCTCCGGATAATTTTCTTCCAGATAATAATTATAACCTACATAATAAAAAGGATCCGAGTGATAAGTCGGGCATAGTTCAATGACTTTCAAAAGGTAGGGAATGGCTGGTTTATATGAATCGTTGTGGAGATTTGCTACGGTAATCTGAATACTGGCCAGTTTCCACCAGGCATCAAGGTATTCCGGGTCCAGCTCTGTGGCTTTGAGGAGGAAAGCGATTCGTTCTTCCCGTTTGTATTTTTTATTGTCACAGCCTTTATCGTAATATTCAGAAGCGGCTTTATCAGTACCTCTTTCATCGCACTTAAGCTTTACTTCTTCCGAAGCCTTATCGTCCTGAGCATGTAGCACAACAACAGTAGGCAGAAGCAATAACAACAGAAGTTGCAGTTTTGGCCGGCGATTGCCAAATATTGATTTTAAGGATTTTTTCATGAAAATCAGATTTTAGAAGCCTTCTGCCGGAGTAGATGGTCGGCAAGGACCAATGCCGTCATCGCTTCTACGATAGGTACGGCTCTTGGTAACACACATGGATCATGTCTTCCCTTTCCTGTCATCTCCACAGCTTCTCCTTTGCTGTTTATCGTTTGTTGCTTTTGCATAAGGGTAGCCACTGGTTTAAATGCAACCTTGAAATAAATATCTTCTCCGTTACTGATACCTCCCTGAATTCCACCCGAACGGTTAGTTAGAGTACCTATATTCCCTTCCTTCTTTACAAAAGCATCATTATGCTCCGATCCTCTCATCTTCACACCTTCAAAACCGCTTCCATATTCAAAGCCTTTCACGGCATTGATCCCGAGCATAGCCCTACCCAAATCAGCATGTAGCTTATCGAATACCGGCTCTCCCAAACCTGGAGGAACTCCTTTAGCGAAACAGGAAACAACACCTCCAATCGTATCTCCTTCCTTACGTACCTGCTCTATCTTCCGGATCATGGTTTCTGCAATCAGCGGGTCAGGGCATCTAACTGCATTTGTTTCAGTTACCTGATGATCGAGTTCCCGGTAGTCCTTAAGAAGTTTGATATCTCCTACCTGGGATGTATAGGCATGAATTTCTATCCCGTATTTCCTGAGCAATAGCTTTGCAATAGCACCTGCAGTCACACGTGCAACCGTTTCACGTGCTGATGCTCTTCCTCCGCCACGGTGATCGCGTATCCCGTATTTTATATCATAGGTATAATCCGCGTGTGAAGGTCTGTAAACATCAGTAATATGGTCATAATCCCCGCTTTTTTGATTCCCATTCCGGATCAGAAAACCGATGGGGGTTCCTGTAGTTTTTCCTTCCCATACTCCGGAAAGAAATTCTACCGTATCTGTTTCTTTGCGTTGGGTGACAATATGACTCTGCCCGGGCCTTCTCCGGTCCAGTTCTGACTGAATAAAGTGGAGATCAAGCTCCAGTCCGGCGGGGCAACCGTCTATGATACCGCCCAAAGCAGGGCCGTGTGATTCTCCGAAACTGTGAAGCCTGAAAACCTGGCCAAAAGTGTTGCCTGACATGGATTACAAAAATAAGGTATTTCACCGAAACTATTCCGATATTTACGGATCTATGAAACTTCTCATAAAAAACATTAAGTCTCTGGTCCAGATTCTACCCGATAATGGATATCCCGTTGCCGGAGAAGATATGAAAACAATTACACACCTGGATGATGCATGGCTGGCCATAGAAGAGGATCTCATTACTGGTTATGGCAGCATGAGTGATTGGGAAGGCATCAGCGATTGGACAAACCTTCAGGTAGTGGATGCGGAAGGAAAATTCGTATTCCCATCCTGGTGCGATTCTCATACTCATCTTGTATTTGCCGGCAGCCGCGAAGGAGAATTTGTGGACCGTATCAACGGACTTTCCTATGAAGATATAGCAGCACGCGGGGGAGGAATTCTGAATTCCTCTAAAAGGCTACAAGAAGCATCGGAGGAAGAACTCACAGAGAGTGCACTGAAACGATTGGAAGAAATAACCTCTCAGGGAACAGGAGCGGTTGAGATAAAAAGTGGCTACGGGCTGAGCCTCGAATCGGAACTGAAGATGCTGAGGGTTATCAAAAAATTAAAAACACGCAGCCCCCTCACCATCAAAGCTACTTTCCTGGGTGCACATGCTGTACCTCCAACCTATAAAAACAAAAAGGCAGATTATATTGATCTGCTCATCCATGAAATGATGCCTGCTATTAGGGATGAAAATCTGGCTGAATATTGCGATGTCTTTTGTGAAAATAACTATTTCACGCCCCAAGAAACCGTTCAGATTCTCGAAGCTGGAAAGCTTCATGGGATGACTCCAAAGGTTCATGCCGAACAGCTGAGCAATTACGGAGGTGTTCTTGCAGGTGTGAAATGCGGGGCCATCAGTGTGGACCATCTGGAATATGTGGGTGATGCCGAAATCAAAGCTCTACTTCATTCTGCTACCATGCCTACAGTGCTTCCGGGTGCAGCGTTTTTCTTATCACTGCCTCATCCTCCTGCACGCAGGATGATTGATGCCGGACTACCACTTGCTCTTGCCAGCGACTTCAATCCCGGTTCCAGCCCGAGCGGAAACATGAACCTGATGATCGCCATTGCTTGTATTCAATATAAAATGACTCCGGAAGAAGCTATCCATGCCGCAACCATCAATTCTGCTTATGCAATGGGTCTGAGCAAAAGCCATGGAAGCATAACTATTGGAAAGAAGGCGAATGTGTTTATTACGAAAGCAATTCCGTCACTGGGATTTATCCCTTATGCATTCGGGAGTAATCTCATCGAGACCATCATTCTGAACGGCAAGATTCAGGAACCAAAATAAGAGTGAATACTCTATGACCTTCAACAGGAAACAGCTTTACCTATTTATTTCAGCTATTACCCTGATTAAAATAGGGCTCCTGCTGGTCTTCAACCCCAGGATGGAATATTTTGAGGACCATGACATGGCCGTTAATCTTCATCGTACCGGTGAAATGTATATCGACTGGTGTGGATTAAAGAACCATACTTTTCAGTTTCCCGTTTATCCTTTCCTGCTCTCTATACTTTATTCGTTTTTTGGCATTAAGCCTCTTGCTGTTGGAATCTTTCATGTAATCCTGAATGGGATCTCCGCCTTCCTGCTCCGGGATATCCTTGGTTTTTTCTGGAACCAGTTCAAACTTCCTTTCTCTTTCGAACCATACCGGCGTAAAGTATTGTTTATTGCGGTAATTCTCTTCTGTCTCCACCCAGCCATCACTTATTACGCTATATTCAAGGTACACCCTTTCAGTCTGGACCTTTTTATGCTCCTGCTTCCTCTCTTCCTGACGAAAAATTATTTTTCCAACCCCAAAAAAATTAATCTCTTGCTCCTCTTTATCGGAGCTGGTCTGACTGCATTAACCAGGGTAACACTGCTGGTTTCGGTACTTCCCTTCCTGGTGATTCTGCTCCGCTACCGCGGCCTTGCAAAGACTCTTCTTGCATGCAGCGGATTGATCATCATTACTGCCCTGATCTGTACACCCTGGTTGATACGCAATTACAAACAGGATCACATTATTGGCTTAAGCTCCCTTACAGGTATAAGCCTTTGGAAAGGATCTCTTCCTAATTCAGAAGGGAGCAATTATCTTCAGAATGGTGCTTATTGTTATTCCAGCCTCAGCCACGCCGACACCCTCACTCTGATAAAGCTCGATGTAAAAGGGCAGGATGATTTCTTCAGAAACAGGTATAGTGAAAACATACGTGCTCATCCTTTAGAACAGGTAAAGCTCTATTTCCTCAAACTTAAAAATTTCTGGATCTTCCGTTCCGGACTTGGAAGCGAGTATAGTCACCAGATGGAACGATTCATTCCCTTTTATCTGGGTGGTTTTCTGTTCATGCTTTTGTTTAGCATCTATGGAGCATTCTGCGTTGGAAAAAAAAGCCTGATTATGATGGTGATCCCTATATTCTTGTCTATGGAACAGGCATTGTTTTATGTAGAGACCAGACACAGACTGATTATAGAACCCCTGCTTATTTTCATGGCTCTTATCGGGTTTCTTTATTTGTATACCCGGCTTAAACGGAAGGAATGATTATTTTAGGGGATTCAACTGAAGTGTCTGGTTAAAATAATTTCAGAGGGCTATCGCCTTTCCACAGTAAGAATGAAAAAATAATTTATATGAAACAATTGATCGAATGCGTCCCGAATTTCAGTGAAGGCCGGGATTTAAACATCATCCATCAGATTACACATGAAATTGAATCCGTAGAAGGGGTCAAGCTACTGAATGTGGATCCGGGCAAGGCCACGAACCGTACGGTTGTAACAATGGTTGGTTCACCTGAAGCAGTTATTGAAGCAGCATTCCGGGCCATCAAAAAAGCCGGAGAGTTGATCGACATGAGTAAACATAAAGGGGAACATCCCCGGATGGGAGCTACCGATGTCTGCCCTCTTATCCCGATTGCGGGAATCAGTATGGAAGAAACAGCAGATTGGGCAAAGAAGCTGGGAGCCAGGGTTGGGAAAGAGCTTAACATTCCGGTGTACCTCTATGAGGCTGCGCAGAAAGACAAGGCCCGCAATAACCTCTCTGTGATTCGTGCAGGGGAATATGAAGGCTTTTTCAAAAAAATAAAGCTCCCAGAGTGGAAACCCGATTTCGGTCCGGCTGAACATTCTGTGCATTCAGGATCCACAGTAATAGGGGCCCGGGATTTTCTAGTTGCCTACAACGTAAACCTGAACACCACTTCCACCCGCAGGGCAAATGCGATTGCCTTTGATGTCAGAGAGGCCGGAAGGGTGAAAAGGGAAGGAAACCCAGTTACCGGTAAGATTGTTACCGATGCAGCTGGCAAGCCGGTGAATGTGCCGGGAACATTAAAATCGGTCAAAGCTATTGGATGGTACATTGAAGAGTATGGCATCGCACAGATTTCCATGAACCTCACTAATATCAACATCACACCTCTGCATATTGCCTTTGATGAAGTTTGTAATAAAGCTACAGAAAGGGGTATGCGGGTTACGGGGTCTGAGCTTGTTGGACTCATTCCTCTGAAATCTTTGCTGGATGCAGGCAAATACTTTTTGAGGAAACAACAACGTTCCACTGGTGTCAGTGAAAATGAACTAATCCGGATTGCCGTAAAATCACTTGGCCTGGAAGAGCTCTCTCCTTTCAAACCTCAGGAAAGGATCATTGAATATTTACTTCGGGAACCTGGGGCACAAAAGCTGGTGAATATGAATCTCGTGGCCTTTGCAGATGAAACAGCTAGTGAAAGCCCTGCTCCCGGTGGAGGTTCTATTGCAGCCTACATTGGTGCACTTGGTGTTTCCCTGGGAACGATGGTTGCGAACCTTAGCTCTCATAAACCAGGATGGGATGACCGATGGGAAGAGTTTTCTTCCCTGGCCGAAAAAGGACAAGCCTTGAAAGATGCCCTTCTGACATTGGTGGATGAAGATACCAGGGCTTTCAATAAGATTATGGAATCCTTTGCATTACCTAAAGGCACTGAAGAAGAAAAGAAAGTCCGCACTGAAGGGATTCAATCCGCAACCCGTTATGCCACGGAAGTTCCATTCCGCGTCATGCAGCTAAGTCTCGAATCCATGCCCCTGATCAAATCTATGGCAGAAAACGGAAACCCCAATTCAGTGACAGATGCCGGTGTTGGAGTACTCTGTGCCAGGAGCGCGGTCATGGGTGCCTACCTGAATGTAAGGATCAATGCTGGAGGGTTGACAGACAAAGTATTCAGCGAGGATATATTAGCTCGGGGAAAGACTATTGAAGAAAAGGCCCAGGCCATGGAGAAGGAGATTTTAGGGATTGTGAACTCAAAGATGAAGTAAGCCCTCCTCCGCTTCAAGGCAAAAGAGCAAAAGCCAAGGAGGGAGAAACAAATTCAAGGTTGAAACGATTAGTCCACTAATCCCGTACAACTAACAATATGAAGCACTTATGACCCCTATTCGGAGATCGAGAGAGTATTTGCTGAAGCATCACTTGTTTAGGAATTTTTTCTTTTCCTTCGCGTTTCGGCTATTACTCATTGACTTCAAGAAGAACCATTTCCTTCTCGTCTTCTGGGCACTCATGTTTGGTTTTGTAACTAACAACCTGGCCGCAAAATATGGAGCGCCTTTTCTCTTCCTGGGCCCTGAATACAATGATGAGCTCAATTTTCTTTCCTACTTTATCGTAGGGTTCTCCTGCGGAGGCTTTATCATGGCTTATAACATTGCTAGCTATATTAAGAATGGCTTCCGATTTCCTTTCCTCGCAACAATGGCCAACCCGTTCATGCGTTATTGCCTCAATAACTTCCTGATTCCCCTCGTCTTCGTAATTGTTTACGCAATAAATATCAATGCTTTTCTGAGAGAAGAGAATGTGTTCTCTGGATTCCAGATAGCTACTTTAATTTTAGCTTTTATCCTCGGAATTCTTTTCTTCGTCTTCATAGCTTTTACCTATTTCTTCCGGACGAATAAGGACATCTTCAAATTGTATGGCATCATTACCAAGCCTATCAAAGACGACCGCGTCGCATTCCAACAGCGTCGGGGGACAGTATCAGGGGAACGCAATCCCTATCTGATTAAGGAAAGCCGCGACTGGTATGTCGAGACTTTCCTGACTTGGCCTCTAAAGACTAAACTCGTAAGGCCTGTGAGACATTATAAGAAAGCTATGCTTATGGCAGTGTTCCGTCAGAATCATCGCAACGCATCCTTCTTTCAGGCCATCACCATTTTCAGCCTCATAGCCCTTGGCCTTCTCCGCAATTATGCCGTGTTTGAAATTCCTGCCGGTGCCAGTTTAATCCTACTGTTTACAGTATTCCTGATGATCTTTAGCTCCCTCTACTCCTGGTTCAGAGGTTGGGCTACGGGAATTCTGGTCGTAATCATTCTCCTCGTGAACTACATGCACAAGCTTGAATTCGTGACTGGGACCAGCAAAGCTTATGGACTTGATTATACCGTTGCCCCGGCTCCATTCACATACGCCCGGTTAAGGGCCTATGATGGGGATACCGTTCTCAGAAACAGCGATAAAGAATCCATGCTTCGGACCCTGGAGAAATGGAAGGCAAAAAACACCACTTCCGGAGATACTTCACAGAAACCTAAGCTTGTCCTGATCAATGTAAGCGGAGGCGGACTTCGTTCTTCTCTCTGGACCTTTTATGCATTGAGTTATATCGATAGCCTCACACAAGGCAAACTAATGAAGCATACCGAACTCATAACCGGTTCATCCGGGGGAATGGTCGGAGCGGCTTATCTGCGGGAGCTTTGTATGCAACGCGAAGAGAACCAGATCAAGAGATACATAAACAGCACTTACATAAACTCCATTTCGAAAGATATCCTGAATCCGATCGCGTTTTCATTGGCCACCAGCGAATGGTTTATACACCTCCAGCGATTCAAGGTCGGCAAACAATCCTTTGTAAAAGATCGTGGCTATGCCCTGGAAAGCAAACTGAACGAGAACACAAAAGTGTTTGAAGGCAAAACCCTTGGTTATTATGCAACTCCCGAAGCAAATGCCGAAATCCCGATGATGATCTTTTCCCCTTCTATTGTAAACGATGGAAGGAAGCTGATGATCTCCCCTCAGGGAATTTCTTACCTTACCCAGAACATCCCCTCCAGGAATATTGATGCTAAACAACTCAACAACTCAATAGAATACACCCGATTCTTTTCGGCGCAGGATCCTTTAAATACTTTATTCACCAGCGTATTGAGAATGAGTGCAACCTTTCCATATATCTCTCCCTTGGTGTTGCTCCCAAGCAATCCCAGAATAGAAGTGATGGATGCAGGACTCCGTGACAACTTCGGGCTTGAAACGACCTTAAGATTCATGGAAGTGTTCAATGACTGGATTGCCAAAAACACAAGCGGAGTGATGATTATCCAGCTTCGGGATAAGCATATGGAAGCCCCCATCGACGATGATCCTCCTCCTACCCTGTTCCAGTCCCTTTCAAGCCCAATGGGTAGCTTCTACGGAAATTTGTTTCTCGTACAGGACCTGAACCAGAATCTTGAATTGCAGTCGGCCGACAAATGGCTGAAATTTAAAGTGAATATCCTCAGGTTAGAACTACAGAATGAAACAAATGATCATATCTCTCTTTCCTGGCACCTTACTCATAAAGAAAAACGGAAAGTATTCCATTCGCTGGAGCAGCCGGAGAATCAGGCTTCGGTTAAAAAGATTTCGCAGTTACTGGAGTGATTACGGTTGGAACTAAACCAAATGAATCCCATCCTCTTTCAACTCAATCGTCTTGCGCCGATATAAGGCCCCTACCGCCTTCTTAAATGTCTTCTTACTCATCTGTAACTTGGCAGTAATCTCCTCCGGGGAACTGTTATCACTCAAGGCCAGAAACCCTCCGTTGCTTTTTAGTAGATCAAGTATTCTTTTGGATGTTGGGTCTATCGCTTCATATCCGGGTTTCTGAATGATGACATCAATCTTATGATCTTCCCGGATATTCTTGATCCAGGCTTTTAAACGATATCCGGGCTTTACTTCGGAAAAAATTTCATTGTCATAAATCAGACCTTTATGTTTCCCATTGATGATGACATTATAACCCAGATCTGTTTTTTCCCAAATCAGTATCTCCACTTCATCACCAGTCCTGACCGTTAATTTCTCGTTATCAAGGAAACGGTTTAGACGAGCAGAACCTGTGAGTCTGTTTGTTTGATCATCGATATACATGAACACAACATAGGAACGGCCTTCCTCCATCTTTTTGTTCTGTTCCCTAAAGGGAACAAAAAGGTGTTTCTCCAGTCCCCAATCCATAAAGGCCGCAATTTCATTCACCATCACTGTACGCAGTAATGCAAAACCGTGGAGTCTTATTTTGGGTGTTTCGGTAGTGGCTACAAGCCGGTCTTCACTATCCAGGTAAATAAACACCTTTAACTTATCTCCAACTTTCGTTCCTTCCGGGATGTATTTTCCAGGCAGCAAGACATCATTTCCCTCCCCGTCACCCAGGAACAAACCGCTAGATGTATCCCGGAGCACTTCCAGTTCATTGTATTCTCCTGTTCTTATCATTTCTTCTGTTTAGTATTGACTGATCTGCTCATACAACTCCTCCACCTTCTTTCTGGCCCAAGGAGTTTTCCTGAGGAACTTAAGACTGGAAGAAATGCTTGGATTTTCCTTGAAGCAATTAATCTTGATAAAATAACCCAATTTTTCCCAACCGTAGTATTTCACCAGTTCGTTAAGGATTCCTTCAAGCGTTTTACCATGCAAAGGGTTATTTTTCTGGAGATCCATGGACACAAAGATACATATAAAAAAAAATCACCCCTTCCACTAAAGTAGAAGGGGTGACCTACTAACAGAACCAATTATTCTTAAAGGGTGAAGTGTGTGGTAACACCATTCACGGTTATTGTAGCATCGAGGTCGCAAGTCCCGTTTCCGTAATCGATAACACGGGTTGGGTGGCCGGCAGGTGTGAAATCAAGTGTACCCTGGATCAATGGAACAAATCCAGAGATGTTGCACTGTCCGAAATCACGAATCAGCTGGCTGACAACGCTTGCAGAAAATGTATTACCGTTTGCAGAAGTTCCATTGGCACTACCAGTCAAACCAACTCGAGCTTTGCTCCATGTGATAGGACGCATGGAACCGGTACCGCTTCCATGATAAATAGAAGTATCACTGGTATTCAGCAAAGTCTTGGTACGGTTACAGTTCCAGTTGATGGTTCCTCCACTTGGTCTTACAATATTTACATCCGCAGCTATTGACCATGTTTCGTTGGTTACAGCAGGATTGAAGCCGGTTGGAGTTGTATTCGTGATCGTCTTGTTCACCACGTTTACTTGGAAACCGTTAACGACATAATTGCTGGTTGTAACTGTACAGCTAAAGCCAGGATCACGGTAGTGAACAGCTCCAGGAGCGCTTCCGGAATAGTTAATGATAATACTTCCGGTGCGTGTTTTCCCATCGAGACAAGCTGATCCATTGAATGTAATGGTGATGATCTGGCCGGAACGTGTCACTGTTGCGCAACTTAATCCACATATAGCACCTCCTTCATAGTCTGAAGTAGATCGATAGCTTGCAAGTCCTGATGTACCGTCAGAAGATTGAGCAGCAATTGCAGTCATATCGGAGACGATATGCTCAGCAGTATTGTTATCGGTCGCTGTGCTCGTTTCTTCATTTGTTGTTGTTGTTGTAGAGCTTTTTTTACAGGAGGAAACGGTCAAACCGATCACTGCTGCTACGGCCAGGGCAGCCAGGGCCCATTTGTTCTTTTTCATTGGTAAGGAGGATTAGGGTTTAAATGTTTGTTTTCCAGATTTGTCTTTATGACCTATGTATCTGTCGAAAGTTTAATGAATTTTAAGATTAACTTACAACTAACTGAATTACAGTATGTTTTAATTGTATTTGTAAAGAATAAAAAATGATTTTGGGTCAGATATCCAAATATAAGTAAAACAAGAGAAAAAGAAAAAGTTTCAAGAAAGCTTAACAAATCGTTAAATCCGGATTCCGATGACCAAAATATCATCCACCTGATCGGCTGCGCCTTGCCAGGCAACAATGGCCTTATTAAGTTCAGCTCCTTGTTCTTCCATAGGCAGTTTCTGAATACTTAGGAGATGATCTTTGAACCGTTTTCTCATATACTTCTTTCCTCCTGCTCCTCCGAATTGGTCAGCATAACCATCTGAGAAAATATAGATACTGTCTCCTTCTTCCAGATTCATCTCATTGTTTTTAAAATGGCTCTGATGATCACTGATGCCGATCGGGAATTTATCTCCTTTTATTTCTGTTAGTTCATTTTTTCTGATTAGGAATAACGGATTATAAGCTCCTGCGTATTCTAATTTTTTATTTTTCAAATCAATGCTGCAAAGGGAGATATCCATTCCATCTTTGTTTTCGCCTTCAGCGCCTTTCTGTTTAAGAGCTTTGATAATACCTTCCCGCAATTCATCCAATATCCTGGCAGGCTCCTGAATACTTTTATCATTTACAATTTCATTCAGCAATGCATTTCCGATCATCGATGTAAATGCACCGGGAACACCATGCCCTGTACAGTCAGCGGCAGCAATAAGAGTGCGGTCGTTCTTTTCAGAGAGCCAATAGAAATCACCGCTCACTATATCCTTGGGCTTAAATAAAATAAAGCTGTGTGGAAAGAGTGATTTGAAGTTTTCCCGGGTAGGCAGAATAGCTTCCTGGATCCGTTTAGCGTAATTGATGCTATCGGTGATGTCTTTATTTTTCAATTCAATCACTTCCTTCTGCTTGACAACTTCAGCAGTCCGTTCCTGAATAATATTCCTTAAGCCTCTGGTTGAGATAATAACCGCCCCGTAAACAAAACCGATAAAAAACAGGACGTAGGCTATATAGGCCCAGACGGTGCGATACCAGGGAGCGAGGACGGTAAATTCATAAATAGCTTCCCGACTCTCGTGCCCAAACATATTGATCGCCTTAACCCGAAAATGATACTTCCCTTCAGGCAGGTTGGTATATACAGCCTTACTTTCATTTTTCCAACCGCTCCATTGCTTATCGAATCCTTCCAAAAAGTAGCTGAAGCGGGTTGCCGTTTCATCTTCGAAGTTAGGTGCCGAGAAAAGAAAGGTAAAGGAGTTGAACGAATAATGCAGTTTCGGTTTGAGGGCTTCAGGCTGAAGTAAAGTTATGAATCCGTTATCGTCAAAATTAGTACCTGAAAAGATCACAGAATCCTTACCGAGGATAACTTTGCGCACGAGGGCCTGATAATCCCAGTCATAGTTCTTCGAAATTTTTTCATCATACCTGAAAAGCCCATCCTGATTCCCCAGCCATGTTACCCCATCGGCTTCATGAAAGATAGAAAGGGTGATATTCTGGGACAATCCCATAAAGGGCTTGCTCACCCACTCCGGTTTTGATCTCCCACTTGGATCCCGGTGAATGTAACCTATTTCAAAATGATTGTCTCTCTGAGAAACAGTAACCATCCATATATTACCATGACTATCCTGGGAAATTCTGAAGATTCCTGTAAGCCCTTTGGAGAATCGCTTTCCAAGGGATGAATCAGGATAAAAGTGGTTTCCTGATAATGTATAGAGACCGTGAAGTGTAGCGAAATAATGCTTTCCGGAAATGTTTTTAATATAGGCTTTATCATCAGGCAGTCCGTCTTTTGTGGTGTAGCGCTGGAGTTCCAGATTTTTAAATTCATGATTTTGAATAGTGAATTTCACCTTCTCAACTCCCGGCCCATTATTTCCAAGCCAGAGGGTTCCATCAGGATCCTCATCAATAGTCCGGATTTGATCTGTTATCTCAGCAATCTCCCCTTCAGAAATCCATTTGCCTTCAGACCAGTATATCGATTTCATGCCCTTTGTCAATCCAATGAAGATCCGATTAGGGTCCTTTTCCGAACGGTGCAAAACGTAGGAATCATCATTATTCACAAGAGAGATCTTATTGTCTTCAACCTGATAGACACCCAAGTTGGAAGCGACAAGTAGTAAACTCCTTGAACCAGCAGTAAAAGAAAGGAGATCTCCACATTCAGCAGAAATTCCAGGCAATTTCTCAAAACGGGCATGTTCAATGATTTTTCCTTCTGAATTTTTTTCTGGAATCACCAAGGAATACAAACCGATGTTTGTTACGGCATATATCTTGCCTTCATGCCTCAAGGTCGCTTCGACTGCTCCTTCCAGTCCATTATGATCGTTGAATCGGGTAATCGGGGAATTAATATCAGCCCTGGCAATTCCGTTATTGGTAGCCAGCCAGAGTTTCTGCTGTGCATCCAGAAACTGTCCGTGGATCGAAGCATCTGGTAATCCGTTCTTCTTGCTGAGTTCCTGACTCAGGTCGCCGGCACTATCGAGCACCACAATCCCAGACCCCAATGTGCCTATAGAAATGCTTTTGTGATTAATTGAAATTCCGTTGTAGATAGAATTGTGTTCCAGGTAATCATCTATCCCCGTATGAAAAGAAGTGACTTTGGTAATTTGATCTGAACTTTCCACGCCATTCATCCCCGATTTAATAAAGCCCGGTTTCATCACAAAGAGACCATGACCCTGGGTATTGAGCAGGATCTCGGACTGACGATAAGGAAGCATGAAATATATTTTTTCTTTAGCGAAGAGCTCTCCTCCCTGGATCAGGCAGAGACTGGTATCTTTTACAACCATCAGCCCTACTTCCCGTTGACGTACATAGATTGTTGAATTCAGGTAGAACATCAGATGGAAGGATGTTTTTGCTTTCCAGACTTTCATCTTTTTCCCATCCCATCTGATTAATTTATTGGAGGTCTGAAAATAAACACTCCCATCAGCCACTGCAAAACAAGTCCACACTTCATTAAATTCCCGGTCTTTTACACTAAGCTGTGGGAGTAATGACCTGAATCTGAGCTTTCCGATGGAATCGGGACTGAGGTACCCGATCTCTCCGGTTCCACCCACATAAATAATTCCTTCATTACTAAGGGAGAGTGAATGGACGGGAGATTCTTCAGGGGTGAGGATGGCATTCCATGTTCTTCCATCATATTCCAATACTCCGCTGTTATTTCCCACATAAATAACCCCGCGTTTATCCTGAACTATCGCAAAATTCTGAGGAACGAGGTTATAGTCTTTAGGAGAAAAACTTCGGATATCCAGCAATCCAGTTTCATTTCCATGCTGAGCATAGAGAAATATAGGTAAGAAAAGAAAAACATAAGCACTCAGAAAAAGTACTTCTCTGATTCGTTTCATTAAAACATCATTTTATTCAGATGAATCCTAACATCCGGAAGTGCCGGGTTTTCAATAGCGAATATAGGGAATCTTACGGTCGTAAAAGAAAAAAACCCCTGAAGTGAGGCCGCCAACCGGCGGGATCTGCTTCAGGGGCTTAATTGAGGAATATTAATTAATCAATAATGATCCTTTTTGTAACCATTCCATTCTCACTTCCTATCTGTAGGAAATACACACCTTTAGGATATGAATTGAGATCGAATTGCTTGCTTATTGATCCGGAGAGCATTCCACACTGCTCTGCACTTAGCAGTTGACCAAGGGTATTGAACACCTTGATGCTGACATTCTGCCTTGAATTCAGATCCATAGACAAGTTAAAGAATCCTGAATTTGGATTCGGATAGAGCCTGACATTATTAACTACCTCAAACAAATCATGAATTCCAGCCGGTAACGGAGTGATATTTCCTGTATTCGATCTCGAATTTTCATAGTTGATGGAAGCATGTGTCGGCGTGCATGGTGATGGGTTCACAACTGCAATCCTGTAAAAAAGGTTATGGGCATGAGGTGGATTATTATCCGTATAGGTGAATACGTTATTGGGGATAGAATCCAGCTTTGTAAGCTTATTGTAAACGGTATCCCTGTAAATAAAATAGGTTCCGAATACAAGTCCTTCATAATTATCCCAGATAAGGTTTACAGTACCCCCTACTCCCTGGTTCACGGTCAGGTGAACCGTTTTATGGGAAGGACTCATTGGTGACTCTTCACCACATGTATCTACCTCTGAGATCTTATATCGGAAGCTCCTGGTCTGTGGGTTAGCCAGGGTGTCGATAAAGGTGCTCAGGTGTGCATAGGGAGAGTTTCCTGCAAGGAAATACACTCCGCTGGATGTACTTTCCTTATAAATGTTAAAGGACTTGATAGTGGTTGAAACAGGTTTATCCCAGATGATCATATTCTTCCGTGATCCGGTATCTACCGTTACTTCACAGATCGAGATTGCTGAAGGAGACGTCTGAGGAACTACTGCATCCAATGTACCAACACATCCTCCGTGATCAGTTACCAACACATGGTAATTGCCTGCTGCAACGCCTGAAATATTTTGCGCTACCGAAGCATTTGACCAGGAATAAGTATAAGGAGTGGTACCGCCTGTTACGGAGATATTAATAGAACCACCAGTTCCATTGGAGCAGTTAGCGTTGGTTATAGACCCTGTTGTGACAACTGGTCCTCCATTATTGCTGATAGCTACCTGAGCAGAATCTACACAACCGTTATTATCCGTCAATTTTATATTATATGAACCGGCAGCAAGGTTTCCTGCTGTAGCCGTGTTAGCTCCAGAACTCCAACTATAAGTATATGGAGCAGTTCCCCCTCCGGCTGTTACGGTGGCTGTTCCATCGGACAGACCGCAGCTAGCCTTGGTTGTAACCATTGAAATCGTTTCAGCTCCGGGCTGTGTGACGATAACGTTTGCAGTAGCGGTACAGTTTCCTACATCAGTTACGCTTACCTGATAAGGCCCTGCCAGCAGGAAGCTTATGTTAGCGCTGTGACTACCATTTGACCAGGAATAGGCATAAGGAGCAGTTCCTCCGATGACTGAAATACTGATGGCTCCGGTTGCCTGCCCATAACAGTTAGGACTTGTCGTGGAATTAACGCCAATCACCGGACCAAGCGTATCGCTCACTGTAGCAGGAGCAATAGAAGCACAGTTATTGGCATCGGTTACTGTTACCAAATAAATACCGGAGTGAAGACTATCCGCCGTGGCGGTCATCGATCCATTGCTCCATGTATAATGATATGGACTGGTGCCGCCCGTAACCGCAACAATGGCTGTACCGGTATGTTTTCCGCATTTGCTCTTAGTCGTAGTGACAGTCAGACTTGGACTGGTAGATGCGCCAATAACTGCCGTTCCGGTCGATGAACAATTGTGCGCATCTGTCACCGTCACAGTATAAGTTCCAGCAGCGAGATTGCTCACAGCCGTGTTAGTCTGAGGTGGAACAAGGTGCCAGGAATACGTGTAAGGAGTAGTTCCTCCTGTTGCACCTACGATAGCCTGACCATTGGCCAGGTTACAGGTCGTTGCAACTACGGTTGTTGTTGGAGTGATAACTGTAGGTTGACCAATCGTAGCAATTGCATTCGCAGGACAGCCCGCTGAATCGGTAACCGTAACGGTATAGACTCCTGCCGCCAATCCGGTTGCAGTGTCATTTGTCTGAACTGGAGCGGTAGACCAGGAATAGGTATAAGGAAGAGTACCATTAGCAGGCAGTACCACGGCCTTCCCGGTTGATGCACCAAAGCATGTGGCATTGATGGCTGTTGTGGAAGCTGTAATACTACAATTCTTTACTTTGAACGAACGTCCTTCATATAGACTCCAGTGGTTGAGACTGTCTTTTACCCTCATGAAAGCTTTATGATTTCCAAGAGAGAGAGAAGCTGCTCCGAACAAGGGGCTCATATTAACTGAGTCTCCTTTAACCACTCCAGGAACAGGTGTTCCAAGTCCGACTCCGGGATCTGTGTCATAGAAGAACTCTGCAGCCACAATTGGTGAACTTGGTTTTGGCGCTACTGTTGCAGGCATGTAGTAAAAATTACGGCCTTCGTAAAGACTCCAAACTCCCAGGGTGTTTATGGTACGGAGGAATACATTGTGAAATCCGCCAGAAAGTGCTCCCATGGGTATAGCAGGACTCAGATTAACCGAGTCGGCCGTTGCAACGGCTAGAGCTGTGCCTTGTCCAACTCCTGGATCTGTATCAAAGAAATATTCTGCTCCCGAAATCTGTGCGGCTGCTGGAATGACAACTGGGGCCTGGATGTAAAAACCACGGCCTTCATATAAACTCCATACATTATTGGTATTTGCAGTCCTCATGAAAATATTATGAAAACCGGGAGTAAGTGAAGCAACAGAAATATTCTGAGCAACATTTATTGAATCTCCAAGTGTTGTAGGGACAGAAGTTCCATGGCCGACACCAGGATCGGTGTCGAAAAAATATTCAGACGCCGTGATCTGTGCAGCAGCAGGAATAACAACGGGGGCCTGAACATAGACTCCTCTTCCTTCATACAAGCTCCATGCTCCATTAGTATTCTGAGTACGCAGGAAGACCTGGTGAAATCCTGGTGCAAGTGCGCCAACAGGCACAGTAGCTGCCTGGGTCACGGAGTCGCCAAGGGTAACAGAAATGGATGTTCCATGGCCCTGTCCGGGGTCAGTATCAAAAAAGTATTCTGCTGAACTGATTTGGGGTGCTGCTGGTATGGTAACGGGAGCCTGAATATAGAAATTCCGGCCCTCGTATAAACTCCACACATTGGTGGAATCCATTACCCTCAGGAACACTTTGTGATAGCCCGGCGTAAGGGCTCCCACAGAAATGTTGGTGGCAATTGATACCGAATCGCCTATGGTGACCGCAAGGGAGGTCCCTTGCCCCACACCGGGATCGGTATCGAAAAAATATTCGGCACCTACGATCCGCTGGGCGTATAAACCCTGGCAGAGGATCAGGAATCCGAATATTCCGACGATGAGTTTTTTCATGTAGTGAATTTTAAAGCATTATTTTGAAAGAGAGTTTTCATACCTGTCAAGCCAAAAGCTAAGTGACAGTATATTGTTAATTCTGCTTTCTTGCTTTGAAATTCACATTCAGGTTTCCTCCCTGTGGCACAACACCACTTACGTTGAAGAGTTGCATCTGCGGGATACGTGTGGCTCCAGTTAAATTGGGCACAGGATAAGTTCCTCCGTAAGCCCCGATATCAGTTCCGTCAGTACCTGCGTTATGGCCGGGAGAAGTTGGTTTCAGCTTCCAGTTGTAGTTCCAAACGGTATTCTGACCAACAGAAGAAGCAGGAATCGTCGCATCGGTAAAACCTGGAGGAGTATTATTGAAATTGCCGGCTCCGGTACTTCCAGCTGGAGGAAGAACCATTGCGGAAGAATTGGTGGTGATGTTATTGGAAAACGTGCAACTAGTCACATAGGTCGTCGGATTACAGTAGTAAAAAATGTTGTTCGCAATAAGCGCATTAGAAACGTTATAGAAGGCATTGCTATTGTAGGTACAAAAGTTATTGTTACTAACTACCACCGTAGTGGCGGTAGAGTACTCAAAATCCTGAAGGAAGTTGTTCTCCACATAGATGTAGGAATTGTTATTGGCGTATACATTATTGAGGACGTTATTTTTAATCATCCAGTTATGACCGAAACAATTGAGGGTGCTGCCCAGATAACAACGCTCTACGGTAATGTTGTTTATGGAACCGGAACCGGTCTGACTCAAACTACCACCGAGATCAAGTCCTTCGAGATGTGTTCCGCTGACCGGATTTCCAAAACCGATCGAATCGAGATAAACGTTTCCTATTAAAGTGACCCAATTATTCTGAGTACCGGTAATTGCATATCCTGCACCAATTAATGTAATGCGGGTTTTAATGGTAACATCTCCGTATGATGTGGGAGAACCCATTACATAGACTGTATCATTTACCGCAGCTGCATCTACTGCAGTCTGGATGGTTGTATACATTCCAGCATTAATAGCGTTATTGCTGCAGGTGATCACATTCGCCTGGAGGGTGCCTGCTGCACAAACTAAAAGGGCGAGATTAAGTAAAGAAAGTTTCATGGGTCTGTACGTTTTGGGTTTGTAATATTGTTAGGTGATTAGTAAGTTTCTTTAGAGAATGCAAAGTTATACTATTTTGAATGTTCCTGATGACGAAGGCATATTTATTGTCGACGAAAAACCCTGATAATTATTAACAAAAGCTTTGTAAATATTACATATGGCCTTCTCTGCTTACATTATCCAAATGTTAATTCCTTAGAGTCCTACATACTCCATATTATTCCGATTTTACAATAAAAGATGTGTTTCTTGACAAAAAACTACTCTCTTTTAGCAAAAGAGATGTCTCTTTTAGTAGAATAGATGTCTCTTTTGCTATTTGAGATGTCTCTTTTAGCAGAAGAGATGTCTCTTTTAGCAAGATAGAGTTCTTTTTTGCTATTATAGAGGTCTCTCTGGCATGAAAGAGAACTTACGCCAATAGCAGCGTGCGCTTCGGGCGGTTTTTTTGAAGATATTCCATAACATATATATCCGATTGTGTTCAAAAATCAGATGACATTATTGGAAGTTGAAAGACCCGGCTCCTGATCCAGATCCTGATCCTAAATTCCCCGAAAAATGAAAGAATTCCATAATCATCTGGCTTGCAGGCTTTCATTTAATTTAACACAGATATATCAGCCTGATAATCTAAAGTTTCAGTCTTGCCCGATGGGCGGTGCTTTCAGCCTGGAAACCAGATAGGATTATGAACAAGATATCAAGAGCATGTTTCTTCTATAGTTATCCTGATTAACTTTGTACATCAAGAAGAAAGGGATGTTCTTTTACTGATTTTCTTTACAATTCCCTTAATTACTCTTCGTTTTTTCAAAAAATCAGCCTTCAATTCCGGAACATAATTCGTTCTAAACTGGAATTTGGTTGACTTATTTGAGCCTGTCGAGTACCTAAAGAATTGAATAGATTCCCTCCTTCCTGACGAATTCAGCTGCCAAGAATCCCGATTACTAACATGTATTGGTGTGTATTAAATAGAAACCTTTTCTTAACAATTTCGTATTATATCTTACATATACCTATACCTCAGCCAGCCTCAGAACATAAACATATTGGCACCTGATACTTAAATGAAGACAAATCTAACATTCCGGTTCTTCTTTAGCTGCCTGCTCCTCGGCCCATTATTTGCGTCGGGGCAGGTGACATTGACCGAATCAGAGGCCATGTATTACAAGATGATGCTTCAGAATGGGAAGACCAGGGCCTATGTGGATAGTTCTATGCAGCATGATCATCCGGGTATTGCCCATATTAACCCTAGTCTGCTTGCTACCGGGCCCGAACAAAACTGTCCGGATGGCATCCCTGTTTGTCAGAATACTTACACACAGGCTACTTCCTATACCGGATTCGGGTATCAGGAAGTATATAACACTTGTCTCCTGATGGATGAACAGTGTTCCGTCTGGTACATTCTTCGTCCTCAAGGAACGGGAGGAACCACCCTGAATTTCCAGATCACTACTTCACATGACTACGACTGGGCTATCTATGACCTAACTGCCATTGGAGGATGTGCAAATGTGCCCACTTCTTCTCCGGTTAGTTGTAATTATTCCGGCACCTACGGTAACACTGGTATTTCCAGCGCCAATGGTGGATTTGCGAATAGTACCAACGCTGCAGGAATTCCATGGAATGCTGATTATAGCGTGATTATTGGTCATACCTATGCATTGATTATTGACAACTTTACCCGGGACATGAATGGGTATGTCCTGAACTTCAATATTTCAAACAGTAACGTCCAACTGTTTGACAACACCCCAGCAACCATCACTAGTATTACAGACGATTGCAGCAATAGCGTAACACTGACCATGTCAGATCTTATGCTCTGCTCCACCATCGACGCGAACGGAAGTGATTTTACCATTACCGGTCCTGCTGCCATGACTGTCACCTCTGCAACAGGAATTAATTGTACCGGTGCAACCTATGCAACAACCAACAAAATCCAACTTGGTCTGAGTACTCCAGCAGTCTCGGGAATATATACCCTCAGTATTCAGAACGGAAGCGATGGCAATCCGCTGCAAAATATTTGTGGGTATAACTGTGCTACTCCTGGCTCTGTGACCTTTCATTATCTGGCTCCTATTTCACTCAATACCTCTGCTGCTACGGTATGTGAAGGTTCCAGTGCAAACTTGAGTACCACGGGCAATCCCGCTGCAGGCGGTACCTATCTTTGGGCTCCCTCAGGTGGGGCAGCCAGTACCGCAACAGTTACACCTTCTGTAACCACTACTTATCAGGAAACAGTTACTTACGGTACCTGTAGTCAGACTGCCAGCATCTTGGAAACAGTCCAACCCATTCCGGTTGTGAGTATTTCGCCGATGAATCCTACACTTTGCAGCGGGACTACTTCTTTAACAGCCTCGTCCACGGTAAGTGGAGCCAATTGTCCCACTTGTACCTATAACTGGACAGGCGGTTATGTGGG
>PLYR01000137.1:89182-134674 GCA_003153435.1 Bacteroidota bacterium
GGTTGCGGTGCCACTATTAAAGTGGCTGTTGGTATATATAATATATCTGCCCCGTTACAGCCTGGCAGTTATGTAACGATTGAAGGTGGCTTTAATAATGCATTTACCACTAAGACTAGTAACATGAGCGGAGGGGTCAACTCTACTACTATCCGCCGTGATAACACCCCAGATGGAGCAAACACCGTTTCTGCTTTTATCTATGCACCAGGAGCTACTGGTTTCCGTTTACAGGATTTACGAATAGAGCTTCCCGGGGCTGCCAGCGGATTTGCAAGTAATGCCGCAGGAAGTCAAACAACAAACTATGCCGTTTATCTGGGAAGCGGATGTTCCAGCTATAATATTGTAAGATGTTACATTGATGCCGGAGCTGGTGGTTCTGGCAATCCTGGAGGTAGTGGTAGTGCCGGAGGAAATGGAAGTAATGGAGCAAAAAGCACAGATGGATTTGCGGTAGGTCTTGGAGGTGCAGGAGGAAATGCAGGTGGTAATGGCGGTACTGGATCTAATGGCTCGGGAAATGCCACAAATGGAGCGGTTGGTGGTGGTGCTGCAGGAGGCACAGCTGGCCCTGTAAACACTGGAGGAGATGGCGCTTGGGGTACAAATATTCCAACTGCAGCTGCCTCCGACGGTAATGCTGGTGGCAATGGAAGTACAGGTGCCACAGGTACTGTCGGAACAGCTGGTATAGCAGGTACCTATGCTGGAGGTTATTATGTCATTGGAGGAAATGGAGGCATAGGAGGCACGGGCGTTGGCGGCGGTGGCGGCGGCGGTGGCGGTGGCGGTGCCTATAACTCCAGTCATTCTCACTATGTTGGTTATCCCGGAGATGGAGGGGGTGGAGGTGGCTATGGTGGTACTGGTGGAACCGGTGGTACTGCGGGTGGGGGATGTTTTGGCGTTTTTTCTCTAAATGAGGGTGCAGGTGGTGCAGTAACAGACTGTAATATTGTCGTAACAGGTGGGCCAGGTGGTGCTGGTGGAACAGGCGGAACAGGCGGTGCAGGTGGCTTGGGAAATACCCAAGTCTTTACGTGGCAGGATGGTTCAGGTCAGGGGGGTGCTGGAGGGACTGGTGGTAATGGAGGACAAGGAGGCACAGGCGGAACTGGAGGAGCAGGAGGTACAGGAGCGGCTAGTCAGGTTTGTAACCTTGTCGGTACTACATTATCTTCACCAGGGCCAGGAACCTTCACAGCTCTTGCTCTGGCAGCTCAGCCCATCATCATTGCTGGTGATGTAGCTCACCCTAACATCAACTGTACGAATATTGCAATGGACATGACAACTGCTGCTGGTGGTCCCACCTGGAGTGGATCTGCTCCATTGGGAGGAGCTGGCTCACCTGACGCAGTCACTTATACGACACTCGGCCGGAAAACGGTTATCATGACTTCCGGGGGAGCAAATACCTATACCGATTTTAATAATATGATCACTTCTGCCCCTTCAGCAGGCAGTATTGTTCTTTCAGCCAGCCCGATTTGCCCCGGTGTGGCAGCCATTTTCTCAAGTACTCTAGCTGGTTCCCCCGGTTTCACTTATTCCTGGTCCTTCAACCCTGCCCTGCCGGGTGGCGTAACCGCTACTCCAGGAACCCCAACTGCCTCCTCTACCAGCATCACTTTCACCAACTCTAATGCCACCGCGCAGGTGGTTACCATGCAACTTATTGTTACTTCCCAATGCTGTGGCGCTCTGGTAGCCCTTACAAAAAATATTACTATAGAGCCTGATCCTGCTGTTCCTACTGCTATAGCGGTTGCATCCAACATATGCCCTGGGTCAAGCAGTACTTTATCGATTACTTCCTCTACCGCAAGTCTGAGCTTTAATTGGTATACTGCAGCCGTAGGCGGAGTATTGCTGGGCTCAGGAACTTCACTGAGCGTTAGTCCTCTGGTCACCACCACCTATTATGTAGATGCAACGAATGCAAATGGATGTGTAAGTACAAGCAGGGCAAGTGTAACAGTTACTGTCACTCCTACTCCTGCTCCTACCTGCCCCGGCATTTCCATCTGTGGTGCTCAAAATGCCACACTCGCAGTTTCTTCACCCATCGCCGGTGCCACCTATAACTGGGATCTGTCATCCGGAACCTGTGGTGCAGGCGCTCTTCAATCTAGTCCCGCTCCCGATTATTCCCAATATGTGGCTGCAACAACCACTTTTTTTGTAAGTGTTATTGCTCCCGGATGTAATATCAGTGCCTGTACCTCGGTAACGATAACTGTTAATGCCGCACCTACGACGATGACCTGGACAGGAACCGGCAATAACGGTGCTGGCTCCTGGTTCGATCCAGTTAACTGGGGTGGTTGCGGAATTCCTTCCTGTGGGATTAATGCTGTTATTCCTGTGGTAGGCTCAGGTCACTACCCCAACATCGGTTATGATGCCACATTCAATCCTGCAGAAAATTCAGCAGCCTGTAATAATATTACTTTAAACAGTGGAACAACGCTAACATTCAGCGATATCAAATCAGAGTTGGATATCTGCGGAGATTTTGCACATAGTGGAACAGTTACCATGGCTTCTCAAGGCAAAATTGTTTTTCAGGGTACAGTCGCACAGCATTATACCAAATCGAATACCGGTGCCGGTGACCTGTTCACAGTAGTACTCTCGAATACCGCTGCAACTCCTTCTCTCACTATTATGGACGGTGTTGGCGGCCAAGACATGAACATTGCAGCTACCAACGGAACTTTCACCTTTGTCTCAGGAAATGTCATCACTCAAAACACCCGGACGCTTTGTATAAAAAACACAGATACCACTTGTCTGAGTGGTTACGGAATCAACAATTATGTAATTGGTAACCTGAGACGTTATGTGAGTTATGCCAGCAACGTCAATTGGGGTTTCGGACAGGTAGGCGGTTACAATTTCCCTGTTGGAAATACGACCTCTTATCAGCTCTTCTACGCACTTTTTCAAACCATGAACGGGCTTCATTATCTCACGGTTTCATTCGACAATCCTGCAAACGCAAACGGAACAGGTTTGCCTTTGAGCAGTTGCGATGGACTTGGAAACTATACCACACTTCTTAACAATGGTGGTCCTTCAGTTGGTACAGGAGCAGCAAACGCTGGGGTTTGGACGGTTTTTCCAGATACTTATGTAGCTACATTATACAATGTACAACTCAACGGCCGGAATTACAGTAACGCTCCTGGAGGGGGACCGACTTATGTATCACATTTAAAACGGAACACCTTCTGCCCGGGTATCTGGACCTGCGATGGTGGTTATGATTATAGTACCATTGCTGGAAATGTCGTACAAACGAGCAGAGACAGCCATACCGGATTTTCTCAATTTGCCATTGCTATCAGTAGCACCGTTCTACCTATCGACCTTAGCATATTCGAGGCTGCGTGTGTGAACAAGAACGTTCAAGTCTCGTGGACTTCTGCCTCAGAAAACAACAATGCATATTATACCATTGAAAGAAGTTGTGAGGGAGCCTCCTCCTTTCAGGCAGTTGGAAAAGTAGCAGGAGCCGGAAACTCTTCCACCCCTCTTCAGTATACATTTATTGATTCCACATTCCCTGGAAACACCTGTTATTATAGGTTGAAGCAAACCGATTTCAACGGAACACCCCACTATCTGAAGACCATTGCGGTGAGTTGTAAAGATCAATATCAATTCGATCTTGTGAATGTTTACCCCAATCCTGTGGTAGATGAATTGAATGTGTTTTTTAATGCAGACAAGGTCGGGCCCGTGCAGATTTCCATTACAGACTTGTTAGGCAAGGTATTAATATCACAATCCGTACCGGCTGCTGTTGGTTTGAATCAGACCAGCCTGGATATGACATCTTACAGCAATTCAGTGTATTTTATCAGATTGAATAATGGAGAGAGAACCATTGTACGTAAAGTCACCAAACAACATTAAACCTAACTGAATCCATTTTACATTAAGTATTGAAACAGCGAACATCTTTCAAAACTAAATCCGTGAAAAAGAATAAAGTTACATATCTGTACTTTTCGATGCGAATATTCGTATGGTTCTTCCTGCTTTTATTTTCTGCAGGAAGCGTAAAAGGTCAGGTCACGGTAGTTAATCCAGGTAGTCCTTGGGTTGTCCCTGCAGGTATTACCTCCATTACCATAATGGCATGGGGTGGTGGTGGTGGTGGTGGTGGTGTTTTAGATGGCAGCGCAACTAGTGGTAACGGAGGTAGTGGAGGAGGCGGGGCCTTTTCCCAGCAAACATTTACAGTAAATCCGGGAGATTCCTATACGATCACCTACGGGGCCGGTGGAACCGCAGGGGTAGCAGGTAATAATCCTGGAGGTCTTGGAGGAACAACAACTGTTACTGGTCCTGCTGGAACCTGCAGTGCTAACGGAGGTGGTGGAGGTGGTGGTGCTACTTCCAGTGGAAGCGGTACTGCAGGACTTGCAGGTAGTGGTGGCACCGGTTTCCTTTATGCAGGTGGTGTAGGATATTTGGGTGGAGGAGGTTCTAATTATACCTGTTCCGTTGGCGGAGGTGGAGCTGGCTCGGGAGGAGCGGGAAGTGCAGGCAGTTGGTGTGCGGGAGGTGGAGGAGGTGGAGGAGCATACCCTCNNAGCCGGTGGTGGTGGTGGTGGTGGTTATTCTTACAGTGCCGCTTCCTACGGCGGTGGTGCAGGTGGGGCAGGAAAAGTCATAATTACCTATATCCTACCTTATGTGACTTTGAGTACTTCGGGTACTTGGACGGTACCTGCCGGAGTTTCCTGTGCAAGTATATATGTTTGGGGGGGAGGAGGTGCCGGTGGAGGTGATCCTTCCGGCTCCGGAACTTGTTATGCCAATGGAGGAGGAGGAGGAGGAGGAGCCTGTTCTGTTAATAACCAGATAGCCCTAAATCCTGGAGATGTATACACGATTACTATCGGTGCCGGAGGAACTGGAACCAATAATACCGGACCTTCAGGTGGTACTACAACAATTACAGGTCCGGCCGGGACATTCACTGCTGCTGGCGGAACCGGGGGTGCCGTTGCAACTACCGGAACCGGAAGTGCGGCTACTGGCGGACCAGGCGGCTCAACAGGTAGTGGAACTATCTACTCCGGAGGTACCGGAAGTTCCTCTTCAAATGGATCTGGAGGGTGCGGGAACAGTTATTCAGGTACTGGTGGCGGTGGAGGAGGATCAGGTAGCAACGGAACCAGTCCAGCAGCTGGATGCGGGACATCAGGTACAGGGGGAACAGGTACTTATCCTGGCGGGACAGGGGGGTACAATATCAATTGTAATGTTACTACCAACTTAAGTGGCGCTAATGGCCTTGTCCCTGGAGGAGGAGGCAGCGGGAACAACGATTGGAGCGCAGGAGGCGGTGCATCCGGCGGGTCTGGAGGAAATGGTCAGGTAGAAATCGATTGGTCAGGCGGGGGATGCACCCCAACTACTTCAATTGCGGGTCTCACTCAGTTCATCTGCGGCACCACAGCCACCTTGGCAGGCAATACCCCAACCGTAGGAACAGGAACATGGACTGTTTTAAACGGTGCAGGAACTATCACCTCGATTCACAGTCCAACTACAACGGTAACAGGTATTACTGCAACATCTTATGTAACTCTCCGCTGGACCATTTGTGCAGGAGCCAATTGTTCTTACTCGGATGTCGTAATCTATACTCAATAACATCCCCTTCCTCATTCCCCCAATTTTGTAACTTTGCTCTCTAATACTGAGCCATGAAACGATTATTGGTTGCTCTAATCTTATTCACAGCACTGAGTGGCACAGCCAAGGCCTCCGGAGTGGTTATTCTACTGAAGCATTGCGCTTTCAGTACTCCGGATACGAAACCTTTCGTTGAAACATACCTCAGCGTTGATGGAAGCACGTCCGTTTTCAAAAAAAACTCAAGTGGAAAGCTTCAGGCTTCTGTAGAAATAGGAATCACTTTTTCTAAGGGACAGACTATTGTAGCCTTCAAAAAATACATCCTGAACAGTCCGGAAATTTCAGACTCCACCCCTCCCCCATTCTTTATTGATCAGCAACGTTTCAATTTGGAGAATGGGGATTATCAGTTGGAAATTTCCTGGGTAGATAAAAATAAGCCCGGTGACACACCCTCTCTCCGCAAAGAAAACCTTACCGTAAATTTTCCTGTACAGAATATGAGTTTCAGTGAAATTGAGCTTATTGAATCCTACAAATCAACTGTTACGCCTGGCGTTCTTACCAAGAATGGTTATGACCTGGTTCCCTACCTTGCGTTTGCATATCCTCAGAATATGGATAAGCTGAGCTTTTATGCGGAGGTCTATCATGCCGATCTGAACATTCCGGCTGATGAACAGTATGTAGTCATGTACTATATTGAAAATTATGCAGATGCCACAAAACTCATTGAATTCGGAGGTCACCAGAAATTAAGCCCACAACCGGCCAGTGTAATCCTTTCCGAAATCGCCATCGCCAAACTTCCCTCAGGGGATTATAACTTAGTGCTGGAGGTCCATGATAAATCCAATAAAATACTCTGCTACCGAAAGGCTTATTTTCAGCGGATCAATCCAATTAAGGCTGACCCGCTGGCAAATCAGAATGGTATCTACAACCTTGACAATACTTTCGTTTCAAAATTTCACAGTATCGATTCCTTAGCTGAGTATATCCGTTCAACCCGGCCAATCTGCTCGGATATGGAATATACTATTGGTGAAAATGATATTAAAACCCGGGACTTAAAAACGCTTCAGAAACGTTTGCTGATTGTATGGTCAAACAGGAACCCTAAAAACCCGGAAGCGGCTTTTGAGAAGTATAATGAGCAGGTCGTTGCCGTTCAGCATTCATACGGAACTGTATTGATGAAAGGATATAACACAGATCGCGGAAGGATTTATCTGAAATATGGACAACCATCTACCAAGACAATTTCAGACAAAGAACCGAGCTCCTATCCCTATGAAATCTGGGGCTATTACCATTTGAATGATGATCAGGTAAACAGAAAATTTGTTTTCTACAATCCCGACCTCGTGACCAATAACTATATCCTCCTTCATTCAGATGCACGGGGAGAGACTTACGATGCAAACTGGAGTATGAAACTTCAGAAAAGAAGTATTCAAAACACTAATTTTGATGACACTACAGCTCCTGACCATTTCGGAGGCAATGCGAACGAAGATTTTAACCATCCCAAATAATCCATATCAGAGAATCCCTCCGGGTCTTTCAATGCAATTCTTTTATGCCAAGCAAAACAACCGCTGTAGTTATTCTGAATTGGAATGGAAGAGAATTGCTCTCGCGCTTTCTTCCTGGAATAGTCGCCAATAGTGGCCAAGCTGAAATTATTGTTACCGATAATGCTTCTACAGACGATTCGATACTCTTCTTACAGGAACATTTTCCAGAAGTCAGAATCATCCAGAATCTGGAAAACGGAGGATTTGCAAAGGGTTATAATGATGCACTCTGTAAGGTGAAGGCTGATTATTATGTCTTGCTTAACTCAGATGTGGAAGTCACTCCTGGCTGGCTTGATCCATTAGTAAAACTTATGGAAAGCGATGAAGCAATCGCAGCGTGCCAGCCCCGTATCCTTGACCAGAAAAACCGGAATCGTTTCGAATATGCCGGTGCTGCCGGGGGCTTTATCGATAAATTCGGGTATCCTTTTTGCAGAGGAAGGATCTTTAACAGTTATGAAGAAGACCAGGGGCAGTATGATGATATCCGAGAAATTTTCTGGGCTACTGGTGCTTGTCTATTGATCCGTTCCGAGGCTTATCATAGTCAGAAAGGTCTCGATGAAGACTTCTTTGCTCACATGGAAGAAATAGACCTATGCTGGAGGCTAAAAAATGGAGGTTCAAAAATTATGTACTGCTCGACCTCTACGGTCTATCACGTTGGAGGGGGAACCTTGTCTAAGCTAAGCCCGAGGAAAACTTACCTCAACTTCCGGAATAACCTGATTCTACTTTGTAAGAATCATGCACCAGGGTTTTTTCTGTTTAAGTTGTGTGTCCGAATGAATCTGGATGGAATTGCTGCATTTAAATTCCTCCTTTCAGGAAGCCCGATGCACTTTTTCGCTGTAATCCGTTCTCACTTCAGCTTCTACCGGACTTTGCCCACAACTCTTAGGAAGAGGAGGGCTTTAAGAAAATCAATCCGCTCATATGCTACTACAGCTATTTACCGGCGTTCAATTGTTTTCGATTATTTTCTATTCGGCAAAAGGAAATTTTCAGACCTCAACAAAGAACAATTTCACGAATAGCACAGTGCCTATTGCATCTGCCTTCTAAGACCTCTTCGATATCCAGTTTTTTACTTTCCAGACAAAAGCTGCAATCTGTTCAGCATTCCACTCAGGGTTTGTTTCTCCGTCATTAAATCTGTTCCACATCCCCATCAGGAACAAGGCCCTAAGTCCACCGAACAATGGAATCAATTCCTTTTCCTCCCTGTTTAGTGGGATCACACTGCTATACCCTTCATAGAAAGCAGCCAGCATTTCCGGGGTCTTGCCTTGATGATCATACCAGGTATAAGCACCCAGGTCATATAAAAACGGACCATAGCCTGCAAAATCAAAATCAATAAAACAGACTTTGTGATCTTGTTGAAAATAAAAGTTTTCACTCTGCAGATCTCCATGGCAGATACCACTTGGAAAAGAAAATCCGGACAAACGCCTTAACAAATCGCTTTGCATAGAATCAAGACATTTTTGGGCATCCGGAAAAGAAACCAGGCTCTTATGTACAGATGATTGCACAAATTCAAGAAGGATCTCTGGAGCATAATTCCAGGTCATGGGCCCGGGTGTGAACGACTGAAGACTTGAATGCATAAAACCCAGAGACTCTCCTGCCCATCGACACTGCTCGGGCAAGGGTTTACGGATCATCTCACCCTCCGCAAAACTAAAAAGGACAGCATACCGCATTCCTTCAGGAGCAGGTAAAGGATGAATAAATACATCATCCTTCCCGGGAATGGGAAGAGAAACGGAAACTCCATGCTTTCCCAGGAACAAAAGTAGTTTGACTTCCGTACGGATCTCCTCCAGAGTACGACGGTTATAACGGTAAATTCTGAGAATAAACCGGGCTGAACCGGATGTAACTTTGTAAGTATCGTTAAAGCCTCTTTTAAGATAAACCAAGTCTGGGTTATCAAAAGCATAAGCTTCCTTAAGTAATCGCAGGAGCGAGTCTTTGCTGAATGTAGAGTAGTTTGACTGACTGATCAATGGAATGTCAGGTTTGTTCATCTTTCGGTCTCTTCGAATCGGATGCCCAATTGTTCAAGCTCTGTCAATACCGGTTCGTAAATCTCTTTTCGGGTAGGGATCTGTACACCAGGAGTGGTGATTTTGCCGTCCAGGATAAGGCCTGCCGCAATTGCAACCGGCAAACCCACCGTTTTGGCCATCGCGGTATAGATCTGATCTTCACCCTTGACAACGAGAGAAGATGTAATTCTCCGGATTGCCTGACTGCCTGAAGCTCTGTACTCAAATTGGTGCTGCATCACTATCATGTCCTTATCCCCTTCTTCAAGCTTCCATTTTTCTTCCAGAAGCTGTTGAAGAATCATGGCCGGGGTTGCATTGGAAAGGCCTATTTTACGTTTGCTGAACAGATCCAACCAGTCTAGTTTGGAAATTGACTCCGGAGTCATTTCTTTATCCATGAAAAGAATCAACCGTTCCCTCGTGGTACCTTTTCCTGCAGGAAGGAAGGATTCAATAAGTTCCCCGTAGGTGAGCTTCTCCGAATCGTTTATACGATAGCTATCATCCGTTAATCCGAGTTTTACGAAGATGTTCCATGCATTGCAATAACCTGGCATCCTGAGTGTACCCCGGAGCATGGTCGGAATATTTTCCAATCCGTACGGATGACGGTATGAAAGTGAATCTCTGTTCGCATAAGCCTCGAAAGAGCCATAGCCGCCGATATCAAGTTTCTCTGTTTGAAGAAACAACCTGTTGTATGGGATATAACGGTACACCCCGTTCTCTATATACTGAGCAGTGCCCTGTCCGGCAAGAATCACATTACGTGGGTTCCAGGAAAACTTATAACCCCAGGGGTTCGTATTGTACTCAGGAGCAACCAGTCCTCCACAATAAGAACGAAAGGCAATAAATTCCCCTCCGGAAGCATGAACCCTGTCAATGACTTTCATTGCACTCATATGATCAATGCCCGGATCGAGTCCTGCTTCGTTTAACAAAACAATGCCTGCTTTTCGTGCAGCTTCATCAAGCCCGGCTATCTCTTTGGAAACATAGGATGCTGTAACCAGATGCTTGGCTAACCTTACACAATCCTGAGCAACTTCGATGTGCATGCTTGCAGGAAGCATGGAGATTACCAGGTCGGCCGCGGCAATTTCGGTTTGTCTTTGAACTGCATCGTGAATATCGAGTACGATGGACCTCGAAGCAGGATGTTTCTTGGTTTTCTGCTCAGCCAGCGTCAACGAAACATCAGCAACAGTAACTTTCCATTTCCTGCTTTCAGACTGGAGGAGCAAATATTGAATCAAAGAAGAAGCGGAACGCCCGGCCCCTACAACAAGAATGTTTTTCATAACCGGTTGGTTTGGAGCGAAAATAAGGAAGAAAAGTTAATTATCTTTGCCCATGCACAGAAAGATGCTCTTGTTTGCCGGAATATCCGGAGTACTCATGGTTGGTCTGGGAGCAATCGGAGCGCACACCCTTCGTGAACAATACCATTTGGCTGAAAAGAATCTGCTGACTTATGAAACCGCGGTCAGGTATCAGGCATACCACACGCTCGCTTTACTTGGATTGAGCTTCTGGATTTTTCAGTTTCCTTCCCGATTAGCGAATATAATTGCCTGGTTATTTATGGCTGGCATTATCCTCTTCTCCGGTTCACTCTATTTCCTTGCCCTCCGGCCAATTCTGGGAATAGCTGATGATCAGATGCGCGGAATTGGAATAATTACTCCTTTGGGTGGACTCGCATTTATTACAGGCTGGATCCTACTCTTTGTTTATGCGTTAAAATTAAAAAAATGAACCCGACTTACGAAAAATACAAAGAGCTGCTTAGCCGTCTCGCAGATGTACAATATGCCCAAGCCCTGCTTAACTGGGATCAGGAAACCTATATGCCAAAAGCAGGAGCCGACCAACGGGCTCAACAAATTTCAACTCTAAGCGGCATTGCTCATAATCTCTCTGTTTCGCCTGAACTCGAAGAAGTGCTTTTGAAACTTGAAAATGACAACACTCTTGGGGAAAAAGAAAAAAGAAATATTGCCCAGTCTCTTAAAAATTTCCGCCTCAGCAAAAAATACACACAGGTTTTTGTAGAAGAAATGAGCAAAGCCATTTCAGAGGCATTCCAATCCTGGCAACAAGCAAAGGAGGCAAACGATTTCAGTCTTTATGCCCCTGCCCTTAAAAAACTGGTTGCATTAAAGCGTGAAGAATGCAGAATAATCGGCTTCAAGGGACATCCCTACGATGCTATGTTGGATCAATATGAACCGGAAGCCAGTACAGCTGACCTCACTGTACTCTTTGCAGATGTTCGAACCCAACTTGTGGATTTTGTTAAACAAATCGCTGCTTGTCCTCAGAACGAGGATTCATTCATGTTCAAACATTACCCGGCAGATAAACAATGGCATTTTGGTCTCGATATGCTTCGGCAGATGGGGTATGATTTCGATGCAGGCAGACAAGATCTGTCCTCTCATCCCTTTACAACGAATTTTGGACCAAAAGACGTAAGAGTAACCACCCGCATTGCCGAAGACAATTTCAATGAAATGACCTGGAGCTGTATCCATGAAGGTGGACATGCGCTTTATGAACAGGGACTTCCGGTTTCTGAATATGGTCTTCCTTCCGGGGAGTATGTTTCACTGGGAATCCATGAATCTCAGTCTAGGCTTTGGGAGAATAATGTGGCACGGAACCTACCTTATTGGAAATGCAATCTCCCAGCACTTAAGGGCCTGTTTCCTGAAAATCTTGCTGGAGTCACTCCTGAAGGATTCTATAAAGCTATCAATAAAGTTCAACCTTCTCTCATCAGGACTAATGCCGATGAGCTGACCTACCATTTTCATGTGCTGATCCGTTTTGAAATAGAGAAAGCATTGATTGAAGGGAGTATTGAGGTTAATGACCTGCCCTTGATCTGGAATGCCAAATACAAAGAATATCTCGGACTGGATGTACCTTCAGACGCTCTGGGAGTGCTACAGGATATACACTGGAGCCACGGGAGTTTTGGATATTTCCCAACCTACTCACTGGGAAGCTTTTATGCAGCACAGTTTTATAGAAAAGCCCAGAAGGAAATACCTGATTTGGAAGCTGAAATTGAAAGAGGAAATATGCATCCATTATTAGAATGGCTAAGAACCCATATTCATTCCAAAGGAAAGTTTTATACCGCTGAGAACCTGTGCATTAACATTACAGGAGAGAAACTTAACTTCAAATATTTTATGGAGTATGCAAGGGTCAAATATGGAGCATTATACCCACTCCAAACGGAGTCTATTACCAGATAAGTTTTCAACATCTCAGACCAGCCACTTTTCTCAAATTCCTGAATATCAAGCTTAATTCTATTGTACCCATTGTTCTAAACTAATTGCCTTCATGTGGGTGGGCATTTCTAATGGAAAAAGGTACCCTGAAGAGGCTTTTTGCTTAAATTTGCATTTTAATTTACTCCCCTGTAAATCTATTTTAACCAAAAAGAAAACAAATGAACGAATACGGTCTGAAAGCCCAAGGTGCGAGTGTTGCAACACTCGGTCTGAAAAACGTATCAGCAGCGTACTGGAATTTGAATCCTTCGGAATTAGTTGAAGAAACCATCATCCTCGGTCAGGGAGTTCTTAGTGACAGTGGAGCACTTGCAATCGACACCGGTGAATTTACGGGAAGGTCCCCAAAGGATAAGTTCATTGTCCTGGATGAGAAGACGAAAGATTCGGTATGGTGGGGCGATGTGAACATTAAATTTGATCCGGCCAAGTTCGAGATTCTCTATAACCGGGTTACGGCATATCTTAGTGGAAAAGATATTTACGTACGTGACTGTTATGCCTGTGCCGATCCGAAATATAAGCTGAACATCCGTGTTGTGACAGAGTATCCCTGGTCCAACCTTTTTGCCAATAACCTCTTCCTCCGACCTACGAAAACTGAAATTTTAAATTTTGAAGCTGAGTGGTCCATTATCTGTGCTCCCGGTTTTAAAGCTGACCCTGCAATAGACGGAACCCGCCAGCATAATTTTGCCATCCTGGATATGACCCGTAAGATTATTCTGATTGGTGGAACCGGATATACTGGGGAAATCAAAAAGGGAATTTTCTCCTTGCTTAATTACCTCCTCCCCCATGAAAAAGGTGTGCTGAGCATGCATTGTTCGGCAAACATCGGGAAGGGTGGAGATACGGCCATTTTCTTTGGATTGTCCGGAACTGGTAAAACAACCCTAAGTGCTGATCCTAATCGTGGACTGATTGGTGATGACGAGCATGGATGGTCTGATACCGGTATATTTAACTTTGAAGGTGGCTGCTATGCCAAATGCGTGGATCTTAGTAAGGAAAAAGAACCTGAAATATTCGAAGCAGTAAAGTTTGGTGCCCTTCTTGAGAATATCAATTTCTGCGACGGAGGAACCACCGTTGATTATACCAGTATATCAAAAACAGAAAACACACGTGTTGCTTACCCTATCAACCACATCTCGAATGCAATAGAACCCTCTGTTGGAGGAATTCCAAAGAATATATTCTTCCTCACCTGCGATGCTTATGGAGTTTTGCCTCCTATTTCCAAACTAACAGCAGGTCAGGCCATGTACCACTTTATATCCGGATACACTGCAAAGGTTGCCGGAACTGAAGTCGGAATTACTGAACCTACCCTTACATTCAGTGCTTGTTTTGGCAAAGTTTTCCTGCCATTGCACCCTACTAAATATGCAGAATTACTCGGTGATAAATTGAAGAAGAACAAGGTAAACGTTTGGCTGGTTAATACAGGCTGGTCTGGAGGATCTTACGGAGAAGGCAAACGAATGAAACTTTCCTATACACGGTCTATGATTACAGCTGCATTGAATGGTAACCTGGAAAAGGTCAAATTCGAAACCTTACCAACTTTTGGTTTGTCTGTTCCAACGGCCTGCCCAGATGTGCCTGAGGAGATCCTAAACCCTAGAAACACCTGGAAAAACAAAGATGCTTATGATGCCAAATCCCAGCATCTTGCCTCAGCCTTTGTAAAGAACTTCGAACAATATGCTTCCGCTGCGAATGCTGAAATCCTCGCTGCTGCTCCTAAAATGACTGAAAAGGTATAGAAAACCCCAATTTTTCATAAAAAAAGGGCTGCTATTAATAGCAGCCCTTTTTTTATGATCTGGTTCTCAATATTTCCAAAGCTCAAGCAATCGTTTTTCAAATCGCTCTTTTGGAAGGAAATTTTGCTCCAGCTCTGGAGAAAAAGGTATGGGGGTATCCAAACTGGCTACTCTTACCACTGGTGCATCCAGATTTTCAAAACACTGCTCACTGATGGTTGCTGCGATGTCCCCTCCTATCCCCCCTGTTAGGTTATCTTCATGTAGAATGAGCACCTTTCCTGTTTTGTTTGCGGAGGTCAGGATTGCATTTATATCTAAAGGAGAAAGTGTTCTTAAGTCCAGCAGATCTGCTGATATATCTTTATGTTTATCAAGCACTTCGATAGCCCAATGTAAACCAAAACCATAGGTAATAATAGAAAGCTGATTACCTTCCCGGATAAGATTCGCCTTCCCGAATTCGATGGTGTAATATCCTTCAGGGACCTCTTGGGTATAACTACGATATAAGGCTTTATGTTCAAAAAACATGACAGGGTTCGGATCATCAAAAGCGGTCAAAAGCAACCCTTTTGCATCAGCAGGGAAGGCCGGATAGGCAATTTTAAGGCCTGGGGTATGGTAAAACCAGGCTTCATTCGATTGAGAGTGGAATGGGCCGGCAGCCACCCCCGCACCTGTTGGCATTCGAACCACGACATCGGCATTTTGCCCCCACCTCCAGTGACTCTTTGCCAGATTGTTTACAATCTGAGTCATGCCTTCGGTAACAAAGTCAGCAAATTGCATCTCAACCATAGCCTTGTGACCTTTTATACTCAGGCCCAACCCTACCCCTAAGATAGCGGATTCACAAAGTGGGGTATTTCTTACTCTTTCTTTTCCAAATTCCTTTACAAACCCATCAGTAATCTTAAATGCTCCTCCATATTCGCCTATATCCTGACCCATAAGTACCAATTTAGGGTGCTTTCTCATCGCAAGACGCATAGCATCCGAAATGGCATCAATCATCCGCATGGGTACCGAACCGCCCTGAGGTTCAACAGGAAGGGGGTTAAATGGCCTAAAAAGGTCATTGAATTCTCTGTTAGTATCGGGGTGGACAATTTCTTCGGCATAGGCCTGTTCAAGGCCCTTTTCTATTTCTTCCCGAATAGATGCCCGAAAGGATTCTCTTGCTGATTCAGATAGTATGCCTTCAGACATCAGGTATTGTTCATAATTGTTCAATGGGTCTTTTTTCGCCCAGACTTCAAAAAGTTCCTGTGGGATATATTTGGTCCCACTGGCTTCTTCATGTCCCCTCATCCGGAATGTCATCAACTCTAGCAGAACAGGTCGCGGATTAAGCCTGATGGATGCGGCCAATCGCCTCACCGTGTCATAAACTTCAAGAATATTATTGCCATCTATCTGGACTGCCTCTATGCCATAGCCAATTCCTTTATCGATAAACTGCCGGCACCTGAACTGTTCAGCAGATGGTGTGGAAAGGCCATATCCGTTATTTTCAACAGCATAGATCACAGGAAGATCCCATACAGCAGCGGTATTCAGTGATTCGTGAAAATCACCCTCGCTTGCTCCCCCATCGCCTGTATATACAAGCGTAACTTTACTGGTTTTGTCTAACAAAGTAGCGAGAGAAATCCCATCAGCTACACCCATTTGAGGGCCGAGGTGGGAAATCATGCCAACAATATGGTATTCGTTGGTACCAAAATGAAAGGAACGGTCCCTACCCTTCGTAAAACCGGACATTTTTCCCTGAAACTGGGCGAAAAGTCGGTTAAGGGGAATTCCTCTTACTGTGAATACCCCTAAATTTCTGTGCATAGGAAGAATATATTCATCCTTTTCCAAGGCCATAGCTGCGCCTACGGAGCCAGCTTCCTGCCCAATTCCGGAGAACCATTTGGAGATTCGCCCCTGACGAAGCAGAACCAGCATCTTTTCTTCGATCATCCGAGGCTTGAGTAATTCTCTGTAAAGATCAAGCAGTGTGGAATCGGAGTAGGTTTTGCGGTCGTATTCTATGGAGGTCTGGGCAGTAATCATGGAATCGTTTTAGCAGGGTTTGGCTAGCCTGGATGGATCAAAAATACTAACTTTGTAAGAGAATCAGAACATGAACTTTCAGGAAGTCATCCTTTACTTACTTTTCGGGGCTGCCATTGCTTATATAGGAGTGAGAAGCTGGAAGAGTATGACCCGTAAAGACTGTGGAGGGGGCTGTCCTTCCTGTGGCAAGATTGACGTGGATGCTATCGAACGCAGTATTGTGAGTAAGGAAAGGAAAAAAGGGTAAAAAAAAGGGAGACGCAACCCGTCCCCCTCTTTTTTTGAAAAAACAATAACTTATTTTTTCTTCTTTCCGCCTTTTTCTTCTTTCATTGGCTTGATCAGTTTTTTAGCAACTGAATCTTCGTGAGCAGCTTTAGCAGCTTCAGCCATTTTAGCAGCTTCAGCATCCATTTTCGCTTTTTCAGCAGCAGCTACAGAATCCTGCATTGCTTTTGCTTTCATCGCAACTTTTGCTGTAGAATCAGCCATGCGAGTAGAATCATCTGCCTTTTTCTTAGCAACTTCAGCAGCGCTAGGTCCGCAGGCAACGATCGCAGTCATACCGGCAACTGCAACGATTGAGAGTAATTTTTTCATTGTTGGTTTTAAGTGTTAGTAGTTTAAACTGGTCGCAAATGTATGCGATTATTTGAATTGCTTGCAAATTTGACCTGTTTTTTTTTAACATTAGCTTGTTAATAAGCACTTTAGGCTGGTTTTAGCAAAATCGAACAAAAAGCAAAAACCCCTGAAAGCATTGTTAAAAATGCATCTCAGGGGTATAATGCGTAAAGAAGACTAAATTTCTACCTTTTAGGTTTGAAATTTATTTTCCTTTCTTAGCTGGCTTCATTTCTTTAGCTGGCTTGATCAGTTTTTTAGCAACTGAATCTTCGTGAGCAGCCTTAGCAGCTTCAGCCATTTTAGCAGCATCAGCGTCCATCTTTGCTTTGTCTGCTGCAGCAGCAGAATCAGCTTTAGCTTTCGCCATAGCAGCAACTTTCATAGTAGAATCAGCCATGTGGATAGAATCCTGCTTTTTCTTTTCAGCTTTTTCTGCAGCACTTGGGCCACAGGCAACGATCGCTACCATACTTGCAACAGCAACGATTGAGAATAGATTTTTCATTTTGTTTTATTGTTTTTGGTTAACCGGCGGCAAATGTATAGCAAATTAATATAATAACGAAAATTTTTTTCTTAGCCCATTAACCTTATTTTTGCAGAATTGTTCACTGGCTGTGGTTTCCGTGAGTTTAGGCGGCTTTAATTTTTTTCCTTTCAATGAAAAAATCAGTCTTATTTCCTTGCTCCTGCTTCATTTTGCTCTCAATCTTCATCCTGTCTTCATGTGCAAAGGAAGATACGACCCCTCCAGTATTGACCCTCAATTACGGAAATAATATATCTCAACCACTTCCAGTGGTAGGCGGAACTGGTAAGTGGATTGACCCTGGATACACGGCAACGGATAACAGAGACGGAAATATCTTCAACTCCGTGTATATATTCGGAACCGTAGATCCTAATACCAAAGGGATCTATACGCTTGTTTATTCCGTGAAGGATGCCGCCGGAAATGTAGCCACACAGAACCGTAAAGTCTCCATATACAACGATGCAGATTACATGATCGGATCAGGTGCACTATTTACGGTGACGGATACCATTACAACCCCTTACTCCGTTATTACACCCTATACAGTTACTATGACCCCGGATATACATATCGACTTGGTCCATTTAAATAGATTTGGAGGCTTTGCTCCTAAAGATACAGTCTACACCAATGATAGTACACTCACCGGCACCATAAATCTGTCAAGTCACACCTTTCAGATCAGCTCTCAAAGGGTTACTTTCACACAAACCGGTTCGGTTACCCCCGAAACGCATACTTTTTCAGGCAGTGGAAGCATCGACAGCAACCTGGTTTTGAAAACCCTCTTCATTCATTTCTCGTATTCAGATTCAAGTGCAAGCGGAACCTTTACCCACCACTGTCAATGGAGCAAATAGGCTAATAAAGGTAACCTCACAGACAATTCTTAAATCTCTTAATTTTGGTTAAAGATGAAGCTTAAACAATATATTCTGCCTTTGTTCCTGATGCTTACCGTCTTCTTGTCCTCCTGCCACAAGGAGGATACAACCGCTCCTGTGCTAACTCTGCTTCCGGTCGTAGGTGGAAACAATATCCTAATGCCTCTGCCACCTGTAAAGGGAGGTGGCGTTTGGGTTGATCCGGGCTATGTTGCTCGAAATAACGGGGTAGATATCACTTCGTCGGTACATGTTTATGGAACAGTTGATCCAAATACAAAAGGAGCATACACCCTGACTTATTCTGTAAAAAATGCTGCCGGAATCGTAATCGTACAAACACGTACGGTCCACGTTTTCAATGATGCTGACTCGCTTATTGCGAATGGCCTTTTTGCAGTTGTTGATTCTACCGTAAGTCCTACAATTGCTGTAACAAGCTATATCGTTAATATGAAATCAGACCTTTACACGGACAGTCTGATTCACTTCGACCGTTTTGCCGGCTTATTCAATGATAGTACCGTTACAGGTATGGTCAATTCTCAGCGGAGTACACTGAAAGTAAAAACTCAGACTGTTACGTTCTGGCCGGTAACAGCAGGCGTAAATGAAACTCATACCTTTTCAGGCACAGGCACTGACACCACCGGCTCTCTTGTTCCTACTGTAATCCACTTCAATTACAGCGACCAGAACACTACAACAGGTATCACATCCATTCACCATACTCGTTGGACAAGATAAACAGTGGTTTCTTACAAGCGGTACATCCTTATTACAGCTCAGCGTCTTAGTATCTTACTGCTACTTTATACCATATGCAGATTGCTGTTTTACTTTCTTAACCGAACCCATTTCCCGAACACTGGAATTGCAGTTATTACCGGCCTACATCTTGCAGGGATCCGTTTTGATATCAGTTCCATACTTCTGCTGAATTCACCCTTTATTTTTTTCTCCATCTTTCCAGCCCCCTGGATCTCCAGGTCTTTTTATCAGACCTTCCTGCGCTGGTTATTTTACATCGCAAATGGGGCTGGACTTGCTCTCAATTGCATTGACATGGGCTACTTCCCATTCACCCTTAAACGGCTTACGTGGGACTTTCTCCAAAACATCTTTCATCCTGGAAACTTTGCCGGTATTCTGAGTTATGTTCATGGCTACTGGTATATATTCCTGATTTTTGGCATCCTGCTTTGGGTTATGCAATTCCTCTATCGATGGATTGATGGAAAGAATCCCCTTCTCCATCTAGACTGGATCGGAGGCACAGCATGGGTTTTCAATTTTTCGGGGTTTCTGATTAGTACAGCAATTGTAGTACTCGGTATCCGTGGTGGGTGGCAGCTGGCTCCTATCAGTAATATGACAGTCGGAGAGTACACAGGGTCTGAAAACTCTGCAATCCTCCTGAATTCTCCCTTCAGCATTTTAAACACCCGTGGGCTTGAAAGACTTGAAGAAAAAAAATACATGAGTGCTGCCGAGTGCACAGCCCTTTTCAATCCAATTCAATATCCTGTAAAAGGAAGCTTACCTCAGCTCAAAAATGTAGTGCTGATCATTTTGGAAAGTTTCTCCAAAGAGTTCACTATGCTTGGAAAACAAAAGAGCTATACCCCATTTTTCGATTCCATCATGAAGGAAGGATACGTGTTTACGAACGCCTTCGCAAACGGTAAAAGCTCAGCGGAAGGGATTCCGGCAATCCTCTCCTCCGTGCCTTCGCTGATGCAGGAGCCTTTTTCATCTTCGGTCTATGGATCTGAAGAGGTAACAAGCATGGCAAGCCTTCTCAAGTCCTCGGGATATAACTCTTCTTTCTTTCATGGAGGAAGCAACGGGACCATGAACTTTCAAGCTTTTACAGGCCTTGCAAAGTTTGATCAGTATTATGGCCGAAAAGAGTACAACAATGAAGCGGATTTCGATGGAAATTGGGGGATCTGGGATGAGCCTTTCCTGCAGTTTTTTGCTTCCAGACTAAACACTTTCAAAGAGCCGTTTTTGTCTGCTGTTTTCACACTGAGTTCACATGACCCATTCTTAGTTCCGGATAAGTATGCAGATAAATTTCCCTCTGGAAATCGAACCATTAACCCCTGCATTGGTTATGCGGACTATTCCCTCCGACGATTCTTCGAAACGGCGAAGAAAGCTGCCTGGTTCAGGAACACCATTTTTGTTTTTACGGCTGACCACACCGGTTATTCGGATGATCCATACTGGGGAAATATGGTTGGACAATATTCAATTCCCATCTGTTTTTATACACCGGATGGGAGTTTGAAAGGAAGTGACAGCACTTTGGTTCAACAGATAGATATTCTTCCTACCTTACTTTCGGTTTTGGGTTATCAAAAATCCTACTTTTCGTTCGGTAGAAATGCCTTTGACAAAGCCCAGAATCATTTCGGAATCAACTTCAAACAAGATGAGTACCGGTTTTACATGGGAAAATATATGCTTCGCTTTAATGGCAAAGAAATCACAGGATTTTATGATCTACGGAAAGACAGTCTGCTTAAATCTAACTTATCATCAAATCAATCGCCAGAAATGTTGAACATGCACCATTTACTGAAAGCCTATATTCAAACCTATAACGAGCGACTTTTGCATAATCAAATGATAATTAAATAATCTTATGACCAGAAAAAAATCAACTAACAGTGGACTCGTATATTCAACCGACAAGACCTTGGACATCCCTACACCAGGAGAGCCTGGTGAAGAGCAGTTGACGCTTGCTCCAGAGAAGCAGGATCTAAGAGTTTACCTGGACCGGATGCCAGGTGGTAAAGTGCTTACCCGTGTGACCGGATTCATTGGCCAGAAAGAAGACCTGGAGAAACTCGGAAAGCTGCTCAAACACAGCTGTGGTGTCGGAGGAAGTGTGAAAGAAGGAAATATTCTGGTTCAGGGTGATAAAAGGGATCGTGTTCTTGAAGTGCTTCTTAAAACAGGGTATAAAGGAAAGAAGGCGGGGGGATAAGTATTTACTTCACCCTCCTGGTGTCAAACCGTTTTTGCCGGTGAGAAAGTCTTGGACCGTGCACTTGACAGCAGCCCTTCATACAATTTCTCATACATGGGGAGAATCTGATGAATATCAAATTTCTTAGCCTGTTCATAGGCTCCCGCCTTAAAATTGGCAAGAACCTTCTCATCACCTAGAATCTTGATGGCGTTAGCGGCCATATCATCCACATCGCCTACATCACTGAGGTATCCACTCTTTCCGTGAATGTTCACCTCGGGTAATCCTCCCTTATTCGTAGAGATCACCGGTATACCTGCAGCCATGGCCTCGAGTGCTGCAAGACCAAAACTTTCCGTTTCAGAAGTAAGAAGAAAAAGGTCTGAGATGGCGAGTACCTGCTCAGGGTTGGTTAGCTTTCCTAATGAACGAATGTCGCTACAGGTATCTAACTCCCGGCAGAGCTTTTCTACATTATTACGTTCTGGGCCATCGCCAACGAGAATCAACTTAGAGGGTATTACTTTCCTTACCTTATCAAAAACCCGAAGTACATCCTCCACCCGTTTTACTTTTCGGAAGTTGGAGACATGGATCAGTATTTTTTCACCCAAAGGTGCATACGTATGTTTCGTACAATCTTGTGGCTTGTTCTTGTATTCTTCGAGATTAATAAAATTAGGAATGACTTGTATTTCACGATTTACCGCGAAGTGCTTCAGCGTATCCTGTTTCAGGCTTTCGGAAACCGCAGTCACCGCATCAGATTGATTGATTGCAAATGTAATTACAGGTTCAAACGAAGGATCACGTCCGACAAGCGTAATATCCGTTCCGTGAAGGGTTGTGATGTAAGGAATATGTATACCCTGAGAAGCTAATATCTGCTTGGCCATATAAGCAGCTGAAGCGTGAGGAATCGCATAGTGGACGTGCAAAAGATCCAGTTTCTCGTGCTTGACAACATCTACAAGTTTACTCGAAAGCACCAGCTCATAGGGTTGAAAATCAAAGAGGGGATAATCGGAAACGGAAACTTCGTGATAGAAAATTCGCTCATGGAATCCTCCATCAAGCCTAACCGGCTGACTGTAAGTTATAAAATGAACTTCATGCCCTTTGCTTGCCAGAGCTATCCCAAGTTCTGTTGCAACAACACCACTACCTCCGAATGTAGGATAACAAACAATACCTATTTTCATCTTGCAAAGTTAAGGCTTTTGTGGGATCAGCAACTCATTAATGACCCGCATGATGGCCGTGCGAGTACCTTGCTTGAGGAGCCTGTTATCCTCTGCATCCGGATATACCCTGTTCGAGAGGAATACATAGACGATTCCAGAAGCCGGATCGGCCCAGGTAATGGTTCCGGTAAAACCCTGATGTCCGTAACTGAGGTAGGATACACAATCACATACAGGACTATCTTTCTTCGGGTCCGTTTCTGGCTTATCAAAGCCAGCTCCCCTTCGGTTATTTGCACAGAACTGGCACTTCGTAAACTCATTAATGGTTACAGAATCCAGAAACCGCATACCACCATAGATTCCTTTATTCAAATACATTTGCATGATGACGGCTACATCATTTGCATCGGCAAATAAACCGGCATGGCCGCCTACCCCACCTAACATAGCAGCTCCCTGGTCATGCACATCCCCCCAAACCTGTTGCTTACGGAATTTTAAATCATACTCTGTCGGAACGATCCGGTCAATATCAAATCGATTTCTTGGAAGGTAACCCATGGTCTGCAAACCAAGAGGCTTATAGAATATACTATCCATTAACGTATTCATGCCTACATGATAATTTTCCTCAATGATGCGCTTTAGGAAATAATACCCCAAATCGCTGTAAAGAAACTTACCCCTGGTTCCAACCGGAGATCTTACTAACTGATTGAACATAGTATCCGGCCAGGCTTTATTGATGTAAAGACGATCGGCCACTCTTAAAGGAAATGAATCAGATTTTGACTTATTGTAAATGCCTTTTCTGTATTCCCCTTTAGAATCTACGGTCCGCATCCAAAACGGGATCCATGCTTCAAGCCCTGCCTGATGTGCCATCATTTCCCGGATGATGATATCCTGCTTATTGCTTCCTTTAAGTTGAGGGAGGTGTTCATCCAGCCGATCGTCGAGCCTCAATGATTTTTGATCCACCATTTTCATCACTGCTGGTGTGGAAGCAAGAATTTTAGTGACTGAAGCAAGGTCATAGAGATCATCATTCTTCACTCTGACTTTATTTCCATAAGTATGATATCCGAACGACTTCCTGTATATAACCTTTCCGTCTTTGGCTACAAGAATCTGACAACCAGGATATGCCCTATTCCGGATGCCCCTCATTGCAATAGTATCAATCTGCCTTAGCCTTTTGGAGTCAATGCCTACTTCCTCAGGAATAGTATATTTTAATCGTATGGCCGGACCCGTAGAGAGGCCTGTTCCGGCTTGAAATTTCTCCGAAACACTCACCGGTATCTTACCCAGGGCAGGAATCGCGCCGAAGATGAGTTGTGCTGAGGAGTTTTGGGTATAGGATGACCATTCATAAGAAAGCACCACCGACTGTGCTTTCTCTGGTTCATGAAACTGGGAAAGGAAATAAGGATTGGCAAAAACATCTATGATGATGTGCTTCCCTTTCATTGAACAGATGGTATCGGTCAGATGCCGGATCAGATCGGTGAGACCAAAATCTTTTTTAGGGTTGTTATTCGTGTTATTGATACTTACAATGATAGTGTTGAATGGCGCCAGTTTTTTAAGAAGGCTATCACCAAGTGCCGGCTTTGCGTCTTTATCAATTCCGAAATGTTTAACAGAGGCATAATTCGACAGCATACATTCGAAATTTTTGGCTGTTTCATAACCCAGTGAAACAGAAGCAATAGAGAGTGTATCGATTCTTTTTAGAGGAAGAAGCTGATTATCGTTTTTCAAAAGTGTCATGGCTGCATCTGCCAGTTTACGGTTCAACAGATCTGCTTTGGTATTATTAAGGTCTTCGTAAAGCTTGTTGGTTTTTATTTTTTCCATTCTATTCAAACCGCACCAGAATTTTGCTGCGAGAATTTTCTTACAACGAATGTCAATTTCATCCTGAGTGATAAGTCCAGCCGCGATTGCCTTTTTTATTTCAGCAATCGCAACAGGTACATTTTCTGAAAAAAGCAGCACATCATTACCGGCCAGAAGGGCTTTAAGATCCACCATTCCGGGTTCAAAAAATTTAGATACCCCTTTCATATTCAGCGCATCTGTAAAGATGAGTCCCTTGAACCCCATCGTATCCTTCAGCAAATCTGTCACTACCTTTTTAGAAAGTGTAGAGGCTGTATTTTTTGTAGTATCGTAACAGGGGATAAACAGATGGGCTACCATTATACTACCTAATCCTTGTCTGATCAGCTCCCGGAAAGGATAAAGCTCAAGTGTATCCATTCTTGCAGTACACTGGTTTATTACTGGTAAGGTTTTATGTGAATCGCTATCCGTATCTCCATGTCCCGGGAAATGTTTCGCATTAGCAAGCACGCCCGCATCCTGCATGCCTTTCATATACATAGCGGCTTTACGGGCGACATTGTATTTGTTTTCCCCGAAAGAACGGTTACTGATTACGGGATTGTTAGGGTTATTATTCACATCAGCTACCGGAGCCAGATTAACCTGTATGCCGAGCCGTTTGCATTCCCAAGCTATCTCCCGACCCATAAAGTAAACCAGAGAATCATCCTGTATGGCACCGAGGGTCATCTGACGGGGATATTCCACCGTACTATCCAGTCGCATTGCAAGTCCCCATTCCCCATCAATGGATATCAGCAAAGGGACTTCGGAAAGCTCCTGATAGGTATTCGTAAGCCTTGCTTCCCGGAGGGGTCCGCCTTGAAAGAAGATCAAACCTCCGATCCGTTGGTTGGTGATCAGCTTCTTAATTTCATTGACATGAGCCTTATCGCTGTTCGAATAGGCTGCCACCATAAATAGCTGAGCAATACGCTGATCTGGGGTGAGTGTTTTGAATACAGAGTCTACCCAGTGGTTTCCATCCATTTTCAAAAACGGAGGATCCTCTCCCACCTGTTTTACAGAAACGAAAGCGGTTAGCAGGATCAGTACGAAAGCAAGCAGAGAAAACCTAAAAAGATGCATAGAAGGTTATTGAAGTATAAAATTATTGAGAATAGAAGCAAGAATCCCCACCTCCTTACACACTTATTAACAAGGGAGTGTTTGACAGGTGCTTGGAGTGATGGGTTCTGACAGTGGTAGAATAAAAAATCAGTACCTTTGTTTTCCTCCAAAAAAAGAGGGAAAAGAACAACGCGTATGCCCGACATTATTCGGCTTTTGCCCGATTCCGTGGCCAATCAGATTGCAGCAGGAGAGGTTGTTCAACGACCCGCTTCGGCTGTGAAAGAATTGCTGGAAAATGCAATCGATGCAAAGGCAGATCTCATCCGGCTCATCATAAAGGATGCAGGGAAAACCCTTATTCAGGTTATTGATAATGGGACTGGAATGAGCGAAACCGATGCCAGAATGAGCTTCGAACGCCATGCAACCTCCAAGATACGTTCAGCCGATGACCTCTTCTCCATTACCACTAAAGGTTTTAGAGGCGAGGCCCTCGCTTCCATAGCTGCTATTGCCCAGGTAGAGATGAAAACAAGGATGCCCGCACAGGAGCTTGGAACACTGCTTCGTGTAGAGGGTGGAGAAGTGAAAACACAGGAAGTGTGCTCTTCCCAACCGGGGACGAGCATTGCAGTCAAAAATCTTTTTTTTAACGTTCCTGCCCGTAGAAATTTTCTTAAATCCGAAGCTGTTGAATTCAGGCATATTGTGGACGAGTTTGAGAGGGTAGCCATTGCACACCCGGAAGTAGGTTTCCAACTTCATCATAATGATGTGGAGGTCTTTAATCTTCATAAGGCAACTCTACGTCAACGAATCGTTTCCTTGTTTGGGAACCCTTACAATACCCGGCTTGCTCCACTGGAGGAAAGCACAAACATCCTGGTATTGGGAGGATTCATTGGAAAGCCCGAGTTCGCAAAAAGGACCCGGGGGGAGCAGTTTTTCTTCCTCAACAAACGGTTTATCAAAAATTCTTATCTGCACCACGCGGTGCAGTCGGCCTACAGTGAATTACTTCCAAAGGATTCCTTCCCCTCCTATTTCATTTTCCTGGAGGTGGATCCACATACGATTGATGTAAATATTCATCCAACCAAGACTGAGGTTAAATTTGAAGATGAACGTTCCATTTATGCGCTTCTAAGGTCCTCCGTAAAAAAGTCGCTCGGACAAAATAATATTTCTCCTTCTTTAGACTTTGACCAGGAGATGGGAATTGAAATACCGAACCGGCCTAAGGGTGATTTTGCCATCCAGCCGGAGATCAGGGTCGATAAAACATTCAATCCTTTCAAATCGGAAAAGCAGACCACGGATATACCTAAACAGGATTACCTGAAAAACATGGATTGGGACAAGAATTATTCCAGACATGCTTATAATCAACTGGAGCTTCTGCGTCAGGAAGAAGAAAGTAAGGGGTTGGAATCGTCCGATGAACAACAGACCCTGAATACTACCTGGGATCCGGAATCAGAGAATGGACCAGGTCAGAAGCCTTATCAGCTTCATAACCGTTATATACTGGCCCATACCAAATCTGGGTTTGTGATTATCGATCAGCAGGGAGCCCATGAACGGGTTCTTTATGAGCGTTTTCTGGAGACTATAAAAGAAAAGAAAAATCTTTCCCAGAAAAAACTGTTTCCGGAATCGGTCGAGTTGAGCCAGGGGGATATGGTCTGTATTCAGGCATTAATGCCAGATCTGAATGCTCTTGGTTTCGAAATAGACCTTTTCGGCACCAATACTATTGCCATTCATGCTGTTCCTGTTGAAATGATGGATCTTGATTCTTCAGGAATTCTCCAGTCTTTGATTGAGGAATATAAAAACCATCAAAGCGAATTCCGACTTGATCAAAGTGACTCTATCGCACGTACCATGGCACGAAAGGCGGCGATCAAAAGCGGCAAGCCACTTTCAGAGGCAGAAATGAATATGCTCGTAGACCAGCTCTTTGCCTGTTCCATGCCTTACGCTACTCCTGATGGCAAGCCTTCTGTGATTACATTTGGATTAGATGAATTAAACAGGAGATTTAAAAAATAACCTTTGTTCGACGCTCTGGGTGATGTTTAACTTTAATAATAAATGACTTGAGTTACCAACAACAATATCGTCCTTCTGGTTTTACAATCCTTCCTCCGGTTGTAAAAAACATTCTTATCATAAACGTCATCTTGTTTATTGCTCTGCTGGCCTTTGAGTATAAGTTCCAGATAGATCTTGACGATAAACTTGGCTTACACTACATAACCTCTCCTAATTTCAGATGGTACCAGATCTTCACCCACATGTTTATGCATGCGGGGATAGCCCATATTGTTCTCAATATGTATGGGGTCTGGATGTTCGGCAGTTCGCTTGAAAATTACTGGGGCCCTAAAAGATTTCTTATTTACTATCTGGTAGCTGGGCTGGGTGCTGCTTTTCTACAAACTCTTTATACCACCTACCAATTGCATGTGCTTGATGTAGCCATTGCTAATCCTGACCCTGAAAGTTATTTTAAACTGATGGGGCATTATTATCAACCAACCAAGTTGCTTGATTTTTACAACGCATGGAAGGCTGCCCCGCATGATCCGGAGGGGATATCTTTTGCAATCAAAAATCTACAGCACCTGAAGGCTGACATAGCTGACATTCCGGTAGTAGGAGCTTCGGGTGCGTTGTTCGGAGTCCTGCTTGCATTTGGGATGATCTTCCCGAACACAGAGCTCATGATCATATTTTTTCCAATCCCCATCAAGGCCAAGTACTTCGTTATTTTATACGGTGCGGTGGAACTCTTTTCCGGAGTATCCCAGATTCAAGGCGATAATATTGCTCACTTCGCCCACCTGGGTGGAATGCTCTTTGGTTTTATCCTGATTAAGCTCTGGCAGAAGAACCGTAACTTTTTTTATTGAACCAAATTTCAGCAATCAGTATGTCTATTATAAACGATATCAAGAATACCTTCAGCATGAAGCATAACGGTCTTAACAGGCTCCTGCTGGTGAATGTGCTCCTTTTTCTTGCCGCTAATCTCACCAAAGGCATTCTGGGCCTTGCGGGATATTCTTTCACACCGGTTCATTTACAACTTGCACTCAATTCTAATTTTAGTTTTTTCGCTGAGCATTTCTGGACCCTTTTCACCTATATGTTTTATCACCTTGACTTCTTTCATATCTTCTTCAATATGCTCTGGCTTTATTCCATTGGTAATGTCTTCGCCGAATTCATAGGAAGCAAACGCATTGTTGCGGTATATGTATTAGGAGGATTGGCAGGGGGTATTCTCTTTATGCTTGCAGGCAATTTCCTTCCAGGGTCCAGAGGATTGCTGCTTGGAGCTTCAGCAGGTGTGATGGCCATTGTTATTGCAACAGCCGTATACGCACCGAATCTGGTCATGAATGTGTTTCTGCTCGGACCAGTGAGGTTAAAATATATTGCGTTGGTCTGTTTCATCCTCACAAGCCTTATCGATATTGACTCTTCAAATACCGGGGGTAAAATTTCGCATATCGGTGGTGCAGCGTTTGGTTTGATCTTCGCGCTTCAATACCGCAAAGGCAATGATCTCACCCGTGGACTTACCGGAATATTGGATTCTATCCTGAACCTTTTCTCCCGAAAACCCCGGAGCAATGTAAAGGTTGCATATAAGCGCCCAATCCCAGATGATGTTTATAATGAACGAAAGGTAAATGAGCAGAAAAAAGTCAATGAAATACTGGACAAAATTTCACGCTCCGGTTATGAAAGCCTGAGCAAGGATGAAAAAGATTTTCTTTTCAATGCCAGCCGGAAAATGTAAGGCAGAATGGAAGAACAAGGCAAAGAAACAATAACCACGTCGGCGACACCGCCTCCACCAGGCAGGAAACGTTCCGTATTTCGTATCGTGGTCATCTGGCTGAACTATCTTTCAGTTGCTCTGCTGCTTTTTTCCTATCTCGCTCCTTTTGTCAGCCCCAGGATTTTCTGGCCCCTCGCCTTTTTCGGGATCTCCTATCCTATACTCCTGATCATAAACCTGCTTTTTGTGATATACTGGCTTCTGGCATGGAGGATGAGGTTTCTTTATTCATTTGTTGCCATTCTTCTGGGGTTGAATATCCTTAACGGTTATGTACAGCTAAACTTCAAAAAGACTCCGGTAAACTCCAAACATAAACTTAAAATCATGAGCTACAATACCAAGCTCTTTGATCTTTATAACTGGTCACATAATTTAGAAACCCGGAGCAAGATATTTGACCTGCTCAAATCAGAAGCCCCGGATATTGTTTGTATGCAGGAGTTCTATAATTCGGATAAAGGTCATTTCCGGAATCTGGACACCCTGGTGAAATTCCAGAAAGCCAAATACTCCCATGTAGAATACCAGGTAACTCTGAGAGGAACGGATCACTGGGGAATGGCTACTTTCAGCAGCTACCCCATTGTAAACAGGGGACAGATCGATTTCAATACTTTTGGAAATAACAGTTGCATGTATACCGATATCAAGGTAGATGATGATACGATCAGGGTTTATAATGTTCACCTGCAAAGCATCCATTTCAGCAATAATGATTATAAGTTTATGGAGGCCCTGATGGATATCAAGGACCTGAATGAATTTAAAGGATCGCGGAGTATCCTGAGACGCTTAAAATGGGCATTCAAGAGAAGAGCCGGACAGGCTGAAATTATTGAAACACACATAGCAAGCTGCCATTATCCGGTGATCATCTGTGGCGACTTCAATGACACCCCAGCCTCCTATACCTATCATATGCTGAGCAAGGGAATGAATGATGCTTTTTTAGAGACTGGAAATGGATTCGGAAGGACATACTATGGAAAATTTCCTTCTTTTCGGATTGATTATATTCTTCACAGCAAGGATATTCAGACCTGGGATTTTAAGACTATCATAACAGAACTATCTGATCACTATCCGATAACCTGTACGATAGGTTTCGGAAAGTGATCTATTTTAATTGATTTTCACTACTTTTATAGCACAGCAAAATCTATAACATGACAAAAGTAATCCAGCGCCTTGCACTGAGCTTGGTTATGCTCACCTCCTTTTCAATTCTTAGCCATGCACAGGCATTTAAAAAAGACGATATCGTGATAGATCTGGGGGTAAATTTCTCCTACTACAATACAACCAACCAAAGCAGCGCACCTGGATCAGCAGTTCAATCCAGTCATTTAGGTGGCGGTGTTTATTCGGCTGGTGTTGAATATGGACTGGCTAACTGGTTCGGAGTCGGCGTAAAACTTCGTTACGATGATTATATCACCAAGGATTCCGTAACACACCCGCATCCAAGTGCAACCGGTTATGATGCGCTGATCATTGCAAACTTCCACTTCATTAAAACCAAGCACCTGGACATCCCAATTGGAGTTGGTTATGGCTACTCCGGCCTCAAGTATACCACACAAGATTCTGTAGCTTCCAACCTTTCCGGAAGAGGAGCCATCTTTGATGTCCATGTGGATCCACGAATTTATTTTGGCAATCATATCGGTATCAATTTTCACGTGGCTTATACTTATTTTGGTTACCCGGAAGTCATCTACAACGATAATAAAACGGGGAACAAACCCAATACATCCAACCTTACAGCTACGGGCATTAACATAGGTGTAGGTCTCCAGTTCAAGTTCTGACCCACCAGGGTTATGCCTTCAGGTTCTTTTTCAGTATGTTTGTCGTGTGACAAATGAAGCTGTTCCTAAACCTCATGATCCATTCGCAGCGCTGCGACTCCGGGAATTCAGCTTTTTTATCTGTGCCCGCTTCTTCCTTACCCTGGGAATTCAGATGCAGAGTGTGGTTGTTGGCTGGCAAGTGTACAGTCTCACCAAAGATGTATTGTCTCTTGGATATATAGGACTCGCCGAGGCACTTCCATTTATCGCCCTATCCTTTTTCTCCGGACATATTGCCGATATCGTCAGCAGGAAACGAATCATCGTTGTATCTACACTGGCATTAATCATAGCTACCGGATTCCTGGCTTGGTTTTCTTCCGATGCTTCCGGGGTGATTCATCGCCTCGGAACGATGCCCATTTATATTATTATTGGAATAAGCGGTTTGATCCGTTCCTTTCTGGGCCCCTCTTTCCCCTCCTGGCTCGCTCAGATAGTACCCAGAAGCCATTACACGAATGCAGCCACCTGGAACAGCACGGTGTGGCACAGCGGATTTATTGCCGGCAATGCGGTGGGAGGTTTGCTCTGTATTTATGGCATCACACAGGCTTACTGCGCCGTATTAGGAATGGTTGGACTTTCCTTACTGTTCGTCTCCCTGATCGGTGACAAGCCATTGCCCGTGAAAGAAAAAGTGGAGTCCCTTCGGGAGAGCCTGGCGGTAGGTATCAACTTCGTTTTTAAAAATAAGATAATACTGGGAGCCCTTTCTCTGGACTTGTTCGCTGTTCTTTTCGGAGGCGCTGTTGCAATGCTTCCGGCTTTTGCAGACAAGATTTTGAAAGTAGGCTCAACTGAATTTGGTTTCCTGAGGGCCGCACCTGCTATAGGAGCGGTATTGATGGCGTTTATCCTCGCCTATATCCCACAGAAAAAAAATGCAGGAAGAAATCTGCTTCTGGCTATCACCGGCTTTGGTATTGCCACCATCCTATTTGCCCTCTCCACCAATTTTTACCTCAGTCTTTTCCTGCTTGCTCTGACCGGAGCTTTTGATAATGTGAGTGTAGTAATCCGACACAGCATCCTTCAACTCATGACACCGGACAATATGAGAGGAAGAGTATCCGCAGTCAATAATATTTTTATCGGGTCCTCGAACGAGATCGGCGGGTTCGAATCCGGGGTGACGGCACGTCTGATGGGCCTTGCTCCTTCCGTAATCTTCGGAGGAATCATGACGATTATCGTGGTACTGTTCACGGCTAAAGTATCACCGGAAATACGAAAGATGAACTTAAAGGAAATTGAATAGGAGGTTATTCTGTCCAGCCAATCATTGCAGAACAAAGGATACTGGGTAGTACGACAGGATTACTCCCCCGTTTTCCGATCCCATATTGATCAGCTCCGTTAGCAGGAAGTTTGAAATCAGATCCGTCGACATATTGAAATCCGGCCTTGAATCCCAAATCGAATACCAATCCATATTTTTTAAGTGAGCGGAAACCCACATCCAGGCGCGCACCGAATGCATTCTTGAAGGTGAGATAGGTTTTGTCTTTATAGGAAAAAGAGCCGAACATTCCAGTGGTGCTGTAATCCGGAATAGCGCCATAGGCAGGGTTCTCGGCAAACTGATCGAAGATATCCGTTCCTACATAATAGCCAGAAGCAGGCACTTTCCCGGTTGCAGAAGAAAACGAAGAAAGTTCTTTATGCTTAGGTGCCAGTTTATGACGATGGAGATATTTGCGGATTTCAAAACCCATGTTGGTTCCTTGATATTCAAGCAAAGATCTTTCAGGTTTTACGGTTCTTCGGAAGGAAGTAACATGCTTAGCCGGAACAATTTTTTTAACCGGAATTGTTGGCCTTCTGGAAGATCTCCGGACGTGAAAACCATGCTTGACTGAAACCAACTGTCCTTTCCCCGATACATGCAGGCCTCCAACAGGTATTAACAACTGAGAATTTAAGCTCTTGCTGGTTTGAGAAAAGCCTGCTCCGGAAAGGATCAACAGAAGAAGAAAAAGACTGAGCCGGAGTTTCATTTTTTATTTTATCTCAATTCAATACTTAAAGGTAGCGAATCATTATTAAAAAAAAGGGGAGGAAGTGTTAAATCCTCCCCCTCTTTTGTTAATGTCTCTTTGCGTTGAATCCTACCGATAAGCCGAACCTCCATCCATCGAGGCTGGGAATTACATAAGCATTGACAGGGATATTCAATTTACCTGACTTAATAGTGCGTCCCACGGCAAGAATGAATGATGCTTTTCCGGCCAGATCACCACGGCTGTCGAGCCTGCTGACGGAGGAAGGCCTTTTGGTCCCGTCATTCGGATACTCGTTATTCAGGTGCCAATTGTTATTGGAATCATAATACCCATCGGCCATGGGTACGAGGCTAAAGGTTGGTCCAAAAGCAATTTCCCATCCATGTTTATTGTCACGGAAACCATTCATAATGGTCAGGCTGGGAATAAAAATATTCTGGTCGAATCCGGTCACTGTCGGCAAAAATTCGAATAATGCCTGATAATTCCCTTCATTCAGATACTGGGCTTCAAACTGATACCCGAACTGGAACATCACCGGGGAGGCTCCAAAACCACCGGAATTTTTAGATGCCGTAATGATCTTGGCTGTGCTGCCGGTAAAGACTGTAAAGCCGCTTCGGGGACCACTCAGGTTTACTCGTTCTTTGTTCGGGTTGTTGGTCGCACTCTCAAATGTATTCCGTTTGGACAGATAGCTGAGGGCTGTTTCATCCAGTTTCATGCCGAACATCTGACGAATGGAAAGTTTAACCATCCCCTGCAACTCCTTTGGAATGTTCAAGTATTCATTGACCTGGGTTTTCTCGATTGTTGCTGTCTTTACATCAATCAACCTAAAAGTCATGACGATGGTTTCCCCATACAACTCAGCACTCCCGGTAAACATTTTGTCCGAGTGAATCTGGCTCCCGACCTCTACCAGGCAAATTTTACCAAAACAATTTCCTATGTTGAGCTTGTTCTTTTCTACCACATAGGCCACATCATACCGATCCATCACCTCAAACGAATCCAGCTTCTCCAGCTCAATCCGTACAAGATTTCCCATCTGAACCGGATCCAGGTTTACTCCTTTTGCATCAATATTCAGTACAGTCATTGTTTTTCGGTTCTTTTTGGCCCCGACAGAAGTCTGACCATAAGAAACCAGATTAAGCGTAAATAACATTATTACGGTTAATACTGTTCCGGTAAACACATTGTTTTTCCTGGTTTTCATGCTTTTTAGTTTTGTTTGGACAAATGTATATCCGGTTTGAGGGGGATTAAAATGAGTTTCTGCCCCTTCATTTAATACAGCATGGCTTTTTGCAAAAAAAAGGAGGATTAGTCCTCCTAAAGACCAATATTTGCATTTTTTGCAAATCATCTGTACCTTACGATATAGATTTTAATAATCATATCCCACTACCTAAGGAGTATTCCTTAAAAATATTTCATGAATAAACCAGATTCCACCAAAGTTCAGCGTGAATTTATCAAGCGTTTACGTGACCTTACCCCTTCCAACCACTCTTTGGCAGATGAGCTGGCCGAAATCTTACAGATAAGCAATGACAGTGCATACCGAAGGATCAGAGGAGATACAGCCTTAACCTTAGATGAAGTGGCAGTGCTTTGCACCCATTACCGTATCTCACTCGACACGTTCAACCCCGGTTCCACGGGTACGGTCACTTTCAGTTACCGTCCTTTAAGCAATAGTGAAGATGCTTTCGATGCCTATTTTCAGAGCATCCTGACTGATCTGCGAAAAATCAAAGCCTTTCCAAAGAAAGAAATCATTTACGCGGCTGAAGACATCCCCATTTTTCATTACTATCAATTTCCGGAGCTCACTGCATTTAAAATATTTTACTGGACCAAATCCGTTTTGAATGTGCCTTCCTTTGAAGGAAAAAAATTCAGGCCCGAGATGATCGACAAGCGCTTCATTGGTTATGCCCGGGAAATATTTGATCATTATGTAGCCATCCCATCCACCGAAATCTGGAACGAAGAGACGATGAGCGGAATGCTCAAATCCATTGAATTTTATTGGGAATCGGGTTTGTTTGCCGACAAGCAAACGGCACTGCAGGTCATTGACCAGCTTTCACAGATGCTTACCTACCTACAGAAACAGGCGGAGCATAGTTCAAAGTTCATTCCCGGAGAAGGAAAAATGAATGCCGAGTTCGAAAACAACTTCAACCTTTATAACAGTGAGGTGATGATTGGCAATAACTGCATCCTGGTGCTTGCCGAAAATTACAAGGCTGGTTATTTAAGCTATCATACATTTAACTCCATGGTAACCAGCAATGCAGAATATTGTGAGGAGACCGAACAGTGGCTTAAAAACCTGATCCGCAAATCTGTGCTCATGAGTGGTGTGGCAGAAAAGCAGCGTTATCGCTTCTTTAAGGAGGCTCAGGAGTCGATCGATAAGGTTAGGGCTAAGATCATATAACTGGAAATGCTATGTCTTGTTTTGCTCTACAAGTGTTAACTTTACCAAATGTGGAAGCTCTGCCTGTTTTTTTTATGTTGTTCTGTATGGGGGTCTGCGCAGCAGAGCACACCACTCCAATCTACCAAAGCATACCAATGGTTTGAAAGTAACGGTGTTTGCATGGATTCAACCAAGCAACCCTGGTTGTATTTCAATGCTTATGAATGGGCAGGAACCCGTTATCACTATGGACAGGCCATCAAACAAAAAGGAACCGACTGTTCGGGCTTTGTCTCTTCCGTATACCGGGATGTTTATTGCCTTGATCTCTGCCGTAGCTCCTCATCCATCTGGACTCAAACCACCGCCATACAAAAAAAGGATTTACAGGAAGGGGATATACTCTTTTTCAAAATCCGCAAGGGACAGATTTCTCATGTAGGAATATATCTTGGTAATAATAAGTTCATCCATGCTGCCGTAAAGGGCGGGGTAATTGTGAGTGATCTGGGTGAACCGTATTATACCCACTATTTCTTCAGCGGCGGAAGGGTTTCTGTTAAAGAGTAATTTATTCTTCTGATGCAGGTTCTTCAACCTTCGTTGGAGCCACTTTTTTTAACTCCTCTTTTACAACGGACCAGTCGAGCGAAATGGGTTTAATGGTGAACCCTGCTGCTGTTTTGTATTCCAGAGCAGCTCTGATCCTATCGGTATTTGAAGGGTGTGTGCTTAGGAATTCAGAAAGGTTCGAGTCGTTATCTTTCTCTTTTTTCATTCTCCGAAAAAAATCAGATAGTGTGGTCGGGTCGAGGTTGGATTTTTCCATGAGTGAAAAGGAAAAAGCATCCGCCTCTGCTTCCATATCTCTGCTGAAGGAGGTGGACATGGCGGTCCGCATAACTTCCCGGATGATTGAGGAGTTCCCTCCGCTTAGCACAGAGAGCATAATACTCAAGCCAAGCTCATTGACCAGCTTTGTCACTACATGCCGCTTTTGAGCATGTCCAATTTCATGGGCCAGTACAGCAGCGAGGTCTTCCGGGGTCTGGCAAAAATCAAGGAGGCCTGAATAGATGATAATATTTCCACCTGGCAGTGTGAAAGCATTCACATCCTTTTTTTCCACCACATAGAAATGATAGGTAAATAAAGGATGGTCAAGATGCTCCAAAAGCCTGGAGGTAACAATGAAAATCGCAGAATCCAGTTTGGGAGAGTGAATCACCTTCTCCTTTGCATCAGGTGAAAGTATGGATTGCTCCATCAGTATAGTTCCCAGTTTTTTCTCCCGTTCAATAGAAACCAGGTCAGCTCCTTTGGGGGCATGTATGGAAGGCCAGGGTATGATTGCAAATGCAGCCCAGATAATGCCAAACACGACTATTAGCTTTGCAGCATCAATCCAATATCTTTTCTTCATGAAATGGATTTGGGTGGATGGTTTACTGCGGGTGCCTTCACAACATGATTGGCAACCAGGAAAACCTTTTCATAGGCCATAGGGCCGAAAAACCAATAGTAATACATTCTTCCTCTGCTGGCTTTAACAGCTGAAATGATTCCAAAAACGAGGTAAAGGATATTGGCAACTAAAAGCATGAGGGCAAAACCAATGAAGAAGTTATTGACGTGCCAGGTATGAAAAATGGCAATCCGAATTCCCCAAAATACGCACACTCCATTCGCAAGGGTGAGTGGAATTTGAGAAACAAGAGCCTGATAGGTATGAAACTTTACAAACAGACTGTTTGACTTATTCATGTGATAGTAGATGATGGAGGCAATAAGATTGATAATGGGCAATGGCAAACCAGCCCCCAATGCTGCAAACATCATCAGATAGCCTCCCATGGCATCGTCTTTCTCTTTGCGGGTAAGTTCATCGGGCTGAGGCACGGGAAAATACTTCTGATTTTCTTCCATATTCATTTTTTTTCAATATAAAGTTAGAGCTAATTCTTCATTCAGCAGAAGGGTGAATGATAAACACCGGATAAGGAATGAATTCATTTCTTATCCGGTGCAGTTTATCAATTCTTATAGGTAAGGAAACCTTACTCCTTTCCGGAGAACGGAGGGTATTCGTCAGTCATATTTCTCAGATAAAGGTTAAGACGAGTGGTCCAGCGAAAGGTACCAACCTGAAAATCAAACCAAGACTTAGGATAACGACCGGTGAACAGGATCGCCCACCATGCACAGAAGCCAAGGATAGCGCCCCAGAGTACACGGAACAGGAGAACAAATCCATGAGGGATAATGATGTAAATGAAGCCGAAGAATGCACGGGCAAGAAGGAGCCCTCTGCTAAGGCTTGCAGGATAAGGAACCTCCAGAGTGGTTTGTGTATCTGTTCCATTTGGACCGAAAGCTGGGTAGCCATCTGAAAGATTTGATATTCTTGCTCCTAAACGGAGCTGCCAGCGAAGCATCTTTACGTTGTAATCAAAGAAGCTTTGTGGATAGCGGCCTGTAAACAAAATAACCCACCAGGCAATAAAGGAAACAATACCAGCCCAGATATTGCAGAAAGCCATGATAAACATATGCGGGAGCTGCATGTAAATGGCACCAAAGAAAGAACGAAGCAACAACTGGCCCCTGGAATAGGATTCCTGATAAACAACACTCAAGTTTAATTTTGCCGGATTTGCGCCCGAAGAGTCATTTGTGTTTTCCATAAGATTTGTTTTTAGCCTTTGCGGCTCTTTTGTTAGGGATTCTGATGTTTGTTACTGATGAGTTGGATGTTGTAAAAAAAGAACATTTCCCCATACTGGCAAACTTTATCGATAGATAATTATGAACAATCTATGAATAAAGGCACTTTGTCTTTAAAAACAGGGGATTGGGGACGAATCAGAATATCCGTCTGGACCAGCTTTGGTAGGCTGCCTGTTGAAGCTCATCGGTATGCTTGAGCTTCTGGATATAATAGATCCGATAATAGGTATCAGAACCTGGTTCAATGGTGAGTTCATGCAAGACTCCCTGGCGGGAGACGGTGAGACGAACAGGAGTGCCGGAGAAATACGAGCTCCATTCATGCAGATCATCTTTCAGCACAAAACCATTCAGTGCATGGATCTCATCGTTTATGGCCAGACCGCCTTTATCGGACGGAGAATTGGGATATACAGCGCTTACTTTGAAATGATGCCCTTCATGATGAGCCCGGAAACCCAGATGCCCCTCATAGTGTTTTTTGCAACCTTGATTCCGAAGCTCAACTCCGATATATGCAGCCAGCTCTGAGAATTTTTTCTCATAGGATGTGGCTCCATAGACATACGTTTGAAAGAAATCATCCAGATTTTCACCTGCCAGCTTTTCCACTTCCCGTTTATAATCATCTTCACTGTATCCAACCCCTCTCCTGGAATAATTGTAAAACAGAACGCGCATTACATCATCGAGTGATTTCTCATTCCGGGTATTGCGGCGGATAATCATATCCGTCATAAAGGCAAGGAGGCAGCCTTCATCGTAAATGGAAGTTTTCCTTCCGGGTATTCCCGGAACATAGCCATCTAACCAGGTGTCAAAAGAGGACTCGGCTACGCTCAGATTATATCGGGCCGGGTTGTCGAAATGCTTCTGAAGCCGTTCATGAACAGTTTTTAGATATTCAAACTCCGAGTAAACACCGGAGCGGAACAGAAAGAGATCCCCATAATAAGTGGTGATGCCTTCACAGACATAACCTAATCTGGAATAATTTTCCCGGGTATAGTCATAAGGCATCATTTCCACCGGCCGGATGGATTTAATGTTCCATGCATGGTATAATTCATGCGAGCTCACCCCGAGAAGATTTTCATAAATCTCCCCTTCATTCAACTTGTAACCAGGGCCCAATGCAATGACGGTGGACTTCAGGTGTTCCACTCCATGATAAAATTTATAGGGGAGTATCTGGTAAAGAAAATGGTATTCATCATGCACAAACTCCTTCATCATCACAAACTGTTCATTGATAAAAATGAAAAAGTCGTTGATGATGCGCGACCAGGCAGGTTTGCATTCCCCCTGAAACCAAAGATTAAATTCTACTCCATCGAGAACGAAGGTGTTATGCTGAAGTGTGGGACTGGCAATCAGAGGGCTGTCGGCTAATTCATGAAAGTCAGCGGCCAGGAGTGTGACTGTTTTTCTTTCCGGGAGAGAAGAAATTCCGGATGGACCCTTTTTCATGGAGCATGCTACCTCGTAATCAACAGGGAGATGCAACACTACCTCTACGGGTTCTTCAATCCTCCCTTCTACATAAAGACAGCAGTTCACCGGATTCATATAGAGCTGCGTGGTATCTAAAAAAGTAGAACCTGCATTTAACTCTGCACCGAAATAATTGTAACGGATGTGAACTTCAGCGGCTCCTTTACAGTTCACAGACCACAGATCCTTCTTCAATTTGTGAAATTCCAGCTTAGTGCCTTTCTCGTCGAATGCAGCCCAGCGTTGAACATTTTTTGCAAAATTTCCAAGCTCATAGCGGCCAGGCCTCCAGGAAGGAAGTTGGAAGTTCAGGCAGTCTGCCCATTTGGTTTGGGCAGCAAACTCAATATCAATAAAATGAGAATGAGGTCGGGTCCAGGAAATGCTATACTTCATAGAGGGTTATAGGTCCCGCCAGGGGATTAATTACTTAATCTGATAAACCCAGTTATGTTTATCCTCGATTCTTCCCTTGCGTATGCCTTCAAGTTCAACTGCTACACGGTTCGAGAAGATACGTTCTTCCACAGGCGCCAATTCATAATCCCTGCCTTCGAATCCGATGCCGGAGATATGAGCAATGGTGGCAGCGGTTCCGGTACCGAATGCTTCCTGCAATGTTTTCTTCTTATGTGCATCGAGCACTTCGTCGATACTGATCTTACGTTCCTGGACGCGGTAGCCCCAGTCACGTGCAAGCGTAAGCACACTGTCGCGTGTAATTCCGGCAAGAATGGTATCTCCAAGAGGAGGAGTAATCAGAATATCATCAATCATAAACATGGCGTTCATCGTCCCTGATTCTTCCAGGAACCGGTGATTGCGGGCATCCGTCCAGATAATCTGCTGGTAACCGCGTTGCTGAGCCAGGCGTGTCGGGAAGAGTGAACGTCCGTAGTTCCCTGCTGCTTTTACAAAACCAATACCCCCTTCAACCGCACGGATATAGTTTGTTTCCACCAGTACCCGAACCGGTGCATTGTAATAAGCGGCAACAGGAGAGGTGATGATGATGAACTTATAGGTATCGGCTGGCTTCACACCAATATACTCATCCGTGCTGATCATGAACGGACGGATGTAAAGCGAAGTTCCTTTTTCAGAGGGTACCCAGGCACTGTCCATTTGAACCAGTTGGGTAAGTCCTTCCATGAATAATTCTTCCGATACATTGGGCATAGCCATACGCTCGGCAGATATATTGAGTCTTCTCCAGTTTGCTTCGGGGCGGAAAAGATTAATCTTTCCATCTTCCGTACGGTATGCTTTCATGCCTTCGAAGATGGCCTGACCATAGTGAAACGCAGAATTGGCAGGGCTTATCTCCATCTTCCCATATGGAAGAATCTCGGCTTTGCTCCACTGCCCATCTGCATATTCTGCAACGAACATATGATCGGAGAAATATTTACCAAACTGAAGATTCTTCATGTCCAGTTCTGAAATCCTCGACACAGGTGTTTTTCGGACATCGATCTTAAGGGAAGTTTGCAGCATAGGATGGGCTTTGGTTAGAATGCGAAGACAAGAATTATTCTTATCCTGAATAAAGGTAATAATCTTTTTTATTCAAAAAAATTATTTGAAGATGGCTGTTTCGCAATACTGGCCTGTTTTTTCCTATTTCCTCCTCAGTAATGGATTCGGCCGGATAAACCACGTGTTTTCACGGTCGGATAAAAACCGTAATTTTGCAGTATGGCAGATGACAGGCATGGGACCTCCCCGGATTGTACCTGGTTTGAGAATTGGTTCGACAGCAAATATTATCACATCCTCTACGGTAACAGAGATCAGGCAGAAGCAGAGCTATTTATGAATAACCTGATTCGCTTTCTGAAGGTCCCTTCAGGAGCCAGGATTCATGACCTTTGTTGTGGAAAAGGAAGGCATTCTGTTTTTCTAAGCTCCAAAGGATTTGAAGTAACCGGTACTGACCTGAGCGAAGCCAGCATCCGGTTTGCAAAGCAATTCGAGAATGAATCTCTTAACTTTTACATCAGTGATATGCGTACCACTATACGCATCAATTATTTCGATTTTGTCTTTAACCTTTTTACCAGCTTTGGTTATTTTGCATCCGACCGGGAGCATGAAGAAGTTGTTCGTGCGGTCCACTCCTCTCTCCGCCCCGGTGGAATCTTTGTGCTCGATTACCTCAATACCAGCAAAGTAAAAAAGCAGCTTACAGGAACAATGTTTAAAGAAGCGGAAGGAATCCGGTTTGAGATTAACAAGAGCCTGGAGAATGGATACATCAATAAAAAGATTTCCTTTTCCGACAAGGGCAAACAGTATGCTTTCCAGGAACGCGTTCGGGCATACACCAAAGGAGAGCTTGAAAAAGCCTTGCTTAAAAATGGCTTCGAAGCTCTCCAGTTCAAGGGTAATTATATGCTGGACGAATTTGATGAAGAAAAATCCGACCGTCTGATCATTATCGGAAAGAAAAAGAGTTTATCCGATTCGAGACTTAACCCAAAGTCTGAATAACCTTCTTGATGGCTTCGAAATCAGGAATCTTCGTTGCATCTTCCAAAACCTCTGCATAGCGCACTATTCCGGCCTTGTCAATGACGAATGCGGAACGCTTGGAGACTCCTTTCAAACCGAGGATCCAGTCCTGATAGATCGATCCGTAATTTGCGGAAGCTTCTTTATTGAAATCAGAGAGCAGTGGAAAATTGATATTCTGCTCGGCTTTGAATTTATTAAGTGAAAAAGGCATGTCTACGCTGATGCCATAGACATTAGCATTCATACCATTATAAAAAGCAATATCATCACGGGTTGCACACAGCTCCTTGGTACAGGTTCCGGTAAAAGCAGCCGGAAAAAAAAGCAACAGCACGTTTTTCCCTTTCTGTGCAGAGAGAGTGGTCATGTTTTTATCCTGATCAGGAAGAGTAAAATCCGGGGCGGCTTGGCCGATAGAAATTTTCATGTTAGAGTTTCGTTTTGTTAGGCCGTAAAGTTAGTAAATTACTCAAGTCCACAGGCTTCCGTGGATAATGTAAAATTAATACACAAGCCTCCTTTTCTCCTGCGTTTTTCCTACCTTTACCCTTCGTAATCAGACTCAAATAACAAACCTCTAAAAATCAATAATAATGGCTGTATTAACAGGAAAAAAAGCACCTTCATTCAAAGCAACTGCTGTGGTGCACGGCGGTGAAATTGTAACTGATTTTTCACTTGACCAGTACATTGGAAAGAAACATGTTGTGTTTTTCTTTTATCCAAAAGATTTCACATTTGTTTGCCCAACGGAGCTTCATGCTTTCCAGGAAAAACTGGGAGAATTTGAAAAACGGAACGTGGCTGTAGTAGCCTGTTCAACAGATACGGAGCAAAGCCATTGGGGCTGGCTGCAGATGGACAAGAAAAACGGAGGAATCAAAGGGATCACCTACCCGATTGTTGCCGATACCACCAAGACCATCTCCGCTAATTTCGATGTATTAACCGGAGAGTATGATGTCAACGAAAAGGGAGAGCTGGTTGCTACCGGATCTATGATCGCTTACCGTGGATTGTTCCTGATCGATAAAAACGGAATTGTAAAACACCAAACAGTGAACGATCTTTCCCTTGGACGCAATGTGGATGAAGCACTCCGCATGGTGGATGCGCTACAGTTCAATGAAGAAAATGGAGAAGTTTGTCCTGCTAACTGGACTAAAGGCAAAGAAGGAATGAAAGCAAGCCATACCGGTGTAGCTGATTACCTGTCTAAACACTAAGCAAGTTTTAAAATAGTTTCAGGATCCGGAGATTTTTTTCCGGATCCTTTTTATTTACGGGAAAGGGTTTGAGTTAATGGTTAGGCTTAATAAGCCATAAATCCCAGAGCTTGTTTTGTAAGGAGATCCACCAGCACTTCTCCTCCGAGTTCACCGTGTTTATTGCCCATAGAAAGGATCTGTGAAAGGGTTACAAACTGGTGGTATACATTGACCCCCATATAATGAAAGCAGTTTGTCTGGTGATCCATTCCCCTGGCGTTTCCTCCTCGGCCTGCTGCCACCCCTACCATGGCCACTTTTTTACCCCGAAAAGGCTCAGGTGTTACTGCATCCAGGAAGGCATTGAAGATTCCGGGCATTCCTCCATTGTATTCCGGGGCAACCAGGATGAATTTCCTTGCGGGAGTAATGTATAAGTCAACAATTTGTTGAAATCTTTCAGTCCGGGCCCCGAAGGAGTTGGTAAAAATAAAGTCATGCGGAAGATCGGTGAGAGACAGGAGTTTGACTTCAATACCCTGATCCTGCAAGATTTGAAGGTAAATATGGGCCACTTTCAGGGAATTGCTGCCTGGTCGGTGTGTAGCTGAAATGATCGTATACATGAATGAACAAGATTTTGTTTAAAAGTAAGCCAGGGAGGAATCTCTCATTTTTCCTTTTTACTTAATTTTAGATGCGGTAAACTTAAGAAAAGATTTGTTTTAAATATGAAGATTACCTATTTCGGACATTCCTGTTTTGGAGTGGAGATAAACGGGAAACACTTGCTTTTTGATCCCTTTATTACACCCAATGAGCTTGCAAAAGATATCCATTGTGATTCGATTAAGGCCGATTATATCTTAATTTCTCATGGGCATGAAGATCATATTGCAGATGCGGTGAGCATTGCAAAACGTACCGGAGCCAAGGTCATTGCCTGTTATGAAATACATACCTGGCTGCAGAAGCAAGGGATTGAGAATACGCACCCCATGAACACCGGAGGAAAGTGGATCTTTGATTTCGGAAAGGTGAAATGTGTTTCTGCCCAACATTCCAGCAGTCTGCCTGATGGCTCTTACGGAGGAAATCCAATGGGGTTTGTGATTGAAAGCAATTCAGGGAATTTTTACTATGCCGGTGATACTGCATTGACATACGATATGAGACTGATCGGAGAATACCGCAAGCTTGACTTTGCCTTCCTTCCTATCGGGGATAACTTTACGATGGGAGTGGACAATGCCATTATTGCCTGCGATTTTATTCAATGCCGGGATATCATTGGAATGCATTACGACACCTTTGGATATATCAAAGTAGATCACGATGACGCCCGGAAAAAATTTGAACGTGCCGGATTAAAGCTTAACCTGATGAAGATCGGGGAATCCGTGGAAAAATAATAATTTCACCCTCTTTTAAAGTATACCTTAAACAACAGAAGCAAACATGGGAAAAATCATCGCAATCGCTAACCAAAAAGGAGGAGTAGGTAAAACTACGACTGCTATTAACCTTGCAGCCGGTTTTGCTGTGCTTGAGCACAAAACGCTTCTGGTAGATGCCGATCCTCAGGCGAACTCCACTTCTGGTGTAGGCTTTGACCCCAAGAATATTAAAACCGGAATCTATGAGTGTATCATAGACGGACGCGATCCAAAGGATGTGATCCTGCAGACCAGCACTCCGAACATGGACCTTCTCCCTGCACATATCGACCTCGTAGGTGCGGAGAT
>PLYR01000134.1 GCA_003153435.1 Bacteroidota bacterium
GCATTGCTGGAGAACAGATAAACCGGTTCTCTATTACCCGCTCGATTCCTGGTTTATCAAGGTCACCGATAGGAAAGACAGAATGGTTGAGCTCAATAAAACCATTAACTGGAAGCCTGAAGCAACGGGTACAGGACGTTTTGGAAATTGGCTGGAAAACGCGAACGACTGGAACCTAAGTAGATCCCGTTTCTGGGGTATTCCCCTTCCTATTTGGAGGTCGGAGGCAGGTGAGGAGCTATGCCTTGGATCTGCCGAAGAACTTAAGAATGAAATAGACAAGTCGGTAAAGGCCGGGTTTATGAAAACAAATCCACTGGGTAAATTTCAACCGGGAGATTTTTCTAAAGCAAATTACAACACCTTTGATCTGCACAAGCCTTATGCAGATGATATCATCCTGGTATCACCTTCCGGAAAGAAGATGAGCAGAGAAACGGATCTCATTGATGTATGGTTCGATTCCGGAGCTATGCCCTATGCACAAGTGCATTATCCTTTTGAAAACAAAGAACTGATTGACGGACATAAATACTTCCCGGCAGATTTTATTGCTGAAGGAGTGGACCAAACCCGAGGATGGTTCTATACTTTGCATGCCATTGCAACAATGTGTTTCGACTCGGTGGCTTACAAAAATGTTGTTTCCAACGGACTCGTTCTCGATAAGAACGGAAACAAAATGAGTAAACGTTTGGGAAATGCTGTTGACCCATTTACAACGATTGAGAAATATGGCCCGGATGCTACACGCTGGTATATGATTACGAATGCCTCTCCCTGGGATAATCTGAAATTTGATTTGGAAGGAATTGGAGAAGTACAACGCAAATTTTTCGGAACGCTTTATAATACCTACTCATTCTTCACACTTTATGCCAATATTGACGGCTTTTCCTGGAAAGAAGCCAATATTCCGGTAAATGAAAGACCTGAAATTGATCGGTGGATCATCTCAGAATTAAACTCCCTGATTAAAAACGTGGATGAAGCATTTGCGGATTATGAACCCACCAAAGCCGGAAGAGCTTTAGAGTATTTTCTGGATGAACACCTGAGTAACTGGTATGTAAGACTTTGTCGCCGTCGTTTTTGGAAAGGAGAATATACACAGGACAAAATCGCAGCCTATCAAACCTTGTACACTTGTCTGGAAGTTATGTCCCAGCTTATTTCTCCTATTGCACCATTTTTTGCAGACCGCCTGTTCCTGGATCTTAATTCTGTTACGGAAAAGCAGAAGGCAGAGTCGGTACATACCTCTCTGTTCCCTGTTTATGATCCGGCACTCATTGATAAAGACCTGGAAGTCCGAATGGAACTTGCCCAGAAAATATCTTCAATGCTCCTGAGTATCAGGAAAAAGGAGAATATCCGGGTTCGCCAGCCACTTCAAAAAATACAGATTCCGGTTTTGGATGATACATTTCGGAAACGGATTGAAGCTATTCAGGAGTTAATTTTGTCTGAAGTGAATGTAAAGGAGATCGAATTCGTGGATGAATCTAAGACCCGGATTGTTAAAAACCTGAAGCTCAATTTCAAGACTCTGGGTAAAAAATGCGGAAAGGATATGAAAGCCGTTCAGGCCTATGCAGCAGAACATGGCCCTGCTATAATTTCTGGAATTGAGAAGGAGGGAAGGTATCCGGTTATACTCGGGGATGCTAGTTATATGCTTGAAACGGAGGATGTTGAGATTATCCCTGTGGATATTCCAGGCTGGAAAGTAGCAAACGATGGTCCTTTGACTGTGGCCCTGGATATTGTCATTTCTCCTCAGTTAAAGGAGGAAGGATTGGCCCGAGAACTCGTAAATCGCATACAAACGCTCAGAAAAGACCGGGAATTTGACGTAACTGACCGAATTTCGGTCAAAATAAAGTCAAATAACGCCCTGAACGCCTCTGTTAACAATAATTTACACTACATTTGCTCCGAAACTCTCGCATCTTCCTTAGAGGTGGTAAATGAGCTCAATTCCGAGCAAGCAGTGTTGGTAGAGGTGGATAGCGAGATTCAGACATTAATAAGCATAGCTAAGTTCAATTAATCCAATTTCCAATGGCTAAGAAAGCAAATAAAAAATCTGCTAAAGCGGTAAAAGCACCAGCAAAAAAATCAAAACCAGTGAAAAAGGTAGCCTCTAAAAAGCCTGCAGCAAAAAAAGCTCCAGCCAGTAAGAAGGCTGCTCCAAAAGCTATTAAGAAGGTATCAGCCAAAAAAGCCTCTCCGAAACCAGTAAAAAAGACAGCTCCGGTTGCGAAAAAGGCAGCTCCCCAAGCTATGCCTGCTAAAAAAGCCATTGAAATAAAAAAGAATATTATAAATAAAGTACCGGTGAAGATGGATGTACGGGTTGAAAAACCAGCTGAAATCAAAAGAGAAGCAGTTATGCAAAAACCGATTCTGAAAATGTCCGAAAAATCGAAAAATTCGATTGTTTTGAGTCAGGATCCACGTTCCCGTTATTCTGACAAAGAATTGGTTGAATTTAAAGACTTGATCAATAAGAAACTGGAAGAAGCAACACGCGACTATGAGCTTCTGAAAAACACCCTTTCTCATAAAGATGATCATGGTACAGATGATACTTCCCCTACATTCAAACTTCTGGAAGATGGATCCGATGTACTTTCCAAAGAAGAGACCGCTCATCTGGCATCGCGCCAGGAAAAATACATTCAGAATCTGAAGAACGCACTTATCCGGATTGAAAACAAAACATACGGAATTTGCAGAGTAACCGGAAAGCTCATCCCTAAAGAAAGGCTTCGCAGTGTGCCCCATGCAACGTTGAGCATTGATGCTAAACTGGAACAGAACCGTTAATTCTTCTGTTGACCACACATAACTATTTGCAGCAGCCCCCTCGAAGGGCTGCTGTTTTTTTAGACAAAATTCTTTATTCCTTTCGGTTTCATATCTTTGTCCCCGCATTTATCCCTGACAATACGTGAGAAAATCCATCTTCATCATTCTTCTGGTTCTACTGGTTGATCAATGCATTAAGATATGGATCAAGACCCATATGTTTGAAGGGCAAGAATTTCATCTCGCCGGCAAGTGGGCGATCATTCATTTTGTGGAAAACGAGGGCATGGCATTTGGATGGATTTTGCCAGGTGCTTATGGTAAATTATTCCTTAGCCTGTTCCGGATTATAGCTGTTGGTGGATTGTGTTACATTCTCTTCGGAGTAATCCGTAAAAAGCATGATCTTATTGTCCTCATTGCCATGTCTCTGATTATAGCCGGAGCGGTTGGAAATATTATTGATAGCGCCTTTTATGGTATGCTGTTCAGTGACAGCAACCCTTATGATGCAAACGTAGCTCAGTTCTTACCTCCGGGTGGAGGATATGCAGGCTTTCTACATGGAAAAGTGGTCGACATGTTTTACTTTCCTATACTGGAAGGACATTTTCCTTCCTGGTTTCCTTTGTGGGCCAACGAAGAATTTGTTTTTTTCCGTCCAGTATTCAATTTTGCCGATTCTTCCATTACGGTAGGAGTCCTTATTGTTATCCTTTTTCAGAAAAAATTCTTTGGAAACGAAAAGAAAGCTCAGACAGCTGAAGTTGAGGAAGAAGAGCCTCATTCCATTTCTGAAAACACCAAGATGGATGCTATCCTGGAAGAGATTCCGGTAAAGAATAGAGAGGAACAGTAATCCAGCTTGGTCTTAAGCGAATCTCAACTACGGTTTCTTGGGCGTGTTTTGAGCTTTCAGAATGCCAATTACACTTTGATATCCTTTTCCGGCTTCTACCTGATTAGGATCCAACTTCAGCGCATTTTCAAAGGCAATCTTTGCATTCGGAAAATCACCAGTGGTATAGAACGCCCCTCCCAAATTCGACCACACTTCCGGATTGTTCTGATCAAGTAATGTTGATTTGGTGATCAGTTCAATAGCTGTTTTCAGATCTTTTTTCCTGGCTGCTTCCACTCCTTTTACCATAAACAGGTAGGCGTATGTTTTCATGAGTGAATTATTCGGATTCAGCTCATGACCTTTACTCCAATTCGCATAGGCACTGTCCAGCATTCCGAGTTTGTAATATACTACTCCCAGATTGAGATAACCATTCACAAAAGTAGGGTGAAGTTCTATGGAATGGCGAAGAGGAGAAATGGCCATACGTACGAATTCCATCTCCCTCGGTTTATTCTCTCTCCGGTTGCTGAGGTCGAGATATGCCTTTCCGGCATTGCCGTTAACAAGAACACTATTGGGGGAAATAGACAGATCGTGGGTGAATAGTGAGGCATCATCTTTCCAATCGACATTACGGGAAATAACCCTTGCACCGCAACTGATAGTTAAAACCGAGCATACCGCAATAAATACAATTTGCCGCGTTTTTGCTTCTTGAATCTTCTCAAGGAGGCGATACAAACCATAACCCAGTATAATACAATACGCGAAGGAAGGTGAATAAATCAAACGTTCACCAAGAGTGGTTCCGATTTCCACCATCAGGTTGGAGATGAGGAAGAGGTGGGCGAGATAAAAAAGAAAGAAAAAACTGAGGATATGTCTTTTGATGACCAGCCACACCGTAAAGGCAACAATACCAAGATGCAGAAAGAGAGAAAAAATAAAATGCCAGTTAGATGGGGTAATAAAGGGAATCTGGTTATAGGAATAATCTACACAAAGAGTAACCGGATAGATCTCCAGCCAGAGATATTTACTTAACACATATATCTTCGTGGCCAGTTTATCAATAGGGGCTCCTGGCGCAATATACTGGTTGTTCAGGAATTCAGTGGCGTGAAAATTAGAGGCGGTATTGAGTGGAATAATTTTAAAACGAATAATAAAATAGATGCCCATTACAATAAAGTATGGAATAGATGCCACAATACTCTGCCCCATATTTTTTTTCAGGATGATATAGAAGAATGCAGGAAGCAGTGCAAACATGACGACTCCATATTCCTTGGAGAGCATGGCAAGAAACAGGCTGAGCATGCCGAACACCAGATGGAGCACCTTCTTTGTCTCCACATACCGGAATGCGAAAACAAGTGTCATCACCGCAAAAAGGAGGGCCATGAGCTCATCTCTGCTTTTTACGTTATCAACAACTTCGGTATGTAAAGGATGGATTGCGAAAATGAGGGCACAACAAAATGCAAGCTGTGGTTCGGTACGAAAGATCTGTTCCTTCATCAGGTAAAAAACAAAGGCAATAGTCAGAAGGAAAATAAGGACATTGGTAAGGTGCCTGGCAATAGTTTCGGTGTGAAAAGTGCTTACCTGGGGTCCAAGAACCTTTGCGGTCTGGGTTTTGCCTTTATCATCGGTGTACTCCACATTCACAAAGAAAATTTCCAGGCTGGTGATTTTGCCCTTGAATGATCTTCCATTATCGTCTTCCACCTCCACGACATCTCCGGGGTTCATTCCAAAGAGAGATTGTTCGATGGCGAAGCTGGCCAAAGAAAGCGGGCGGTAACGCCCCCCTTCAAACTGGTCGTTAGCATGATTCTTCTCGTAAAAAGCGGCCATGGAATGTTTAGCAAAAATCTTCTTCAAACCTTTCGTGCCCTCCATTACATAAGAGTTCTCCTTGATCATAACTCCGTCATCCAGAGCATATTCGTTCATAAGAGAATTAGCATAAAAAACAAACCCTATAACCAGCAACAGATAGAGTTGTTTACGGAATGTATCAAAGGCGAACAGTCCTGTTTGCTTCAGTTCAGCAATCTGGGGGACCTCTTTTTTAAGCTTTTTGTTTTTATCAGCTTTGGCCATGAGCCTTTTTAAATAGGAATTATTTATAGAGTGGTAAACTTACGAATTATTAACTTTGTAATACCTAAATCCAAGCGTGAAAAAGCTATTCCTGAATCGTGTTTTTCTTTTTGTTATTGCGATAGCCCTGCTTGGACTTGCTCAGTTACTGCATTCTCTCAAAAAAGAAGACTCCTCAGAGGATCTTAGAAGGATTGAAAAAGTCTTATACAAAAAAGAGGCCCGAATCAATACCGAGTTGTCCTTGCTGGCCCACAAAGCCCTTTACCTTCCTTACAACCAACTTTTTGCCCAACGCCCCGACTATTATAATACGCTCTTCAAGGAAGAAGGTCTGGCCTTACTCATTTATGATAATGACACCCTCAAGTTCTGGTCGGATAATTCCATTGCAGTAGAAAATTATATGAAAGAAGTCTGTCTGGACGACCGTATGGCCAGACTGAAGAACGGCTGGTTTGAGGTAGTAAAACAACCTCTCTCGAGCTCCCGCACAGCCGTTGGTCTGATTCATATCAAAAGTGATTTTCCTTATCAGAATCACTATCTTGTAAATGCATTCCAAAAGGATTTCAATATTTCTGCAGCTACGCGTCTGCAGGTAAATGATTACAAGCCCCAAACCCCAGTAGTCAGAAATCTTCATGGAGATTATCTTTTCTCTCTTCATACTCCTCCTGGGCTTTATGCCGAAGACAAAAATATAGGCTGGTTGCAGTTCTTTCTGAACCTATCCGGGTTGATATTCTTCGTCCTCTTTATCCGGGAAGAATGTGAAATACTGATACCCAGAATAGGGAAAGCAGGAGCAATTGGTTTATTCTTTGGCTTGCTCACGGGATTACGTTTTCTTACTATTGTGCTTCACTTCCCCGAATCTTTTTACGATTCAACCCTGTTCAGTCCGAGGTTATATGGTGATGCCCGTTCTTTATGGCTTCCTTCGCTCGGCGATTTTTTCCTGAATGCAGTCCTGATTTTTTATTTTTCATTTTATATATCCCGCAATTGGAGACCTGCCTTTTCCTCATTAAAATTATCCAATAGAGCAATAAAGGTCGTTACTTTTCTGCTCTTCCTTTGCCTCTTATGGCTTTCCTGGCTGATAGATGGGCTCTTTAAGGGTCTTATACATAACTCAGAAATAGTGTTCAATGTGAATGAGTTCTTCAGTTTGGACAGCTACTCCATTTTAGGAATAATTACAATCGGATTTTTGCTTTTCGCTTTCTTCCTGTTTACAGACACAGTGCTTAATTTTTTGGATTCCATTTCCATTCCAGTTTCCAAAATATTCTTTTTCTTTATTCCCGCTGCAGGTATTCATATTCTCATCTGTCATCTGACTGGGTTGCTGGATCTGGTTGCCATACTCTGGGCGGTACTGCTGATAGGTGTTGTAGCCCTAATCAAGCTTAAATCCCCCCGATCTTATTCCTTTTTCGGATCCATAATTCTTGTAATGATCATAAGTATGTATTCTGTTCATACATTTCTAAAACATACCCGTCAGAAGGAAAACGATAACCGTAAAGTATATGCTGAAAAGCTAGCAACTGAGCAAGACCCAATTGCGGAGCATTTGTACACTGAAATTGAGCCCCAGATACTGGAAGACACCATCCTTCTACATTATCTGAGCTCTCCGAAAACATATGATGTTTTTGAAAAACGCCTGATACAACGCTATTTCAGCGGGTACTGGGAAAAATATGATATCAACATCACTTATTTTGACAGTGCGTGCAATGCTCTTATAAAGCCTGGTAAACAGAGTCCGGATAATATCTCCTACTTTGATGAACTGATTTCAAAATCGGGACAGGAAACTTTTAGTAACAATCTCTATTACCTTCAGAACCTAAGTGGAAAAATAAGCTACCTCGCAAAGGTGCCAATCAAGCGGAGTGAAGACGATCCTGTTCCTGGCCATCTGATCCTTTCTCTTGAATCGAAATTCATTTCAGAAGAAATAGGCTTTCCTGAACTCCTCCTCGACCGTGATCTGGGCATTACGCAGCAGATCGCTAACTATTCCTATGCTAAATACAGGAACGGAAAGTTGATCAACCAATATGGCAAATATCATTACCCGGTTGTAGCAGCAGTATACTCACCTTTTTCCGAGATCTTTTCATTTACTGTAATGGATGGATATAACCACCTCATCCACCGGCCAGACGCGAATACGTTGATTTTGATCAGTAAGCAGGATGCCGGACTTCTGGGCGAAATAACGACATTCTCTTATCTATTTGCATTTTACAGTTTGCTTCTTCTCCTCCTTCTATTTTTCAATCAACTTTTATTTTCAGAATTCAGCATCACAGCCTTTTCTTTCAAGGCAAGGATCCAATCCATCCTTGTATTTATAGTCCTGGCTTCTCTCACATTGTTCGGGTTTGGAACAGTTTTTTATATCCGACAGCAATATGAGGCAAAAAACACGGAGAATATTACGGAGAAGCTTCAGTCTGTGCTAGTGGAGGTAGAGACAAGATTTGAGGTTGATGACCTGGATAAGAACTACAAAGATTATGCGTCTTTTATTCTGAAGAAGCTTTCAAACATATTCTTCGCTGATATCAACTTGTATGGAGTCAATGGTAACCTATATGTATCCTCCCGACCAGAAGTGTTTGATGGAGGGCTGGTATCGAAGAAGATGAACCCGGAGGCCTATTTCCAGATGGCAGTAAAAAAGAAGTCGGAATTTGTGCATGATGAAAACATCGGAAACCTAAATTATCTTTCAGCCTATATCCCATTTAAAAATCGGAGTGGTAAGGAAATTGCATTTTTAAACCTTCCCTATTTTGCAAAGCAGAGTGAATTGGAGAAGGAGATTTCCACCTTCCTGGTTGCATTGATAAATATTTATGTGCTGCTATTTGCGCTCTCTATAATTGTGGCTATTCTAATCTCTAATTATCTTACCCGGCCACTGAAGCTTATTCAGGATAAGATGAGCAGGATGAAGCTGGGAGGCACCAATGAACTTATTGAATGGACGCAGCAGGATGAAATCGGGAGTTTAATCAGGGAATACAACCGGATGATTGTTGAGCTCACCAGAAGCGCGGAGCTGCTGGCGAAATCTGAGCGGGAAAGTGCCTGGAGAGAGATGGCCAAGCAGGTGGCACATGAGATCAAGAACCCGCTTACACCAATGAAATTGAGTATTCAACACCTGCAAAGACTTATTGATGACAAATCACCGGATCTGGAGAACAGAATTCGGAAACTTGCGGAGAACCTGATCGGGCAAATTGACACACTTTCCACCATAGCAAGTGAGTTTTCTAGTTTCGCGCAGATGCCTAGGGCAGTCAGTGAGCGGATAAATCTTGTTCATGTAATTCTTAGTTCCATTGAGTTATTTAAAGAGACTCCAGACCAGGAAATAACTTTCTTAAGTGAAAAAACAGACAACTTCTTCGTTCTTGCTGACCGGGAACAACTGATCAGGGTATTTAACAACCTGATAAAAAATGCAATTCAATCTGTTCCCGAAGGGAAAAGGGGGCTTATTCAAATTACACTGAAGAGAGAAAAATCCTTCCTGGTGGTTCAGATAAAAGATAATGGCAGTGGTATCAGTGAGGAGGCCATGGATAAGATATTCGTTCCGAACTTCACAACTAAAACCGGTGGCATGGGCCTTGGTCTTGCTATGGTAAAGAATATCCTGGAAGCATTTGGAGGTAAAATCACCTTCGAAACTGTCAAAGGCGAAGGGTGTTCGTTTTTTGTCTACCTGCCTGAGCAGGAATAGAGTGGATCACATCCATCCCTGTTCCAGGATATCACGAGTATGATAGGTAATAATAATATCTGCACCTGCACGTGCAAAAGCATGCATGTTTTCCATTACAATCTTTTGCTCGTCAATAAGTCCGTGCTGTGCTGCGATTTTAACCATGGAGTATTCGCCGGAAACATTATAACACGCAACCGGCAATTTTGTTTGTTGCCTCAGGTTAGAAATGACGTCTAGATATGCCAGAGCAGGTTTGACCATCAGAATATCAGCACCTTCCTCTTCATCCAACAATGCTTCCCTCATGGCTTCCCTTTTGTTCCGGTAATCCATCTGGTATGATTTACGGTCTCCATGCTGTGGTGCAGAATCGGCTGCCGTACGAAAGGGACCATAATAAGCTGATGCAAATTTGATAGCATAAGACATAATGGAAGTATTTTCGAATTCCTCTTTATCCAACAGCGTGCGGATTGCACCTACCCTTCCGTCCATCATATCCGAGGGTGCTACCATATCGGCTCCCGCCCGGGCATGGGCCAGGGCCATTCTCGCCAGGATATCCAGCGAGGAGTCGTTATCTATATAATCATCATGCAATACTCCGCAATGACCATGGGTCGTATATGCACAAACACAAACATCAGTGATGACAAAAAGGTTGTCGCCAAATTGTTTCTTCAGTTCCCTGACTGCACGGGCAACTATTGTTCCTTCATTTCCAGAGGAACTGCCATCTTCTGTTTTTTCTTCTCCTACTCCAAAAAGCAGGACTTTATTCACCCCCAACTTCAACCCCTTTTCCACATCTTTAATCAGTTTGTCAACAGAGAAGTGATTGATCCCGGGCATTGGAGCAATAGGATGAGTAATGTCTTTACCATCTACTACAAAATACGGATAGATGAACATATCTGTTGAGAGCCTTGTTTCGGCTGTAAGTTCTCTAATTATGGCATTCTTACGGAGTCTGCGGGGGCGATGTATCAGCATGATAAGAAGTTTGTTTGTTTTTAAATTCCGTAAACAGCCTGAGCTAAACCAATATCATCAAAGGTTTGTGGCATAACATATCTCTGTACACCAAACTGTTTTAGAGTAGCACCGGTAGCACCTCCCATGGCTACTACCTTTTGATCAGAGGAGATTCTGTTTTTTTCAAAATAAGCTTCCACATTAGATGGGCTGGTAAATACCAAAACATCTGTTTTGGGAACTTCTGTTTCGTTGTGTTTGATGGTTTCGTAAACAGAAAGATCTATTACCTGATTGCGGTTTGTAAATTGTTGTTGAATGCTCCGCATACTTTCCTTAGCTTGCGGAAAGAGTACTGTGCCACTTCCAACTGCTGCAGCAAACTGTTTACCGGTCATCCGCGTATCCGTGGAGTAGCCGATGAAGTCGGGCTTCTTTCCAAACCGGCGCAAAGCCTCTGCTGTTGATTTACCTACGCAACCGTATTTTGGCGAACCCATCTCAGGCTTCTGGTTAAAGAAGTGTTTGACCGCATTCTTACTCGAAAAGAAAACCCAGTCTGTATTAGGAACTACTTTTACCTCCAGAGTACAGATATCTATGAGGGCTTTAGAGATTACCTCTATTCCGTTTTCTTTCAGAGATTTTGAAAAGAGATCAAACCTTCCGGAGTCGCGGGAGATAAAAACAGACTTAATCTTTGTACTATTCAGTTTTGTGAGAATGCGTTCCGCAATCTGACCTGGATCTTCATGTTGGAAGTACACCCATTTTGGTGTTTTGTTCCATCCAAGTGCAAAGGAAGTCCAGCTTCGGAAGAAAGTTTTTCCGTCATCATCCTCGTCAGGGGCACAATAAACACCCAGAGGGAGTTGGCAACCTCCGTCAAGCTGATTCAGGACCCTGCGCTCTACAGCAATTGCCTGTGCTACATCGGGGTGATTCATAACCTGAAGCTTGGCTAAGAGTTCAGTATCAACTTCCCTGATTTGTAGAGCAAGCACTCCTTGTGCCGGTGCAGGAACAAATTCCTTGGGATCCAGTTTTGTCACATGAAACTCGTCGAGATTAATCTGTAATCTTTCCACACCTGCTGCAGCGAGCAAGATAGCGTCATATTGTTTATCCCTGAGTTTCTGAATACGTGTGGGTACATTTCCACGAAGCTCACGGATTTCAATATCATCCCGAAAGGCCAGAATTTGCGATTTTCGTCTGGCAGAAGAAGTGCCAACGATCGCTCCACGTTTGAGGGAATATTTATTTCGTGAATCAATCGAATCCTTCTGCATAATTAATAATTCGGAAGGATCTTCTCTTTCGGAGACAGCGGCGATCATTAATCCCTGTGGAGAGGTAGTTGGTAAGTCTTTGTGGGAATGGACTGCAAGATCAATCTCTTTATTCAGTAAGGCATCCTCAATTTCCTTTGTAAAAAAGCCTTTTCCTTCGAGTTTATCAAAGCTGAGATCCTGAATTTTATCACCTTGTGTTTTGATGATTTTTATTTCCGATGCATGCCCGAACGCCTTGAGTGTTGTTTGTACAAAGTTTGCTTGCCAAAGGGCAAGATCACTTCCACGAGAACCGATGATTATTTTAGAGGACATAGAGCTTCACGTTTAGTTCTCCGGAAGTATGATGTGTAATATCGGTGAAGGAGAAAAGATAGAATTCGCACATCAGAAGATAAAGAATACAGAGTAAGAAAAATTATGCTTTGGGAATCTCGTCAATTAAAATCTCTTTCGCCATCTTCATTGGAACACTGATGTATTTCTTTTCCATGTAAGCAATGACTTTCTCAAGCACTTCCTTAGAGGCAACATCCAGAGTGGCAATGTCTTTTGCGAAAACAGTATTTATGGCATTATCTCTTATTTCCTTGACTTTGCGGGGAACATCACTCATGGCCAGTTCCACTTTACGTTCGCGGAGAATTGTATTGAACTCTTCGATATTCTTGTTTACAATATCCATACATGCATCTAGTTCCTTTTCTCTTTCAAGAAGGTTTTCTTTTGCAACTTGCTGGAGGTTATTTACAGCAATAAGATTCACATCATAGCTATCCAGAATTTCAGGATCCAGGTCATTCGGAACAGCCAGATCTATCACAATTTTCCGGCTGGTGTCTTCGGCACAGAGATTTTTGTAAATATCTTTTGTAATCACAATATCTGCTGCACCGGTGCAGGTTACAATCACATCAAACCCTTTTGAATAATTTCCGAGTTCTGAGAGTGTCAACGCAGTTCCATTTAATTCTTTAGCAAGGAGCTGGGCATTGATTAGGGTACGGTTAAAAACAGTAAAGTTGGAAAAGCCATGTTTACGTAAGTATTTGGCCATGCTGTTGTTGGTTACACCTGCGCCAATAATCAGTATGCTGGAATCAAGCTTTACATTCAGTTCACGTAAGCGGCGATAAGCCAGGGAAACAACAGAAACAGGTTTCTCGGCAATATGTGTCTCTGTATAAATTTCTTTGGCGGCTTCAATTGTTTTCTTGACGATGAGTCGAATAAGATCTCCAGTAAGACCCAACTTTGAACAACGGTCGTATGAATTTCTAACCTGAGTAATGATTTCACGTTCTCCAACAACAAGAGAGTCGAGTGAAGAGGCGACATTAAACATATGCCTCATGGCAACATTGCCTTCGAATACGGAGGCATGAGAAACGGCCCAGGCGACATCTGTAGTATTCCAGGCGGGGTTAAATGCTCTGAAAAAATTCCCTAGAAAAGTTTCATTGATTTCATCCCCTGTAACAATTAAGAACTCAACACGGTTACAGGTACTCATATACATCAGCTCTTCCGCACCTGAGGCATCCTTCAGTGCATTCATGCGGACTGGAATAGTTTCCTCTTCCAGATGGAAACGTCCGATCTCTTTAAGATCGATGTTTTTGTGTGTAAAGGCTATGATTTTAATTCTGTTCAAGGCTCTTGCTCTTCTGACACAAAAATGCAAAGGAATAGCATTTCAATTGTCATGGAATTGTCATATCAGATTGTTTATTGGTCTGATCTAGCATGACTTTTGTCATATTTTATACTATTCCGGTCGAAAACATGGGTTATTCTGCCTTGTTTTGCGTTAAAGTATAGGTTTATTCACAAATCTCTTATACTATTTGACAATCCCATTCTCTGGTGTAAATTTGTGATTACCAACTCAGTCCATACTTCCGTGGACGACCCAATACCGGCCGGCGCTCTATGAGTTCTCTGATAGAACAGTCTAATGAAATTGACGTGCTTAACAATCGTGCCTGGGCTCTGAACCGGAAGGATCCACAACAAGCTGTCAAGCTTAGCCTGGAGGCAAAAGAAAGATCGAAAAATTTTGGGGATAGTAGAGGCATCGCTCTCGCACTCAGAACACTGGGCGCTTGTTATACCTGGCTCTCGCGGAATGAAGAAGCACTTTCATCTTCTTTGGAAGCCATCACTCTGTTTAAGGAACTAGGTGATAAGCTTAATGAAGCACAAGTCCTCTATAATATAGGCACCAACTTTTTCTATCTTGCCGATTACCCCAACGCTGACAGATATTACCAGCAATGTTATAAAGTAAACAAAGAAGCAGGGAGCCGGATCGGCATGGCAGATGCCTTAAATGGACTTGGTGCTGCGTTCTATACTCAGGGCGAAAACCAAAAAGCTTTGGAAGTACTTGAAGAGAGCCGAAAAATTTGCGAAGAGGAAAATGAAGTGAGCATCCTCATTAAAGTGCTCGACGGCTTGGGTGAGACCTACTGTAATCTTAAAGATTATGCTCGCGCACTGGAGAACTATTTCATTTGTCTGGACTTAACCAGAGAGTCATCGGAATCGCCTCAGACAGAGGCATTCGCCTTGGACGGAATAGGGAATACCTATTTCATGATGGGAGTACAGGAAAAATCTTTGGAGTATTATAACCGAAGCCTGGCGATTAGTGAAAAACTTGCCTTTAAGTTTGGAGAGGTAAACACATACACGAATATAGGAAAGCTCTTCCGGAAAACAGGAGATCAGGATGTGGCCAGGGATTACCTCCAGCGAGCATTGAAGCTGGCGCAGGAAATCAACCATAAAGACGGGATCTATAAATCCAGCGAAGAACTTGCTTCCATGATGGAAGAACTGGGTGATAGCAAACAAGCCCTGCAGTATTTTAAGATTTACCAGAAGGTTAAAGAAGATGCCAAGTCTGAAAAAGCCATGCTCCGGAGCAGAAGTGTTGAATTACAGCATCGGATGGAACAGAATGAAAGCGAAAGGGCCCTGCTCGCAGCAAAAAATGAAGAACTTGAAACGTACTTTAAAGATCTTACACTGCTGAGTGAAATTGGGCAAAATATTATCAGCAGTCTTTCTATAGAAGTTATTCTGGATACTGTTCATTCGAGTTTGAACCGGCTTATGGATGCATCCGGATTTGGAATAGGCCTTTATTATGAAAAAGAAAACGAAATTGTATTTCCGGTACACATTGAAGGAGAAATCAAATTAAGAGATGCCAGATTCGATGCATCTGATATGAACCGTTTGGGTTCATGGTGCTTTCAGAACCAGAAAGAAGTTTTTATAAATGACCTTCGCAAAGAAATCGGAAATTATGTGCAGGTGGTTCTTGGTCCTGTAGCCGGGAAGATCACAGAATCATTGATATACCTTCCTCTTACAGCCAAGGGAAAGAAACTAGGCGTAATTACTGTCCAGAGTTTTTCGAAAAATGCTTATACCCATTACCATCTTGATATCCTAAGGAACCTGGCGGTCTATGCCGCAATTGCGCTCGAGAATGCAAGGCTTTATGAACAGATGGAAGAAACGGTTGAGGAGAGGACGCGGGAGGTTGTTGTTCAAAAAGAAGAAATCGAGAGAAGCTATGCAAATACCCGCCTGTTGAGCGAAATAGGGCAAGAGCTTACATCCACACTTAATTTTGAAACACTTTTTGCCAAGCTGCATGAAAATGTAAACCTCCTCATGGATGCCGCCATCTTTGGAGTTAGGATATACCATGAAGAGCAGCAAACGGTAGAATATAAATTCGAAATGGAGAATATGCAACGGTTTCCTTCTGAAACTGTATCCATGGCGGATAAAGACAATTATTCTGTGTGGTGCATCACGAATAAAAAAGAAATATTTATCAATGATAATCTAACAGAATACAAAAGGTACACCAATCAGATCAGGGTTGTTTCAGGTGAGATGCCTCACTCTTTGATCATTTATCCGATGATGATAGGAGACAGAGTTATCGGAGTAATAACCGTGCAGAGTTTTCGAAAAAACGCTTACGTCCCTTATCACTTGGTAATTTTGAAGACTCTAGCTTCCTATACAGCCATTGCATTGGAGAACGCCAGTCTCTATGAAAATCTTGAAGAAAAAGTGTCGGTGCGGACCGCTGAAGTGATGAAGCAAAAGGAGATTATCGAAGAAAAAAATAAAAATATTACAGACAGTATCCGGTATGCAAAAAAGATTCAACAAGCTTTGCTCCCAAGTAGTGCTGAGATACTGAAAAGTCTGCCAGATAGCTTTATATATTTCAGGCCTAAAGACATTGTTAGCGGAGATTTTTACTGGTATACACAATTTGATGATTTTGTAATCTTTGCTGCTGCAGATTGTACAGGCCATGGAGTCCCAGGTGCGTTTATGTCGGCTATTTGTAATGACCTTATGAACCAGGTTATCCGAGATGAACATGTGAGCAGCCCGGCTCAGGCCTTACACCTGCTTGATAATAAATTAGGCATGCTTTTGAAAAAGAGTTCTGACAAGGAAGCGAATGATGGAATGGATATTGCGCTGTGTTCAATTAATCTAAAAACAAAGCGCCTTCTATATGCCGGAGCTCATCGTCCACTGGTTATTATCAGGGATGGTGAGGTAATTGAAATTAAACCCGATAAGCTATCTATTGGCGGATATGATATGGGTGATAAACAATTCACAGATCATATTGTTTGGCTGAAACCGCAGGATACTTTATACCTTTTTACTGATGGCTATACCGATCAATTCGGAGGACCCTTGAGAAAAAAATTCAAATACAGGCAACTTAAAGAATTGTTGTTGTCTATAAAAGACTACCCGATGAAGGAACAGCGAAAAGAAATAGAAAATATTTTCCGTGCGTGGAGAGGTTCCTGTGAACAGGTGGATGACATCCTCGTGATGGGTGTAAGACCTTAAGTAATGCTCTCCTCCTACATTTCACGATCCCCATCCTGATGAACCAGGGGCCATTGAAAGTTTCGTATAAAATGGGTATTTTTAGGCAAACTGCGTGTGCCTATGAATTATGAAGAAGAGGTCAGGAAAGTATTAAAGGAAAGCCCGACCATCGAAACCCGACGTCTCATCCTCAGACCTATTGAAATGAAAGATGCTGATTCCGTCTTTCAGATGCGCTCAGATGAAAAAGTAGGACAATTTATAGGTCGGGATATGTTGAGAAGGCCTGAAGAGGCTGTTGATATTATTAAAGAATCAATTGAAAGCTTTCAGCAGGGAAAGGCTATTGGGTGGGTGGCAAGGCTCAAAGGAAGTGAACAAGATGGAATTATCGGGACCTGTGGATTCAGTAATCTTGATTACGAACAAAGAAAGGCTGAGCTGACAGGAGAAATGGCCGTAGTCCATTGGGGAAAATACTACGCCATGGAAGGTACGTTGGCCGTAATCTCCTTTGGATTCAACAAGCTTCATCTCCGATCTATAGAATCTGTTCTTGCGCCGGATAATGAGAGTGCAATCTACCTCCTCGAAAAACTAGGTTTTTCTGAAGAACGGCAACTTCCCAAGCAGGGTGTGTTAAACGGTAAACCGGTTGACCTGGTTTTATTTTCCAAAAAAAATGCAGGAGCATAAACCTTTGGTTAGGGGACTTGGGCTTAAAGAAGCCAGCGCCCTTAACATGATTGATATGGTGGGGATAGGCCCATTCATTACCATCCCGTTCGTTATCGGAGCCATGAATGGGCCACAATGTATTTTGGCCTGGGTACTGGGTGCAATACTTGCATATGCGGATGGTTTCGTATGGGCTGAACTCGGAGCCGCCTGGCCTCATGCAGGAGGCAGTTATGTATTTCTAAAAAAACTTTACGGGGAAAAAAAATGGGGATCTCTGTTCTCTTTCCTTTATATCTGGCAAACAACCATACAAGCTCCCCTAGTCATCGCTTCCGGAGCAATCGGTTTTGCCCAATACCTCAATTACCTGATCCCACTTTCAGCATTGGAACAGAAATTTGCTTCTGGCGGACTTATCATCCTGCTTACATTTTTATTGTATCGAAAAATTGCGGAAATTGGGAGAATTTCGGTGTTGATGTGGGTAGTGGTTGCCGGAACATTGTTCTGGCTGATTTTTGCGGGGTTAACCCATTTTCATTCCAACCTTGCATTCACCTATCCGGATCATGCTTTTGATTTTACACCAGCTTTCTTTGTAGGGCTTGGTATGGCAAGCATTAAGACGATCTATTCTTTTCTCGGGTATTATAACGTATGCCATCTTGGAGGTGAGATCCGGGATCCAGAAAGAAACATACCTAGAAGTATTTTTATTTCCATCACCGGCATCAGTGTCTTATACCTCCTAATGCAAATCAGCGTTTTGGGGGTGATTCCCTGGCAGGAAGCAAAAAACTCTTCATTCATAATAAGTACTTTTTTTGAACGTATCTATGGCAATGGTGCAGCGGCTACCGCCACTATACTGATTCTGTTCATTGCACTCTCCTCTTTATTTTCTGCTACGCTGGGCTATTCCAGGGTGCCATATGCCGCCGCCTTGAATGGTGATTATTTCAGAATTTTTGCAAGAACTCATTCTAGCAAAAACTTTCCTCACGTTTCTCTCCTTATTCTATGTGCAACAGCTTTCCTATTCAGTATGTTCGGAAAACTAGGAGAAGTTATCACTTCTATAATTGTACTTAGAATTCTGGTTCAATTCATTGGCCAGGGGGCTGGTCTTATTGCATACAGGCATAAGCACAAACAAGCCCATTTTCCATTCAAGATGTGGTTTTTTCCAATCCCGGCCGTAATAAGCATTGGAATTTGGCTGTTCGTATTTCTCTCCAGTGGACAAAATTATATTCTTGGAGCAATCGGAGCTATTGTGGCAGGGGTAGCTGCATTTATGATCAGAGCAAAGATTGAACGGAGTTTCCCTTTTTCAAAATAATAGTTAATTCAGGAAATCAGTTTTTGTCTTAGCATAAAATCAAGTTGTTCATTCGCGAGGAGTAGTTTCTCTGTAAGCGCTTTATTGGCGGCACGTAAAGAATAAATTTCATATGCATGCTCAAAGGCCATTTTTAATTCCTGTTCCTCCCAGGGTTTAGTAATATACCGGAACACCTGCCCCTTATTAATAGCATTAATCACAGCCTGTATATCTGAGTAACCTGTAATGAGCATCCGCATAGGGTCAGGATATTCCGGGATAATGGATTCAAGAAACTCTACTCCGGTGGTTTCAGGCATTCGCTGGTCAGTAAGAATTAGGTGAAAGGTGTGTTCTTTCAAAAGATTCCAGCCTTCAGCAGGGGATATGGCAGTATGCACTTCGAAATCCCTCCTGAACATAGCTTTAAACGCAAGAAGATTGTTGATCTCGTCATCAACATACAGAATCCTGATTTTTTCTTTTTCCATGGGCTGAAATTATAGTGAGTGTACTGTTTTAGGAAGGCTGATCTTGAAACAGGTTCCTTTACCAAGTTCTGATTCAACAGAAATTTTGCCATGGTGCTGTTCCATGATGTTATAGGCAATAGACAGGCCAAGACCCATTCCCTGGCCAACAGATTTAGTAGTAAAAAAAGGATCGAATATTTTTCCCATAACTTCATTCGGAATACCAATTCCATCATCGCAAATAGCAATACAAACCAATTTCTCACACTCCGTCGAGGTAATAGTTATAACACCATCCCCTCCTTTCGCTTCAATAGCCTGAATGGCATTATTCAGGACGTTCATGAATACTTGATTGATTTTACCGGGATAACACTCCACTAAAGGAATAGGAGTATAATTCTTTATGATTTTTATTTTGCCCTTAAATTGGGTATTCAGCAAGACAAGCGTTGAATCAAGTCCGTCGTATAGATCACAATATTTAAGATCATCTTCACCTAAGCGGGAAAAGTTCCGAAGGCCTTTCACTATTTCAGCAGTTCTTGATGCCCCGTCGTCTATACCTTTTACTAATTCATTTATTTCCCTGAGAGAATATTCAAGGTCAAGTTTTTTTGCAAGGTCCTGTATTTCTTTCAGTTTTTCGTCGGGAACGATACCGGGGCTTATTTCACCGTATTTATCAAGAACAAGCTTTACTTCGTCCATAGTACGCTTCAGAGATTTAATATTTGATTTTACGAAATTGATTGGATTGTTTATTTCATGAGCAATACCGGCAGTCAACTGGCCAAGCGAAGCCATTTTTTCTGATTCTACGAGCTGGCTCTGAGCTTCTCTGAGATTAGTATTTGTGCTATTGAGTTCTGTGTTGGCTACCTGAAGTTCAGAGGTTCGTTCCTTTACTTTGAATTCAAGGATGACATTTTGTTCTTTAATGATTCGTTCGTTTTCCTTCATGGCAGACAAAGCTTGAGCCTGGGAGGATTCTTTTTCCTTTTTCAGAATATTGATGCGATCAGCCAAACCGAAAGAAATCAGAACAACTTCAAAAGCGGAGCCTGTTTGCATACTGTAACGGGTAAAATTGTTGAACGGCAGAATGTCAAAATCTTTAAGAATGTAAAGACATACTCCAACCAGAAAAACGCTCCAGGCAATAAGAAAGAATTTAGCAGGACGGTATCCTTTTTTTAAGATTACATAACCAACATAAAGCATATATACAGAAACAAGCATGGCGGTAATTTCCATCAGCGCATAGCTCGGAGCATAGATATCACAAATAGCCAGTGCCATGCTCACAGCATACATCAGATAAAAAAGGTAAATAAATTTAAAAAGCCGGGGAGGAGCGAGATCCTTGGTTTGTAAAAACACTCTCTGAAATGCAAGACTGGCGATACCTACCATAGAAGGGAGTAAAAACCCATTGTGTATAGCCATCCATGATGAACCAGGCCAGAGAAACTGGAAGGTAAATCCCTGAAGACTGGTTTGGGTTAGAGGAATAAGTATTATATAGACTACATAGTAGAGATAGCTTTTGTCTTTCACTGAAAAATAAATAAATAAATTGTAGAGAAACATAACCAGCATGATGCCGAAATAAAGTCCAGAAAGAATATATTTTCCGGAGAGATATTGGAATATGGATGACTCACTTCCAAGCACCAATGGTACTTGTATCTGTTCCGTACTTTTTATTTTGAGGAGATAGGTAGATGCTAATCCAGGGCCCAGATCCAGGCGGAATAAATAGTCGGCTACCTGGTATTTTCTTTTGGGGAACGCCTGAAATTCTCCTGTTTTTTCAGTTTTTATCCCTCCTTCCTTAAGAAAGGAATAGATAGACGCTTCGTCCATGATGGGCTGTTCGAGCATGAGAAGCAGGTGATCAGCATTGCAGGCATTTTTAACATTTATCTTTAACCAAAAGGCGGAGGAGGAAAACCCTAGGTTGGGAACAAGCTTATCGCTTGCTTTAAAATTTGTGGAATGCATAACTTCCAGCGGAGAAAGGTTGTCTTGCTTGTCTTCCAGGATGCTTATATATTTTCCAATATCCATACGACTTCCTGCATCTGAAAAGACAAGCGTATCAGATGCTCCCATTAAGAGCAGGGGGGCTGTAAGAAGCAGTATTGTGGTCCAGAATCTCATAAGGCTTTCCTTTAGATGGAAGGATATTGTTTATTCTTTAATTAAATTCTTTAAAATTTCCAAGGATATAGTAAGCTCGTATTTTACGACAAGATTTCCCTTCGGGTTTTCTTCAGTCATTATCTGATTGGGATTTGCCCGCAGGTTTAACATCCTTTCTTTGTCATAAGGAGCGCTTGTTTCCAAAGTTTCCACATTTAGAATTCCAAGTACTTTGGCGAGGTATTCAGGTGTGGGATAAATGAAATTTCCATCGACACCCAGCGTTTTGTCAACAACAAAACCAATCCTGGTAAACATTGCAAGAGTATAATCAGCGCATATTCCTAGCAACGTTTTAAAGTGAAGCTGATTAATAATCGATACCCCGGCACGGGTCAGCAGGGTACTGATTCCCTTGCCAGCGACAGTCTTCGAATTCCATAGACCACAAAGTTCTCCAGCTCCTCCATTTAAGCAGAAATTGTTCACCTGTGCGTAAATTTTAGAATCCATTTTCCCGATCGCTTCTTCCAAAGGAAGTGGAGTTACCCTGTCGGCAATGTGTGTTCTCACACCCCCAAGCATTTCTCCAGTCTCTGTCATGGCCACTACCCCGAATACTCCTGGGTTAGTAATCCAGTCTTCATTATTTGTTGTAATATTCTCGATACCATAATCATTCAACACTCTTCTGTGCCCTTCCAGGTACTTCAGAGCTGTTTCAGGCTCAAACAAAGGATAAAACACCCGGATAATAATCATACAGATCATTTAATTACCAAAACATCTTCAAGAAGCCGTCTCAGAGATTTAATCTCCATTTGATCTGCAAGGGAAAGACGGAAAAGAAAAATTTCTCCAACCGGAGGTGGCAGTGGAAATAACGTTTCAAACGAAGTTCTCAATTTTTTTAATTCCATTTGAGTTTCCGGATTCAGACCGGCACCTTTCCCCTGAATGAGCCGCGAAAAAAAGAAAGTGCAAGGCGAAACCGGTTGAAATGAAATTCGTCTTTTGTTAGCAGTAAGCCAAGCCCGCTGAACAGCCCGTCCTCCCTGAAAGAAAAATTCAGGTCCGTAGGATGGCATAGTTACCAGACCGAGACAAGAAGCCGCAGCAACGCTTTTACGCGCAAGATTTTCAAATGCCCTTCCCCCCTTCCAATTATTCAGATGTTTAATGACATCGTTATGTCTTGCCATTAGAAATCCAATATGTTCAGAAGGTGTCAGGTCTACCGTCTCTAAATCTACACCATCTCTGGTCCTTTCAGCCTCTTCCCGGGTCCAACGTATTTCGTTAACAAAATTCGTGTGTCCTACAGTATGAAGAAGACGAATCCGTTCAACACTTGCAATGATTTCACCACATCTTTCCAAATCATCCGGTTTTTGAAGAAAGTGTAATCCCGCACCAGGAATTGTTCTGACGGCATCTCTTATTTCCTTCAGTATTTGCTCATCAATTGGTTTTCGGGTTCCGATCTTACGATTTGTGCTTCTGAGAAAGATCACACTTGCAAGATCATCGACCGCATGTGGTTCGACCGGCAGATCTTGAGGAGTCTTATCCTTTGAATAAAAACGGAACATAGCAACAAGTTTATCTTTACCGGGAAGGAAATGTTTTAAAAACACTTCCAAGTTCATGGAATGCGCTTTCAGTATAAGGTTTTCGGTTGCCGCGCCGAGACCAATGTGGGAGGCTGTGTCAGCATAGTCGAGCAGTGAAACTGAACGAATACGATCATGAAAAAGGAAGAGATTGTTTCCGGAAACAAACCATTTCCAGGGCTGGGCGTTTCCCCCTGATGGAGCTGCTATTGCAGCGCTTACCAAATCAATGATTTGCTCTTGAGTTAAGGCCAGTTGATTTTTATCGGGTTGAACTCCAGAGCAGTCTATCATCTCTTGCATCTCCAATTCCGTTAGCTCCCTTTCTGTATCGGCAGGAATATGATTTTGCAAGGAAGCATTGTTTTTATCACCGACCAGGTCTTCAAAATCTACAAAGTATCTTCCTGATTCATGGTATTGGTCTAAAGCAATCCTGCGACAAACGTCAGCCGTCAGTGCTCCTCCAAGCACGACAGAAGAAGCCAGTTGAGGCCAACTGCTAATGCTTTGACCGACTTCAATCATCGATGCTTTGAGTTTTGAGGAAATAGTTTCAGTACCTATCATCGGAAGGAGGTACGGAATTTTTTGTTCGTTGGTGAGATCTTTGATCCGCGATACGTCCAGGTGATCTATCAAACCGTGGAGGAGGGCTCGCTCAGGTTCAAGATCGAACCGCTCTACATCAAGCATTCCCCGGTCATTTAACTGCATAACAACGGGTATTTGCAAAGCCTTGGCCATTTGCCGACAACGGATTTTAATATCCAGACCATCGCATTCTTCTACGAGTATGTTAAGCTTTCCTCCTTCCTGAAAGAAACGCGCCATATTTTCTTCAGTCAGCCCCTCTGTAAAACACACACATTTCAGAAATGGGTCTATTTCAGCAATCTCCCGGGCAGCAGAAATGGCTTTGGAAAGTCCGAGTTGATAGACCCCGGCTTGAATCCGATTAAGATTTGTTAATTCAAGCAAATCGAAATCTGCCAGCCTGATTTCTCCAAATCCTCTTTCCATAGCAAGAGTAATGGCTATTGTTCGTCCAACGGATAAGCCAACGACACCGATCTTAAGCTTACCAAGCTGATCTCTTTCTGCAACGGTAATTTTATACTGATTCCGGTTGGTTCTCACTTCAATGAATTCCTCCTCATCAAGTAAATGAATGAGCTTATGCGACCAGGGATAATATACCCAGACTCCATATTCTTCTGGAGGGACCATGCCCAGATGTGCAACAACACCGTTGTCGAGCTCTGTTGTAGAAAGCCGGACTTTGGGGTTCTTTGTTTTGATTAATTCCTGAAGTTGACTTATTAATTCATCGTGGATAGTAACGGATGGCGAACTCTGGAGGAGTGTTTCCAGTTTGTTTTTGTCAGCTAGGTTATTAAGCCTGTAAAAAACAGGATGATAAACCGTTGTCCCTTTTTCTTGTTTCCGAAGTAAATCAGGCAGAGACTGCTTTTCTACGCTTTCATCTTTCATCATCTCTCGTTTATTATAATCCTTCCCTTGAGAAAAACATCCTTCTTGACGATCCAGAAGGGAGTATCGTTATGATTCGTTTGGAACTTTGAAATGGAAGGTAGTTCCCTTCCCAGGAGCAGAATCCACCTCAATACCTCCTCCTATTTTTTCAACAGCCTCTTTCGCAATATATAGTCCCAAACCGGAGCCCGACTGTTGAGCAGTTGCCCTGTAGAACATATTGAAAATCTTTTCTATATGTTCCGGGTCAATTCCAATGCCTCCGTCCTCCACTGAAAAAGTTGCAACCTCAGGAGTTACTTTTACATGGACTGAAACATATGGGTTGGTTTCGCTCTTTTTCTGGTATTTAATTGCATTGTGAATAAGGTTGTTAAGGATTACTCTCACGCGAAACTCATCCGACTTAAATGCTGCTTTTTGGTCTATTTGATAAGTGAATTGTATTTTTTCTTTGCCTTTCAAATAATTGAAACTCCCCCAGACTTCAGGAATTAATTTTTCAAGTTCAAGATTTCCGGACTCTATTTCGTGTTTGGCGTTCTGATAGTAATGTGCAATGTTTCCTACAAAAACGTCTAGGCGGTCGATGCTCTCCTCAATCATAGGAAGATATCCCTGACTGGCATAGTCACCTTGCATCTTGGCATAATTAATAATTCCTTTGATTGACATCAACGGAGAGCGCAGATCATGGGAAGCACTATATACAAATCTTTCGAGTTCTCTGTTTGTTTTTTCCAGCAGTTCATTTTTATCTTTCAGCAATTTCCGGGTCAGGCAAATTTCATAGGCATTTTTGATAATCACCTTTAGTTCCTGCTCATCCCAGGGCTTAGTCAGAAAGCAATAAACTTTCCCTTTGTTTATGGCATCTATGGCATCTTGAAAGTCTGTATACCCGGTGACTAGGATTTTGATGAGGTCGGGAAACTCCGTGGCTATTGATTGTAGAAAATCAATCCCCGATCTTTCGGGCATGCGTTGATCTGTCAGAATTATATCTATAGGCTGAGATCTGAGAATCATCAAACCTTCTGTGGCTGACTGAGCTGTTGCTACCTCATACTCCCGTCTGAAGGCTGCCTTAAAAGCCGTAAGCTGTCTTTGATCATCATCAACGTAAAGTAAATTCGGTCTTAACTCAAGCATATTCATAATACAATTTCTAAATGCCTTAAATGCATTTTAGTCGATGAAAAACAATCAAAAATTGAGTGATTAACTTGGATTTAGCGGCTAGCATGCAAATTTCTGACATAAACCACCGATTATTTCAAAGATACTGATTTTACAATTTGAATTCTCCTTTGTTGGTGTTTGAAAACATACAAAATGGGGGTGAATCTTACACATAAATTAATCAATCATGAAACCAGAAAGAAGAAATAGGATAGGATTAAGAAAGCCAATAAGCCATAAACCATTTCTTTCACCAAGAAACATAAACCGGTTGAAGCAGAAACATATCTGACAGATGCGATGGATATCTTACATCTCTTTTATATGGACAAGGTCGAATATTTAGACTTATCAGTTTGAACTCAATCTTAAACGATAATCAGCGATCTAATAGGAATCAAAAGGAAACTTTAACCTCAATTGTAGCAGAAAACAGCATTTATTTTGCGAAAATGGAGTATTTTGATACTTTTGCAGTCGTTCTTAGTAAAAATAAGAGTTGGGGGATTAGCTCAGCTGGCTAGAGCGCTTGCATGGCATGCAAGAGGTCGTCGGTTCGACTCCGATATTCTCCACAACAACAGTACCAAGGCTTCCAGAGATTCTGGGGGCCTTTGTTGTTTTAGGCTGGTTTAAACATGGTTTAAACATTTCAATTTTTAAGAACTCTCATCCTATGTGGAAAGAGATTAACACGTACAAGAAGATTAGGACAGATTATAAAAAAACACATACGCTGATTTGTTTATATGTAGAAAAACTAATAGTCACCACCCAGGAAGAGCTTCAGACTCTTATCGAAGTTAGTGTTCGCAAAGCCGTTGAACACGTAGCACCTGTAAGATTCACCCACCCACTTCCTCAGCCATGGTACCTATTCCTTCACGACCATCCTCACAAGGATAACACCCTCCAAGGAGGTGTAAATCAAAAAATAAATACCGGGAGAAAGACCTGTAAGGTCCAGTTCGGCATGCTGGTTTATTATCAGCTGGACGGTTTGGCATTCCTGTCCCACTTCATTCCTTAAAACTATTTTTCCTCCCTGCCCGTGTCCAGTAGCTACGGTAATTTTGTTCCGGGTGGGATTCGGAAACACTTCTAGGGAGGGGTTGTTGATTTGTTCCTTTATGCCTGTTGTGGAATGAGTAGTGTCGCAGATAGGAAGAGCACTGACCCTGGGAGCGAAAAAGGCCGCCAGGTTATTTTCCCTCAGCGTGGAGTTGTCGTAACCATGACAGGGGTTATTGGTTTGATCCGAACAACTGGCAGTACCCAGAAGAAAGCTGTAAGGGAATACAGTTGTCGTGAAATCGTCCTGGATTACATACCCCAGAAACTGGGACGAATTCCAGTGGCTGATAGCGTGGCTGCCATACACCTTGGGTGTGTGGGCAATGCCGTAACAGCCATATCCGTTGGTCATGCACCATGACAAGCCGGCGTATACATTACCACTGTCTATCGGCACGATGAGGTCACAGGGCTGGTGAAAGGAGTAAATGTCCGGTCTGCGTCTCTTTGCAGAATGATAGGTGAGCAGGTTAGAGGCCAGGGCCCCGAAATTGTTACCTATGGCTTTGATGGTGTAGTTTATGTTCGAAGGCTCCAGGTTGCCATCGATGCCTCCCAGATCGGGACGGGGGATACTGGGGTTGGGGAATGTTTCAGGGAGATTGTATGAGCAGTTGTATGTGTTGGGGTTTGGCGGAGGGGCATTGGCAAGGGAGAAGGTCTGTGGCCAGCGTTCAATAACGGTGTCCAGCAAGCCTATGCCGAGCGCAATGCAAGAGCCCGCACTCTCCCCGGCAACGAACACACTGTTCGTGTCTATCCGGTACTGGTTATTGCGGTTAACGAGGTATCTCACGGCACCTTTCCCATCCTGAATGCCCCTGTACAAGGCTCTGATCCATTCGGCACTGTCGGAAGCAAAGAGGCAGGAGTAGTTAGGGTAGTTGCAGTTCCAGGCGGCATGGTCTGATACAAAGCCCAGGCGGTAATTGATGCTGGCGGTGACATACCCTCTTCTGGCAAACTGCTTGCATAGATTGGTGATGCTGGCATCGCTCTTGTCGCCCGCCAGAAAGGATCCTCCATGTATCCATACCAGGAGAGGCTTTCTGGAACGGTGGGAAGGATCGTCACACAGGGGATTATAGATATCCATGCGCAGGGTATCTGAACTGCCATTAAAATTAAGGGCGGTCCCGTAAATCACGTTCAGGGTACTGTCGTAAGTGTATTTTTTGTCCAGCCATTGCTGGGCAGAACACAGGGCAGAGCATAAAAGCAGTAGGGCGAAGAGGAGGCACTTCATGGTTTTTGAATAAGGTGAACCCGGGTTTGTTTGAAACCCTTTGCAAGATAACGGAAAGGAATGAATCATCATAAATAGCAATCTACCGAAGATAAAAGAGAATTAATAAACTACCCCGGGGGAATTGCCTCGCCCTTCGTACCCCGATCAAAAGAGAAAACGAAATCAAGCGCAAAAAGAGCCGGAAATACATTGAATGGTTGATTAAAAGCAAGGTTGGGGATTAGCTCAGCTGGTCCCGACGGATGTCGGGACGTTTGCATGGCATGCAAAAGGTCGTCGTCCCGATGGCTATCGGGATCCGGTATTCTCCACTGACCCGTCTGCCCCTGGCTGACGGGTTTTTTTTGTGGTTGATTAAAAGCAAGGTTGAGGATTAGCTCAGCTGGTCCCGCCGAATGGCGGGACGATTGCATGGCATGCAAAAGGTCGTCGTCCCGATGGCTATCGGGATCCGATATTCTTCACCAAACCGGACAACACCAAAAATTGGGTTAGTTGTCCGGTTTTCTTTTACCCCAAAGGCTTTTCATTATCGTTAACTATCCGGGAAGAAATTTCAGAATGAATATTTAATTCCGGTGTGCAGAATGCCTTTTTCCGACATCTGTGTTCCATTCAGGTTCTGGAAAACAGGAATCCCATATTCAAGGAGAAGGCGAAGGTTTTTAAAAAGGGTTTTGTTTAAATAGAAATTCATCCCAACAAAGGTATCTACTCTTAATCCTCCATAGTTTGAGGGGTTTGAATTAGGGTCGTTAAACATGGCAGGATAAACACCTGGATCAAAGCCAGAAATCTGCCCCTGACTGTTTCCTTTTACTCTGAGCGATATACTTGCCCAGTTAACAAATTTATAAGAAAGCCAAGCTGTAAGGCTATATTGATCACCGTATGAATAACCCTGGGAGTTGTTTGCCGGGGCAATGATCGCCCTGGCCTCCATTCCGTATGATAATAAACGCTCATGGCTGGAGAAGAGATGTTGACCAAAATAGGTTATACTTGGCATGATATCCCATGTTCCTGTGCCCAATTGCATGGGGTAGGGGAGACGTTGATTGTCTCCCAGAATCGTTGCTCCGGTAAGCGTAGTGCTCCCGGTAGGAATGTTTGCTCCAGCACCTAAGATGATGTTGTATTTGCATTCCTGTCGTAACTTATAAAAAAGAAATAGTTTAGTATCCCCTAAGCCTGAGGTATAGGAGGAGGTAGGCATATAGGTATTTCCCATCTGCATTCCCGTCATAGAACTCATCTGGGATATTGACATCCCATTCATTGTCATGTTGTTTTGATTATAAGTTACCATGCCCATTGCCGAAAACCTGTTACTGAATCCATACATGACCATCATCATATGCATATGCATTTGCATTGTGTTGGTGGCCATCATATAGCCGTACTGCTGAAACACCAAATCGTCGGTCACATTATCTATGCCCATCTTATTTCCCCTGGAAAAAACATCCATATAGGAATAAGAAAAGGTCCAGTCTTTCTTGCCCGTACAACACGATGCAAGCACTCCAATGGGTTCATATTTACCCGGGTGTGTACATTCTTCGTATTTAGGAATGGAGGTAGAGTCGGGGTTTGTATTGGAGGCCCAAACGGTTCCGGAAGAATAATGCAAACCAAGCAAAGTCAGATATAGATAGTGCAAGTAAAGAAAAGTCTTCATCGATTTTTATTTAATTATTACCATGTCAATTCCAGATTATTACATGTCCCACCGATCAGCTGCCTCGACTGATCTCCACTGGTTCCATGACTCACATCACCTAATGAAGAGGTGGAGCCGTTACTGAAAATAACATCATAATGAACTGGAACAGTTACCGTTTTGTTTACTCCCAAATCTTTGCTGACTGTCAAAGTAGAGGAGGCTCCACAAGCCGGCACTGAAGTCCATGATTGGCCTGAGAAGGAAATGTTCCCAAGGGAAATGCAATCGAGAGTTATTCCAAATTTTACTATTCCGTGGGCCGTGCAGCTGTCTGCAAAGGCCTTTTTCCACCAAAATACAATGGGAGCCTTATAAGTGCAACTGCCATCAGATTGATTGCATTTCTCACAATAGTTGGTAGAATTGACATCAGTGCATCCGCTTTTTCCGCAGGATGCGAAAAAGAAAACAAGCCCAACAACAAAGCCAATAAGTATAATAAATTGTTTCATTTTCATTCCTTTAGTAAACAGCTACGGTTGTATCTATTTCATGTGTCGCAGGGCTTACAATCAAAGCAAATCCTCCATAATAGCGGGTGTTGTGAATAGAATCGAAAGCGGTTCTGTAAAAATAATAATCACCACATTTCAACCCAGTGCAGTGAATGTGGTTTCTCATTGAAAAGTCACTTACAAAATAGGTGTCGTAATTGGATGGGGATGTCCCAGGGGAGGTAAGCGTATTAAATTTGATAAATACGGTGTCGGGGTGCGACAGGTAATTATACATAGGAGTGCTACCATGATTTGCAAACACAACAACCTGCACAAATCCTCCAGTTCCCGCAATACAAGGAGGTGGCGCTGGACTTTCCTTTTTGCAAGTTATCGAACAGGCGATGGTTGAAAATAGGAAAAGGAAGAAGAGGAATTTTTCTAATCTGAAAACCGACATAGATCAAAACTATCGACCTTTTCAGAGAAGAAACATGACAAAAATCACCATGTAATAGAATATTTACAAGGGAGTACTAGGCAAGGATTTAATTCTCTTCTATTTAGATGAATTAAAAAAGGCCTTTGGTGAATTATATTATCAGATGAAAGCTAGATGATTCGGGAATGCTCAAATTTTAACCGTCACACCCACAGCAGCATAATAAGGTCCGCCAAGAGCTAAACCAACTTCTGCGTTGAGACCTACCAGTCCACTGAAATAATAACTAAATCCAAAATGGGCCTGAACTGCAACAGCGGTAGGGGAAACATTAAGCTCGGTTGGGTAATTCTTGTCAAACTGTGTATAAGTACTTGTCATGGAATAAATGTTATACCCCACCCGAAGACCGGTATACATTCCAATATTTTCTCTTGCAAGGATGCGATAATCACCACGGAGCGCAATGGCAATGCGCGACCAGCTGTCGACATAATTAAATACTCCGTCAGTCCAGTTAATCTTCATGGTTTGGTAACCGAATCCAAGACCGAGCGTAATCTTTTTTCCGATGCCATAATCGACCATGACATTGACCAGGGGAATACTGGAACTGCCAGTTGTCGTAAAGCTTCCAAGGGGATTATTGTTATAAAATGAACTGGCGTTATAGCGCACCTCTGTTGCGGTTGCAGTAGTATTGAAGCCTATTCCTGCAGTGAGTATAATCTTTCCTTTAATATCATCTCCTCCTTTACCTTTCTTGCCTTTTTTCAGGATAAAAGGAAGATTATTGTGGTCAGTGTTTCTTAATCCGGATGCGTCATTGTCAGTTCCAGCAAAGGAGACTCCCAGACAAATGAACATGGCTGTTACGAAACCGGTGATGTTTTTCATAGTTTGTTTCTGTTAAAAGGTTTGAGGATGACATTACGTTGGGTAAATGTAGCATATATTATCAGATTATGATGCAGTGGTTATGCTCAGACGTTTATCGAAAATGAGTAAATTGCCCAACCAGGCAAAGTACAGTTTGTATTTATGAGGAGAATCGCTTTGTTATTCATTTTAGTCCTATGGTCGACTTGGGCAGTTGAGGCCCAGATTGTGCAAAAAGGATGCAAGAGTCATGAAATGAAAGGCCTGAAAGAGGGCACTCTTTTGGTCGCGGCTATGCCGAAAGACAAACGATCTATTCGTATTGCACTGACCAAATACTGGAAACAATGTAAGTTCGAATTTATCAGCGATTCCATAGAAAACCATCTGCATAACCCCAAGATTTATGTACTGAATGTTTACAACGGAAAATTTGGCCTTTTTTGCGGTGATAAACGTAAACTGAGCAGTTACCTGGCGGGAGATTATATGATGCTTATGGATCAACCTTTTCCGGATGATGTGCCGGCCTCTGCAGATTATATGATCAAGAGTATGAATGATGCCATTGACCTGGTGATGAATAAAAAAATCCACCACGGCAGAATGCCGGTCCGTGCCGGACATGCTATAAGCGAGGATGCTCCTAAGGTAAAAGAGAAAACACTGCTTATCATAAGTGAATATTCGGATAAAAAGGGGACCGATGCCTGTATCCTTTCAGATGCAATCGATGACTGCAAGATGAAACACAAAGTGGTGAGTGAAAGGGATGCAAAGAAACTCATGATTTCCGGTGACAAAAACTATTGCCTGCTCTCCTATAAAGTTTATGCTAACGGCGATTTTGTAACTTTTATCAAGGAAGCTTATATCTACGACTTCGAAACCCAGAAAGTTGTCTATGCCTACTTCCGTAAAGCCAAGACTCCTTATTCAGCATTCCGATCGAGGGATTTCCGGAGGCTTGACCGAGCAGTAAGGAAATAACAACCTTTCTTTTCACAATGAATACTTCCTTGGCCACTGCCCTCGATTTCAAAGCTTGTTAAGAAATTGTGAAGACTTTAATCCAGCGCTTTTTCGAAAGAGTTTCTCATTAGATTTGTTTGAATAAGGTGACCATCCTATAAGAGTCCTTTCCGGACATTCCGAAACCACAACTTATTTATTGACTACGCGTGAGTTCATTTATCTGAACCCATACTCTTAATAAATGTATAATGGCCACCTATAAGGATTTTGCGGTCTCTGGAGTTTGGTTTGAAGGGAGCTCGAAGGGAGAGGAGCATCTCACTCATGTGATGCTGCATAAAGTCTCCAAACACAATAAGATCCTGAAAGGAGTAAAAACAGAGCGGAAAGAGTTCATCGAATTGCTCCAGAACAACATCATTTATACACTTGCGTGGAATTACAAAGAAGGGCGGTGGAAATGGTGTTCCCAGGTAGTGACTGAATTGAAAGAAGGGAATTATATCCTGAGAACCGAGTCTGAAGACAATCGCTATAATGAGTTGATTAATCTGATTAACATGAATATTCAGCCAGTCTGAATCGTTCTAGTCTCCCCTGCTAAAAAGTCCCTACTGTATTGCCGCATAATTAACGATTCGTTAACCCTCGTTCATCGGAAAGAAGATAGCTTTGAACAGGTTAAAATATTGATTTGTCAAACTTCTTATTCCATAAATGAAAACCAGAATCATGTCTTGGTATGAAATTCCTGCCTTCGATTTTGAAAAGGCTGTCGACTTTTACAAGTATGTAATGGATTTTAAAATTGAGCGCAGAGTGTTTGGTGAAATGCACTACGGAGTCATCACCGATGGTGATGATGGAATACCCGGATCAATTGTCAAATACAACGAGAAGCTGGATAACCGAAATACAGAAGGCACTGTTTTGTTCTTTAAGGTGCTTGACATGTCTGAAACCATTTCCCGAATAAGGCAAAAAGGTGGGTCCATCATCAAAGAAAAATCCCTTATTCGTAATCCCATTGAAGACGGACAATCTGTTATTCCCAAAACACTGATTGATAATTCCCTGGGTTACTATGCTGTGTTCAGGGATCCAGAGGGTAACAAAATGGCTTTGTACTCAAATTCCTGAACATGAAAAACAACGATTACGAAAACCCTTTCCTGATTGCCAAGGTCATCAATATCCTCCAGGACCGGCACCCTGAATCAGGAATAGGTACTTATCGAAAGCATACACTCCATCATGAAGGAAAAGGGTTTAAGGTGCAGCTAAGTAATGGAACTATTCTGGTTACCTATGATGCACTTACCAATATCTATGATGCCGACGAAATCCCTGATTATACCGAGGAAATGATCCGGTCCTTTGTTCCGGTTCCAGCTGAAACTGAGGCACAACAGCGTAGGGGAAGGCTAAGGTTGGATAAATTTATGAGTTTCTTTAGCCAAAAAAGAACCCATAGTTCGAATAAATAGTACTTTCACAGGGCTAGTTTGGGCTAATTATCTATGGGACTCATCTCCAAAAAGAAAACAGTCTTTAAAATTACTCCCCCCCTCCGGAAGTATCTGAAAACATACGGAAGGGAAGAAAAAATCCCCATTGATTATACAGACCTGGTTAATTACGAAGAGCACCTCCCGCTTTATGACCGGAACAAAAAGGATACACTTTGGATTACGGTACTTTATAACCATCGGATTGCCGATGAAATCAGTGGAGGTCTCAAGCGGGTGTATGCTATGCTCAAGGCAGCAGGAGATATCAGCGTCATCAAGCATCTGCTCATAGACCGGATTGATCTTTGCCTTTATGCCAATACACAACCTTTCCGGATCCGTGTAGTCAATACCCTGAATGAGAACCACGATTATTTTTATGTCAAGCGTGCTGACAGCTCCCGAATCTATGGTCTGGAGCTGGAACATATTTTATCCCCCAATCGGATTGCTTATTTTGTTTGTGGTGAAACACTTATCGAAGAACATATTATCGGAATCCCGGCGGAACAATTTCTTAAACATAATCTGGTTGACCGCCATTTCGAGGAAACCCGCCTTGCAAAGGAATTTGTAAAGTTCAATGAGCGTTGCTTCGTCAGACTCCTGGGAGATATGCATTCAAGTAATTTCGTGATTGATGTTACTCCTGATTTCGAAGAAACTCATTACCGAATGAGGGCCATTGATTTCGACCAGCAGTCGTACGAAAAACGCAAATCGGTTTACCTCCCTCAGTTCTTCAAACAGAATAAATATTTTGTAGAGCTCGTTAAAAAGAATCTTACGCTGGAATCTATTTTTCAGTATCAGCGCGAAGAAAGAGCTTTGATCTTCAACAGAATCCGCTCTTCCCGTTACCAGTTGAAAAGCCTGCTTGATGCTATGGTGCAGGATAAGATCAGTCCCTCCCTTCATGTGGAACAGCTCCGGAAAGAGCTTTTCCAGCATTATCAGTATGAACGGTTTCTTACCTGTAAAACCATGGGTGACCTGCTGAAAACCAGCCTTAGGACGCTCATCCGCCAAACAAAAATGAGCGAAGAGTTCAGAACCCTTTAAAACAGTTTGTCTGAGCTTACCCTCGTGGAAGTTGATGACCTGGTGATTGAGTTCCAAGATCACAGGTTCCCATAGCACCAATCATGGGTAGTTCGAGTTTTTCCCAGTTCATAAGCCCGTCTTTAAGGTCAAACAGCTTTTTGAACCCGGCTTTACTCATCGCTTCCATGGCGGCACCACTTCTCATGCCGGTTCCGTCATAGAGGAAATAAGTTTTGGTTTTATCCAGTTTGCCGATCCGTTCATCCCAGAGTTTTCCCTGTAAATTGATATTGACGGCTCCGGGAATACAGGCACAAAGAAATTCTTCGGGGGTTCTTACATCTATAAGGATGCCTTTGGTTGCTTCCAATTTTGCCTTAAATTCTTTAGCAGGTAGTGTTTTACCGCTATCAACTACTGCACTGATCTGGAAGATGGATAGTAGAAGTATAATATAAACTGACGTTTTCATTGGAGACTATTTTTTAAGAATTAACAAATGAATCAAAAATTGCAAATCAAATTTAATTTATTATTCGGGGAAAAGCAAATGAATTTCGGCTTGGGTTGCTATGACTTTGGTCAACACAGGACTTTTCTTCTAAAACAAGAGAGGCCTGGCTCTACAGAACCATTCCGTCCTCGCCTAAGCAGTTTTAATCTATAATTTCTTTGCGTTTATGTTTTTCGCGAACAATTCCTCACTTTATCCGCTTTTATACCTATTGTTTTTTTGCGTTCAAATACGTCTTTATACCGTTGACTAAGGTGGAATGCGCCAATACCTTTGATCAAGTAAAAACTAGAAACGAAATTAATTTTTAACCTGTAAAAACGATCAAACATGAAATCACCAATATTAAAAGCGATAGCCTTCTGCTCTATTCTTTTTGTACATCAGGTAGCAGCACAAACGCAAAACAATAATCTATTTTTTGGTTCCCAACACACAATTGTAGGAAATGCTTCACTTATTTCATCAAATAGTAAAGTTATAGTGCAAAATTTAGGAAGTGCGGGCCAAGATGGAGTAGCAATTCATTTCAGAGATTCTGAGTTTCACTTGAACCTCGAGTCCCGTACTTACCCCATAGGCTCAACCCTTGACGAATCAATTTATGGACACGAATTGGGGAAGTCGGAAGAAAGAATAGGGAATATTCATATGCGGTTTAATCAACAATCTGATGAAATACTTCCTGATTTTTCTTCCATCGGTAAGAAATCTTATTCGATTACTATTCTCGATCAGAATTTCAACACTGTGGCAGTAAGAACGGGTTTGACTGGAGCTACGATGGTAATAAATCCGAATAATAATATGCCTCCAGTAGCAATACGGGCTTGCTGGCACAAAAAATACGATAGTAACGGGGATGTGTCCGGCTATTACGCTTCTCTACACCGGGTTGTGGCAGATGCATCTGAGGAAACATATCAACTGCCAAATGGAGAATTATTCAAAGGAAGTTTGGTTTTATTGATGGCTGAATTGGATTCCAATCCCCAACAAATGGTCTACTCCAAAGCCTCTGTTATTGGATCAAAACTGGGATATGTAACAATTGAAGGGGAATGGCTCTTGAAATTTCAGCACATTTTTCATGAAGCATTGGGAGAGACAAAATTTCATGCAACAGAAAACGCAATAATCGTTTCAAATGGAGGAATGCTTCCGGAATATATGACAAGAATGGAATTTCTGGAGTATTTCTTTGGAAGAGTAAATTATTTTGAGTGGAGTATGAATGTCCCCAAACTAAATCAGGTTCCTCATAACTCCTATTTCATGAGCAAAGCTTATGCGTTGTTTGGCAAAGATGACATTTCTGTTGGGTTTTTAAAAATGAAGAAAGATCAAGAAGGATTTGAAATAACTCCGAATTTTCAGGATATTGGCTCAACCTCCTATACTCTTAATTTATATGAAAATGGTCGGCAAGTTAGCTCGGTTCTGATGAAGGGAACAGCTGGAACACTTAAATTACCAACGGCTTATAGTGATAGTTTTAGCATTCGAACTGGATTCGATATTAATAAGATATTCCTTAAGTTCAATTCCCCACAAAAATTTCAAACAACTGACGGTAAGTGGGAAACACCTGACAGAATCGAATTTATTGCGAATGCCCCCTCAATTTCGTACTCCACATTAGCTTTTGTCGATTTGACCTCAAAAGACATCTCTGAATATATAATCAATGATGGAACAACGATTCGTCCTAAATCTGATAAAGTAGCTGAACATAATACGGACGAAGCAACCGAAAAAAGAAGGCCCGAAAACCCTGTTTCCCTTCAGCTATTCCCAAACCCGGCAAATGGGATTTTCAAAATCCAAATTAATGGCTCTTTTTCAGGACCAATTCTGATAAATATTTCTGATATTCACGGTAAGAAATACAGTGCAAATCAACTGGGAGGTATAATTAAAGACGATAACGGCATTTCGTTGGAGTTGGATATATCAAATCTACCTGATGGAATCTATTTATGCTCACTTTCTTTGGATGGACAAGTCATTACTAAAAAAATTGTTATTGACAGGTAAATGGATCATCCTTATTGCCCTTGGTTCCTGCCGGAGTTCTTTTCTAAAGACTCCGGCAGTTCCGAGTTCTAAAATGCCCGTTTCTAACGAATTGGACTACATTGTCCACACAGATCAACTCGACCGGAAACAAAATGCTGGGCGGGTTTTATTCTTGCCTCGTTCAAACAAAGTACGACAGTGGATGGTACGAGATTCCATAAGATTAAGCCGAGTCAAAGAAATTAGGGGAATGGATTCCCTTGTTACGGATGAGGATAAGTGGAACGCAGGATTAATATACCTTCATGGAGGAGGAATAATATCCAGTAATGATTCCAGCAACTGCAAAACAGCATATACTCTATTTGACGATCTTTATTTGCATGGCAAATCTTATGGAATGAAAAAAAATGGTGAAACCTGGAGTAGACTTGCTTTAGAACAATTGAATGAACTCAGAAAGAAATAAGAATCGAGGTAATACCATACCCCCTAAATTATCTATTTGTCATTACCTCAGACCTGATTTGCACTGTTCGTGTAGTCAAAGCCGTCACTACGCCTAGCCCAAAGAATCAATACTCCAACCTCCTCTTAAACACCCATACCGTTTCATTCGCCTTTTTTCTGGATAAGGAAGTCTGATTAGCTTCCTCCTGACTTCTGTGTACGGTCTTCTCTATCCAGTTTTTCATAGAATCATATTTGTAAGTATAGGTCGTCCGGTAACTTGCAGAGAAGCCGTCTCCGGGACGGAACCCCTCTTCTTTGGAGATGTCCCCTTCCTCATTATAAAAATAGACCGTTTTCAAAAACAAAACCTGCTGATCTGTATATTCAACTACCGAATCATACCTGTTTTCAATGCCATAATAAATACGTGTGTGCTGCCGGAGATCGCCTAAGAACTCTTCTTCCTTCTTTTTGTGCAACTCCTGGGTGGTAATGGTTTTCCCTGGAACCTGATTCATGAAGAAGGACTTAGAGGAGGTATGTTTCAAAGAATCTTTAAGGGTGATGGACAAAACCTTATTTTTTTCATCCATCACAATGATTGAATCAGCCGAATGTAATTCCGTTAAATTTTCAATGATTTTGCCGCATTGAATTATTTTCGACTCGACCGTCCACTGATTTAATGGAAAATACAAGGTATGTGATTCCCAGAGGCACTCCCCGCTGATGAAGGCTTTTCGGGTGAGCACATGTTCGTAGGTGCCCCAGGTTTCTGTTTCAGTACGCATCAGCCTCAGCGAATCGCCAAGCATATAGAATGATTGTTCCGTCGATTTTTTATAAGCAGGAACTGTTTTCAGGTAATCGGATAAGGGGCTACCCGGAATGATATTTTGCCCGACACAGAACAGCGGGAAGAAAAGGAAAATAATGTATTTCATTCGGGAAAGATAGCCTAAATCATTACTTCATAAAGAATGGGCAGGTAAATGCATAGACGAATTGGGGAAAAATGAAGAGGAAAAGACCGGTCAGGGGTGGATTTTAAGCTTCCGAGATATCGTAAAGAAATATTTTTTATCTTGTGAGCTATATCTCACTTCAAGAAACAAATATTCAGTGAAACCAACGGATATCAATGACCCGGAGTACTTCCACAAGGTGGTAGACTGCCAGCTTGCATGCCCTGCGCACACTCCAGTTCCTCAATATATCAGGCTCATAGCGGAACAGAAGTATACAGAAGCCTATATGATTAACTGGGATTCGAATGTTTTTCCCGGTGTTCTGGGCCGGACTTGTGACCGCCCATGCGAACCGGCATGCAGGAGAGGAAGGGTGGAAAAAGAACCGGTGGCCATCTGCCGTCTCAAACGGGTTGCAGCAGATAATAAAGGGGATGTAAAAAAGCATATGCCCCAGGGACCCTTCAAAGCAAATGGAAAAAAGATTGCACTGATCGGAGCCGGACCAGCATCTCTTACCGTTGCCCGTGACCTGGCCCCTTTGGGTTATGAGATCCATCTCTTCGACGAGCAGAAGCTTGGAGGTGGCTTCATGCGAAGCCAGATCCCCGCTTTCCGTCTTCCCGAGACCGTTCTGAATGAAGAAGTAAATTTTATTCTCGACCTGGGTATCCATACGCATTTCAAGCATTATGTGTCCAGCCTTAAAGAAGTCCTTGCCAAAGATTATGATGCCGTTTTCGTTGGAAGCGGAGCACCTAAAGGACGTGACCTTCCGGATATGGCAGGTAGGAAAGAAGGAACGGCCAACATACATATAGGCATCAATTGGCTGGGTAGTGTTGCATTCGAACACACTACAAAAATCGGACGAAAAGTAATTGTATTGGGTGGAGGTAACACCGCCATGGACTGCTGCCGTACCGCCCGCCGCCTCGGAGGTGAAGAAGTGAAAGTAGTAGTGCGCAGCCCTTTTGCAGAAATGAAAGCATCTCCTTGGGAAAAAGAAGATGCTCAACATGAAGATATTCCAATCCTCGATTGTCATGTTCCTAAAACATTTGTCGTTGAAAACGGCAAACTGAAAGGCATGACCTTCGAAAAGGTTGAAGCGAAGTATGATGACAAAGGAAAAAGACAACTCGTTCCGGTAGGAGGACCCGATGTATTCATTGAAGCCGATGATGTTCTCGTTGCCATTGGTCAGGAGAACAGTTTTCCCTGGATCGAACGTGACCTCGGCATTGAGTTCGATAAGTGGGGTATGCCTGTTGTGGATGCTGTTACCTACGCATCCACCAATAAAAGAGTATTCTTCGGAGGCGATGCTGCCTTCGGACCCAAGAATGTAATCACGGCAGTGGCTCACGGTCACCAGGCTGCTGTATCGATGGATCTGGCCTGTCAGCAAAAAGACATTACCAAGCGACTTGCTCCCCATGTAAACCTGGTAAGCCAGAAAATGGGTATTCATGAATGGGCTTATGACAGTGCGGTTGTTGAAGATCCTAGATACATCGTTCCACAAGCAGATAAAAAAGTCACCCTTACCAACCGGAAGAAAGAGGTTGAGCTGGGCTTCGATGGACTCACCGGCTTCAAGGAAGCAGAACGCTGTTTGAACTGCGATGTACAAACTGTTTTTTCAACAAGTAAATGCATAGAATGTGATGCCTGTATGGATGTTTGTCCGACCGCTTGTATCTCCTTCACTGAAAACGGAGATGAAGCCGATTTACGGACTCGCCTTCATGCCCCGGCAAATGTTCTTACACAGGATCTTTATGTTTCCGATACACTCCCTACAAAACGGGTGATGGTGAAAGACGAAAACGTTTGTCTGCATTGCGGACTATGTGCCGAGCGCTGTCCGACTTCAGCCTGGGACATGCAGAAATTCTTTTATAACGTAACTAAAGCAGGGAAAGATGTCAGTAAACAAGCTTAAAGTGAACGATTTTGTGGTTCGCTTCGCAAACGTGAATGGAACAGGTTCCGCAAGTGCCAATTTTCTGTTTACCAAGGCCATTTTCAGGATGGGAATTCCGGTTACGCCGAAGAATATTTTCCCTTCCAATATTCAGGGTCTGCCTACCTGGTATGAAGTCAGAGTCAGCGAAAAAGGTTATCTCGGTCGCCGAGAAGGAGTGGACCTGGTCGTGGCAGTAAACCCTCAAAGCTTTGCCGCGGATGTTGCTTCCGTCAGCCCGGGTGGTTATTTTTTGTATGACAGTTCCAAAGCTTTGCACTCTCAATACATAAGAGAAGATATCCATTACCTCGGAATTCCTCTGATGGAAATGTGTAACAATGCCTTTACCGATGCACGGCAACGTCAGCTCTTTAAGAACATTGTATATGTAGGAGCCCTTTCTGCTCTGCTGAATATAGAACTCAAGATGATTGTGGATATGCTCGGGGAGCAGTTTAAAGGCAAGGAAAAGTTGATTGCCCCCAATGTAAAGGCATTGGATATGGGGGTTGATTTTGTAAAGAAAAACTTCAAATACCCGCTCGACATAAGAGTGGAAAGAAGAGATCTCATCGGCGATAAGATTATGATTGACGGGAACTCTGCCTGTGGATTAGGGGCAGTTTATGCCGGAGCTACCGTTGCTGCCTGGTACCCGATTACTCCCAGCACTTCTGTGGTGGAAGCTTTTTCAAATTATGCAGATGAATTCCGGACGGATAAAATAACAGGGAAGAAAAATGTGGCCATTGTACAGGCCGAAGATGAACTCGCTGCCATCGGAATGGTTATCGGTGCCAACTGGAATGGAGCCCGCTCTTTTACAGCGACCAGCGGCCCGGGTGTTTCTCTCATGAATGAATTCCTGGGTCTCGCTTATTTTGCAGAGGTGCCCACCGTACTGATTGATGTCCAGCGTACAGGTCCTTCTACCGGAATGCCTACCCGTACACAGCAATCGGATATTATGGAAGCGGCTTACGCTTCTCATGGAGATACCAAACATGTCCTTCTGTTTCCGGCTACTCCTAAAGAATGTTTCGATATGACTGCCGATGCTTTCGACCTTGCGGAAGAACTGCAGACTCCGGTGATCCTGATGACGGATCTTGATTTAGGAATGAATGATCACGTATCACCGGCTTTGGTTTGGGATGACAAGCGCACCTACAGAAGGGGAAAAGTACTCGATGCGGCTGCGCTTGAAAAGATAACAAGATTCGGTCGTTACCTGGATGTGGATGGAGATGGAATTCCATACCGTACCTATCCCGGAACTCATCCTTCCAAAGGTTCTTATTTTACACGCGGAACTTCCCGGGATGAATATGCAGTCTATACAGAAGACGGAGATGCTTATCACCGCAACGTCGACCGGCTCCTGAAAAAATGGGAGACCGCTAAAGGAATGGTCCCTTCTCCTGAGTTGTATCAAGAAAAATCAAAGAGTGATCAGGCCATCCTTTTCTTTGGAACATCCACCTATGCAGCAGAGGAAGCGATGGACCTGCTCCGGGAACAGAAAATAGTTGTGGATGCTATACGGATCAAATCATTCCCATTCAGCCAAGAAGTTGACAAATTCATTGCGGCTC
>PLYR01000075.1:0-9667 GCA_003153435.1 Bacteroidota bacterium
ACCTGCTTCTTCCAGGCTTTTTGTTTTGAAAAATCAATCAGTTCATCCGCAATGCTCGATCCCTGACGACCGCAGGCCCTTAGTTGACCCCAGGCTGTGAGGTGCGCCATGGAGGTGATAATCTCATTCATTTTCTTCCATTTACCCTTGCAGATGGTTAAGCTTACCTTATCCAGGATAGGTTGAAGTTCTTTTAAAACAAAAGAATGCCCGTTAAATTTCACATCGCTTAACAAAGCAGGTGCCACGGCTTCCACACGGTTTTGAATCTGGGTGATACGATCTGCTTCTGAACTCCAGCGTGGCTGTTTAATTTCCACATGCTTTGCCAGACACGACGGGCTTGCGGTTTTCAGATCGAGCAGGTAGTGTTGCCCGGGTCCATGTCCATACACCAATATAGCATAACGCTCCACACCCAGGCTTCCTGTGCCTGCTATCCGTATGGATGCATCGAGTACTTTAAAAAATTTACGATCGGGCCTTGGACTTCTCCATTCATCCATAAAGTCGACAATCTTTTTTTTCTGTGCCGGAGTCAAAGGGAGGGTATGCCGGTGATCGATGAGTATCCGGATCTTTTCTTTTCGGATCACCGTCTTGCTTTGAATGAACTCTTCTCTTTTCCGATATTTAAGATTGATGAGAAATTTCCGTACAATCCCCTGAACTGTATCTTTTTCAACGGAGCCAGCTTTGCCTTTGGATAGGGTATTCGAATACGTTTCGATAAAGGAGTTACATAAAGATTCCGCTTTCTTCTCGCTGAAGCCGATGGTAGCTGCGCCTACATGAATACTGCTGAGTATTCTTGCCAGTTCCCAGGTACAGGGAGCCAGAATAGCTTCATCAAAATCATTTAAGTCGAAATATACGGCGCGGTTATCACCTTTGTAGGTACCGAAATTCTCCAGATGAAGATCTCCGCAGATCCAGGCTTTGGTGTTATCCTTTGCAATGAAGCTGTGGACAAGATCATTGTAAAACAAGTGACAGGTTCCACGAAAAAAACTGAAGGAGTTGGAACGCATAAGCTTATACTTGAGTCCCAGAAGTTCCGGAATCCGGCCTTTGTTAAATTCAAGAATGGTTTTCGGTATATCGATCATGGGGTGTTTTATAAAGTAAATTCGATAATATTTTTATCAGCAATTAATTCCTTGATCAAATGGTCATGATTCTTTCTTGAGCCCAATAGTTCCCATGTGCCCTTAATCCTGTCGCCGGTACGGCTCTTATGCCCTTCAATAAATTTCAAGTGATGTTGTTTGAAAAGAGTTTCATATTCCTGCATAGAATTATGTTCGAACATACAGACGATCTGATATCTTCTTACCTGATTGGAATCATCGATAAGCTTTTCGAATTTAGTGAAGCCGAGTAAGACCAGAAGAATTACAATCGTGCCGACACTGCAAATTATATATTCACCCGATCCAACCCCCATGCCTAGTGCAGCAGCCATCCAGATGGTGGTGGCTGTGGTCAGTCCACTGACTTTGTTGTCGCTCCGGAAGATAGCACCTGCACCAAGAAACCCGATTCCGGTAATGATATTGGCTGCAATACGATCGGGGTTAGCCGTTCCGATACGGATTGAAAAAATGGTAAACAACGTGGAACCCACAGAAACAAGAATTAATGTTCTGAACCCAGCCGATTTGGAGCGCCATTCCCGCTCCGCGCCGATAATGCCGCCGATGAGCAGGGAGAGCAACAATTTTACAATGTCTTCATGAAAATTATCCATACGTGTGTTTCTATTTTAAGCATTTACGGAAACAATACCCCATTACAGTCGGGGCAGTTCACCGTCGGAAGTGAGGATCCATAGATCCGATTAATAACTTTCACAAATTCATTCGCAAGTAGTGCATACCCTTTTTGGTTAGGATGATATCCGTCCAGACTATAAAACCCTCCTGTTATGAATTGGGAATTGTAATTCACTCCGTCCCACTTCATCCCTGAATTTACGGTGTTGAAGTAAGCATGCATATCCACCAGTGCCACTCCATATTGAGCTGCTTTCTGAATAATGATGTTGTTGTATGTTATGATACTCCCATCAATGTTTGCAACTTCTGAGGAAGTAAGGACGTAGCGGTCGGGCAATGGAAGAGTAGGAAGAACCCCCATCCCTTGGCATTTCAAACTGTCGGAAGGACAATCCATCAACACAAATTCGGCTGAAGTCAGCTGCCGGTAATGGGAAGGCACTGCAGGGTCCGCAATTACAAATGCATTCGAACCTGCAGTGAAATGAATATTGTTAATGCCTGCATTGGAGAAAACAAGATTGAGCGAATCGGCCTTGGTCTGTGTGAGGATGGCTCCGTTATAAGGGATGAGTGTATAAAAAGGAAAACTTCGAAAATCCGGAAGGGTAGCCATCACTCCTTTCGCACCGTTGGCACAGAGCCCCGTCAGCAGGGTGTCGAGATAAGCACCGAAGGAAGATCCGGAAGCTATCACTGGATTCATTCCACCATTCTGAGCATAGTTAAAGATATCTTCCATCCCCACCCAAAGTGTAAAGAAGCTGGCATGCTGATTTACAGCATCCGAATAAACCGTTGAGGTGCCCGGATTTCCTGCAAATCGGTTATAGTATGGATTTTTATTTCCGGTACTGGCATCCAATCCAAGTGAAGGATCAAAAAGCTGGCCTACCTGTGCAAAGGGAACGGAGAGATTCTGCATCGCATTTCCCGAGGTCCCATCCAGATAGGGTCTTGCCTCGCTTGGAGGAAGAGCATTATGAAGAGGTTGAAGGGAAGACAGTCCACGGCAGTCAATGATAGGGCCCAGATAAGTTGCAGAAACATAACTGCTCTCCCAGGGTTTAAGATTTAGTCCCAGACCCTGGTTATCGGGCATCAGAGCCTGACGAAAAGTTTTACCACCGGCTGACTGAAAAACACGGGCGAGAAGGGCAGGGATACTTCTGTTTTGACCGTCCATATAAAGGGCTCCATCCTGATAACCGGCAAGAAAATCACCTCCAATAGCAATGCTTCTCGAGAAGTTGGCTTTTCCTGCGAGTGGCTGAGGAGCCTTGAGGTCTGGTGAACAAGAAATAAGCAGGGAACAGGTGCCGAAAAAAAGAATTAAGCCGTAATGTTTTCGGTGCATGAAAGCAGGCTAAAAGGTTGCTGCAGGAACATTAATCGCCTCTACCGAAAGGATTTCAGGAACCGAACGCCTGATGGTTTCTTCGATTCCTGCTTTCATAGTCATCATGCTCATCGAACATGATTTACAGGCACCATGAAGCTCCAGTCTGACAATCTTGTCCGGGGTAACCTCGACCAGGGAAACATTTCCTCCGTCAGCTTCAAGATAAGGGCGTATCTGTTTCAACGCTTCCTCCACCTGTATGAAAAGATCTGTATTCATTCCTTTGAAAGGCAGTTTATAGGTTACTCAAATGTAAACAAAAAAATGAAATGCTTCGCTCTGGCCCCCTTTTAAAGATGTTTTAAAATATCAGCTTTTATACACTAGCGGGTAATGTTGACAGGCGGCTGAAAATAATGAATTGTTGACTGGTCTTCATATCTTACATCGTTTGATGTCAGATATTTCGAAATTATGTAAACGGGACTCCTGCATGTTTTAGAGCTAAACCCTTGTCAATTCAGCCTTTCACCAAAAGTTTCATGAAGAGCGTAATTTTGGTAAAATAAAGTAACAATTCTATATCATTTTGTTTGCATAAAAGGTTTTCCTTTGGAGACTTTCAACCCATTCATTCCTTTAACAACTAAACCGCGATCCATGAAACAACTTTCCTTCTTAATGCTCCTTATTATTGGGGGTTCCATTGTAGGCTTCGGACAAACAGTTCCGAATAAGGATTGGGTGAAGACCTATAGTAGTACAGATTCGCTTTACAATTTCCCTACAGCCGTTGATGGAAATGGAAATGTAATCGTAGCGGGTTATTCCATTGTAGCTGGTCAGAGCTATAATTATACTGTTATAAAGTACGATAACAATGGAAATCAGTTATGGGTTCGCTCTTACAACGGAACATCTAATGGAAGTGATCAAGTCACTGCTTTGGAGGTTGACAATAGCGGAAATGTTTATGTTACTGGTAGCAGCCAAACAGCCACTGCTGGATTAAATTACGTGACAATTAAGTATGACGGAAATGGCAATCAGAAGTGGCTTGCTTCCTTTAATGGAACAGGAAACGGCACTGATATTCCTTCTGGGATTGCGGTCGATGGAACTGGTAATGTTTTTGTCACAGGGCTAACCACAGGGACAGGGACAGGAGCTGACTATGGAACTGTGAAATATAACTCTTTAGGGGTTCAACAATGAGTAAATACTTATAATGGAAATGCTTCACTTTCCACCGATAGAGCAAATGCAATTGTACTCAATGGGAATTATGTTTATGTAACAGGCACTAGTACCTCTTTGAGCGGAGGCCAGAACATTGTTACGCAAAAAATTAACGCAAATTCAGGATCTCAAACATGGTCTGCATCTTATGATGGATCATCTAGTGGGTCAGATATTGGAATGGGAATTGCCGTAGATGCTTCCGGACATGTTTACGTTTGCGGTAGCACACAAATTGCCGGCTCAAACACAGATTACATTGTATTGAAATATTCAGCAGCTGGGGCCCAAACTTGGGCCGAAACGCATGATGGATACGGGTTATCTGACGTTGCTAATGCGATTGCTCTGGATAATAATAACAATGTTGTCGTAACTGGATCATGTCTGGCTCCTGCCAATAAGTTGGAATATCATACACTAGAGTATAATAATTCAGGTGTTCAACAATGGGTTGCCATCTTCAAGGCTGGGCCGAGAATTGATCTGAAGATAAATAGAAGCATTGCAATTGACTTCACGAATGATGTTTATATCTGTGGTCAGCTATTCAATGGCTCTAACTATGACTGGGCGTTGATTCGATATTCACCAGGAGGAAACGAACAGTGGCACGATGTCTTTACCAGCCCATTCAATGGAAATGCTTTAGCATCTGATCTTTCTGTTGATAATCAAGGCAGGATTTACGTTACCGGACAAAGTTTCAACGGGAATCATTATGATATCACCACCATTAAGTATGATCAAACACCAATATATGCTCCGATTGACATTAATAATGAACCTGTGAGTCCGGCTTATCAGTTTTATGAAAATCTTGGGCAAGTGGTGGATATCAACCATAATTTAGTTCCTAAGGTAAAGTACAGTAATAATTTCGCAAACCCCTCGTTATATTTTCAAAATACCTTAATGTCATACGCATTTGGACATATTGATACCATTCTTTCAACTCCTGATACAGTTCAACGAATCGACATGAGTCTTTTAAGAAGTAACCCTTATGCGGAGATATATGCCAACACTCAAGAATCAAACAACACAAATTATTTTAAACCGCAATGCCCAAATGGTATTAAAGGAGTTAGGGGCTTTGGAGACCTTATGGTTCCTAATATTTATCCAAATATTGATTTGCACTATAGCAGTAATGGCAAAGGTCTAAAATATTATTTTGTTGTTAAGCCTGGTGGAGACCCCAAAGTTATTATGCTCAAATATACTGGTGCTACCTCAACAGGTATCGTTGGTAACAAATTAAAGATTACAAGCCTATTTGGTAATATTACACTTGGCGTTCCACAAGCTTATCAGGTTAATTTCGGATTAACCACGCTACCTGTGGCATGGACTCCCTCCTGGCAGAATGTTGGGCCTGATCAATATGCTTTTAATAGCGGCACATATAATACGTCTTTACCTTTGGTAATTGAAGTCAGTGAAGGCCCTCCTCCACCAAGTCCAGCTATTGTCCCAGGAAATATCAAATGGTCCACCTATATTCAAGGAGGTACTCCAGGAGAAGGAACCTTTGGATTAACATCCGATGCAGCTGGAAATGTTTATGCGGTAGGCGAAACATCAAGCTCTGATTTTCCATTTACACCGGGTGTTTTTTCTCAAGGTTTGGGGGCTCCTGCCGATGCTTTTGTTATCAAATTTAAAAACGATGGAGAAAAGCTTATAGCTACTTATTTTGGAGGAAGTTATGGTGATTATGGGAAAAGTATCGCCTTAACAAGTGCCGGAAATATTTGCATATATGGAGTAACGTCTAGCACAGATCTTCCCGTACTTGGTACTCTTCCTCCCGGTTCTTATAGCGGTTCTCAAACTTTCCCTGGGTCAAGTCCTTCAACCACCTCTCTTTTTATGGCGGTGCTTGATCCTACAATGTCAACTTTAGTTTACTCAACTTTCTACGGTGGGTTACAAAACGAACGTCCCCGTAAAATCAAGATTGATGCTTCTGATAACATCTACCTATGTGGTGGAACATTTAGTTAAAACTTCCCAATATTCTCAAACGGTATAGCAGGAGCATATAACCAGGCTTCAGTAAAAGGTTCTGAGGATGGTTTTATTGTGAAATTCTCTAATACTTTTGCTAGATTATGGAGCACCCCTTTCGGGGGGATTGGGGGTGAAGAAATCTACGGTATGGATATTGATCTTAACGGAGAATTGGTAATTGGTGGAGTCACTACTAGTGGAAATACCTCCGGAGCTACGTGTGCGCCTCCGTCCAACGGGGATTTTCCATTATGTGCTGGAGCCCCTGGAGCCTTCTATCAAAGTGCATTGAACGGAGGGTCGAGTTCCGGATTTATCGCTAAAATGAATAGCTCAGGTATTCTTACCTGGTCGACCTATTTAGGAGGCAGCGGTGGTGACCAGATTGATGATATTTTGGTAAACCAAAAGAACCTTTACATTACAGGATATGCAGTGTCTTCTGGCGACCCAACGGAATCAGGGAATTCAACAACCAACGGGACCTTGCCAATAAAGAAAGGAGGAACTTATGGAACTGTTAATACGACAAATGCGGGTAACGGCGATATATATATTGCTCGATTTGACGTGTTTGCTGAAAACATGATTTGGGGCACAATTTATGGTGGTCCCAAACTCGAAAGTCCTTCTTGCTTGGGTATGGATGTAAATGGAAACATCTATGTTGGCGGGTATAATAAAGACGGGGGACTTCCCATTATTTCAACCAATTCCTATTTCTATAGTCAAGCAAACAACCCGTCTGGAGCTAATCCTTCGAACTTCAACGGATTTTTAATGCTTGCAAATCCACAAAACACAATTGAATGGGTAACCTTATGGGGAGGGTCCAATGCACCGACCACCTATGGAACAAATGAAGGGGTTAAAGCCCTTGTTAGCACAAATCTGGGAGGAAATACTTTATTTGCAGGCGGTGTTGCTTATAGTACGGATGTAGACTATCCATACTATTGCAATTCCCCAGCATATTGTTTCGATGAGGCGTTTACCAACAGAGCAAACTTACCGGATGCCTTCATGGCAAGTTTTGACATGACTTTGGCAACTGGAATCAAAGAGAATGTATTCTCATCTGGTTCGCTTAAAGTTTTTCCGAATCCTGCCACAGATGAACTTACTTTAATCTATAACAGCTCTGGTTTTTATGGGTCCCAGAAAATCCGTATATTTAATGATATAGGACAACTCGTTTACAGTAATGAAATCAAAGAGCATGTTGAACAGCAGATTAAGATCAATACAAGCTCTTGGGCACGAGGCATGTATCTTGTCGAAGTTGAATTGGATAATCTGAAATTACACGAAAAATTTGTTAAGCAATAATCTATTAAGAAGAACTACTCTATTAATTGCCATAATTTGTGGCGGAGTAAATGTTTTTGCACAACATTGGGCTCCGCTCGGTGTCGGTGTAAATAATGCCATTCGATCATTATATTCTGACTCAACTAGTAATTTGTTATATGTCGGAGGATTATTCACAAAAGCAGGAGGAAATAAATCGCTGGCAGTCGCTGTTTGGAATGGCACCACCTGGGATTCGCTTGGAGGTGGAGCAAATACCGGGTCTCCTATTCTTACCTTTTCAAAGTTCAATAACCAAATATATTCGGTAGGTGAATTTGAAATGAATTCAGAGAATTACCTCGCGCGATGGAACGGGGTTAACTGGGACACAATCACCAAAGTCAAAAATGTAGTTGGAATAAAAACCATTGGTAATTTCTTGTATGTATATGGAGGCTTTGATAGCATAGCTGGCATTCCTGCCAGTTATATCGCCAAATGGGATGGTACGAATTGGGCTGCAGTTGATACAACCCATTGGCAATTAAGTTGCATTGCGGATATTATCACCTTTCAGGGCAATTTATATGCAACTGGAAATTTCGCTAATTATAATGAATCAATTCATCAGATAGCAAAATGGGATGGGGTCAAATGGCAATCAGTTGGAGGTGGTTTTTTAGGGGGTACAGATTGGGGAAATTGCTTTGAAATATACAATAACGAATTGTATGTAGGCGGGGTTTTTAGTAAAGCTGATGGAAATCCGGGTAATGGAATCGCCAGATGGGATGGTAGTGCATGGTACGATGTAGGAGGAGGAATTTCCTGTTGTGGCGGTGCTCAAATAGTAAATATGCTTGTGTTCAATAGCTCCCTTTATGCTGTAGGCACCTTTACTAATATGAGTGGAGTTCCGGCCAGATTTTTTTCCAAATGGGACGGGACAAAATGGTGCGGATTTGGGAGTGTTTTTACAACGTCCACATCTTGTCTTGCTAACTATAATGGACAGTTAATAATTGGAGGAGCGTTTAAATCGATCGACGGGGATACTCTTGATAGCAGGATTGCGAAATGGATTGGCGGAGCTTATACCGACACTTGCGGTTTTAGTGTTTCCGTTCAGGAACATCCTGGTTTTTCATCTTTTGAATCGACTCTTTTTCCAAATCCCAATAATGGATCCTTCCAACTCATGCTGAAAAATTTAAGTGGTGTACAGGTAGAGATTTCTGTAGTTGATTTGGTTGGTAGAGAATTGTATCGATCTAATGAAACATCAAATAATAGCGAATCATTGACAAGAGACATTGATTTGACTGCCTTTCCGAAGGGAATGTATCTTTTACGGGTACAGAATGGGTTGAATGTTGCTACTGATAAGGTTATAATTCAGTGAAATTTTGGTGGTTTCTGAATCCATTATTGGAAAAATGTCCTAGAGTGCAATTAAAGTTGAAAAAAGAAGTAGCCCATAGAATAACATTGAATTAAAAAGGAGTCAGGACTGGACTCCTTTTTAATTTCTTACCTCCTAAAAGGGGGGCCAGAGCTAAATATTTTAAACCGATACCGGAGCAGCAGCTTCCGCATTTCGTATCGCAATTTGTTGTGCAACAGACTTTGCCATCTCTGCAAAAGCAAGGGCTTGAGGGGTGTCATCTTGCAATGCTGCAGGGCGACCTGCATCTCCGGCTTCACAAATGCTTTGCACGAGCGGAATTTCTCCGAGCATGGGTATGTCGAGTTTTGCAGCAAGCTTTTTAGCACCGTCTTTCCCGAAAATGTAATATTTATTTTCAGGCAATTCCTTCGGTGTAAACCAGGCCATGTTTTCAACCATCCCCAATACAGGAACATTGATAGAGGGGAGGCGGAACATCCCGACCCCTTTCTCCGCATCAGCGAGGGCAATCTGTTGTGGGGTGCTCACAATGATGGCGCCGGTTAGTTTTACTGCAGAGACCAGGGAAAGATGAATATCTCCGGTACCTGG
>PLYR01000075.1:9707-86673 GCA_003153435.1 Bacteroidota bacterium
GCATCGATTAAGCCTACTTTGGCTCCCTGTTTGGCTAATGCCACTGCAAGGTTTGCTGCAACCGTTGATTTGCCAACTCCGCCTTTACCGGATGCCACGGCAACGATGTTCTTTACCTGTGAGAGAGTGCTTGTATCAGCCTTTCGTTGAGTGGTCACGTTGGCTGTCATATTCACCTTGACGATCGCTTCTTTATCTATATAATAAAGAATCGCATTGACGCAGGCCTTATGAATCATGTCCTTCATCGGACAAGCCGGGGTGGTTAGAACAACCGTGAAAGAAACATTCTTCCCTTCGGTAAAGACATCCTTTACCATTCCCAGGGTCACAATGTCTTTATGTAAATCCGGATCATCGACATTTCGTAACGCATCCAGCACTTGTTCTTTGGTAATACTCATAGCACTATGTTTTGAGAAACAAAGATAGGTGAAAAAAACGGCTTAAAGACGGAGCTCCACACCCGGATCCCAGTAGTGTTTTTTAAAATCGAGAATCTGATCCTTTTTAATTTTCAGTCCTTCTTTTTCAAGTAATTTTTGCATCAGAGAAGGAGGAGTAAAGTGCATTTTTCCGGTCAACAATCCATCCCTGTTTACGACCCGATGTGCAGGCACCGGTTTTTTCTGACTATGGGAGGTGTTCATCGCCCAGCCTACCATACGGGAGGAGCGGCCTGTTCCAAGATATCTGGCGATGGCTCCATAGGAGGTAACTCTTCCTTTTGGAATTAACCGGACGACATCGAACACGTCTTTGAAAAAATCTTTGTGCTTTTCCATTTGAAGTCTAGACTAAAAACTGAATTTAATATAACAGATGCTGAATCCTTTGGCAGCAAACAATCCTTCATAATAAGTCTTGATCTCCGTCAGTTCAGAAGGCCGGGACGCCGGATCAGCGTATAGATCATCGGTGTGGTCTAATAGTTTATAACCATTTTCTGCAATGACCTCCTTAGTATATTCATAAAACGGTTTGGAATCTGTTTTTAGGTGGATAATGCCACCAGGCTTGAGAAATTTTCTGTATCGATCCAGAAAACGCATGCCGGTTAAGCGTTTGCGTTCTCTGGTCTTTTGAAGCTGAGGGTCAGGAAAGGTGATCCATATTTCGCTGACTTCGCCTGGGGAGAAGCAATGATCGATAAAGTCTACACGTGTACGGAGGAATGCAACGTTTTTCATTCCTGAATCTAAGGAGCTTTTGGCCCCAACCCAGAGGCGGTTTCCTTTCAGATCCACCCCGATAAAATTTTTATCAGGCGACCGGCCTGCAAGACCAACGGTATACTCCCCTTTGCCACAGCCGAGTTCGAGCACAATCGGATGGTTATTACCAAAATGATTTTCATTCCACTTCCCACGCAACTCAAATCCTTCCGGGATCGCGTGAAAATTGAATTCAAAGACATGAGGAAAGCGTTTTATCTCGACGAACCGCTCCAGCTTTTTCTTGGCCATGGGAATATTGAAGAACGCAAATTTACAAATTATGTCGCACAAGGTCAGGCGAGTGGATTCTTCGTAAATTCGTCAAAACGCATCCTCTGAAACGAATACTCTTATCACCGCTGGATTGGGGCCTAGGCCATGCAACCCGCTGCATTCCAATCATCCGCTTGCTCAAAGATGCAGGAGCAACCGTGGTGCTTGGAGGAAGTGGGCGATCCCTCGAACTGCTAAGCCTTGAATTTCCGGAGCTGGAAAAAGTAGACATCCCGGGCTATGAAATCAGTTACCCTCTGGAGCGTGGGATGATTTTAAATATGCTCTTGTCGATTCCACGAATTTTAAAAGGGATCCGTAACGAGCATAAAGTGGTGCAGAGGATCGTCCGGGAAAAGCAAATTGATCTCATCATCTCCGACAATCGTTATGGGTTATACAGCGAAACAGTTCCTTCTGTTTTTATCACCCATCAGGTTTTTATACAAACGCCTATCGGGCAAAAAGCTTTGCAACGGATAACGAGGGATTATATGAATCGTTTTTCGGAGTGTTGGATTCCCGATGTCACAGGTAACGGAAATCTCTCGGGAAATTTATCTCACCTTTCCGCATCTACAAACAATACTCATTTTATAGGCCCCCTATCAAGGTTTTCCAACATGTTGCCTGAGCCCGCAGAGGGATATGATCTAGTTTTTCTCCTCTCTGGACCAGAGCCTCAACGAACCTCTTTTGAAGCAAGCATTCTCCGTCAGCTGCAAGGCAGACATGAAAAAATGCTGCTGCTGAGGGGCATCCCGGGCAAAGAGGAAACAAAAAAGGAAGGGTCGTTGGTGATTCAGTCGCATATGGGCTCCGATGCACTTGGCAGGATCCTTTCAAATTCTGAATTGCTCATCGGGCGTTCCGGGTATTCAAGCTTGATGGATGCAGCGGTATTGGGAAAGCGTTGCATTTTTATTCCCACTCCAGGTCAGACGGAACAAGAATATCTGGGACAATATCATGCGGAAAAGGGTCATTGTGTTTTGCAGAAGCAATCGGAGATGAATATTGATGAAGCCATAAGACAAGCTGCTTCCATCAGGGGATTTGAAAAAACAAGTTATTCGGATCAGGTATTAAAGGAAAGGATCGCTTTCTGGATGAGAAAGTAAGATCAGGATTTTTTAAGAGTAAAAGAAAAGGTAGAACCTACCCCTTCGGTACTCATGACCTCTATCGTTTGCTTATGAGCCTCGATGATGTGTTTCACAATGGCTAGTCCTAAACCGGTGCCTCCTTGTGCTCTGGATCGGCTTTTATCCACCCTGTAGAATCGTTCAAATACCCGGGGAAGATGAACTTTCGAGATTCCTATTCCATTATCCACGACTTCCACAATAATTTTATCGCCTACATCGTGAATCTTGAGTTTGGTTTCTCCATTCTCTTTTCCATAACGAACAGAGTTAACGATGAGATTAACCAATACCTGGCGGATCCGGAAGCGGTCGCCCATCACATAAACAGGTTGCCCGGTATCATTGACCATTGAAAAATGAATTTTATTGGCGGTGGCCCTGATTTCTTCGGCATCAATTACATCCTGAGCCAAGGCAACCAGTTCAAAGCGTTCGATATCCAGCTCCAGTTCTCCGGTCTCAAGTGAAGTAATGGCTTGTAAATCTTCCACAATGGCAATCATCCGGTCAACACTCCGCTCCGCCCTCTGCAGGTAATCTCTATTAATTCCCGGATCATCAATTCCTCCTTCAAGAAGTGTGAGGATATAACCCTGTATACTAAAGATTGGAGTTTTAAGTTCGTGAGATACATTCCCGAGATATTCTTTTCGGTAAAGCTCGAGCCTGTTGAGATGATCGATCTCTTCTTTCCTTTCTACTGCCCACTCCTGTACTTCATTGTTCAGGGTTTCGAGAAGATCGGAAGATTTTTCGTTTTTCTTTTTTTTAGTCAGGGGATCTTTAAGCGTTCGAAGTTTTTGCAAAACGGAATAGATGCGTCTGAATATGATCCATTCAATAAAGAATAAGGAAAATAAGAAAGTAAGCAGGAAGACGGGAAGAAAGACCCTGAAAAAATCATGGATAATTCCGATCTGGATGTTCTGCTGAAAGGAAAAGATAAGAGCCAGAATCGTTGTTACAAACAGGGAAATAATGAGCGCAACAATTCGGGGTCTGGTCATGAATTAGAATTCGAATTTGTATCCAACACCTTTAACGGTGCGGATAAAATCATCACCGATTTTTTCTCTGAGCTTGCGGATATGCACATCAATGGTACGATCCCCAACAACTACATCTCCTCCCCAAACCTTATCCAAAATCTCATCTCTTCCGAATACTTTGCCCGGACGGGAAGCCAGGAGAGAAAGCAATTCAAATTCTTTGCGTGGGAGGCTTAGTTCATTTCCATTGTGGATGACCAGATAACTTTCACGATCAATGCGAAGTCCTCCAAGCTCCATTTTATCATCCGGTAGATTACCTGCAGGGGTCCTGCGAAGAAGGGCTTTAATTCTGCTGATGAGGACGCGGGGTTTAATGGGTTTATTGATATAATCATCAGCTCCGGCTTCAAAACCGGCAATATGGGAATAGTCTTCACTTCGGGCGGTAAGAAAGGCAATCACGGTATTTTCCATCCCTTTCGACTGACGAAGTTCACGACAAACCTCTATACCGTCGAGTTCTGGCATCATCACGTCAAGCAGAATAAGCTGAGGCTGTTCCTTTTTGGCAAGGACAATCGCATCTTTTCCATTGAGTGCGGTGAAAACTTGATAACCCTCTTTTTTGAGGTTATAGCTCAAAAATTCAATAATATCCGGCTCGTCATCGACCAATAGGATTTTCAAATCTGTATTTTCCATATCCTGACTTTTTGTGCAAATGTACCCGCTAGCCGTGCGAAGGCAATTAATAGGAAGTTAAGTTAATATTAATGATTTCACATCTTCTTAATCATTTCGTAATGTATGCTGGCAAACATCAGGAGTTGAAAACCAGTTCCTTTCCTAGGATTATAGCAAATTTAAGGATATTTCCTTGCAAAGGGAAGACTAAATAATGGCTGGATTCAATTTTCGAACCGGTATCCAATTCCTTTAACGGTCTTGATATGATTCTCTCCTATCTTCTCCCTTAGTTTACGGATATGCACATCAATAGTTCGGTTGCTCACCTCCATATCGCCTCCCCATACTTCATTATAGATTTCTTTCCGGGTAAAGACCTTTCTGGGAGAATAAAACAATAAGGACATCAATTCAAATTCTTTGCGGGGAAGGAGAATTTCCTGGCTTCCTTTTTTAATCAGGTAGCGTTCGCGGTCGATTACAATACCATGAATGGAAGTACGGACCGGTGTCCTCACATGGAATCTGCGAAGGAGGGCTTTAATTCGGGAGAGAAAAATCTGAGGCCGGCAGGGTTTAAGTATATAGTCATCCGCTCCGGCATTGAATCCGGCAATCTGTGAATAGTCTTCATTCCGGGTCGTAAAAAAAGCAATGAGCGTATCTTTGAGCCGGGTTATACTTCTGAACTCCGAGCAAACTTCAACACCATCCATTTCTGGGTTCAGAATGTCCATGATTATCAGGTTAGGAGTATGGAGCTTAGCGCCTTCCAGTCCCGCTCTGGGAGATGTAAAAAAATGGAGTTCGGCTTGAAGGAGAGAAAGGCTTCGGCTGATGAACTCATGTATCATGATATCGCTATCGATGACGAAGACTTTTATTTTATCGCTTGACATGGGTTCTAATTTTGCTGCAAAATAACGCGGCAAATGTGGCCCATGTGTTAAATCGGATTTAACATTGAATTAATAAAATTGTTTGAGACCTTACTAAAGCTTATCTCCATTTCTGATCTGGTCAGATGCTTGTTCGAGTATTTCATCTTTGTCGTTCAACGATCCGAATACTTCTACCTTGCCTGAACTCTGATTGCCTTTGGTAACCGGCACCCATTCTGCAATTCCTTTCATAACTCTAATAAGGAATACTCCTTCTGTATTTGTAAATACGGCAGTGGAAGGTACTACAAACGCGGTGGCGTTCCGTTTCATTCCCAGTTCCACTTCTGCATACATTCCGGGAAGAAGACGTCCGTCTTTATTTTCCACATCCATCTCCACCATCTCTGAGCGGGTTCTAAGATCCAGTCTCCCGGAAACTCGTTTTATCCTAGCCTGAAAGCTATCATTCGGAAAGGCTTTCACTTGAAATTTCACCAGTTGATCAGCCGAAAGGCTCCCGGTATGAATTTCAGGCACGGCTACCACGAGTCTCAACATCCCTTCCTGATCTAGGCGTAGCATCGGTAAGTCCGATCCTTTTCCGGATGGACCGGCAGTCGCTCCGGGATGAACATTCCGTTCACTGATAATACCATCAAAAGGTGCCCTGACGATCAGGTAAGCTTTGAGGTCACTCACCGCCTGAAATGCCGAACGTGCAGCACTCACTTCTGAACTGTCGGAAAGCATTTTCGATTGTGCCTGTTCGAGATCATTAGCCGATACGGTTCCGGGAGTATGGCTGGTGATAAGAAGCCTTTGGTAGTAAGAGGTACTGGACCCAAGCAACGCTTCCTTACTTCTGAGTTTCCCCTTGGCTTCGTTATATTGAGCATCCAGTTCCGGGGCATCGAGCAGAATAAGCTCCTGGTCTCGTTTAACTTTACTTCCCCGGTCAACCAGGACTTCCCTGACATAGCTGTTTACTTTCGCATAAATATCCACCTCCTGAAATGCTTTCAACTCGCCCGGTAAACGAATGCCCTGGTTGAGTTCATCTCTTCCAATTAAAATGGTTTTTCGCACCGGTTTGGTGCTTTCTTGTTTAGGGGTTTCCTTTGGACCTCCGCAGGATGAAAACACTGCCAGGCAAAGAGCAAGACTGATTGAATAGATGATCTTATTTTTCATACGAGTATTTTTCAAAATGAGTATTTACGAATTGACCTGTTCAAAGAGGGGGCTCTCCGGATCTTCCGGATCAAGCGAAGCTGACTGAATGGTGTCTTTTGCCCGCATAGCCGCAAAAATAACTGGCAAAACCAGCAAGGCTGCAAATGTGGATGCAAACAAACCTCCTATGACCGCACGGCCCAGAGGGGCAGTTTGTTCTCCGGCTTCTCCCATTCCTGCCGCCATTGGAACCATTCCGGCAATCATAGCAAGACTGGTCATCAGAATAGGCCGTATCCGGGAAGAGGCGCTATTCCGCGCCGCCAGGCTTGCATTGCCGTCTTTCTTTCTCAGATTCTCTGCATTGGTGACCAGCAGGATGGCATTTGCCACCGACACTCCCACAGACATAATGATGCCCATGTAGGATTGCAGATTTAAGGTGGACCCTGTCAGAAGCAATGCAATCAGGGCTCCTGCCAGGACAGCTGGAATTGTAGAGAGTACAATGAAGGAAACTTTGAAAGATTGGAAATTTGCAGTGAGGAGCAAAAAGATGACAATAATCGCTAAAAGCAAACCGGATTGAAGGCTGCTCAGAGTTTCAATCAACAGGTTTACCAGTCCTTTGATTTCCACATTCAAACCCCTTGGCGGTGTTCCGGCAGCATCAATGGCTTTTTGAACATCTTTGGCGGCAGAGGCCAGGTCCTTTCCCTGAATATTAGCGGTCACCGTCAACACCCGTCTTGGACCGTTTCGGTCATATTCTCCGATAACGGTATCCACTTTCAGTGTAGCTACATCTCCCAGCATGGGTCTTGGTTTCCCTTTCATCAAAGGGATTTCGAGCAGGTCGTTCATATCCTTCATCTGGTATTCAGGTACCTGTACTTGTACCTGATAAGCATATCCGTTGGAAGGATCCAGCCAGAAATTCTTCTCCGTGAAACGGCTTGAAGAAGTTGCAGCAGTCAGAGATCTGGAAATTTCAGTGGCATTGAGTCCAAGCTGTGCGGCCCGCTCCCGGTCAATTTTGATGTTGATTACCGGATAACGGATGGGTTGTGCTATCTGAACATCACGGAGGTAATCGATTTTTTTCATTTGGGCCAGCACCTTTTCAGCAAATGCTCTTCCCTGTTTCAGGTCTTTCCCGGCAACCACTACTTCGATAGGAGTTGGAGATCCCTGACTCATGATTTTGTCGGTCAGGTCTATCGGTTCGAAAGATAATCTGAGATCCGGCATCGCTATTCCAATTTTTGCCCTCAGTTGTTCTTTCAGTGCGTCCATGTTAACGCTTACATCTTCTCTCAGGTTTACCTGAAGAACTGCTTCATGAGGCCCGCTGTTAAACACCAGAATATTGCTGGTGGCATAGGAGGAAGGCTGCAATCCAACATATGCCGAGCTGACCTCTACATTTTCTTTTCCACCAACCTGTTCATTCAGGATGTCTAAAACCCGGATGAGCATTTGTTCCGTACGCTCAATACGGGTTCCGTCAGGGGCTCTTAATCTCAGCTGAAATTGATGCGAGTTCACACGGGGAAGAATGTCCTTTCCGATGATTACAAAACAAACTCCGATCAGGCCGAAAGAAACCACCAGATAAATAGCAACCACTTTTTTTCGCGCTTGCATGAGTTTATCCAAACGAGATAGATACAATAGCTTGAAGCGTTCAAATCGAGGGAGCTTTTCAGGATGCCGGATTTCATTTTCCTCATCACGCAGCAGTTGACGTTCCTCTTCTGGGTCAAGCGCCAGGGTGGGGTGATGATAGGATTGTTTAGCGGGATCGTGAGTATCTTTCAGAAACCAGTTAGCCAGAATGGGTACCAGAGTCTGAGCAACCACAAATGCGGTGATCATGGAAAAACCCACAGAAAGGGAGAGAGGCAGAAACATGGATTTTGGAATTCCGCTCATCATAAAAGAAGGAGCGAAAACGGCGAGGATACAAAATAAGATGAGCAGTTCTGGGAATGCAATTTCCTTACAGGCATCCAGAATGGCTTGTGACTTACGTTTGCCCATTTCCAGATGCTGGTGAATGTTTTCAATAGTCACCGTGGCCATATCCACCAGGATTCCGATGGCGAGTGCCAGTCCACTTAAAGTCATGATGTTGATGGTTTGTCCTGCCGCAGACAGAAGGAGCAGGCCGATCAGGATGGAGATGGGAATAGTGATGATCACAATCAATGCGCTTCGCCTGTCACCAAGAAAGAGGAGTACCATCAAACCGGTAAGAATAGCACCGATGGTACCTTCGGAGATCAGACTTTTGACAGCATTGATTACATAAACAGACTGGTCAAATTCATAAGATATCTGAACATCTTCAGGCAGCAAGCTTTGCATTTTGGGCAGGGCGGCCTTCACCCCTTTTACCACATCCCAGGTGGAAGCTTCAGCCCTTTTCGTAACAGGAATGTATACGGCCCTCTTTCCATTGACGAGCGCATATCCGGAAGTGACATCGGCTCCGTCTTCTACTGTTGCTACATCCCGGAAAAAAACGGTAGGTCCGTCACCCTTCAGTACCGGTATGTCCGCAAACTCACTTACCTTCTCCAGTACGGAGTTGGAAGGGGTGATATACATCAGGTCGCCTATTCTCACATTCCCTGCAGGGGCGATGGAATTGTTTTCTGCAAGGGCTTTGACCAGTTCATCGGGTGTAACATTATGACTACGCATAAGATCGGGGTCGGCCTTGATGACTATGGTCCGTGCATTTCCACCGAAGGGAGGAGGGGAGGAGACTCCCGGAATGGAAGCAAACATTGGCCGTATTTTGGTGGAGGCCAGATCCTGCATCTCATTCAGACTCCGTCCTGGGCTCTTGAATACAAGCTGACCTACCGGAAGAGAGGATGCGTCGAAACGAACCACAATAGGAGGAAGGGTAGTGGAAGGCATCTGAGCCCTTGCACGGCTTACCTGTGTAGAGACCTCTGCTGCGGCCTGGGCCATATCCGTTCCGGGATAAAAAGAGAGGCGCAGCAGGGCAAGCCCCTGAATGTTTTTGACCTCAATGTTTTTGATTCCTGAAACATATAAGAACTGGTCCTGATAACGGGTGGCAATAAAACCTTCCATCTGCTGGGGAGACATGCCTCCATAGGGCTGTGCGACATAGATTACAGGCAGATCCAGACTTGGAAAAATGTCTATCGGAATCTTTGTCACGGCCATAACAGCAAAAAAGACCAGACCGAGCACCAGTACAATCACTGTGATGGGTCTTCGTAAAGCGGTTATTAAGAGTTTCATTTATTATTTCGTTTTAATACTGTTCATAAAGGAATTGAAGTCCCCGCTCACAGAAGATTTCAGGAGCAGCGCTTTCCATACCGCATCACGGGAAATGGCATTGTCTGCTTCGGCGCGATTGAGGTTGTAAAGCGACTGGCTCACATCAATGATGTTTGTCAGACCACTCTTATACATAGTCAGCTTTTGGTTATAGAAATCAAGAGCGGATTGGTACTGAACAGGAACTTGCTTCATCTCCTCCAGTGCTATCCGGAGTTTTTCATTTGCAAGCGTCAGGTCATTCTTCAGGTCCAGGGTTTGAGCTTCGAGCTCAGTCCTTGCGGCATCCGTTCTGAATTTTTGTGTTCCAAGTTCAGCCCTCATTCTCGGATAATCCAGGATATTGAAAGTGCAGGCAAGTCCAACAGCATAATTTAAACGCCTGAGTGCCGTCCCTCCTCCGAAGCTTTCGTCATAAGTTCCGTTAGGCATAATTCCGGAACCCCTGCCTTCGGTCACTCCAAGCACCGTAATTTTCGGAAAATAGTTTCTGGATATTTCCTTTTCCTTGATCTCACTTAAACCTTGTCTGGCTGCATACACTTTCAGAAGGGGATTGGCACTTACATCTGTTACCGGTGCAAGAGTGGTTGCCGGAGTGGAGAGCAAAAAGGTAGTGGTGTCGAGTTGGAAATCGCTGCTGGCAACCCCCATCAATCCTGCCAGCTTGTTGCGTTGTTCTGCCTCATTTTTCTCCGCATCCAATACACTCAGCCTGGCCCTGGCTACTTCTGAGTTGGCAAAAGAGGTATCCACTCCAGGGCGGAGCCCGTTTTTCGCATTAATCGCCACTACATTCTGGAAGATCAACATTCGGTTCAGATTGTTGAGCTGAAGCTGTCTTAGCTTGGTGGCTATCAGGGCGTCCAGGTATGCCTGCGTGACATAGATGGAATTGTAAAACTTTTCCTGCTCTGCGTCAGCGCCAACCAACTGAAGCTGGATGTCAGATTCCTTTACCCTGGCTGCATATTGACCAAAGCTGAAAGGTACCCATTGAATGGCCCCCATTCCGGCTGCTCCATAAACAGGCGTGAAGTTGTTTGCCGCATCAATGGATCCGGAAGTGGAAAAACCATATGAAAAATAACTGCCGGCAACTGAATTGGCGGTTGCATAATCAACTTGCCCATGCAATAAGAGAGCTGGCAGGTATTGACGTTTTACCTGTTTCACATTTTCTTCCTGGGCCTTTGTATACAGGTCTTTTGCTTTTATGATCCCATAATTGGCTGCGGCTGTTTCTAGGGCTTTTGATAATGACAAAGTCGTGCCCGATATCTGAGCCTGGGCATTTTCCATGTTTGAGGCGAAGGGAATAACAAGCATTACGAATATTTTTCGGATGCAGGTTTTCCTGTTGAATTTCTTAAAATTCATGTGAACGGAATTATTAATAATTAGGACCTTGGGAAAGTATCAAATCCATTAGATGCTTTAACATGCTTCCTCAGATTCTTTCAACAGAAGGAACGGAGTAATCTGCTTAAATAATAAGGAAGGATCAGTTAAGGAATGGAGGACCCCTGATCGGGTCAGAAGATTCTACCTGGCAAGGGGTAGAGCGTATGCGGAGAAAAAACAGACGCACGTTGCTTGAAAAACAAGAAAAATCGAGCGTAGAACAGGTAAGTTCGGGAGATCCTTCGAGGTTTTTCGGGATCTTGCGCTCCAGTTTATATCTGGAACCTGAATAGCTTACTTTTTGGCCGGTGTTGAAGGCTTTTGTAGCTCCGGGGTGGTAATTATCCGACTGGGAGGATGGTGCAGATAAAGAAGGAAGTGTATAGGAGTATAAATGCCTGAATTCAGATGCCGAAGAAGCTTTGGTCCCGTTATATAATAGAATAAACAGGAGAAGTATGAAAGAATGCCTTAAAAAGCGACTGATGTTGCTAAGCATACTGCAAAGATGCGAAATCTTTAGGAATCTGCAGTTTATTAACAGTTATTGGGACTGACCTGTGAATAAACCAATGCCTTCTTAATGTTAACTTAATATTGAAGACTCTCATCCTTAACACCGTTCTTTCACCTTTGCGCCGCACAAAACAAAGTATCAACCCAACTATCAAAACTTTACCAAAATGAAAAGAATGCTTACTACTAAGCTTATGATTGCCGGCGCTGCTTTAATTTTAGCCGGTGGAGTAAAGGCTCAGACAGCCGCCTCGGATGATACCAGCACATTTAAACCTTCGGGAAGTGTTTGGGGTTATGTCTTTGGTGACTATGCCTACAAAACACAGAACGATTCTCTCGGAAGAGGGGGAGGAAATGTTCAGTATAAAGGAGCTGCCTCTTTGAACTCCGGAAACATTGTTTCTGCTTCTAATCCGGTTCCTGCAAACGTTCAAACCAATGCTTTCCAAATCCGTCGGATGTATCTGGGTTATGACTATCAGTTTGCACGTAACTTTTCAGCTTCTGCAGTATTGGCTAACGAACAGACCTTGCTCGGGAATAACCAGAATACTGTTTATCTGAAATATGCATTTGTAAAGTGGTCTAATATCTGGAAGAATAGTGATCTGATCATTGGTCAGTACCAGACCGCTTCTTTCGCAACCGGAAACGGAACAGAGCCACTCTGGGGATACCGCGCAGTTGAAAGAACGCTTATGGATATGCATAATATCGATGGGTCTACCGACCTGGGTGCCTCCCTTCAGGGAAAAATCTGGGAAGCTAAGAATGTAACTGCAGAAGGTAAAAAACCTTGTTATGTAGGTTACTACTTACAAGTTGGAAATGGTAATAGCGCTACTCCTGCAACTGCACAGTTCAGAAAAGTAAGAGCTAACCTTTATGTGTCTATGTTAAATCAGAAACTCGTATTAGGAGCATATTATGATTACGTCACCCAGCAGCTCTCTCCTTACAAAACGTCAAATACTACCTACAAAGGGTACCTTTCTTTCAGGAATGAGTCTATTCACCTGGGTGCTGAGTTTTTCCAGCAGACGAACCAGAATTCGGACGTCTATAAGGTATTGGAGGACAAAACGAAGAACACCTTATCTGTGAACGATACAGCCTCTGGAGTTCAATTTGGAATGTCTGTTTTCGGGTCTGTTAAGATTGTGAAGAACAAACTGAATTTCTTTGCCCGTTATGATATGTACAATCCTAATACCAAATGGAGCAACAGTAATGTGTATTCCAAAGCTTATTCAGGAATTACCGGAAGCAACTTGACTTCCACAACTTTCTACACACAGACTTTCCTGACAGCCGGATTTGACTGGACACCAGACAAACGTTTTCACATCATGCCAAACGTATGGTACAACGCTTACAATTCTATGATGAGTTCTTCTTACGCGGACTTCGTTGGGAAACCATTCAGTTCCCGTATGGTGAAGGATGAAGATATTGTTTACCGTGTTACTTTCTATTGGCTCTTTAATCCATCCAAAAAAGTTAACAATAATGGATTCTATTAAACGAAACAGTATTCAATATTAATGGCACATAAATTGCTTCCGGAGAAGAAATTGCTCCGGAAGCAGTTTTAATTTAAAACAAACCCCAAATGAAAAAAACACTATTACTAGTACCAGCAGCAGTACTGCTTCTCGCATTCGTGAAGCCAGGAAACGACATCACCGTGAAGGGAAGTGATACCGTGCTGCCACTTTCTCAGAAAGAGGCGGAAGTATTTATGAAAAAAACACCAGCTGCATCTATTACTGTAGTAGGTGGAGGTTCAGGGGTAGGAATTACTGCTCTGATTGATGGCAATACAGATATCTGTATGTCATCGAGGGATCTTAAGATGGAAGAAAAATTGAAGCTGAAAGACAAGAACATTGTTCAAAAAGTAGTAGGTGTGGATGCACTTGCAATCATTGTCCACCCCTCCAACAAAGTAAATCAGCTTACCCGTGAGCAACTTGAAGGAATCTTTACTGGAAGTATCACAAACTGGAAAGATGTTGGAGGAGCGGATCTTAAAATTGTTGTTTATTCCAGGGAATCCAGTTCAGGTACTTATGAGTTCATGAAGGAGCACGTGATGGCCAAGAAGAACTATGCTTCTACTGTGCTAAGCATGCCTGCTACCGGTGCAATCGTACAAAGCGTTGAACAAACAGCCGGTGCCATTGGATATGTGGGCCTTGCCTACATGGACAAAAAGGTAAAAGCCCTTGCGGTTTCATTTGATGGCAAAACTTTTGTAAAACCAAGTATAGCAGCGGCAAAGGATAAAACCTACCCTGTAGCCAGGCCTTTGTATTACATCTATGCAGCCGCTTCAGAATCCAAGGTAAAGTCTTTTGTTGATTTTATTCTTTCTGCAGAAGGTCAAAAAGTTGTTCAGGACGTTGGATATGTGCCTGTAAAATAAATAGGGTCATGTCCTTTTGCTTCGGGTAATTCAGCATTTTTATTCATGAGAAGAAGCATAACGAAATTTTTTGAACGCGTAATTGAAGCGGCGTTAATGGTCAGCGGTACATTCACCAGTGTGATTGTGCTGCTGATCATTTTGTTTTTATTTAAAGAAGGAGCCGGGCTCTTCAATCAGACCCCGATGGAGAAAGGTTATGTAGTAGCAGTTAATTCTTCGAATCCGGTCAGTGAACTCTCTCCCGCTCAATTTAAAGACGTTTACGATGGGAAAATTATAACCTGGAAATCTCTTGGAGGGAATTCCGACAGTATCAAACTCTTTCGGGTGGATGACATAACCTCCTATTATACTGAGGAGCAAATCGGTTCGAATTTTGAACACCTGGGTGAATGTATCAGCAAGCTGGTTCAGAAGACTCCGAATATCATTGCTTTTTTCCCAAAAGAATATGCCGATTCTTCTTTTAAAGGGAAAACAATCAATCTTAAAAAAATCACTGCCTGGTCTTTTGTATCCGAAAAGGAATGGTTCCCGACTGCTCAGCCGGTTGCTCAATTTGGTGTCCTCTCTCTAATTCTGGGGACTCTATGGGTGAGCCTGGCAGCTATTCTCTTTGCATTACCTCTTGGTCTGGCAACAGCAATATACCTTGCTGAAATAGCCGATTCTCGTGTTAGGAACATTCTTAAACCCCTTATTGAACTTCTTGCAGGTATTCCATCTGTGGTTTATGGCTTCTTCGGCTTGATTGTGATCGTACCGATGATCAAAAATATTTTCCATCTCGATGTGGGTGAGACCGCTTTGGCAGGCAGTATTATTCTCGGGATCATGGCTCTGCCTACCATCATTACTGTTTCAGAAGATGCTTTACGTAATACACCACGTGCCATGAAAGAAGCGAGCCTCGCGCTTGGAGCTTCCAAATGGCAGACTATTTACAAAGTTTCAATTCCGTACTCCGCTTCTGGAATTACCGCCGGTGCAATTTTAGGAATCGGAAGAGCTATAGGTGAAACAATGGCTGTGCTGATGTGTACCGGAAATTCCGCCATCATACCACATACACTCCTCCAACCTGTGAGAACGATTCCGGCAACGATTGCAGCGGAATTAGGAGAAGCCGCACAAGGCGGAATGCATTATAAAGCGCTCTTTGCACTCGGATGCATTTTGTTTATCATTACATTCTTTATAAACCTGTCTGTTGAACTCATCTCATCCAGACGGAAAGGAGGCAAGAACGAATGAAACATCCGGATCACGTAAAAGTCAGGAAAAAGAAGACCCGAAACCAGAACCTGGCATTCGTGTCCTTCGGCATAGTGAGTTTTGGTATTGTAGCCATTCTGATTGTTATTCTGTCTTTCATTGTATTCCACGGCTTCAAAGCCCTAAGCTGGGATTTTATAACAAAAATGCCGGAGGATGGAATGACCAAGGGTGGGATTTTCCCTGCAATCATCGGAACACTTTATCTGGTGACTGGCAGTATGTTGTTTGCCTTTCCAATTGGGGTCATGTCTGGAATCTATATAAATGAATACGCCAAAGACGGATATATCAAGCGGTTTATTCAAATGATGACGAATAACCTTGCCGGAGTTCCTTCCATTGTGTTCGGCCTTTTTGGAATGTCTCTGTTCGTTAATAAATTGAAATTCGGCGACTCTATTCTGGCCGGTTCTCTTACCCTTGGGTTATTGGCCCTGCCTGTGGTTATCCGAACTACCGAAGAAGCATTGAAAGCAATTGATAATTCTTTCCGAATCGGAAGCCTTGCCCTGGGCGCATCCAAATGGCAGACAACCAAAAGAGTGGTCATGCCAATGGCATTTCCGAATGTCATTACAGGACTCATATTGTCTATCGGACGTGTTTCCGGAGAGACAGCTCCAATTTTATTTACGGTTGCAGCCTATTTCCTCCCAAAATTGCCACACAGTATTTTCGATCAAGTCATGGCACTCCCTTACCACTTGTATGTGATTTCAACCAGCGGAACAAATATCGAGGCCTCCAGAGGAATGGCTTATGGTACTGCACTGGTGCTGATTATCCTGGTCCTGATAGCCAATCTGCTTGCAAATGCATTGAGAAGATATTTTGGTAAAAAAGTGAAAATGAATTGAGCTCATGAATAAGATCGAAACACAAAATGTAAACCTTCACTATGGTGATTTTCATGCCCTCAAAGGCATCACAATGTCCATCGTCGAGAATTCTGTTACTGCGCTCATCGGCCCTTCGGGCTGTGGTAAATCAACATATCTGAGGCTCTTTAATCGGATGAATGACCTGATCAGCAACGTTAAGATTGAAGGAGATGTGCTAGTTGAAGGTAAAGATATTTATGAACGGGGTGTGGATGTGGATGAACTGAGAAAGAAAGTAGGTATGGTATTCCAAAAACCTAATCCCTTTCCTAAAACAATTTTTGAAAATGTGGCGTATGGATTGAGAGTGAATGGCATTAACGATAAGGAATTTATTGCTGAAAGAGTGGAGCGGTCTCTTCAACAATCTGCCCTCTGGGGAGAAGTGAAAGACAAGCTGAAAAAGTCGGCTTTTGAGCTTTCCGGAGGACAGCAACAGCGCCTTTGCATTGCACGGGCACTCGCCATTGAACCCACTGTGTTGCTGATGGATGAGCCAGCTTCTGCTCTGGATCCGTTATCAACCGCTAAAATTGAAGAACTGATTTATGAGCTTAAAGATAAGTACACCATTATAATCGTGACGCACAATATGCAACAAGCCGGACGTGTAAGTGACCGGACTGCCTTTTTCTATATGGGAGAGCTTATTGAAGCTGACGAGACAAAAGTTATTTTTACAAATCCCAAGAATGTAAGAACGCAAAACTATATTACCGGAAGGTTCGGTTAACAGCAAACAGCATTATTCCAGATCAAAAAGAGAGTTATTAAGATATAATTTTGAACATTTAATTAAGCAACATGTCACACCTTGAAAGTGAACTGAAATTTCTAAAGGATGAACTTTTGGCCATGCATAGCCTGGTAAGGTTGCAGGTGAATAAATGCAAGACAGCGTTGATCGAGTTTGATACAGATCTCGCGAAGGAAATTCTTGTTACTGAAAAACGGGTAAATGCGCTTGAGCTAAAGATTGACAGAGATTGTGAAAATATCCTGGCCCTTTTTAACCCTGTAGCGGTTGATTTACGGTTCGTGCTCGCCGCATTGAAAATCAATTCAAACCTGGAAAGGATAGGAGATAATGCAGAAGGAATTGCGCGGTATGTTATGGATGTTCATGAGCCTTTTCCCAAGGAATATATAAATGCTTTCGCCATCAATGAAATGGCTGATGTTGCACTCTCCATGATGGATGATGCAATGCTGGCATTGGAGAACGAGGACACTGCTTCTGCCCGGAAAATATTCCTCAAAGATGATTCCCTCGATATCATCAACAGGAAGGCAACCAGAACTACCATTGAACTCATGCTTAGAAAAGACCCAATGCCATTGCATTTCCTCAATTTAATGTCTATCGTGAGAAAATTTGAAAGAATCGGGGATCAAACCAAGAACATTTCCGAAGAGATCATCTTCTACATAGAAGCCAAGGTACTCCGCCATGGTAAAATTATAGACTGATATTCAGTTAGATAGGAATTTGTGAAAGAATGAGCCTCCGTTATCTTAACATTATGTTAACATTGGGACGGCTTTAGTAACCCCCTTCATTATACTTTTGTGCACGTTTCCTTTTCAGGAACACCCCTTGTATTTTACTCAAATTAATTTAGACGGAAATGAAACTGGACGGCATACTTCAATTCCTTATTCCTAAGGATAAAAAGTTCTTCCCCCTCTTTGAACAGGCCACGGCCAATATGGTCCAAACCGCAGAAACACTCTGCACCCTGGGGAACTCGAACACCAATGAAAAGAGAAAAGTAGCGATCAAGGAAATTGAAAGGCTTGAACATATCGGTGATAATATCACGCATATGATATTTAACGAATTGGGGACTAATTTCATCACTCCTTTCGATCGGGAAGATATCCAGTCACTCGCATCGGTGATTGACGATGTGGTGGATCTCATTCATGGCTCAGCTAAACGGATTGATCTGTACAAGATTGAAGAAATGTCAACTCCGATGATTAAGCTCGCTGAACTCATCTTGAAAGGTGCAATGGAAATACATGTTGCAGTAGTTAATCTGAAGAGCATGAAAAATATCAGTGCTATAAAGGAAGCTCTGGTAAAAGTACATAGCCTGGAAAACCATGCCGATGAGGTATTCAATAATGGAATCGCAAGATTATTTGAAGAAGAGAAGGATGCTATTCAGATTATTAAGATCAAAGAGATTCTGAGTGCCCTGGAAACTGCAACTGATAAATGTGAAGATGCTGCGGATGTGATCCACTCTATCCTGATAAAAACGACTTAAATGCCACTATGCTTGCCATTGTTTTCTTAACCATATTAGCCGCTCTTGTTTTCGACTTTGTAAACGGGATGAATGATGCTGCGAACTCTATCGCAACTATTGTGTCCACCCGGATTCTTTCTCCCCGAGTTGCAGTGATCTGGGCTGCATTCTTCAATTTTGCGGCTTTATTTATTTTCGACGGATCTAAAGTTGCAGGAACAGTCGGTAAAGGAATTGTGAGCAGTACGTTCATTGATGAATACCTGATTCTTTCGGCATTGTTGGGAGCTATTATCTGGGCCTGGTTTTTCTGTGCCCGGCTCGGTATTCCGGTGAGCTCCTCCCATTCCCTTACCGGGGGCTTGATTGGAGCAGCTATAGCCAAAGCGCATGGGTTCTCAGCATTGGTTTTGACTACCGCTACCGGTGGTTTTTTTAGCACCAAGATTTTTATCACCCTGCTTTTTATTTTTCTGGCTCCAATGATCGGACTGATTTTAGGTTACCTCATCATGGTCATCACCATGTGGGTCGCTCGCAGGTTTAATCCATCCCGGATCGATAAATTCTTTCGAATGGGTCAGTTGCTCTCCTCAGCTGCATTTAGTATAGGACATGGAGGGAATGATGCTCAAAAAACAATGGGAATCATTACCGTTTTGCTATACTCTACCCGGAATATCCCCTTCGTTCACCAATATCTTTATCCCTATGGCGATTTCCATGTGCCGACTTGGGTATCTATTCTTTCTCTTACTGTTATTTCTCTTGGCACAATGTCTGGTGGAATGCGGATTGTGAAAACCATGGGAATGAAGCTTACTCACCTCAAACCGATAGGAGGATTTAGTGCAGAGACTGCAGGTGCCATTACGCTCTATGCTGCCACCAGCATCGGTATTCCGGTGAGTACCACCCAAACTATTGCAGGTGCTATCATGGGAGTTGGTACTACCCGAAGATTTTCTGCAGTAAGATGGGGAATTGCCGGAAATATTATTACTACCTGGATTCTGACGATACCCCTTTCCGCATTGATCGGTGGAGTGATTTACTTTATCATGAGTTATTTTATCCCCGCTTCCTGATTAGTTTATAAACGGTTCAGTATCCTCATAAAGAGGACCAATATACTGGCTGATTCCTTCCTCATTTTGCGTAATTTTGCTGGATAGAATAACGATCGTGAGATACTGATCCTCTAATACAGCAATTGTGCCATCACCTTTAGATATAGCTGAAGAAATATTCATTATGCAGGATGGTTTTGATGCCTGCTGCCTGGAAGTGTTCCGTTTTCAAAGCGTTTATAACCCGATCTATAGTGCTTATCTGACAGGATTGAATATTGATTGTCTGGATGTTTTGAGTGTTGAGGACATTCCGTTTCTACCGGTGGAATTATTTAAAACACATAAAATTCTCTGTGAAGGCTTCAAACCGAAACAGGTTTTTTCCAGTAGCGGAACAACCGGTACCGTTCAAAGCAAGCATTACGTTGCATTGCCCTCCCTTTACGAAGAAAGTTTTCGAAGATGCTTTTCTCTGTTTTATGGAGATATAAAGGACTACTGTGTCTTAGCCCTCCTTCCCTCTTATCTCGAACGGGAAGGTTCATCGCTCGTTTTTATGGCTCAGGACCTGATTAATCGTTCTGGTCATCCCGAAAGTGGTTTTTATTTGCATAACCCGGAAGAGCTTCATAAGCAACTTCTTAAACTTGAAAATGCCGGTCAGAAAACGTTGCTGCTTGGAGTTACTTATGCCTTGCTTGATTTTGCAGAGGCTAACCCCATGAAGCTTAATCACACTATTGTCATGGAAACCGGTGGCATGAAAGGCCGCAGAAAAGAACTTGTCAGGGAAGAACTACATGAAATCCTCTGCTCAAGACTTGGAGTGGATACTATTCATTCGGAATACGGGATGACAGAATTACTCTCTCAAGCCTACTCGCAAGGAAACGGAATATTTCATTGTCCCCCATGGATGAAAATAAAAGCCAGAGAACCAAATGACCCTTTATCGGCTATCGGGATAGGAAAAACCGGTGGGATAAACATCATAGATCTTGCTAACCTGTTTTCATGCTCTTTCATTGCAACTGAGGACCTCGGCAAGGTTTATAAAGACGGTTCTTTTGAAATTATTGGAAGATTTGACAGCAGTGATGTTCGGGGATGTAATTTGATGGTACTTTAAAAATGGAATCGGAATGAAAACATTCAGTTGGCCAGTTCGATCTATGCTGCTCACCATTGCCTTGCAAATCAGTATTTGCTGCTTTGCTCAGGAAGCGAAGAAAAGCCATTGCGACTCTCTGGGCATTGTGCCTGATTTTCGGTTCTATAATCTCAAAGGAGAATTATTCACCAAGGATAGCCTCCAAACAGGGAAGTCACGCACCGTTATTATTTATTTCAAAACGAGTTGTGAGTATTGTTTGTCGGAATTTAAGCTTATCAAACACAATATGAGCCAGTTTCCAAATGCTCAGTTTGTTCTTATATCCAGGGAGGAGATTCCCGAATTAAAGAAATATGATAGCGCCCGCCAGTTCAGTTATTATCCTCAGATTCATGTGGTGAGTGATAAAGAATTGCGCTATCGCACTTACTACGAAGCATACTATACCCCTTCCATTCACATCTATGATGAGAAAATGAAACTAATCCGGTTTTCGGATGGGATGATAGGTAAAGAGGAACTGCTGAGACTACTGAAAGAGTAACGCAGGAATGCTTAGAGGACTTTGATCAGAAAATAGTTCTTTTTTCCCTTCTGAGCCAATATATACCGGTTATTCAATAAATCATTTGCCCCAATAATGGATTCCGGACTTTCCATCTTCACTTTGTTGATGAATATTCCTCCTCCTTGAAGCATCTTTCGGGCTTCCCCTTTGGAAGGTAAGATTTTTGTTTTGTCGGCAAGAAACTCGATGATATTAATGCCAGCTTCCAGTTCAACCTTGCTCAATTCAAATGTAGGAACGCCGTCGAATATGGAAAGCAGCATTTCTTCGCTGAGGTTCTTCAGGGCCTCTGCGGTGCCTTTCCCGAACAGCAGTTCGGAAGCATCAAGTGCAGCCTGGTAATCAGCTTCCGAATGAACACGTGAAGTGATGTCTTTAGCCAGTTGTTTCTGAAGAATCCGATTGTGTGGTGCCAGCGCATGCTCAGCCTCCAGAGTTTCTATTTCTGATTTTCCGAGTAAGGTGAAAATCCGGATATAGTTCCGGGCATCCTCATCGCTGGCATTCAACCAGAACTGATAAAACTGATAAGGAGAGGTTTTGTTCCGGTCCAGCCAGATATTTCCACCTTCCGATTTTCCAAACTTGGTCCCGTCTGCTTTTTTGATGAGCGGAGTGGTTAAAGCAAAAGCTTCGCCGCTGTCTTTGCGCCGTATAAGTTCTGTGCCGGTTACAATATTCCCCCACTGATCAGATCCACCCATCTGGAGCCGGATGTCATGATTTTTCCATAAATAAAAAAAATCATAACCCTGTACCAGCTGGTAGCTGAACTCTGTAAAAGACATACCATTTTCAAGACGACTTTTTACGGAATCCTTAGCCAACATATAGTTCACAGAAATATGTTTACCCACATCCCTGATAAAGTCAAGGAAACTGAAATTTTTAAACCAGTCGTAATTATTTACAATCTCAGCAGATTGGGCTCCGCAGTTGAAATCAAGAAATCTTTCAAGTTGTTTTTTCTGACAAGCGAGATTGTGGTTCAGGATATCTTCAGTCAACAAATTTCTTTCCTGTGACTTACCGGATGGATCTCCCACCATGCCCGTAGCACCTCCTATTAATGCAAACGGTTTGTGTCCTGCCTTCTGGAAATGAAGGAGTGTCATCATCTGGACCAGATTTCCTACTCCAAGGGAATCAGCTGTTGGGTCAAAACCGATATATCCTTTAACCAAACCTTTGTTTAGCATTTCTTCAGTGCCTGGCATGATATCATGCAGCATGCCCCTCCATTTTAATTCGTCAACAAAGCCCATTTATTTTTATTTTAGCAAAGATAGGATTATTAAAGAAAGTGGCAGGAAGCAGCGGCAAGAGGCAGTTAAAAATAAATCAAGTACTTTTATGGAATGATACTAGTCACCGGGGGAACAGGTCTTGTGGGTTCCCATCTTCTTTATGATTTGCTCAAAACAGGAAATAGAGTTCGGGCCCTGAAGAGAGCCAGCAGCGATGTTCTTTCTGTAGCCAAAACCATCTCCTATTATTCAGATCATGCTCAGGATCTACTCAACCAAATCGAATGGGTGGATGGGGATATCCTGGATATGGCTTCGCTCGAGGATGCGTTAGAGGGTATAAAGCAGGTTTATCATTGCGCCGCTATTGTTTCTTTCAACCCCTTGCATAAAGAGGAAATGCTTATGATAAATGTGGAGGGAACGGCCAATCTTGTGAATGCCTGTCTCGTGAAAGGCGTTGAAAAACTTTGTCATGTAAGCTCTATTGCCAGCCTGGGCAGAAACTCTACCGCCTCACTTGTTACAGAGGAAACACATTGGAAGACATCCCCTCAGAATTCCTGGTATGCAATTAGCAAATACGGAGCCGAAAGGGAGGTATGGAGAGGTGCCGAAGAGGGGCTGCAGGTAGTGGTAGTCAATCCCTCTGTCATTATCGGACCCGGGAACTGGGATAAAGGGAGCATTGCCATGATACGTATGGCCGCCAAAGGCCTCCTCTACTATTCGGGAGGGCGTACCGGATATGTGGATGTACGTGATGTTACAAGAGCAATGAAACAGCTTATGGAAAGTAAAATTAAAGGAGAACGGTATATTGTCAACGGGGCAAACCTTACTTATCGGGCTTTCTTTGATAGACTCCACAAACAATTCGGGAAGCCTGATTCCAAAATTCCTATCGGAAAAGTGATGGGAGAGCTTGGATGGAGAATAGAGAAACTACGATCAGCATTCCGGAGAAAGGAACCTGTTATCACCAAAGAAACTGCACGAGCAGCGAATTATTCCTATGAATTCTCCTCCGATAAAATCCAACAAGCGCTTGACTTCCATTTCACACCAATAGATTCAACTATAAAAGAGGTATGTGAAATGTATAAAAAGGAAGGGTTATAAGATGAGCTACTGCAGCTGATTCTACTCACTGGAAACGGCTATTTTTTTCTAGCCTCCACAGCCTGCATTCGGGTAAGGTCGCTGATCACCTCATCATAAATAGATTCCAGCTCTTTTGGGGTACTTGCATAGTATTTATAATTCTCCTGAAACTCTGCATAATCGATATTGTATTTTTTGAAGATATCGTTGTATGCAAGGGAGTCTTTTTTGTTCAGACTTTGATTCTGTGCATTTTTTAGATTAACTGCTGCTTCGAGAAGATGAACCTGGGTAAGCAGTTCAGCCATTTGTGTTTTGTTGAGCAAGTGTTTGGGACGGGGCAGAGGAGAAAAATCCTTCTGTTTACCGGTACAAGAAAACAAGGTGAGCAGAAGGATACTGAAGGCGAGAAACTTCTTTAAGTTGTGCATGGAGTAGGGAGGTCCTTCGTTTATCCCACAAATTTAACCTAAATCCAGGTCCCTGATAGGAAGGATGAAAAAATCTCTAATTTTACCCTCTACGGAGAATATTCTCAGGCAAAAAAATACGGATTAATACCATGTCTTATTTTACAGGCAAAACAATCTGGATTACCGGAGCTTCTTCCGGAATAGGGGAGGCGCTTACCACGCTCCTTGCAAAGGAAGGGGCCAAGCTGGTTCTATCATCCAGAAGGGAAACAGAATTACGGAGGGTGCAGCAGGCCTGCGGACTAAGTGATGATCATTGCATGATCCTTCCTCTGGACCTGGAGCATTTGGATGCTGTTGAAACTCTTGCCAAATCTGTTGAAAACCGCTTCGGAGGGATTGATATCCTCATTAATAACGGAGGAATAAGCCAGCGCTCGTTTGCAAAAGATACGCCTGTGGAGATAGACCGGAGGTTGATGGAAGTGAATTTTCTGGGCCCTGTTGCGCTTACCAAAGCTGTTCTTCCGGGTATGATCACCCGGAAAAAAGGACAGATCGTTGTGATTAGCAGTGTTTCGGGAAAATTTGGATTCTACCTCCGTTCAACGTATGCGGCAACGAAGCATGCTCTGCATGGTTTTTTTGAATCGCTGAGGATGGAAGTTTATAATGATCAGGTGAAAGTACTGCTGGTATGCCCGGGAAGAATATCAACAAATATCGGGGTTAACGCACTGACAGGGGAAGACAAGCAATACAAAGAAGCGGATTCATACCATGCCATTGGCATGGCCGCGGAAGAATGTGCAAAGCAGATTCTGGAAGCCATTAAAGAAATGAAAGACGAAGTGATTATCGGAAGCACAGTGGAGAGAAGGGCAGTTTTTATGAAACGAATCTTTCCAGGCCTTTTTTCCAGGATGATCAGAAAACAAAAAATAGCATAACTACGCAAGAATGAAATATTCAATCGCAGGGATTCAGCAAATCGGAATTGGCATTCCAAAGGTACAGGAGGCGTTTGTCTGGTACAATCAAAATTTTGGTATGGATATTCCCATCTTTGAAGAGGCCGCTGAAGCTAATCTCATGCTTCCTTATACCGGAGGAATGCCCCACAAACGCCATGCAATCCTTGCCATCAATATGAAAGGTGGTGGAGGTTTTGAAATATGGCAATACACCAGCCGGATCCCACAGCCTGCTGCTTTTAAGCTTATGCTCGGAGATCTGGGAATCTTCTGCACGAAGATGAAATCGTCGGATGTGGGCGGGTCTTATGAATTCCTGAAATCAAAAAAGGTAAATCTACTTACTCCTTTGGTGAAGGGCCCAGATGGTAATGACACTTTCTTTCTGAGCGATCCTTATGGGAATATTTTTCAGATTGTAAAAGGTTCTGACTGGTTTGGAAACGGGAAGCAGCTAACAGGAGGACCGTCGGGCTGTATAATGGGAGTAACGGATATGGACAAATCTAAAAAGTTCTATTCCGAGATCCTGGGATACGATACAGTGGTTTACGACCAGTCAGGTGTTTTCAATGACCTACAAGGAATTCCAGGTGCAGAAAAAGAAATGCGCCGTGTCCTGCTTCGTCATTCTCAGCCTCGTTCAGGTGCCTTCAGCAGGTTACTAGGAAGCAGTGAAATTGAATTGGTTCAAGTGCCCGATAAAGCTCCGAGAAAAATACTGGAGAACCGTTTTTGGGGGGATCTGGGGTTCATCCACCTCTGCTTTGATATCAATAACATGAAGGCTCTGCAGGAAAAATGCAATGCCACAGGTCATCCCTTCACAGTCGATAGCTCTAATAGTTTTGATATGGGTGAAGCGGCAGGACACTTTAGCTACATCGAAGATCCGGATGGAGCATTGATTGAATTTGTGGAGACCCATAAAATCCCGGTCCTGAAAAAGATCGGTTGGTATCTTGATCTTACCAAAAGGGATGCTTCAAAGGCTTTACCCGACTGGATGCTGAAGACCTTGAAGTTGAATCGGGTGAAGCCACCCTCTGCTGCGTAGCAGCAGTCTTCATTCTCATTCTCGAACGGACTCTGATTAAAGTTCCAGACTCCTTATTATCCCCACAATCTCCTCACGTTCATAAATCAGCCGCTCCGCTTCTTTCTTATTCTTCTTTACCAGCCCCAGCAGCTTCCATCTTCCGAATGCTTTTTTCATCACCGGATAAAAACCAAGTACAAACCAACCGGTGGCTGGAACCAGCATGGCCCAGATAAGAGTGATCCACCAGGTATGGCTGAATCGTTGGGCTAGAACCAATTGAAAAACGTAGTAAGGTAGCCAGAGCAACATAGAGAGATTTGCAAAGATAGATGCGTAAAATTCTTTCATCTTCGCTTTGTCATCGGCCATTTTTCGTGCAAGCTTGAAGGGGGGATAATTGAGGGCAAGACCGATCCAGTATAGTGGTAAGCCGAACCAAAGTAGCAGAAAATCAATTAAAATAGATTTTAGATTCATTCGTGTGAGACGATCCTGGCGAAGGAGGTTGTCGCGGAGCTTATATTTCTTCAGATCTTGCATATACAATGCAATCTTTGAGTTCAATGCTTTGGCTTGTTCTGGATTTCGATGGTCAAGCGCATTGATTTTTGCAGCGAGGATCCTGTTCTTTTCGTATTCCAATTCAAGATTATAGGGGTCCTTCCCTTCTTCTTCGAGTGATTGCCTCGAATAAATTTCAACAAAGTTGTCGTACAACTCATCAAGATCCGGATTATCGATGAGGACGATCTGCTTCTTCATCTCCGCTTCCATTTGTCTCGTGCATTCGTTGATGGCTTTCACCTTATCTTCTTCATAACGGGAGCGGAAGAGACTCAGTGGGACGGGCTCTCCGAAGTTGATGAAGAGGCGGCTCCGAAACCTGGAAGGAGCAGAATAATTCAAACCAACGGGAATGATCAGTATATCTTCACTTCCCTTCAATTCCTGTTCCACGCTGAGGATAATCCTGGCAAGTCCTTTTTTTAGTTTTTTAACTCTCCTGTCTTGTCTGCAGATCCCTTCTGGGAAGATGAGAATTGCCTTTCGCCCGGTAAGCAGACGACGGCATTCTTCAAAGGTCTTGTCGTTTTTTTTAAGCTCACTATATCCTTCTGAAAGGCGGTACATGGGACTCACATTCAGATCGTTCAGAAGCCATTTAACAAACCGGCCTTTGAAGACATCTCCTCTTGCAAAGAATCGGATTTTACGTGGGGAGAAAAGACCGGTTATGACAGGGTCAATAAATCCATTGACATGATTCGGGACTAACACGAATGCCTTTTCTTTGGGAAGATTTTCAGTACCCTTTACCTGGAGCTGATAAAAGATCCGGTAGAAAATGAAGACAAGGGGCTTGATGATATGATATAACACGGGTTGTCTAAGATAAACTAAATGTCGAACAAGAGTCTTTCTCCCCTTACACTTTCATCAAACCGGCCTTCGTTATAAACCAGTTTTCCGTTTACAAAGGTGTGTGTGACTTTAGATGAAAAAGTAAACCCCTGAAATGGTGACCATCCGCATTTATAATAGATATTCTTTTGATCTACCTTCCACGGTGCGTTGAGATCAACTAAAACAAGGTCGGCATGATAATCTTTGCGTATGTACCCCCTTTTTTCTATTCTGAAACAGGTAGCAACCGCATGAGCCGTCTTCTCTGCAATCTGTTCGAGGCTGATCTTTCCTTGCTTGTGAAGTTCCAGAAGGGTCACGAGGGAATGCTGTACTAACGGACCACCGGAAGGAGCTTTGAAATAAGTCTGGGCTTTTTCTTCGAGGGTATGAGGAGCATGATCTGTTGCAATCACATCTATATGATTGTCAAGCACAGCCCTTAGCACCGCATCGCGGTCTGCTTCCGTTTTCACAGCGGGGTTCCATTTAATGAAATTACCTTTCTCCTTATAATCAGCATCCGTAAACCAGAGGTGATGGATGCAGGCTTCTGCCGTAATACGTTTGGAGGCTAATGGCTTGGTGTTATCAAACAACCCTATTTCTTTTGCGGTAGAAATGTGGAGAATGTGCAGGCGGGTATTGTGTTTCTTGGCCAATTCAACAGCAAGCGAAGAGGATTTATAACAGGCTTCGGCGCTTCTGATCATGGGATGACAGGAAACAGGAACATCTTCTCCGTATTTCTCTCGGTAGATTTGCATATTGCTCCTGATGATAGCCTCGTCTTCACAATGTGTGGCGATGAGCATTCTGCATTTTGAGAAAATGGCTTCTAGGCTTGCGTGGTTGTCGACGAGCATATTGCCTGTTGAAGAACCCATAAAGATTTTCACACCGCAAACGCGCCGAGGATCGGTCTTCAGAACTTCTTCCAGGTTATTGTTGGAAGCTCCCATAAAAAAGGAGTAGTTGGCCAGGGAGCTTTCCGATGCAATAGTATACTTGGCTTCCAGTAATTCCTGCGTGAGGGCATTGGGAACAGTGTTGGGCATTTCCATATAGGAAGTAATGCCGCCTGCAACTGCTGCACGGGATTCGGAGTAGATATCTGCTTTATGAGTCAGGCCAGGTTCCCGAAAATGGACCTGGTCGTCAATCAGACCCGGGAAGAGATATTTTCCTTCCGCATCAATTGTATGGTGATAGTTGCCTGAAAGGGTCTGATGGGAAATCTCGGTGATGATGCCACCAGTAATCAGAATACTGCCATAGAAGATTTTACCTTCATTAACAATATTCGCATTGAAGATCAGGGTTGTTTCCATCAACGGGTAAATCGCATCTGCAGTACGCCAAGGAAAGCTTCTTTAAATATATTCGAGCTCATCTTTGAGGTGCCCAGCTGGCGGTCGATAAAGGTAATAGGTACTTCTTTTATTTTAAAACCTTTCTTGATGGCTTTGTATTTCATTTCTATCTGGAAAGCATATCCAACAAATTTAATCGCATCCAGATCAATGCCCTGGAGTACTTTCTTACGATAGCATTTGAAACCGGAGGTGGTATCTCTGACACCCATCCAGAGAATGCAGTTTACATAGACAGAAGCAAAGTAGGACATAAGCACTCTTCCAACAGGCCAGTTACTGACTTTCCCTCCGGTGGTGTATCTTGATCCAACAGCCACATCTGCACCGCCTTTAGCACAGGCATCATATAATCTCAAAAGATCTTCCGGGTTATGGGAGAAGTCTGCATCCATTTCATAGACATATTCGTACTGTTTCGGAAACGTCCACTTAAATCCATGAATGTAGGCAGTGCCGAGGCCGAGTTTTCCTTTACGCTCTTCTATAAAGAGCCGGCCAGGAAATTCGAGCATGAGCTTTTTTACGATATTGGCAGTCCCATCGGGTGAGCCATCATCTACAATAAGGATATGAAATTCTTTAGGCAGGGAAAAGACTTTACGGATCATCTTTTCGATGTTCTCGCTTTCGTTATAGGTGGGTATAATTACAATACTATCTGACACGAGAATTTATTAAGAGACGAAGATACATTTCTCATGTTAATCAGACAAAAAAATGGGCGTTTTAGGCGATTTATGGTCGCTTATTAAGGATTGTTAACAAATAATGATTAAAACGGGATTAGAAAAGGCAACGTCTCTGAAACAATGCGTCTGTAGGTTTGCTATTTTATCATCCTTTAAAGACGACCAGACTTAATCTCTTCTACTACTAATGGATCTAATAAGGTTGAAGTGTCACCTAAATTGCTGACATCACCTTCTGCCACTTTTCTCAAGATTCTTCTCATTATTTTTCCTGATCTGGTCTTTGGAAGTCCTTTGACTACCTGAATCTTATCTGGCTTAGCAATGGGTCCGATGATTTTCATCACTTCCGCAAGTATTTCTTTGCGGAGGAGTTCATGATCTTTTTTGTCATTCGTAGAGATTACATAAGCATAAATTCCCTGGCCTTTGATATCATGGGGATATCCAACTACGGCCGACTCGACCACATCTGCATGCATATTGATGGCATTCTCTACTTCGGCGGTTCCTATTCGGTGACCCGATACATTGATGACATCATCCACACGGCCAGTGATCCGGTAGTAGCCGTCTTCGTCCCGCCTGCATCCGTCGCCTGTGAAATACAGGTTATCATAAGTTGCAAAGTAAGCCAGCCGGCATCGTTCATGATCACCATATGTCGTTCGGATTATGGAAGGCCATGGAAAACGGATACAGAGATTTCCACTGACCCCGTTACCGAGAATTTCTTTTCCTTTTTCATCCACCAGCATGGGTTGAATGCCAGGGAGAGGAAACGTAGCGAATCCGGGTTTGGTTGGGGTAATGCCTGCGAGAGGGGAGATCATAATTCCTCCCGTTTCTGTTTGCCACCAGGTATCGACAATGGGGCACCGACCTTTCCCGATATTCACATTATACCAGCTCCATGCTTCTTCATTAATAGGTTCACCAACACTTCCGAGGATCCGGAGAGAATCCAGTTTGTACGGTTTAACGTATTCCAGTCCGGAAGCCTGCAAGGCCCTGATAGCGGTAGGTGCGGTATAAAGGATATTGACTTTGTGTTTATCCACGATCTGCCAGAAGCGTCCGGCATCAGGCCAGGTAGGTACACCTTCAAAGATGAGAGAGCTTGCTCCTGCTAGAAGAGGACCGTATACAATATAACTGTGACCTGTTACCCAGCCTACATCTGCCGTGCACCAGAAGAGGTCTTTTGGTTCGTACTGAAATACATTCTCAAACGAATATCTGGTGAAGACCATATACCCTCCGCAAGAGTGAACCACCCCTTTAGGTTTTCCCGTCGAGCCGGATGTATAAAGAATGAAGAGCGGGTCTTCTGAATCCATCACCTCAGGGGGGCAGTGTTTATCGGCTGTCTTCATTTCTTCATGCCACCAGGTATCACGGCCCGGAATCATAGTTACTTTAGATTTTGTTCTTTCAAAGACAATGACACTGGAAACACCAGGGCATACTTCGAGGGCTTCGTCAACCACTGCTTTGATCGGAATGTCTTTCATTCCTCTGTAGGCTCCATCGCTGGTCACCACAATTTTGCAATCGGAGTCTTGTATTCTTCCGGAAAGAGAGGCGGCGGAGAATCCGGCAAACACAACAGAATGAACCGCACCGATTCTTGCGCATGCAAGCATTGCAATGACAGCTTGTGGAACCATCGGCATGTAAATGCAGACCCTGTCTCCCTTCACTACGCCATACTTCTTCAGAACATTGGCGAAGCAACACACTTCCTCATACAATTCTTTATAGGTAAGACGAATGTTTGCTTCCTTCGGATCGTTGCCTTCCCAGATATAAGCAATACGATCGGCATGTTTAGGGAGATGGGCATCCAAACAGTTTTCGGTGATGTTAAATTTACCGTTGAGAAACCATTTTACATCAGGACCTTTGAAGTTCCATTCGAGCACCTTATCCCATTTCTTCTTCCAGACAAATTCCTGTGCAATATCCGACCAGAATAGCTCCGGGTTTTCTACACTTTTTTTGTATTCGCTGTGGTATTGTGCAAGAGAGGTTATGCGAGTCATGAGATGGGGTATAAAGATCCTTGTGAAACCAAAGTTATAGAAAAAAAGACTGAATTTTATAACAGCGTTTTAGCGGAAAAGATCCTTCAGCCTTTCTGCCGGCCTTGCAATAACTGCCTTGGTACCGCGAACTACGATAGGCCTTTCAATCAGAATCGGGTATTTGACCATTGCTTTAATCCATTGCTCTTCGGTCATTTTTTTTCCTTCAAACTTCTCTTTGTAGATCGTTTCGTTTTTGCGGATTAATTCACTTGCTTTCATCCCGAGCTTTGTGAGAAGCCCTTCAATCTCTTCGTAAGAAGGAGGCGTAATAAGATATTCCACCACGTTGGCTTTGACTTTAAGCTCATCGAGGATGCACATCGCATCCCTGCTCTTGGAGCATTTGTTATTGTGATATATAGTAAGATCTGATTTGCTCATCTTTTTGATTAGTAAGAATCCCCATACTCCATGAGGTATGACTTAATGAACGTGCCGAGGTCTCCATCCATGACTCCTTGTACATCAGAAGTCTCATAACCGGAACGAAGGTCTTTCACCAATTTATAGGGATGGAACACATAATTCCTGATTTGAGAACCCCACTCAATCTTTTTCTTGTTTCCTTCAATAGCTGCTATGCTTTCCATTCGTTTTCGCATTTCTGCTTCATAGAGCTGCGATTTCAGCAGGCGAATTGCATTTTCTTTATTCTGAAGCTGGGAACGGCTTTCCTGGTTCTTGATCACAATGCCCGATGGTTTGTGATAGAGCCTGACTGCTGTTTCCACCTTGTTTACGTTCTGGCCTCCCGCTCCTCCCGAGCGGAAGGTTTCAAACTCCACTTCCGACATATTGATGTCGATCTGGATGGTGTCATCAATAAGAGGATAGGCGTATACAGATGCAAAAGAGGTATGTCTTTTGGCATTGGAATCAAAAGGAGAAATCCTCACCAGCCGATGTACACCGTTCTCCCCTTTCAGGTATCCGAAAGCATATTCACCTTCAAATTCAAGGGTAACAGATTTGATTCCGGCCACATCTCCGTCTGAACGGTCAGTCTCTTTGATCTTGAACCCGTTTTTCTCCCCCCACATGATATACATTCGCATGAGCATGGCAGCCCAGTCGCAGCTCTCCGTACCACCAGCACCGGAATTAATTTGCAAGACACATCCCAGGTGGTCTTCTTTACCACTGAGCATGTTTTTGAATTCCAGATCCTCGAGTTGGGTGCGTGTATCCTCGTACTGAAGCTGAAGATCAGCCTCCGTAGCGTCCCCGCCTTTGAAGAATTCGAACATCGTCTTCAGATCTTCCATGCTTTTAAGCAGTTTGGAATATCCTTCGGTCCAGGCTTTTGTATTGCGAAGCTCTTTGAGAACAGCTTCTGCTTTTTTGGAATCATTCCAGAAATCAGGTGCCTGGGTCTTTACATCCAGGTCGGAGATTTCTGCATTCTTACGATCGATGTCAAAGATGCCTCCTCAACGCGTCAGAGCGATCACCAAAGTCTTTAATTTGTTCTAATGTTATCATAGTGCGCAAATATAAGAGTTTTAATCCTTCCTTCGGATTGATGATAACCCCTATCTTTGGACATGGATTTCCCCCAAACTGAGATGCCTGAAACTGACTATTTTATTACTGCTGATGCAGGTTACTGTCATATCCTGCCCGAGAAAATTGTGTTCAGTACCCATATCACAATAGGAGAGTTACCACCTTCCGTGGACAGGCGAAATATAGGAGCTTTGTTGCTTGGCGGATTAGGAGTGGCTTTTGGAACTTTTCTGATGGTCAATTTTTTCATTGTGGGCTTTACCATGATGGGGATTCTGTTCCTTATAGGAATGATTTATGCCACTAAAGTTCTTGCTGATGTGGCTCGTTATTCTACCATTCAGAATATAGAGAGGGAAAGCGTTGAAGCGGTGAAAGTATTTAAACCTAAAATTGGTTACCTGTTCGTGATTATCCAGTTTCGGAATAAGGAAGGCAAAACCAGTCAGCGGAAAGTGAAGTTGTATGATTCCCGGCAGAATGAGTTGCAGGCGATGAAGCTCTTAAAAAGAGAAGGATTAATTGCCTAAGGCTTCCCAGATCAGGTCCTGTTCAAATCCCCTGCTTAAAGCATAGTTGACAATGCGATATTTCCGCTTCAGGGGGTGTTTTTCCTTTACCTTTTTTGAATACTCGGTAATGACCTTCATCAAGGTAAGACGGTAATCATCTTCTTCGATCTCCTTCAGCCCTTTTTTGATGCAATAGTCCGAAATCTTTCTTTTCTTCAGTTCAAGCTTTATTTTCACCCGTCCCCATTTTTTAATCCGGAATTTCCCCCCGGCATAAGCTTTAGCAAAGCGCTCTTCATTCAGAAAGTTCTGGGTGATCAGTTCGGAGATGATATTCTCTACTGCGTCGGGCCATAACCCCCATTCATAGAGCTTATCCCTCACTTCCTGCTGGCATCGCTCCTGATAGGCACACCAGGATGTGGCCTTTTCCAGGCCCAGTTTAGGGTCGGTGATTTTGATCTTCTTCGCGGCTTTATCGTTTTCTGTCATAGCTTTGCGCACTCAAATCTATGAAAAACATCCGGGCCTTTCGTCTCCTCCTTGCCTCCAACGCCATTTCAGGGTTTGCACAGGGTATTAGCATGCTGAGTATTCCCTGGTATTTCGGTTCTGTGCTGAACGAAAGTTCTGTGTTTAATATGGCTGCTGGTATTATTACACTGACTACCATAGTCTGGAGCTTGTATGCCGGAACGATCATTGATAAATATCCGAGAAAAAAAGTTTTTCTGGGGATCAACATTTGCGGTGGATTGGTATTAGGCTCTGTTGCAACCTATGGATGGTACCACGGATCACTCCCATCTTCTCTTGTATTACTGGTGTTCGGTGCTACCATGTTTGTCTACAGTATTTATTTCCCAGCCTTGTATGCTTTTAGCCAGGAGATCACAGAACGTGAGAACTATGGTAAAATGAATTCGAGGCTGGAGATCCAGAATCAATCGATCTCCATGCTGGCAGGTGCAGCAGGGGCAATACTTCTTTCCGGAACCAAAAATCAATGCATCAATCTGCTCGGTGTCGAGATTCCGCTTGGATTTGATATCCATCGTTGGGAGCTTTGGCAAATCTTCAGATTGGATGCTTCGGCATATTTGGTTTCTATCGGTTTAATTATGCTGATCAGGTATATCCCTTCGGAGGAACAAATAAAAGAAGAAGGAACTGTACTGGAAAGGATGAAGAGTGGTTTCAGTTTTCTGAAAAAGAATTCATTGCTTTTCTGGTTCGGGAATGCGTCTTATGCAATTTTTGTAGTATTGCTGGTAGAGGTCCACCTCTTGCTTTCACCTTATGTAAGCCGGCATTTGCATGCCGAGCCTTTTGTTTATACGTCTGCAGAAATCTGGTATGCAATAGGGGCATTGTTCGCAGGATTAGCGATCAGACATATCTTTAAGAATATACATACAGTAAGAGCCATCATCATTCTCATGATCATTACCATTACGGGATTATTTGTAACAGCCTTTACTCAAAGCGTCGCGTGGTTCTTTGCGTTCAGTGTATTGATAGGGGTAACAAATGCAGGGACAAGGATTCTGAGGATTACCTATTTGTATAAACACATCCCTAATGCTATTATCGGAAGGGCTTCCAGTGTGTTTAATGTCATTAATATTATGCTGCGTGCGGGGCTTTCATTCCTTTTCGCTGCCCCTTTCTTCACGACCGGGGATCATGTGGTATACGCTTATTTCTCCGGAGGGGTATTTATCCTGATATGGCTTATCCCGATATTATTAATGTATCGAAGATTGATTGCTCAGTAAAGTCCGATCAAACTTTTATTTCGTCCTCACTTTTATTAAGGAAGTGGTATTCCATAAAATGATAGGAAGAGACGGGTCTGACGTTGATTTTTCCACCAAACTTCATCGCAAGTCTGCGACGTATGGAGAAGAATCCGCGGGTAAGGTAGGCTTCAATAAAAGGATGAACGCAAAGGGTGATGTTTTTTTCATTCTGTTCCTTAATCAGATACCTGAGATTATTTTCAATCTGGTCCATCATCAGGATAGCCGGTTGAATTTCACCTGTACCTCCACAGGAAGGACATTTTTCACTGGTCTGAACACTCATTTCAGGTCTGACACGCTCACGTGTGATCTGAATAAGACCGAACTTACTTGGAGGAAGAATTGTATGCTTAGCCCGGTCGAGACGCATCTCGTCGCGGAGCTTCTGAAAAAGAAGTTTTCTGTTTTCTGCAGAGTGTAGGTCTATAAAGTCAACCACAATGATTCCACCCATATCTCTCAGCCGGAGCTGACGGGCTACTTCAATAGCTGCTTCTATATTTACTTCGAGAGCGTTCGCTTCTTGTGTATTGGATGACTTGGCGCGGTTTCCACTGTTTACATCAATGACATGGAGTGCTTCCGTATGCTCCACGATGAGGTAAGCACCGCTCTTCATATTTACATTCTTTCCAAACAGCGCCTTGATCTGGCGGTCGATCCCGAAATGGTCGAAGATCGGAACGGTACCCTGTTTATAGAATTTAAGAATCTTTTCCTTATCCGGGGCAATAGTCTGAAGGTATTCCTTGGTTTCGTTAAAGAGCGTCTGATCGTTAATGTGGATACTGTTGAATGAGTTATTCAAAAGATCTCGCAAGATAGAAGAGGTACGATTCAATTCACCAAGCACCCTTTTCGGGGGCTGTGACTTTGTCAGTTCTTCAACACAGGTCTTCCATTTATTCATCAGGTCAGTCAGGTCTGCGTCAAGGTCAGCAACGCTTTTCCCTTCTGCAACCGTACGGACGATCACTCCAAAGTTTTTTTGTTTGATGCTTTGAATCAGTTTACGGAGTCGCTCACGCTCCTCTGTACTTTTGATTTTTTGGGATACGTTAACCTTGTCTGCAAAAGGAATGAGAACAATATACCGTCCGGCAAGAGAAATTTCAGAAGTGATGCGGGGGCCTTTGGAAGAGATTGGTTCTTTGGCAATCTGGATAAGAATCTGTTGATCGCTTTTAACTACCTGAGAGATCTTTCCGTCTTTAGGGATTTCATTTTCGAGCTTAAACTGACTCAGCTCACTGGTCTTCTGCCTTCCAGCCTGGACCATACCGGTGAATTTATTCAGGGAGGCTACATTCGGGCCAAGATCGAAATAATGCAGGAAAGCATCTTTTTCATACCCCACATCCACAAATGCTGCGTTGAGGCCAGCCATTACCTTTTTTACTCTTCCCAGGTAGATATCTCCTACGGAGAAGTCGGTATTGCTTTTTTCGCGATGTAATTCAACGAGCCTCTTGTCATTCATCAGGGCTATGACCACCTCTGAATTGGAGACATCTATTATTAAGTCGTTCACTCAAGTAATTTTAATCTTCTTCAGAGTTGACACCTGTCAGCCTGCTTAAAAGAAGGCCGTTACTGAAGAAAATGATTAATTTTTCAGATAAAATAATCGTGCATATATCAGAACATCCACTATCTGCCGGAGGGCTGATGGTGATTTCTGATTTTCCGGGTTTCCGGATTCTGCTTGATTGGATCCCTGTCGGGTAACCAGAATAATCCATGAGGAGAAATTCATCCCGCCGCAGGCGGGATGAATTCATGAATCCGATTATTTCTTTTTATGCCTGTTCTTACGAAGACGTTTCTTACGCTTGTGAGTAGCCATTTTATGTCTCTTCCTTTTCTTTCCGCTTGGCATGATGATGAATTTTTATGAGTTTTTCAATTTATTAATTTCATTCTGAATGGAGGTGCGAAGCATTACATCATCTTCTTTTCCAACATATTTTTCGAGATATTCAATGGTCTTCCCTTTGTTTCCCATTTTCTCGTAAGCTTCTGCAATCTTTACATAAAGCAGTATATAATCCGGCTTCAGCTTAAGTACTTTCTCAAACCGGCTGATTGCCTTGTCGTATTGTCCTGAGGTCATTCCAAAATTCCCCAGGTTGAGCAGGGCATCCACATAATTGGAATCAATACTCAGTACTTCTTTCAGCAGACCTACTCCTTTCATCGGATCGGAGGTGCTTTCTACATAACAAACACCCAGGCCGGTTTTAGCACTGAGGTCGTTAGGATCAATCTGCAAAACATGAATAAATGCATGGATTGCAGAATCAACCAGGACTCTGGCAGCAGGATAATATTTCCAACCCACATAATAGTGTTCGGCGGCTTTAGTCCAATCCTCCTTATTATGTGTACCCACAGCCTTCATCTGCAGATAATAGGCAGAAGCTGCAGGTTTCTGAAAAGTATCCAGGACTGAAACCAAATGGTCAATCGCGTTATACTTTTCCTGGCCGGAAGCTTTGCTTTCCACGCTAATAAGGTTCTTTACCCGGACACGTTCCTTCTCATTCAAAGAAAGAAGAGAAGAGTCCAGGTAATTGGCCGCGGAAGAGTGATCTGCAGACTGGTTGTTTCCCGCATGACCACTCATCATGCTTTTTACGTCATTGAGTTTGTCAGGTGTTCGCGGGGCAAAACATAAAAGAACGGTAATCAAAACCACCGCAGAGACCAGGCCTATCTGGGTCTTTGTCAGGGTCATATTCATTGTTTATCCTTCGACTTTAACATTATTCTTAACCTTTTCAACAAAGGTCTTTGCCGGCTTGAAAGCGGGAATATTATGAGCAGGAATGATAACAACAGTGTTTTTAGAAATATTTCTTCCTGTTTTTTCAGCTCTTTTCTTCACGATAAAACTTCCGAATCCTCTCAGGTATACATTGTCACCTTTGGCTACGGCTGTCCGGATCGATTTCATGAACGCTTCAACAGTGGTTTGAACCGCAATTTTTTCAATTCCGGTTTTTTCCGCAATTTCGTTGACTACATCAGCTTTGGTCATCTTTTAATGAATTTAGAATCAAATGATTAAACCTATTTTTTTTCCTTTATCGGGACGCAAAGATACAATTATAATTACACCAGCCTAAAAAAAATCGGGAAATGCTTCAAAATGAAATCGTTTGGCGTAAGTTTACCTAACCAATCCTCTGAAAAGCAAGGGCTTAGCTTTAAGTTATATACTTATGTAAACATAAGAATATCAGTTAGATACATTCGTTCCATACAAAAAATCGTGCTATGAACTTCTCCGGGACCCTTCTGAACTGGTACCAACGGAATAAAAGAGATCTTCCCTGGAGAAAAACCAAGGATCCTTACTTTATCTGGCTGTCTGAGATTATTATGCAGCAAACCCGGGTAGAGCAGGGTACACCTTATTATAAGGCCTTTATTAAGAATTACCCAAGTGTTAAGCACCTGGCAAATGCCCCGGGTGACGAAGTGTTGAAACTCTGGCAAGGCCTGGGTTATTATTCCAGGGCTAGGAATCTGCATGAAGCCGCTAAATATATTGCAACGGAGCTGAGAGGAAAATTCCCTGAATCCTATCCGGATATCTTAAAACTTAAAGGCATCGGTGAATACACCGCCGCAGCGATTGCATCCTTTGCATTCCAACAACCATACGCAGTGATCGACGGTAATGTTTACCGGGTGCTTTCAAGAGTGTTCGGGATTACAACTCCTGTTGATAGTACAGAAGGGAAAAAAGTATTTAAAGAACTTGCGTATGAGTTGTTGGATAAAAAAGATCCTGCAACCTATAATCAGGCCATCATGGAATTTGGTGCCATGTATTGCAAACCGGTCAATCCCGATTGTGAGCAATGTATTTTTTCCCATACTTGCCTGGCAAAAGCCGGGAAATTAGTGAAAGAGCTTCCTGTAAAGCAATTAAAAACGAAAGTAAGGGAAAGACATTTTCAATACATTGTTCTGAGATATAAGTCATTAGTCTGGTTAAAGAAAAGAACGGAGAAAGATATCTGGCAGGGCCTCTTTGATTTTCCGATGATCGAAACCATCCAGGCTCTTTCTGAAACAGAATTGAAAAAAAGCGATTTTTGGAAAAAGCATCTCTCTAAACTGGACCCCAGCATTCGGAGTCATTCTGCTACTTATAAGCATGTCCTAAGCCATCAACGGATTTTCGCCACATTCTGGGAAATAAAACTCAAAAAGAAAGCCCAGGAATCTGATTGGACAGAAACTGATATTTCCCGCATCTTCGAGTTTCCGGTGCCCAGACTCATAGACTTATATCTGGAGACAGGCCCGGAGAGCCTGTCTTGACTTTGCCAGATAGGTCTGTTTACAGCTTCGTAATTTTCTTAAATTTGTAAGAAGATCCTCTTTTTGAGAAAGAATAAATTCTAAATCAAACCTATTATGGCTGGAGTGAATAAAGTGATACTGATTGGTAACCTGGGTCGTGATCCTGAGGTGAGGCATTTAGAGGGAGGAGTGAGCGTTGCTAACTTCCCCATTGCTACCACTGAATCTTATAAAGATAAGAGCGGCAACCGGGTTGAACAGACCGAATGGCATAATATCGTTATGTGGAGGGGACTTGCAGAAGTTGCTGAGAAATATCTGAAAAAAGGGATGACCATATATGTAGAGGGCAAACTTCGGACACGTTCGTATGATAAAGACGGGCAAAAACATTACCGCACGGAGGTTCTTTCTGATAACATGACTATACTATCCAGAAAGGATGATACTAGAAAGGATGCGGAGGGGACTTCGTCTGCTGAAGCACCGCCCTTGCGGAGTGAAGGTGGATCAAACGATGACTTGCCGTTCTGATGGATGACCCTCTGAGTATACCTCCTCTGTTTCTTCTTTTTGAGCTGCACTTGCCTGAAGCTCTGATTATTTTTATTTCATTTGTTTGCTACAGTATTTTGTCTGCTTTGAGCCGCTCGGTGCGGATTCTGAAGGAAGAGGAGATTGAAGCTCTTCAAAGCCGTTATGGGAGAAAAACCCTAGTCAGGTGCTTGAGAAGTGCGGTGAGAACAGAAGCAGCATTGCAGATCGGAAAATATATATCGATCCTTGCTCTTACTCTATTTACATTCCAATTCGTAAGTATCAAATTCGGAACAAACGGACCTTCGGCCGTATTCTGTTTCACCCTGCTCCTGAGTGGAATTCTCGCTTTCTTTTCATTTCTGGTTTCAAGGTCACTGATGTCCAGATTTCCTTTAAACCTGGTCCTGTACCTGGGTCCGGTCATTCTAACGGTTTACGTACTCTTTTTTCCTTTTTCCTGGCTCTTTTCAAAAGCAAACTCCTACTTCATGGAGAAAACGAATACCCAACACCCTGGTATTTCCATGGATGATTTATCCCGCGCCCTTGATCTCACAGAGAATGAGCAGACGAATACTGAAGAGCACAAGCTCCTGAAAGGAATCGTAACCTTTGGAAGTATGGATATCTCACGCATCATGAAACCCAAGATGGATATTGTAGCGTTTGACTTTAAGACGAACTATCATCAGCTCATAAAAAAAATCCTGGAGTCGGGTTATTCACGGATCCCGGTTTATCGCGACAACCTTGATCATATTGTGGGAGTACTTCATATTAAAGATCTTCTTCCCCATCTGGATGAAGCAGATTCATATAATTGGCAGAGTTTACTCCGGCCTTGTTTCTTTATCCCGGAAAATATAAAGCCCGATGAATTGCTAAGGGAATTTCAGCGAAAAAAAACCCATCTGGCTATTATTGTAGATGAGTTCGGGCAAAGTGCCGGACTGGTCACCCTGGAGGATATCATTGAAGAAATAGTTGGGGAGATCAATGATGAATTTGACGATGATGAAATTGTTTACTCCAAACTGGATGAGCAAAATTATGTTTTCGAAGGAAAGACTTCCATGAACGATTTCCTGAGGATCATTGGCCGAAGTGAAGAAAGCATCAGCGAATTAAAATCAGATGCGGATACATTGAGCGGCTTTATTATTGAAAGGGCCGGAAAGTTTCTGAAGAAGAATGAAAAACTGAATTGGGAAAATTTTACCTTTAGTGTGGAATTGGCAGATTCCAGGCGTATCAAACGAGTTAAAGTAACCATCCAGCCAAAGCCTCCTCTCCATGAATCTTAAATATTTCCTGTTCCTTTTTAGTATCAGCTCACTTCTGCTTTCCTCCTGTGGAGAGGATGAGTTCAGTCCCAAGCCAAAAGGATATTTCAGAATTGATCTTCCGGCTAAAACCTATACAACCTATGATAAGGGATGCCCTTTCACGTTTGAATATCCCAAATACTCCAGACTGGTTGCTGATCCGGAACGTACTGCGGAACCTTGTTGGTTAAATTGGGAGTTTCCCCGTTACGGTGCTACATTGCATATTAGTTATAAAGATCTTCATGACGATGCAATGAATTATATAAAAACTTCCTGGGACATGGTACAGAAGCATATCCCCAAGGCCTCTGCAATGAATAATGATGAGGTGCTGAACCGGGAAAATAAAGTTTATGGACTCGTATTCAATATCGGAGGAAATGCGGCATCCCCATTGCAATTTTATTTGACAGATAGCACCAGGCATTTTGTGCGTGCAGCCTTATATTTCAGTGCCGTTCCCAATGAGGATTCTATTAAACCTGTTTTTGATTTTATTCATGCGGATATTCTGCATATGATTAAGACATTTAAGTGGAAATAGAGTAGTGGATGTCCGCTGAGGGAATTTTGGATTCTCCCATGAAATCTTTACCTTGTAGCTTCTTGCCACTCAGCAATCTGCTCCATGAATAAATTACCAGTCCTGCTTTTTCTCTTTATTCTTTTCCTTTTTCCTCACTCAGGGAACTCTCAAACCTTAAAATATTCCAGGATAAAGATATTTACAGATCAACAAGGCCTAGCCCGGTTGGCTGCAGCGGGTGTGACCGTTGATCATGGGGATAGAAAACCGGGGCAGTCATTCACGTCAGATTTCTCTGCCAGGGAAATATCATTGATTCAATCTATGGGCTTTAAAACTGAGGTAATCATTGATGATGTTTCTGCATTTTATGCGGAACGATGTAAAGAGAGAGCAGCTATAGGTTCGAATTTAACACCACAAAACGCAGGGTGTGCAACCGGAAGGGTTTACCCTGTACCGGCCGGTTTTAAGTACGGTTCGATGGGAGGATATCCAACCCTTGTTGAGATTCTAGCTACGCTGGATACGCTGGCAGCAAGATATCCAAACATAATCAGTGGAAAAGCCACAATCAATTCAACTACCTCCATCGAAGGCCGGCCTCTTTACTGGGTCCGAATTTCCAACAATCCCAATGTTTCTCAAAGCAAACCTCAGATCCTCTATACGGCCCTGCACCATGCCAGAGAGCCGGCATCTGTGTCACAGATGCTTTACTATATGTTTTATCTCTGTGAGAATTATCCAAGCGATCCGGAGGTGAAATTTCTGGTGGACAATACCGAAATGTATTTTGTGCCTTGTATAAACCCCGACGGGTATGTCTACAATCAAACAACCAACCCCGGTGGAGGTGGCTTATGGAGAAAGAACAGAAGGAATAATATGGACGGAACTTACGGGGTTGACCTGAACCGGAATTATGGTTTTTGCTGGGGATATGACAATGTCGGTTCTTCCCCTATGACCAGTAGCGACACTTACAGAGGGACCGCACAATTCTCTGAACCGGAGACGGCAATGATGAAGTACATGGATTCTACTCACCATTTCAGGGTGACTGTTAATTATCACACCTATGGAAATGACCTGATCTACCCCTGGGGATATAACCTGAGTATTTACACACCCGATTCTGCCGTTTTTTCGCAGGTGAGCGGTTTGATGACCGGTGATAATCATTTCAATCGGGGAACAGGAAACCAAACAGTAGGATACACCGTGAATGGAGATTCAGATGACTGGGCTTATGGAGATACCATTACTAAACCTAAGGTTCTTGCGATGACTCCCGAAATTGGAAGTACTTCCGACGGTTTCTGGCCCGCTCAAAGTTCGATTATACCGATTTGTCAGAATTCTCTGGTGCAGAATCTGAATGCTGCACTTTGCATTACTAAATATGCCATCGTCGTTGATCAGTCTCCTTATTACCTTACTCAGAGTAATGGTTTTCTTGATTATAAAATAAAACGCATCGGCCTTGATAGCCCTGCAACTTACTCCGTAAAGTTTGTACCCCTTAGCCCACAGATAACTTCCATGGGAGGTCCATACCTTTATACTGCTCTGGGTCTGATGCAGGAAATAAAGGATTCTGTTTCTTTTGTGGTGGCTGGGACAACACCTCCTTATACAAAGCTTAGTTATGTGATCTCCGTTAGTAACGGTTCGTATATTCATACCGATACCATAACAAAAATCTATTGCCCGCCTTACACTCCTCAAATACCATTCTCAAGTGATGGAAGCACAATTGTCGGTTGGAGTTCTTCTGTTTGGGGTATTAGTAATGCTTATTATGTGTCTCCTTCATCTTCCATCACGGATAGCCCTTCAGGAAATTATCCGGATAATGCAGATGAAACTATTACCAGTACCAACCCGATTGACCTCACCAATTACATATCAACGAGATTAAGTTTCTGGGCACGTTGGCAGTTGGAGCCGGGATATGATTATACAGAGTTTAAGATTTCGGTTGACAATGGAAGCACTTGGATACCACAATGTGGAAAGTACACCATTCCGGGAAGCGGCAATCAGGATCAGGGAATGCCTTTGTATAATGGATTTCAGTTAGGATGGGTGAAAGAAGAGATAAGCCTGGATGATTATATCGGGAAGTCCATTTTATTGAGATTTGAACTTGTCAGTGATGGAGCCGTTAATTACGACGGGTTTTATTTTGATGACCTCCAGGTAACTGGACTTAACGGGTCTGAAGGAATTCAGGAACAAAAAAATAATCCAATAAGTATTTACCAGAACATCCCGAATCCGGCACGGGATCAGACCTCTGTGCATTATCAAATAAAAAATGGAACAGGAGGGGTGTTTAAACTTTTCAATGCTCTGGGGCAGATCATCTATCAGCAACAACTCGGCACTTCAGAAGGCGAAGTTTTACTAGATACGAAAGCTTTTGATTCAGGAGTCTATTTTTACAGGATTGAGAATGAGAAGGGCTCGTCCCAACCTTTAAGAATGGTGCTTACAAAATAAGACTATTCTTTCGTCCTGTCTATTTTTACAATGGTAAGCAGAGAGCTTCCCCACCATTGCCTTGGTAAGATCCAGTCGCTAAACCTAATCATAGCCGCAGGAATCCTGTTTAGTGCTCTGCTTAAGCTACTTTGAGGCGCACCAACCTGTAGGTTACGTTTGCCTAGAAGCTTTACTGTCAGCCACCCTGGAAGATAGAGAAGCTTAAAGAAATAATGCATCGTTAAAACCCTTCCTCCAATCTCTGTCATTTCCTGACGAAGCATTTCCATAGTATAGCGTCTGAAATGCCCGAAAAACACATCGTAATTGGACCAGAGTTCTTTCCTGGCTGGAACTGCAATCACCAAGTATTCAAGATTGGGAAAGGAAATCTGAAGTTTTTTAAGAAAAGGAACCGGTTCTTCAATATGTTCTATGACATCCAGGATCAGGAGTGTCTTTACTTTTTTTCGATAACCTTCTTCCAGGTCATTTGCATCGGTTGCATGAAAAAGATAGGATTTTTTTTCCGCAGCCTGATCTGACAAGTCACAACCTTGGCAATCTAGTCCCTGCTTACGGAGAAATTCTACGACAATACCGCTTCCGCATCCTACCTCAAGCATTGGACTTCCATCACTACAATATTTTTTGAGTTGACTATAAAGATGTTTGTTCCTGGCCAGATACCAATACCCATCTTCTGCCCCTGGAGGAAAGTCAAGCGCTGCCTGGTCGGCATTGTATGCAGTTTCCTTAACGGAAATTGGGGTTTTCATAGAGCGCGATATAAACTTGTCCATTGTGTAATTCCTTTACCAGCTTCCAGGTTGGTTTGATAGCCTCTATCTGAGGAAGAAGATCCGTATTACAAACATTGGAATGAAGGTAATAATGAAATTTGCTTAAAGGGCCATCAGCTGCGTTCGTGTAATGCAGATCGGAGTTTTTGAGATTAGTGTAGCGCAATGGATCAATGAGGGGAAACTGAGTGGCAATTGTTTCAGGTTCGATCTTCTCCTTCCGGATAAAGTCAAGCATCTGATCTTTGAGTTCGAAGAATGGAAGGACTTTAAGAGAGGTATCCCAGTTATTGCTGAAACGTTCAGGATAGATCCAGAAATTACCCGTGAATAATCCTGCTACAAGGATGAGAAGCAGAGGTATTCTCTTTCGGACTTCCAGATGCTGAAGCAAAGCACAAACCAGCAGACAAAGGCCGGGGAATACAGGAAGGAAGTACCGGTCGCCTGCCGGGTTAGATAGGGCAGCCAGCAACAAAAGAAAAACAATAGCTGGAATCAACGTGATTGCAAAAAGGGTTCTTAAGGCAGGATCTTTTTTGCCGGAGCCGAGCAGACGGAAGCCTCCTCCAAGTGCTAAGAGCCAGAGAAAGATTCTGCCTGAATCAGCCAGCTTCCATTTCAGGAGCAGGTATTTTTTCCCCATTTCAGAAAGGCTCAGGATTTTTTCTCCCGCAAGTTTTGGCTCCGGATAAAAGAAATACCAGCCGGTGAGAAAATGATGGTATATAGCCCAAAGGAATAAGGCAAGAACAACGGGAATAAATAATAGTAATGTCTTCAACTGAAAGCGTTCCTTGGAAGATGAGAGAACGAGCTGGATCAGGAAAAGAGAAAAAACAGTAACGACTCCTCTCTTCGTACTGAAGGCAATCAGGACGAGAACCAGGCTATAGCGCACAAATCTTTTATCAAGCAGGGCATTAATAGCCAATAGAAAAAAGAAAAGGGCAGGAATATCATAGGCCATCAAGATGCCCTGGGTAACAAATGCAGGCTCCACACAGAGAAGAAGCATGGCCCAGGGCACGACGCTTTCATGGAGCAGTTTTTTAGCCAGACGGTGATAAGCCCATACGATGCCCAGTGTGAATGGTAAAACGAAGAGGTGTGAAACAGCCAGCGTTTTACCAAATAAGAGCCAGGCNNNGTGAAATAGATAAGCGTTACCGGAAGTATTAATTTCTGTAAGTTCACTTACCGCTTTGTTTGAATGAGTTTCGCAATTCCAGAAATAACGATTAAGATCTTGATTTAATAACCAGCGCCCACTGCACCCCAAAGAGCAAGCTAGCCAATAAAAGATGGACCGGCTGAACAAACGGAGGAAGCGCAAATAGACTCAGAGTGGCTCCTGCGCCAATCCCCATTAAGAGGAGCAGAATAAGGCCGAACACAAGCTTTCTGACGGAAGGGAAGAATGCCTTGTCGGAAAACAATTTAAAGCAGATAAAAAGGTTCAGAGCCAATAATACCCAGGCGAAAAAACCATGTCCGTAAAATAGTGAACCTACATTGGTGAGGATATCTTTTCTGGAATTATCGTCAAAGGTTTTCAAAAGCACATCTACATGTTCCCGTACCTGCGTTCCTACCAGTATCTGGACCGTTGTCAGAATGAAGGCAGTAATAAGTAATTTGTGAAGAAGAGATGAGGTTGGCTTTGTTGAAGTCACTCCTGAGGCTCTGCTTACCATATAAGCTTGAACGGCAAGAATAAGCAGAGAGAGAAACATGTGAAGTGTGATCACTCCGGTTTTTAGATTGGTATGCACCACAATGGCACCTAACACGCCTTCCATTCCGGTTAGCAGGAGAGTAAACAATGCCAGACGAAAAATAATTTTATCCTTTGCCCGGTCTTTCCATGCGAAGAACAGTTGGACAAACATAAGTATCCCCAGTACAGCACCGATCAAACGATTTCCATATTCTGTCCAGGTTTGTAATGCGTTGAATGGAGCAATTTCCTGGTTCTGTACTTTGAAGTAAGACCGATAATTTGCAGGAAGCTGGGAGGCATCCGTAGGAGGAACCCAATGTCCGAAACATTTGGGCCAGTCGGGACAGCCCATGCCCGAACCAGTGGCCCTTACAACAGACCCGGCGATGATGACTAGATATACAAAGACAAGAGTCAATTTCGCAAGATGCAGAAAACGGGAGGAGGGTTGCGTATTCAAAACTATATTTATTTAGAGCCAAATTTAAGGGTTTCAAAAACAATATAGGGTGTCCAAACGCGTTAATGATTATATTTAACCTCCAAATCCACTAACATGCTAAGAAAAACGCTTTTCCTGCTCCTGCTATTGCCTTTAGGTATCCGTGCTCAGGATTCAGATGAAAATAAAAACGCGGGCCGCTTTATGCTTGGATACCGAAGTACTGTAAGTGCTTTCAGTGATGCAGGATTTTACGGCTTCGGGTCAGGTGCGCATTTCCGACTTCAGTTTGGTCCCCGGATCAATTCGGAATGGTATTATGATCATATCACTACAGACTTGGCAGGTCTTGGCCGCCGCACAGATGAACACATCGGATGGTCTGTGATGTTTTACACGTTTGGGCAACATCTGGAAAAGGGAAAGTTTACTCCCTACGTAGAAGCCGGAAACTGTTTTGATTACACACTCGTGAAGGCAAATTATACCGGAGGAAGTTATGCAGACCGAGGAAGTGCTGCAGTCCACCTGGGTTTGGGTACACATTATAATCTAAGTACAAGGGCGGACATTACTTTTAAGGCCCAGTACATGATTCATATTGGGGATAATGTCAGTGAGACCATCGTTACCGATGAGCAAACCGGTGCACGAACTTTACAAATTGCCAAAGGAAGCACGGGGCTTAACGGTCACCTGCTGATGACTTGCAGTGTGAATTTCCTCATCGCTGATTTATGGAAGGGATATTTATTCGGAAAACATTCTAAGGATCTATAATCTTAACAAAAACTCATAGCCATGAAAAAGATTCTCATTTATAGTCTCCTGCTGGTTCCTGTTTTGTTAAGGGCCCAGGAAGAAAAAGAAAAGAAGAAGCAATATATCCACACAGGCATCCTTTGTGCCGATGTATCTATTGCACCCGGCTTTCTGATTAATCAGAACATCTCCACAATCAGCATCCCTGCTGGAATAGAGTTCTATTTCGATCAACATGTTTCCTTCAAAGCGGATGTATATTACCATGTTGCCTCAGGCCTTACAAGCGATTCATTGAGACTCACAGCTAATCATCAGCTTTTTTGCGGAGCATCCTATCACTTCACTACACAAGGATATTTTGATCCCTATTTGGCTTTTCAACCGGGTATCAGTTATGCACAGGTTACTAATGAAAGTAAACTGCCTCAGTTTACGGATACTCCGAATGGCAAGATTGAGTACTCTCCAAATCTTGCACCGGTATTGGGTATCTCACTGGGATTCAATTATTATTTCCCACGCTTCTTTCACATCTTCGTGGAAGCAAGATATGTGCATGGGGTTCTGATGTACAATGCTCCGGGCTCCTTTCCGTTGGACGAACTAAAGCTTCAGTTCGGGCTTGGGTGGAATCTGAATCTGATCAAGCAGAAAAAAACTTCCTAGGATTAAATCTGTGTTCCGGAATATACTTCTGTAGCATCCACCGCTCCAAGAATGGCTTCAGGGCTGGTCTGTGCGTCGTCAAAGTATATTTCAGCGGTGGGAGGTACAAGAGTAACAATAGCTTTTTTCACCCCGTTTACCTGTAGAATGGCATCGGTAACTGTTTTCTGACAATGCCCGCAAGACATGCCTTCAATATGCAGATGAATGTGTTTTTCTGACATGGTTTCAATTTACACAAAGCTATAAAAAGGAATCCGTCTTTATGGCTATATTTGGCCCTCTATGGAGGAAACAAGAAAAGATTATCGATTACAAAATTGGCTTATTCTAATTATTCTGGCCCTGGTTTGGGGCAGTTCATTTATTTTGATGAAAAGGGGCCTGGAAGCATTTTCAAGCAGTCAGGTTGCCGCAATCCGGATTTTCGTCGCCTTTCTTTTCCTTATTCCTATTGCCTACAAGCACCTTAAAAAAGACCTTCTCGTTCATTGGAAAGCCTTTCTGGGAATGGGCATGTGTGGAAATCTGATACCTGCTTTTCTTTTTACAAAGGCGGAGACCGGAATAAGCAGCTCGCTAACCGGAATGTTGAATTCTCTGACCCCTCTTTTTACCATTATTACAGGAATCCTGTTTTTTAAAGCGAAAGCCCGTTGGCAAAGTGTAACTGGCGTTTTGATCGGGCTCTCAGGAGCCATTGGTTTGGTCTATTTCAGTAATGGAAATGATCCAGCCCGGGACAATGGGATTATTTTCAGTCTCTATGTGGTACTGGCTACCATTTTGTATGCTTTCAGTGTGAACATTATCGGTAAGTATCTTCGTAATGTGAATGCAATAACTGCAACCGTATGGGCTTTGATGTTCATCGGACCCATTGCCGGAATCTATCTCTTCACCACCGATTTCATTCATATTTTAAAAACAAATCCTGAAGCTTTGAAAGCATTGGGTTATGTATGCATTCTTGGTGTTTTTGGTACCGCACTCTCCGTTATGATTTTTAATCGCCTCATTCGGAACTCAGATCCTGTATTCGCATCTTCGGTTACGTATCTGATTCCGGTTGTTGCTTTGGGTTGGGGGATATTCGAAAAAGAACAGATCCAGATTCTGCATTTTGTTTTTATTGGTATTATTCTCGGAGGGGTTTATCTTGTAAACAAGAAATAGAGTGAATAAAGAAAATATTTGGACTCAGAATACCACCGACATTCCTATACCCGGAACCAGGACACGAGTCTTATAAGATCCTGAAAACTGGGTTTCTGAATTCGTATCCGTGCGTTTCAAACCTTCCTCATACAAGATTGACCCATCCAGTCGTACATACTTTCCAATCTTCCAACTGGCTCCGCAGGTAAATCCGACTTTATCCGCATCAGGCATTTCAGGAGAGACATAACCCAATTGCACCGGAGAATTGTCGAAGTATAACCCTAGTCTGGCCTGAAGGTTCTCGTTCATTTTGTACTGAACACCTGCACGGACAGCATAGCTGTTCTTGTACATTCGAGGCGATGATAGATCTTGAAGACTAGAAGTATGACTTGAATATTTTATCCGGAAACTGTCGGTAGAGCTCCATGCTGTGTAATTAAAATCCAAGGCGAATAAAAATTTTCCGCTTTTATACCCAGCTCCTAGAGTAGTAACAGAAGGCATCTTGATGGTCATTGAAAAATTCCCATTCGGATATTCGGAAGTAAGGGAAAGAGGAACATCAAAACTTGCTGTGCCCGAGGAAATAGAAGCATTCACGGCCGACCGATAGTTCAGTCCCAGGCTGAAGTGCTCATTTATTTTATAAAAGAGTCCTCCGTTAAATCCAATGCCATTGAAGGACCCATGCAGAGACTCCGTTGCATAATATCCATCCGAGAATTGGATAGGAAGTGCCTTTTTGAAGTCATAACTTCCGGTAGCATACACGAATCCGGCACCGATTCCAAGCTTGTCGCAGAGCTTATAGGAAAGTGTGGGTTGAAAAAAGAGGGATGTTAAATAGCTATGCAGCACCAGGAATTGCCCCTTCCAATTATCATCCCACCGGGTTGAAAAGCCGAAAGGAGAATAAATACCAAAACTTATCGAGAGCCTGGAGGCAGGCTTTTTCTTCCAGGCAGCATAAGTTGAGAAAGGAGCGTCCATTTCACGTTGCATTTCAATTTGGTATGTGCCTGGAGCACTTTCTAAATACCCCGTTCGGGAACTCTGGAAATGAGCACCCAGGTTAAACGTGAATGTAGTATCCAAAAAGGATACGGCCCCTGGATTAAAAAAGACACTTCCGGCATCCAACAGGGTACCCGTGCCCGTATTTCCCATTCCGGCTTGCTTCTGGCCCTGGAAATTATACTCGAAACCCCCGGCATAACCCTCTGGTATGCAACAAAGAATGAATAAGAAGAAGGGGAGACTCACTTTCATGAAGGGCAAATGTATGGAAAACAAATAATTGATTACCTTTGTAGAGAGTTAAAACAAGAAATAATGAATCCTTCTGGATTGTCTGTTCTTATGTGTCCCTGGAAGTGTTGCCACAACCTCATTGGCCGGGATTGACTTTGTATAAAAAATTCAAAATTTATAAAGGTTTTTCCACCAAAGGAGAAACCTTTTTTGTTAAAGTTAATTGATCCCCTAATATGAATACCACAGAGGAAAAGAAAGAAGTTGTGATTTTATTTGCCGGTGATTCGGGAGACGGAATTCAGCTTACTGGAACTCAGTTTACCAATACCGCTGCGCTGTTCGGAAACGACATCAGCACCTTCCCTAATTTTCCTGCGGAAATAAGAGCTCCTCAGGGAACATTAGCAGGAGTTTCGGGATTTCAGCTCCATTTCGGAAGTGTGGAAATTTTTACTCCCGGAGATTCCAGCGATGTACTCGTTGTGATGAATGCCGCTGCATTAAAAGCGAATCTGGGTAATCTCAAACCGGGAGGAATTATCATCGCCAATACAGAAGGCTTTGATCTGAAAAATCTGGGACTGGCAAAATATCCGGAAGGAAAAAACCCGCTTCTCGATGGATCCCTTGATAAATACAAAGTGTATCAGATTGATATCACGAAGCTAACACGTACTTGCCTCGCCGGATCTGGTTTAAGCACCAAGGAAATGGATCGCTCCAGGAATATGTTTGTACTTGGACTCATCTACTGGGTCTATAACCGCTCTCTCGATTCCTCTCTTGAATTTATAAAGGAGCAATTCAAAAAGCGGCCCGAACTGGTGGAGGCGAATGTCAAAGCACTTAAGGCGGGCTTCAGTTATGGAGATACCATTGAGGCCCCGATGACCAGATTTGAGGTCAAAGCGGCTACCCATGAGAAGGGATCCTATCGGAATATTATGGGTAATCAGGCTACTGCAATCGGACTGGTTGCTGCTTCAAAGAAATCTGGCCTTGGTCTTTTTTATGCAACCTATCCGATTACTCCGGCTTCCGATATTCTTCATGAACTCTCTAAACATAAAAACTTCGGAGTAAAAACGTTTCAGGCAGAAGATGAAATAGCCGCTATCACAGCCGCTATTGGGGCTTCCTTTGGAGGAAACCTGGGCGTTACCGCCTCTTCGGGTCCAGGCATAGCGCTCAAAGGAGAAGCCATCGGCCTCGCGCTGATGCTCGAGTTGCCTCTGGTTATTATTAATGTTCAACGAGGAGGACCTTCAACAGGGTTACCTACAAAAACAGAACAAGCAGATTTGCTTCAGGCTTTATACGGAAGAAATGGTGAAGCACCGGTGGCTGTGGTTTCAGCCATGGATCCCAAAGATTGTTTTCACATGGTCTATGAAGCCTGTAGGCTTGCAGTGGAACATATGACTCCAGTGATATTTCTGAGTGATGGATACATCGCAAATGGTGCTGAACCCTGGAAGTTTCCAAAAGCGGCAGACTTAAAAAGCATTACCGCCAAGTTTAGTGTGAATAATCTGAAGGCCGGAGAGAAATTCAAACCTTACCTGAGAGATACAAATATGGTGCGTGAATGGGCAGTGCCCGGAACCAAAGGATTGGAACACCGTGTTGGAGGAATTGAAAAAGAAAACGAAACAGGGAATATTTCATACGATCCGGAAAATCATGAGCTCATGGTGAAGATTCGCCAGGCTAAAATTGATTTGATTGCCAATGATATCCCTCTTCAAAAAATTGATTCAGGCAAAGAAAAAGGAAAGCTGCTGGTGCTGGGATGGGGTTCAACCTACGGTTCCATCAAAACAGCAGTCAGAGAAGCCATTGCCGAAGGGTATGATGTTTCGCATGCACAGGTTCAATACCTGAATCCATTTCCCAAAAACCTTGGGGAGATTATCAAAGGCTTTGAGAAGGTACTCATTCCCGAGATGAATAACGGACAACTCATCAAGGTGATCAGAGATAAATATCTGGTTGATGCGATCGGATTTAATAAAATCAAAGGAATGCCATTCACCACAGCTGAGTTAAAGGAGAAAATAATAACCCTATGGAAGAAGTAAAATTAACCCCCAAGGATTTTGTAACCGATCAGGATATCCGGTGGTGTCCCGGATGCGGCGACTATTCCATTCTGAAGCAGGTACAAACGGTCATGCCGGAGCTTGGACTTGCCAGGGAAAATATTGTCTTTATATCCGGAATCGGATGTTCCTCCCGGTTTCCTTATTATATGGAAACGTATGGTATGCATAGTATCCATGGCAGGGCGACAGCCATTGCAAGTGGCCTTAAAGCCACACGTCCTGAACTTAGTGTGTGGATCGTAACAGGGGATGGAGACTCCATGTCGATCGGTGGAAACCACCTGATCCATCTGCTCCGCAGAAATTTCAATGTAAATATTCTATTGTTCAACAACGAAATTTACGGCCTCACCAAAGGCCAGTATTCACCTACTTCGCCCATCGGTAAAGTGGCGAAATCAACACCCATGGGTTCTATTGATCATCCATTTAACCCACTTGCACTCTGTATGGGTGCCTCTGCTACCTTCATTGCAAGAAGCATGGACCGCGATCCTGTTCAGCTTCGGGAAGTTCTTAAAAGAGGGAACGCACATAAAGGGACTTCCCTGATTGAAATTTATCAGAATTGCAATGTGTTTAATGACGGAGCTTTTGAAGTCTATACCGAGAAAGCATCCAAAAAAGCGGAAGCTATTTTCGTACAGCAGGATAAACCCCTCATCTTCGGACAGAACGCAGAAAAAGGAATCAAGCTTGATGGTTACAAACCTGTAATTGTAAATCTCTCAGATACTTCAGTAAATGATCTCTGGATCCATGATGAAAAGGACCGGGTGAAGGCTTCCATCCTCGTTGACTTCTTCGAAGACCCTACAGTAGAGGGCCATTTTCCAAGACCATTTGGCGTGATTTATTCGGAAGATCGTTTCTGTTATGAAGATGCTATGGAGCAACAGGTGAAAGATGCCGTTGCGCTGAAAGGGGAGGGTGATCTCGATAAATTGCTTCGGGGGAATAATGTTTGGAACGTTAATTAGAATTCGTTCCGTACTCTTTTTAAATACTTCCGAAACTTATAATTGATGAGTCTATCAGACATCGGTCTGCTCTGGACTCATTTTTGCATTGTGTAATGATTAACCATTCTTATTAGTGTAAAATGGAATAATTTCCGATGGCGCGGATTTGGGCCAAGGCCTGTGTGTTAGCTAATCCGTGCCTATTTTAAAATGTCCAATAAAGCCAGTCGGCAATTGGGATTTGTAATCCCTTCCTCTTCTGCTTACATTTATAATAATCGCAAAGGAATATTAGTGGTAGTCGTACTTCAACATAAGTCTTTGTTACTTAGATAACAGCTATGATGGATTACAAATCCAATGGCGAATAGGACGAGATTGGCAGCTGAAAAAAAGGGGCACGGATACGCTAACACACAAGCAACGCCGCATATCCGCGCCATCGGGGACCTTTAATTGATGAGTCTATCAGACATTGGTCTGCTCTGGACTCATTTTTGAGGTATAATGCTTAACCGGTCTTATTCATGAGAAATGGAATAATTTCCTTACCTTCCATGAACTCAATAACCCATATTCTCTCAAAGTAATGAGAACAAAAGCAAAAACCCTGATTCCTTTATTAGTTGCTCTTTTGCCATTAACAGCAACTGGCCAGATTATTAACACTATTGCAGGCAATGGGACCGTAGGTTATAATGGAGATAATATAACCGCTACGTCGGCTGAATTAAACAGGCCCTACTGTATTGCGCTAGATGACTCCGGAAATGTTTATACAGGAGAATTTTATGGCTTTCGAATCCGTAAAATAAATGCCAAAACGAATATTATAACTACAATAGCTGGTACTGGCATGGCTGGGTACAATGGTGACGGGATTTCCGCATTTTCCGCTGAGATCGGAAACCCCAGTGGTATAGCAATAGATTCTCTGAACAATATTTACTTTACTGATGTAAGTAATAATCGTATCCGGAAGATTGGCTTCAATGGTATAATTTCAACCATAGGTGGCAATGGAACGCAGGGCTTTTCAGGTGATAACGGACCAGCCACTTCCGCAGAAATTTATCAGCCTCATTTTATAGCTGTGGACAAAATAGGGAATGTTTATTTCACCGATTCAGACAATCAACGTGTCAGAAAAATAAGTACAACAGGCATAATTACCACTATTGCAGGCACTGGCAGCATCGGATATACGGGTGATAATGGGCCTGCTACTGCAGCAGAACTGAATTTCCCAACTGGAATCTGTGTGGACAAACAGCAAAACATTTATATCACTGATGAAAACAATAATTGTGTCCGAAAAATAACTGCTGCGACAGGCATTATTTCAACCATAGCAGGGAATGGAACCAATGGGTTTTCTGGGGATAATGGACCAGCCATTGCGGCTGAACTAAATTCTCCCTGGGGTCTTTGTATGGATGTTTCGGGAAATGTTTACATTTCAGATAACGTTAATTTTCGGGTTCGGATGATAAATACTTCCGGCATAATTTCTACGATTGCTGGTAATGGTACGTCAGGTTTTTCAGGAGACGGAGGATTAGCGACGTCCGCAGAATTGGCGCTTGGCGATGTAAGTGTGGATCATTTAGGTAATATTTACGTGGCTGATGGTGACAATGCCAGAATCAGAAAAATAACTTCCTCTTTGGGAATTTACGATTTTTTAGCGGTTGAGAATCTGAGAATATTCCCAAACCCTTCAGATGGATTATTTATGATTGACTGGAAAGAAGGAGATGTACAGGGTATGATAGAAGTATATAATCTGTTGGGAGAGAAAGCCACCAATAATTCCATTCCACTGAAGCAAGGATGTAATAAAATTGACTTAAACTCGTTGGTTTCAGGTATTTATATTTTAAAAATTATTTCCAATTTAGGCACATTTGTTACGACGGGGAAGGTTATTATTAAATAATGTCTGTTTTATAAAAATTATTATATAGGTTTACAATAAATCACTCTAACTTCAAACCTCAAACTTTCCATCTTTATGAGTATTGTATTAAACAACACAACACCAACGGCAAATGCTGCTACAATTGGGACATTGCCAAGCTATACTTACAGTAATGGAATAAATAATGATGGGGTAGGAGCTATAATTACAGGAACGTCTACTGGGGCATTGGCACCAATTGATGGCTGGACTCCTGTAGTAAATGGACTTATTTTGGTTATGAATGAACCAAGCACGTCTAACAAATATTACAATAATGGACTTTATGTCGTGACCCAGGTCGGTAGCTTTAGTTTGCCATATATACTTACCCGCCATATAACAATGAGTACATCAGACCAGTTTAATGGTGTTTTTGTCCCTGTCGGTAATGGCGGGACGCAAAACAAGAATAGCCTTTGGCTGTTTCAAAATATTGCTGGTACTTTTACTGTGGGAGCATCCGTTGTAGCTTTTGCAAGTCTTGGTGTAGTTGGTTCAAACAAAACGGTGCAGACTCTTACAGATGGCTCTACAGTAACTTGGGATGTGAGCCTTGGCTTAAATGCCAAGTTAACTATTGGTGGTAACAGGACATTAAGTTTCACAAGCGCTAGTCTTCCCTCTGGTAACATAGGCATTTACGGCACACTGGTAATTACACAAGATGCCACAGGTAATAGAACCCTTACTTTGCCAGGCGGACATTTAGTTGTAGGAGGCGGGGCCGGTGTTCTATTATTAAGTGAAAGCCCAAATGCAATAGATATTGTAACTTTTTATTATGATGCGTCAACAACTACATTTTATTGGACTTACGCACCTAATTTTTCATAACTATGGGTTCACCTTCTTTTTTCTCAAATCATTTACTTCCTCAAACTGAGGCCTGGGTAGCACAATTACCTGCAAGCACCCCTACACCTACCGGGCCACCTAGCGGGGAGTTCGTTGGTTATCTAAACGCTTTGATAGCAAGCTTAATTATTGCCGATCTCTGGTATACACTGGACCGGATGTGGATTCACGCAACCGAACAGCAAGGTCACGCAACAATAAGCATAGTTAACCCCAATGGGTTAAATGCTTCATGGCCCGCCGCAATAGTGGAAGTTAATTCACCAACTTGGGCGAAGAACGTAGGTTATACCGGGGATGGTTCGACGACTTACATAAACACAAACTTCAACGCCTCAACTGGCATTAATTATCTGAATAACGATAGATCGGCCTCTTGTTATTCTTTGACGAACATACACAGCTCATCGGCTTCACTTGTTTTTTTTGGAGCCTTTGATGGGGGAAATGGTAACGATGTTTTATACTCGTTCGATAGGCCATCGACCCCACTCTCTGCTATTGCCGGGGAATTATCATGGAATGGTACGACGACAACAACAGCAGGAGGATGTGATGGACTTCTATCTATTTGTAATGACGGAACTTCGGCTGGCGCAGTTTTATACCGAAATGGCAGTCAAGTTGGCTCAGTCAGCTCTTATTCCAACACAACGCTACCAAATCGTAATATGTATTTGTTAGCCAGGAATAATTCAGGAACAGCTGAATATTTCGGGACAAACACAATGGCGATCACAATATTCGGAGGGTATTTAAATTCAAGCGAACAGTCAACCCTTTACACTCTTGTTCAGGCCTTTGCAACAGCTTTGCATTTCGCAGTATGATCGTTCTAACAGCTACTAAGGAACAAATCCTCACTCCGTTCGTTATGTAGTTTCAACCTCTTTTATCGAGCAGGAATGTAACTATTTCGCCACAATCTATGCTTGGGATCTTTTTCTTCAATTAACTTAATGAGATAATCCTCCAATTAAGTGACTGCAATTGGAAGCTCTCATTCATACTTTCTCAATTACCATACTTCCTGTCTGAGTTGAGATTTGTTCTCCGTTAACTACAATTTGTAATAAGTAAGTTAAGAAAGGATCTCTTTTTGTCGGAATCTGTAGGATGTAAGCTGCCATTTCGCCTTCGTTAACTGAAAACCCCATTTCTTAAGTTGATGTTTGGTCTCCTTTCATTGCAAAACGTATTGCTTAAGCTTATGTTTGGTCTCCTTTCATTGCAATACGTATTCCTTAAGCTTATGTTTGGTTTCCTTTCACTGCAATATGTATTTCTTAAGCTTGCATTTGGTCTCCTTTCAATGCTAAACGTATTTCTTAAGCTTACGTTTGGTCTCCATTCATTGCAGGATGCACGCCTTTAGCTTAGATTTTGTCTCCTTTCACTAAAATACTTACTTCCTTAGCTTGGATTTGGTTTCCATTCATTGCGGGGTGCTCCTCTTTAGTTTATGTTTGGTCTCCATTCACTGCAAGATGCACTTCTTAAGCTTACGTTTGGTCTCCATTCATTGCAGGATGCACTTCTTAAGCTTACGTTTGGTCTCCATTCACTGCAACATGCATTTCTTAAGCTTACGCTTGGTCTCCATTCACTGCAAGAGGTAGTTCTTAAGCTTATATTTGGTTTCCATTCATTGCAGTCTGGTTTCCCTTCATTGCAAGGTGTTGGAAACGACGAATTGTTATGGAAAGTGTTTCATTCAGTAGATCCGGGGTTCTGATTCATTCTAATTTCATATATAGTTTGTATTATATATGAAATATAGTTACCTTTGCCATAGCAAAGGCTGAAAGGAGGATGGATAAAATGAATAGGATTGTATGAATCTTTGGACTCCACCCCGACTGAAAAAAAATAACCACTAAGGCACTAAGGGCACTGAGAAGCACTAAGTCCTACTCACAAAAATCTTAGTGAACCTTAGTGCCATAGTGGTAAAATAAGTATAGCCCAATCCTCTATCAAATGAATTAATTGGATAAAATTGCAAAGCATTCAAAAAGAAAGGGTGATTTTATTGAAGGATGGTGCTTATTTCAACTCTTCCGGAATAACACAAACCGGAATAGCTTCCATCTTATGTTTGTTAGCTTTGTTCATCCGGGTATAGATATCCAACACTTTTTCTTCTCTGGAGGATAACTTGGAGAAATCTTTAGGATCTTCAAGGAAGCGCATGGCCCATTCAAGTTCATCATAGGTGGCTCCTATCTGGTCTTCATCACTTCTTCCATCGGCCCATAAGCCGTCTGTGGGTTTCGCGGTGAGAATACTTTGAACAATTCCAAGTTCCTGAGCAAGGGCATAAACTTCCGATTTCATAAGATCAGCAATAGGACTCAGGTCAACCCCTCCATCCCCATATTTAGTAAAAAAGCCTACTCCAAAATCTTCTACTTTATTTCCGGTACCGGCCACGAGGTACTTGTGATGACAGGCAAAGGCATAGAGAGTGGTCATACGCAAACGGGCTCTGGAATTAGCCATGGTTAGCCAATCCTGAATTTCAGTCGGTAGCGCTTCTTCCAGTTTAGTAAAAACTCCGGTCAACTCTACCTCAGCTATACTGGTGTTAGGATACTTCTTTACCAGCCATTGCATATGTTCATGCCCCCGGTTGTACTCTGCAGCATGCTGACGAATGGGCATGTTCAGGCATAGAGTAGGCTTTCCGGTCATCGCACACAGGGTAGAAGTGAGGGCAGAGTCAATCCCTCCCGAAATGCCAATCACAAATCCCCGGGTACCGCTTTGCTCACTGCAGTTTCGGAGCCAGGTAACTATATGATCGATCACTGCCGTTTTATTCATGGTTGAAAAAAAATCCCTCATGCTTAGGGCGTGAGGGATCTAAATTAAGGATAATAATTTTAGAACAGAATTCCAATAGTCAGCGCGACTCCGTCTCCATAAATACCATGATTGGTAAGTGGAGTAAATCCTACTGGTGACGGTTGATGACCATCAATGAGATATTCAGAAGTGCTTTTAGTAAGTGACAGGAAGGAGCGGTAGTAATTAAGACTGACTACAACAGCTGTGCTGCCTGATAACGTATATTCAGCTCCGGCTCCGACATTAAGGCTTGCTTTGAAAGGAATACAATCACTGTAAATGTTTAGGTCGGTGATAGTAACCGTGGAAGAACTGTATCCTTTAGCTGTTAATAGTTCAACCTGATCATTTGCGTGGGCTTTGGTAAGGATTTCAATGTTTCCTCCGAACTCGCCAAAATACCTGAAAGGACCGATAGGTTTGGTCATCATTTTCAAAAGAACCGGAATGGTCACATAAGTGGTTTTGTAATCCCGGTGAATCAAACGATAAGCACTACCTCCAACAAGACTGGAAGAGCCGCCATTAACGTCACTTACCTTAATTAAGTTTTGACTTTTGTCGACGAAATATCCAACTGTGTCTTGTAAGTTATAATTTTCTCCTCCTCCCGAAAAGGTTCCTCCAATACCGGTTAAGAAGTGAACATTGTCAGTAATCTTAAATTCGGTTGTAAGTCCGAAACCGAACTTGCCATTCACACCGTCATGAGCAAAGAGTTTAGTGTTTCCGGAACGCTCCCAATCTAACTGAGGCGTAATAACCATTCCAAAACGCATTGATTTATTGTCCTGAGAAAAGGCATGGAATGAAAACAGTAATGCAATGGCAAATACAAGTAGCTTTCTTGTTGTCATGTCAGAGGTGTTTAGTGATGAGTATTTGATAACTTTGTAAATTGGATAATGCTCCGCTAACTGGGATTACGAACACAATATTAAAGAATATTTTTAACATGCAAAAGTTGGGCTTGTTTTCGATTTTATTGGCCTCTGTGATCATTTCTTCTTGCCGAAACCACCCTTTGGATGTGGATGTTTCAGGCATAAAAATCGATCCGGTTAAAATACAAAGATTTGAAAAAGACCTGTTTCAGGCCCCCTTTAATCCGGCACGACTTTCGAAAGTATATGGAGACTTTTACCGTGGTTTCGTCGAAACGGGGCCGTTTTGCCCGAATGGAATGGAGGATCCTGCTTGTCAGGAAGGAATCAGAGGCTTTGTGTTGGATAAGGATATGAGAAGGGCATTTGAAGAGAGTGAAAAGGAATATCCATCCATGGATGAATATGAAAACCAGGTTTCCGATGCTTTCAGGCATTTCAAGTATTATTTTCCAGAAAAGCCGTTACCGACGGTCTATACTATTATGTCAGGTTTTAATTTCAATATACTTAGGCTTGATAAATCCATAGGGATAGGACTGGAAATGTATCTTGGATCGGGCTCTGATTTTTATCCGCGACTGGAATTTCCAAAGTACAAAACCAACAAAATGCGGAAAGAGTACGTGATTCCTGATTTTGTCAGGGGCTGGATGCTCACTGAATTTGAGGAAAAGAATCCCAAACCCGATTTTCTGACACATATTATTGACGAAGGGAAAATAGCCTATTTGGTTGATGCCATGCTCCCTCGGATGGAAGATTCTCTGAAAATAGGATTCAGCCCGGCTCAGCTGGATTGGTGTAAACGAAATGAAGGGCATATGTGGTCCTTCTTTATAAAGAAAAAATTACTTTATTCAACCGATTATCAGGAAATCATTCAATTCACAAATGATGGCCCGTTTACCACAGGGTTTGCAAAGGAAAGTCCTCCACGCACTGGGACATGGATTGGTTGGCAAATTGTAAAATCATTTATGGATCGTAACAAGAATATTTCCATCAAACAACTCATGGAGCTTAAAGACGCTCAAAAAATTCTTGCAGCCGCTTATTATAAACCGAAAATCTGAGAATAAATCTTTCAAAACAGAATATGAAAACAGCTGAAATAAACTTCAAAATTACCCTGGACGAAAATAACCTCCCGATTGATATTCAATGGAAGGCATCCGATTCGGGAGGTGGTGGGAAAAGCAAGGCCATCATGCTGGCCATGTGGGATGAAAAGGAGATGAATACCATGCGAATAGATCTTTGGACAAAAGATATGCTGGTAGATGAAATGAAACAGTTCTTTCATCAAAACCTGCTTACCATGTCAGATACGTTCCAAAAGGCAACAGGAGAAGAAGCTATTGTGGAAGACCTGAAAGATTATTGCGAGCATTTTGCGGATAAGATGAAGCTGGAAACTCCACCGAAGAATTGATGGATTGAGAATCCATTCAAGGCTTCTTAAATATTTTATTTGTTTCCTCGATATACGCAAGGATCTCATCCTTCCCCTTTCTTTCCTGGGCAGAGGTAATGAAATATTCAGGAAAATTCTCCCAGGTTCCCTGCAGGTATTTCTTATACCGGTCTATGCTTTGGGCAAGTTCATTCTTACTCAGCTTATCCGTTTTTGTAAAGGCTATAACAAAAGGGATGTCATCCAATGCCAGCCATTCCATGAAATCAACATCGATAACCTGAGGCTCTAATCTGGAGTCAACGAGCACAAAAACACACATGAGGTTCGTGCGTTTAACAATGTATTCGGTAATAAACTTTTCCCACAAGCCCTTTTTATCTTTCGATACTTTGGCATAACCAAATCCAGGTAAGTCAACCAGATACCAGGAGTCATTGATAATGAAATGGTTTATGATTTGTGTTTTACCAGGTTTTGTGGAGATCCTTGCCAATCCTTTCGTTTGGGATATTACATTAATCAACGAGGATTTCCCAACATTCGAGCGCCCTATAAAGGCATACTCCGGTTTGTCAGGTTTAGGGCACTTCAGGTAACTGTCGCAGCTTTGAAGAAATTTAGCGGATTTGATAATCATTCAATTTGTTTTATCTGCGGTGAAAAGAACAATTTGCAGATGCTCAGCGTCTCGCTTTTTCTTTGAGGTATGAACTGATATGGCGTTCTTTTTTGGTATCGTAAATATCATCAATGCTCACTAGGATTCCGGTTTCTTCAACTTCGCCAAAATGGCTGTTGATAGAGGTTCCAAAGCACTTCATGGTGGAGGAGAGGTTCATGTAAGCATTTACAAGAGGTGGGATATGTTCTCCTAATGCTCTCACATTTCGGGTAAGAATAGTATGGTCTTCCTTATAATTGGCCCCTCCAAACATTCCGGAAAAATGACTCACATCGGTTTTATAATAAAGCGGATGTATAGGTCTGACGAGGTTATCCTTATCCTCAAAATAGAGATTAATAAAGAAATGAATCATGTCCCGGGCAATGGGATTGAAGTCGGGGTACATCGTTACTTTGCCGTAGAAATGTTTTACATCCGGATTGTCTACGACAATTGCCCCAAGACCATCCCACAAATTATCAAGTGAAAACAATCCTTTTCTATTATTAACGCTTGGCTGATATTGTGGTTGGACAAATGATCTTCCGAGTTCAACCGTATAGGGCACATATTCATCAATAAATTTCTGGCTAAAAGAGAAAAGCTCTGTAGTAGCTAGTTTGATGGTGCCTTTTTCGAAAGGGGCGTCCTTGCATTTAATGTATCTGTATCCCCCAACGATCTCTAAATCCTGGGGGTTCCAGACGATTAGCTGTCTGTAGGGTGCATCGGCAACATCATATTCATCAATATCTACCCCTGCACCAGTTCCTCCACCAGCCTCTCGGAAAGCAATTTCCCGGAGCCTGCCAATTTCCTGCATAGTGTTCGGAGAGTCATGATGGGTAATGATGTAAATTTCATTATTCCCATTATTGCTGCGGCGAACAAATCTTTCCTTATTCAATTCCTTAAGTAGTGTGCTTCGCTCAATTGGTGCTATAATAGGCTGCATGCTTTTTTTCTTTTTTCATTCTTTTACTACCTGAAAACTTAAGCTTAACGCTTGATCAAGGAGGCTTGTTCTTCCTTTGAACCTGCCTAAAATATTGCCTGATTATTTTCAGTCAAAGTATGATTTCATTACTCACAAAAAACGGAACAATAGAATTGGTTCTCCAAATATAAGAGTTATTGTGAGTCGGGATCATCTCACGATTTAACCGCATCGCCTCCATTCACAAAACAAGATCAAGGCTGTTCATAGCATCCATCCATTTATTAGCAAGCCTGATTTCAGGGAAAACCACCTTCAATAGAGGCTTTGAGTCAGCAAAGAGATTTCAAAACAGCCTTCAAAACAGCCTCATTTACATAAAGTTATCAACAAAAGTGGTGTAAAGTGGTAAAAGGTGGTAGGAAATGTCTTATTTTTACACCAATCGAAGAAAAAAAGAATGTCTGATCTCGTAGGTTCATATGAATGCACTGTTGATGTCAAGGGAAGAGCTATGCTCCCCTCTGCGCATAAGAAGGCATTGCAAGCAGAGCTCGAAAAACCTTTCATTCTGAAAAGAAGCGTCTTTGGAACTTGCCTTGAACTCTACACGATGAGTGGATGGAACAAGGAGATGAAGCAGATCAATAAGCTGAACCGTTTTGTGAAAAAGAACATGCAGTTTATCCGTGCATTCACTGCTGGGCTCAAACAGATCGAGATCGATTCAACGGGACGATTGCTCTTGCCGAAAGATCTGTTGCAATTTGCCGGAATCACGAAAGATATTGTGATGCTTGCGACTTCAAAAAACATTATTGAAATCTGGGATAAGAAGAAATACGAAGAGGAAGTTACTCTGCCAGGTGATCAGTTCGAAGGACTGGCTGAGGATGTGATGGGCAGCATGGGTAACGAGACTTCGGAGAATGACGAATTATCATAATCCTGTTCTTTTAAATGATTGCATAGAAGGGCTAAACATAAACCCGGATGGGATTTATGTGGATGTGACTTACGGTGGAGGAGGACACTCCGCGGAAATCCTCAAGAAGCTTGGAACGAAAGGCAGATTGATTGCATTTGATCAGGATGCCGATGCGGCCCAGAATCTTCCTGATGATCCCAGGTTCACGTTGGTTCAGCAAAATTTCAGATATCTGAAAAATTTCCTGAAACTGAACAAGGCAATTCCTGTGGATGGTATCCTGGCTGACCTGGGAGTTTCGTCACACCAGTTTGATATTCCTGAGCGCGGCTTTTCAACCCGCTTCGAAGCAAACCTGGATATGAGGATGGACCTTCAAGGAAAGTTAACTGCTGCCGAGATACTAACGGATTATCCGGAGCGGGAATTAATGCTGGTTTTTCGCAACTACGGTGAAGTTGAAAATGCTCCCAAGCTTGCAAGAGTCATTGCAGAAGGAAGGAAAGAGAAGAAGATCAATTCAGTGTTTGAATTTAAAGAGCTGATTAAGCGTTGCATCCCAAGAGGTAAAGAGAATCAATACCTGGCACAGGTGTTCCAGGCACTCCGAATAGAAGTCAATGAAGAGTTGAATGTCTTAAAAGAATTTTTAATGCAAAGCACAGAAGTTCTGAAACCTCATGGAAGGCTGGTCGTGATATCATATCATTCACTGGAAGACAGGCTTGTGAAAAATTTTATTAATAAAGGGAAACTAGAGGGAGAAGCAGAAAAAGATTTCTTCGGAAATGTACTAAAACCCCTCGATGCAATTAACAGAAAAGTAATCGTCCCTGGAGACGAAGAATTAAAAGTCAACACGAGGGCACGCAGTGCCCGGCTAAGAATTGCCGAAAAAAGAGTATGATCAAGACAAACAGCTTAAGAGAAACCTCCCCAGAAGAAAAAAAGGTGCCAAAAGGCACCAGCAAAGTTGTCCGCTCCATACTCACCGTAGTCAGTGGTTCCTTTCTCTCCAAAGAAATAACGCTCAAATTCCTGCCTTTTATCTTCTATCTGACTTTTATCTCCATCTGTTACATCGCAAACGGATACTATGCGGAGAGCAAAATCAGGCAGATGAACAGGCTGACCAATGAACTGAAGGAGCTGCGCTCAGAATTTATCATAACCAAATCCGATCTGATGTTTATCAGCAAGCAATCGGAGGTGGCCAAAGCGGCAATTTCACTTGGTATTAAGGAGTCAAAAGAACCTCCCCGTAAAATAATATTGAGAACAGATACCCTTACCAAACCAAGCGATATTCAGAGTGGAAGCTAAAAAGGATATGATGTGGAGGGTGTACCTGGTGTATATCCTAATGAGTGTTTTTGCAATCTGCATTCTCACCAGGATCCTTGTTATTAACATAGGTCAGGGAGATATGTGGAAAGCAAGAGCTAAAAGCCTGACCCTGCATAACGACTCTATCGAAGCAGTACGTGGTAATATTTTTGATGTAAATGGCAGTCTTCTCGCAACTTCTCTTCCATATTATGAAGTGGGCATAGACCCCTTGGCAAATCCTTATTCTGATTCCGATTTCGGAGAAGCAGCCGATTCACTGAGTGGCAAACTGGCTGACCTCTTTCAGAAAAAATCAAAGCGTGATTACCTGAGAGAATTAATGGAAGCCAGAAAATCCAGCGATCGTTACGTGGTACTCAACAGGAACGTTTCCTTCAAAGAGCTTCAGGTCATGAAAACCTTTCCGATCCTCCGCCTTGGAAAATACAAAGGAGGATTCCTGTATATCCAAACCAACAAGAGGGAGCTGCCTTTTAAGTGGCTTGCTTCACGCACGATTGGATACGACCGTGGTGATGTGGGCAAACCAATCGGGCTGGAAGGTGCTTACAATAATGAACTCAAAGGAGTAAGCGGGAGTCGCCTGATGCGGAAAATAGCAGGAGGTGTTTGGATGCCAGTAAATGTAGATAACGAAATTGATCCTCAGGATGGAGATGATCTGGTTTCTACTATCGATATCAATGTGCAGGATGTAGCTGAACATGCACTTCTGACTCAACTCAAAGCCAATAATGCAAGTCATGGTTGTGCAGTACTCATGGAAGTAAAGACCGGAGAGATCAAAGCCATTGCAAACCTGACCCGGAAAGATTCTGCAACCTATTATGAGGATTTCAATTACGCCATCGGTGAAAACAGAGACCCGGGCTCGACATTCAAACTAATGTCACTTATGGCAGCTATGGAAGATCATCTGATCACCATTAAAGATACTATCAATGTGGGTAATGGGACTGTCACCTATTATGATCATACCATCAAAGATGCTCATGAGCCCAAACAAAGCAGAATGACAGTCAAGCAGGTTTTTGAGCAAAGTTCGAATGTTGGAACTGCCAAGCTGATTATGAAAAGCTATAATAAGAGTCCGCAGAAATATATCGACCGCTTATACAGCTTTGGCTTAAACAGACCACTCGGACTGCAGATTCCAGGAGAAGGAGTGCCAAGAATCAAGTCAACTCATGATAAGGATTGGTCCGGATTGAGCCTTCCTCAGATGGCATATGGGTATGAGCTGAATATAACTCCTATACAAATTCTTGCCTTTTACAATGCTGTGGCAAATAACGGGAAAATGGTAAAGCCAATGATTGTGAAAGAACTCAGAAGGCATGGACAAGTGGTGAAATTATTTTCACCAGAGGTTATCAATCCGGCGATTTGTTCTCAAAGCACCATCGATCAGGCAAAAGAAATGCTGGAAGGAGTTGTTCAGGAAGGCACCGCACAGAACCTGAAAAAATCCGTATTTAAAATTGCAGGGAAAACAGGTACCGCTCAAACTCTTACTGCTGGCTCAGGGAAATATGAAAAGATATACCAGGCGTCTTTTGTAGGGTATTTTCCCGCTGAAGATCCACAATATACCTGTATAGTTGTGATCAATGCCCCTTCGAATGGTGTCTATTACGGAGGTGCAGTAGCGGCTCCTGTGTTTAAGGAGATTGCAGATAAAGTCTTCGCTACAAACTTGAACATTCACAAAGAAGTTAATCAGGCTGGAGCGGCCACGTTGGTCAAGAGTTTGCCGGTCATTCATAATGGACGGAAAAAAGAGATTTCAATAGTAGCAGCAGGATTTCGGATTCCCGTTTCCCAAACGGAAACAAGTGCTTCAGAATGGGTAACAGTAAGTGGAAAACCAGAAGAAGTTATTCTGAGTAACGGAAACATTGAAGATCAATTGAAGAACGGGGTTGTTCCGAATGTTTCAGGGATGCTTCCTAAAGATGTACTCTATCTCCTTGAAAATAATGGATTGCGGGTTAAGTTGATTGGTAACGGAACAGTGGCCAAGCAATCGCTCTGCGCAGGAACAAAATTCAAGAAGGATTCACAAATCACACTGGAACTGTTTTGATGAAATTATTAAAAGACATATTGTATAAGGCCGGTTTACTGGAAGTGACAGGTTCCACCAATGTGGCTATTTCGTCGATCACCTTCGATTCACGAAAGGTCCTAAAGGATTGTCTCTTTATTGCGGTGCGGGGCGAAAAAGCGGATGGGCACCACTACATAGAAGATGTCGTTTCAAAAGGTGCCGTTGCTATTGTCTGCGAGGAATTCCCTGAAATCTTGAGCGAAAAGGTTGCCTATGTAAAGGTAAAAGACAGCCATGCGGCACTGGGAGTTATAGCTGCAAATTTTTACAGCAACCCTTCTTCGCATTTAAAACTTGTTGGTGTGACAGGCACAAACGGAAAAACAACTTCTGTAACACTCCTGTATCAGCTTTTCCGGGCAATGGGATATAAAGTTGGTCTGCTTTCAACGGTGAGGAACATGATCAACAACGAAGAGATTCAGGCGACTCATACCACACCGGATGCGATTAACCTTAATCGCCTTCTGGCTCAGATGGTGGATGCCGGATGTACCTATTGCTTCATGGAAGTGAGCTCTCATGCTTTAGTCCAGCATAGGATTGCAGGTCTTCAGTTCACAGGGGCGGTGTTTACAAATATCACTCACGATCACCTGGATTACCACAAAACATTTGAGGAATACATAGCTGCCAAGAAAAGTTTTTTTGATCACCTTGATTCCGGAAGTTTTGCACTGATCAATCGGGATGATGTGAACGGAAAAATCATGGTGCAGAACACCAAAGCCGACCGGAAGTTTTACTCCATGAAGTCTATGGCCGATTATAAGTGCAAGGTTCTTGAAAATCAGTTTTCGGGATTACTCCTCAATATGGACGGAACGGAAATGTGGAGCAAGCTTATCGGCACTTTCAATGCATATAACCTTCTGGCAGTTTATGGTACAGCCATGCTGCTCAAGCAAGATAAACTACATATACTGACCACCCTTAGTTCTATGAACCCTGTGGAGGGAAGGTTTGAATATATCCGCACGGATAACGGAATTACAGGCATCGTTGATTACGCTCACACACCGGATGCACTGCTGAATGTCTTGAAGACAATTAAAGATATACGCACAGGAAATGAAAAAGTGATTACCGTGGTTGGCTGCGGAGGAGACAGAGATGGGACTAAAAGGCCCGTGATGACCCGGATAGCATGCGAGAATAGCGATAAGGTTGTCCTTACTTCTGATAATCCACGCTCGGAAGACCCAAATGCAATTCTTGAACAAATGAGAGAAGGAGTAGAAGCACTTCATTTCAAGAAGATGCTCTCTATTGTTGATCGTAAAGAAGCTATTCGTACTGCATGCTCATTAGCGCAGCCAGGTGATATTATACTTCTGGCTGGTAAAGGGCATGAAAAGTATCAGGAAATAAAAGGAGTAAAACTTCCATTCGACGACATGGATATTTTGAAAGAGAATTTGAAACAAATAACACAATAGGCCGGGAACTATGTTTTATTATCTTTTTGATTGGTTAAGTACAAATAAACTGCTTCCTGGGGCTGGTGTGTTTAAGTACATCTCTTTCCGGGCTGCTATGGCGATACTTACCTCTCTGATTATTTCTGCGGTTATGGGTAAGAGAATCATTGCTTTTCTCCACCGCAAACAAGTAGGAGAGACCGTACGAGATCTCGGACTGAAAGGCCAGAACGAGAAACAAGGAACTCCTACGATGGGAGGGTTGATTATACTTTCCGCTATTATCATCCCAACACTTTTGTTTGCCAAGCTTCACAATGTTTATATAATTCTAATGCTTGTTACGACCATCTGGCTCGGGTTGGTTGGTTTTCTGGATGATTATATAAAGGTTTTCAAAAAGGATAAGGAAGGGCTGCAAGGAAAATTTAAAATCATCGGGCAGATTGGTATCGGCCTAATCGTTGGTGTCACTCTTTTCTTCAACCATTCTGTTGTGGTAAGGGAGCGGGTTGCCAGTAATGATTCAAAAGCATATTCTAATGATGGCTCCGCACCAGCCTCTGTAGCATTCATAGAACCTAAATATTCCAAGGATGATACCCATTCCTTGAAAACAACAATACCATTCTTAAAAAACAATGAGTTTGATTATGCACTCCTCGTGAGCTGGATGGGAGATAACTATCGCAAATGGGCCTGGCTTATTTTTATCCCTATTGTGATACTTATTGTTACAGCGGTATCCAATGGAGCCAATATCACCGATGGAATAGACGGGCTTGCCACAGGCACTTCGGCCATCATCGGAGTGACCCTGATTATCCTGGCCTATGTTTCAGGTAATGCAATCTTCGCCGATTACCTGAACATCATGTACCTCCCGCATACCGGCGAGCTTGTTGTATTTATGGCCGCTTTTGTAGGGGCCTGTGTTGGATTTCTCTGGTACAACTCTTTCCCCGCTCAGGTATTCATGGGAGATACAGGCAGCCTCGCGCTGGGTGGAATCATAGCGGTATTCGCTATTGCCATTAGAAAGGAACTTCTCATCCCGATTCTTTGCGGAGTATTCCTGGTTGAAAACCTTTCTGTCATGATGCAGGTAGCGTATTTCAAATACACTAAGAAAAAATACGGAGCGGGACGACGCATCTTTCTGATGTCTCCGCTCCACCATCATTATCAGAAAAAGGGAATCCATGAAGCCAAGATTGTTGCACGTTTCTGGATTATAGGAATTATGTGTGCCGTATTGGCTGTTGCAACATTGAAACTGAGATAAGATGAAACGCCTGGTCATCCTTGGGAGTGGCGAAAGCGGAGTAGGTGCCGCTGTGTTAGGGTTGAAGAAGGGGTTTGATGTGTTTGTTTCAGATAAAGGAAAGATTAAAGAAAAGTACCGTGCCGTTCTTTCAAAATATGGGATTAAGTGGGAAGAAGAAACCCACACCGAAAACCTGATTCTGAATGCAGATGAGGTGATCAAAAGCCCGGGGATTCCCGATAAGGCCGAACTGATCCAAAAACTGCATGCGAAAGGAATCAAGGTAATATCAGAAATCGAATTTGCAGGACGATACACGAACGCGAAAAAGATCTGTATTACCGGGAGCAATGGAAAAACTACTACAACACTGTTGACTTATCATATCATGCAAAAGGCAGGTATGAACGTAGGGCTTGCAGGTAATGTAGGTAAAAGCTTCGCACTTCAGGTGGCTGAGAACAATTTCGACTATTACGTAATCGAGCTAAGTAGTTTTCAGCTTGATGGAATGTTTGAGTTCAAAGCGGATGTGGCTGTGTTGCTGAATATCACCCCTGACCATCTCGACCGATACAATTATGTAATGCAGAATTATGTCGATTCGAAATTCAAAGTGATTCAGAACCAAGGACCAGAAGATGCATTTATATACTGTGATGATGATGAAGTTATCGCAGCCGAGCTTAAAAAAAGAAAAATTGTTGCCAGGCGTTACCCTTTTTCAATTACACATGAAATTGCTGAAGGAGCCTGTTTGAAAGGAAAAGAATTAATGATCAATATAAACCCTAATCCACAATCTATGTCAATTGAAGAATTAGCAATGCAGGGCAAGCACAACATCTACAATTCGATGGCTGCGTCTGTTGCTTCCAAACTGTTTGATATCCGCAAGGAATCAATCCGGGAAAGCCTTTCAGACTTCCATAATGTTGAGCACCGCCTGGAACATGTCGGAAAAGTACATGGCATTGATTTTATCAATGACTCCAAAGCCACAAACGTCAACTCCACCTGGTACGCACTGGAAAGTATGTCTCAGCCTGTGATCTGGATCGTAGGTGGTCAGGATAAAGGGAATGATTATAGTCAGCTTAAAGATCTTGTTAAGGAAAAGGTGAAAGCAATCGTCTGTCTGGGAGTGGATAATAAAAAAATAATCAAGGCATTTGCTGATGTAGTGGAGTCAATCGTTGAAACAGATTCAGCTCTTGACGCCGTGAAAGCAAGCTATCGGCTTGGTAAAAAAGGAGATGTGGTACTCCTTTCACCAGCCTGCGCAAGCTTCGACCTGTTCGAGAATTATGAAGACAGGGGTAGGCAGTTTAAAACATCGGTAAGATCACTTTGATTAGTATTCACTATCACTGAAAAATTATGGACGAACAAAAATTACCATTGAAAGTAGCATTTTCAGCAAGTCAATTTGCTGACAGAAGGGAAGAGCTCAATATTTTCGAACACAGTCTGGAGTTTGTTGCACGGATCAATCAGGTTAATTATATCAACGATTCACGCGCAACTTCCGTGAATGAGACCTGGAGTTCACTTGGAGCCATGACGGAAAGGACCATCTTAATTCTGGGTGGTGTTGATAAAAGGAGTGATTACACAGCGCTGAGAGGACAGGTAACGGAACAAGTGGATGCCGTAATCTGCCTGGGAGCAGATAGAGAAAAAATATTTTCGGCACTGATCGATTGTTCACTTCTGGTGCATGCAGAATCTTTGGAAGAAGCTGTAAAGCTTGCAAAAACAATGGCCAAACCGGGAACAACTGTTCTTTTCTCCCCGGGATGTCCCAGTTTCGATGCGTTTGATAATTATAAAAACAGAGGAAATAAGTTTAAACAAATAGTAAGCAGTTTATAAAACCAACATGTTAAAAGGGATTAGAGGTGATAAAGTTATTTGGGTGGTAGTGCTGCTCCTTTCAGCAATATCACTCGTATGCGTTTATTCTTCAGTAACAGCTCTTGCTACCCGTTACAAAGGTGGTAATGCGATGTATTACCTGGTGAAGCATGCGAGCATTATCGGCTGTGGCCTTCTTCTCATGTATATGGTACATAAAGTGCGTTACACCTATTTTTCAAGAATTTCTCAGATTGCAGTATGGATAGCTGCGCCATTACTTCTGTATACTTTGTTTAAGGGAATCAGTGCTGGGGAAGCAAATCGTTGGATAGGAATACCAGGTACCGGACTTACTTTCCAGACATCAGATTTCGCCAAGCTAGCCCTCATTGCATATGTGGCGAGGATCCTGTCTACCCGGCAAGAAATGATCAAAGATTTTAAAGCCGCATTTCTCCCTGTAATTATACCTGTTGGCATTATTTGCGCTTTGATTCTTCCTGCTAACTTTTCAACTGCTGCCTTATTGTTCCTCGTCTGCCTGATACTCATGTTCATCGGAAGAATAAATTTAAAGTATTTGGCAATGCTGCTTGGTGGATGTATACTCCTGCTGACCATATTCACCTTTGTTATCATGAAATATCCGGATAGCATCCGACGGGGGCGTACCTGGAAGGCAAGAATAGAAAATTTCAAGTCAGGTAACAGTGAAGAAAATTATCAGGCAGATCAAGCCAAGATGGCTATAGGCACAAGCGGTATATTCGGAAAGGGCCCCGGAAGAAGTGATCAACGAAACTTCCTTCCTCAAGCTTCGTCCGACTTTATTTTTGCCATCCTTATTGAAGAATGGGGAGTTATTGCAGGTGCAGTAATCCTGTTCCTATACATGATTATGCTTTTCAGAGGCGTGAGGATTGCAAGCCGGACTCCTAAATCGTTTGGGAGCTTCCTGGCAATAGGCTTAACATTCAGTCTCGTATTTCAAGCGATGATCAACATGGCTGTCGCCGTGAATTTGTTTCCTGTTACAGGCCAGCCCTTACCACTGGTCAGTATGGGCGGTACTTCCATCTGGTTTACCAGTATTGCAATTGGAATGGTTCTGAGTGTGAGCCGTGAAACAGAGCAGGAATCAAAAGGTACATTGAAAGAAATTAAGAAAGAGAAAGGGGATCAACTTGCAGCCGCCTAGAATTATTATAAGTGGGGGAGGTACGGGAGGACATATTTTTCCTGCCATTGCAATAGCCAATGCGCTTAAAGAAAAATGCAACGGACAAGTGGAGATCTTGTTTGTAGGGGCAGAGGGAAGAATGGAAATGGAGAAGGTGCCTGCTGCAGGTTATAAGATAGAAGGGTTATGGATCAGCGGACTACAAAGAAAGCTGACCATTAAAAATTTATCGTTTCCATTTAAAGTCATAAGTAGTTTGCTAAAAGCAAGAAAAATAATGAAAGCGTTTAATCCCGATGCGGTAGTAGGAACAGGTGGTTATGCCAGCGGGCCCATGCTGCGTGTAGCTTCCGGTTCAGGTATACCAACGCTTATTCAAGAACAGAACTCATACCCTGGTATTACTAACAAAATGCTTGCCAAAAGGGTGGATCGTATTTGTGTGGCTTATGAAGGGATGGAGCGCTTCTTCCCAAAATCAAAAATCATCCTCACTGGAAACCCAGTCAGACAGGATATTTTGAAGCAGGAAGGGAAAAGGGCAAGGGCAGCTGAATTTTTCGGACTGGATACTGAAAAGAAAACAATCTTGGTAATAGGAGGAAGCCTCGGTGCCAGAACCTTAAACGAATCGTTGCAGGCAGGTTTAAAACAGTTGACAGATGCAGGCCTACAGTTGGTCTGGCAAACAGGCAAGGCATTTTATCCTGAAGCGGTCAATGCCTTGAAGGCTTTCGAAGGAAAGGGTGTATTTGCATCCGACTTTATTTCGAAAATGGACCTTGCCTATGTGATGGCGGATGTAGTTATTTCCAGGGCGGGAGCGAGCTCGGTTTCAGAGTTGTGTCTGGTAAAGAAAGCATCTATCCTGGTGCCTTCTCCTAATGTTGCAGAAGATCATCAGACAAAGAATGCGATGGCTCTGGTAAACCATCAGGCGGCATTACTTGTGAAGGATTCCGAAGCGCGAAAGACTCTCATCGGAGAAGCGATCAAGCTGGCTGGGGATATAGCCCAAGTGAAGAAACTGGAAACCAATATATCCAAAATGGCATATGCCGATTCAGCGGTAGTCATTGCAAATGAGATCATGAGTTTAATCAATAACCGGAAAGCAAAGTGAAGTTCGAAAAGATACGACATGTGTATTTACTTGGTATCGGTGGCATCGGTATGAGTGCTCTTGCCCGGTATTTTAATGCCACAGGTAAGAAAGTGATGGGGTATGATAAAACCAGGACTGGACTCACGGATGAATTGGTGGCTGAGAAAATAGATGTATTCTTTGATGAAAATACAGATCGTTTGTTATCCCTTGAGCTGGATCCGGATAGTACCTTAGTAATTTACACACCGGCCGTACCTAAGTCTCATGCCGAATACCTTTTCTTTATTGCCAATCACTACTCGCTCAAAAAACGTTCAGAGGTACTGGGTATGATTACTGAAAATGGATTTACCATTGCTGTAGCCGGGACCCATGGAAAAACTACGACATCCTCTATGATTGCCCATATCCTTTGTTCGGCAGGAGTTGATTGCTCGGCATTCTTAGGTGGGATTACTCAGAACTATCATACAAATCTGATCCTGGGAAAGAAGCTCGGAGAAAAAGATTCTATAATCGTAGTGGAAGCAGATGAATACGATCGCTCATTCCTTGCTCTGCATCCGGATATTGCAGTGATCACCTCCATCGACGCCGATCATCTGGATATTTACGGAGATAAGGAACATATGCAAGAATCTTATCACCTCTTTGCAAAGCAGGTGAAGGAAGGTGGGTTTCTTATTGCTAAAAATGGCACTGAAATAATTCAGAAAGATGTGAAAGCGAAGGTAATTACGTATTCACTTCTAGATGATTCGGATATCAATGCGGCGGATATTTCCATCTCCAAAGGAAATTATCATTATGCAGTCATCACTGAAGATATAATTCTGGATGGACTAACGCTCGGACTTCCGGGTTCACATAACGTAGAAAATTCTGTGGCTGCAATTGCAGCAGCGAGACTGGTTGGTGTTACCGATGCAAAGATCAAAACAGCACTTGCTTCTTTCAAAGGTGTGAAAAGACGGTTCGAATTTCAGATCAAATCAGATCAACTGGTATTCATAGATGATTACGCACATCATCCGGAGGAATTAAGAGCCTGTATCACTTCGGTGAGAGAACTTTATCCTGACCGGAAACTGACTGGAGTGTTTCAACCACACTTATTCACCAGGACCCGCGATTTTGCTGATGGATTTGCAGAAAGCCTCTCCTTACTTGATGAAGTGATCCTCCTGGATATCTATCCAGCCCGTGAGCAGCCTATTGAAGGGGTCACATCCGGAATGTTGCTTGATAAAATAACAGCAAAAAGCAAAATGATTTGTACCAAACAGGAGCTTGTTCCGGAGCTGAAGAAAAGAGAACTCGAAGTGCTGCTCACAGTTGGAGCAGGAGATATTGACATGCTCGTGGAGCCCATCAAGAAGGCCCTAATGAAGAACTAAATGAAAAGGATAATTAACATATCACTCTGGGTTGTCTTTGTACTTGGTACACTGGTAACGTTGGGCTTTGTACAGAAGGAGCAGAACCATCGTACTGGGAGGAAACTGGACATCAGTGTCAATTCCATTGATGAAAATTATTTCGTGACAAGAGCGGACATTCATCAGCTTCTGAACGACCATGGAGATTCTATCATCCATCAACCTATTTCTGCGATCAATGTGCCAGATATGGAGAAACTAATTCTGAATAATCCTTCTGTTGATAACGCAAATGTATTTATTTCTGTAAATGGTA
>PLYR01000130.1 GCA_003153435.1 Bacteroidota bacterium
CAACTGTTTGTATCCGGGCAGAATAAGTTCCGGAATGCGCGGTATCGCTTCTCAGAAGAGAAATGGGGCTTCCGCCGATAGCGGCATAGTTGTAGACATTATAATCCCACCAACCGGTGCTTCCGTTTCCAGTGTTAGGATTCATCGCCGATGGAACAAGTGCATCGTTGGTCCAGGTTTCAAAGTCTGGATTGGTAAGCTGTGCATTTCCTTTCTTCGCAGAAAATGTCAGAGCAAGAACAGACAGAATAAGTAAAGTTTTTTTCATTTTCTTGGTTTAATGAGTTGAGTTTCGTTGGAAAAAGCTATCTAAGGTAATCAGAAATCCGGTACCAGCTAAAGGAGACCGGCAATATTTGGGATTCATACGGAAAGCTAAGGTCAGAGACGAATTAGCTTTCCTGAAATGATCATAGTGCCTGTATTGTTGATGATGTGATACAGATAAATACCTCTGGCCTGACCAGTAAGATCAATAGAATAACTGGAGCCCGTTAGTTGTGATTTTGAATACACTTTTATTCCCTCGCTATTATACACTTCAAGCATTGCATCCTTCCAGACTTTCTGATCTGAAACGAAATTAAAAATTCCATTCCCCGGATTCGGATAGACCTGCATGTGCGCCGGGTTTTCTTGCTCCATTATACCAGTAGCAATATTAGCCGGTCTAACTTCCAAAGGTCTGATAGGAGTTCCGTTGCTCCACAAGCCCATAAATTTCTGTGGATAGGTATCGCCAAATGCGGTATTGCATCCTCCTCCGGTTAACGCACAATCTTCGAGTGCATCAAACAGTTTCCAGTAGCAATAAAAGTCGGTTACATCTGTAAAAGCATAGGATGCCTGGAGCATAACCACTCCATTATCACCGTTTGTCATCGTTGAATCTATGCAGGGTGCCTGGCCATGGCTGGATACGACTGCAGGTGTGCCGGTACTGTCAGCAAAATGGATAACCAGATTTTTATGAGTATAGGGAATTAAGGTTGTTTGATTAAAAACCTGGAGGGCAAAGGTAGAGTCAACAACATTGTCGGTGTTTTCAAAAATATCCAACACAAAGATGGAGCTGTCCATCGCACTATAGCTGCTGAGTTGCCCACCCGGATAGGTACCATAACCTGGACAGGCCAGAAGAATGGCTTTCGGTTTAGGAATGCCATAAGAGGAAAAATTTGTTGCGAAATTTGCAGAAAGTAAACCACCGTAGGAATGTCCGACATAAAAGACCTTATCCAGTTCAGGCTGAGTCCAGGAGGGATGAGCCCTGATTGTATCAATGGCTCTCTTGATCCCTGTGACAGAGTTGCCGGTGAAGCTTGTCGCTAAAGTGGTATATTCATTAACCTGGTATCTTGGAAAGACTACAATATTTCCTCTTTTAACCAGATGCTCAATCCACCTTCCATACCGGAGGGGGTTCCATTCTCCGAATCCATGACTAAAAACAATCAGCGGGAGTGTGTCCGCATGTGGACTAGTCGGGATATAAAGCATAAAGCCTGTTGCACCATCGTCGCAGTTAAATGTGGTGATCTGGGAATAGGGGTAACTCATTCCTCCATAACCGGTAGCTGGCTCTGGGGGCTGTGTCTGAGAATAGGAACGCAGCAAGGCGCTTGCAAAGAGGAAAGTGAGTAGAAATCGTTTCATTGGATAAGGGCAAGGTAGCGAATATTTAATCCTGCCCCAAGTGTTATATCATTATCTCAATTAATAATTTCTCCTTTGTTATTCGCTAGTTTTTCACGCCATTTTTTAATATCCTCCGGTGTTTGTCTCACCCAATCGGTTACTTCGCCAATGATTTTAAGTGGAGCTGTGCTGCGATAGGAGCGAGTCGGATTGCCAGGAAATTTTTTGTCCGTTACGTTAGGGTCATTTTCAAAGCTCCCGGTAGGTTCTATGATATAAACACGTTCCATTCCATCTCCTTTAGCTAAAGAAGCGGCAAGACCTGCATTATTGACCAGTGCAGTGAAATAAATATGATTCATAGTGATTTCCGACTTGTAATTAGAAAGGACGCCCGTAGTCAGCAAATCGCCAACCTTTAAATCAGCCCTTGTTCCGTGATAGAAAGGACCGATGTCAGAAATGTTGTCGATGGAGGAAATTGCTAATTCATGATTCTTTTTTGCTTTGTCAGGCTCACCTAATTCCTCGTAGCATCTGGCAATGTTTAAATACAAAGCAGGAAATGCTGCCTTAACAGAAATGTTATTTATTTTTAATGCATGCTTTAAAGAGGTTTCAAGCCATTTTAATTTTTCGTGAACCTCTTTTTGATTTCGGGCTACAAAATGAGCAGCGGTAAATTTTTCGAAGTCGTTTGTGGCTTCGTTCCAGGCTTGAAGAAATAGTTTGTTTACTTCTTCAGGTTTACCTTTTCCTTCCAGGTCCAAGCCCTGAACACAGAGTTTAACTACATTGTTCCTTGGGTCAAATTCCATTGATTAAATGTTTTAAGGAATTGTAAATAATCTGCGATGAGCTAAGACTAATCCTGTCGTATCCTTGCCGGAAATAAAAGGATTTTCTTTTTTTAATAGTTAATCCTTACTTCTCTTTTTTCTTGGGTTTTTTTGCAGCTTTTGCTCTTGAATTAAAATCAAGACATAAATCAATCCAATAATCAAACAGCTTTTTGGTTTTCATTCCCTCATCGCTGATAAAAACATATCCCTTCATTGGCTTACCAGTAAAATCCATTCTTCTACATCCTTGTTTCTCAAGTGCAATTTCATCCATAGAAGGATCGATGCGGCACATCATTTCATCTTTTACAACGCCAACACACATTTTGCCATCAACCATAAAGCAAACCCCACCGAACATATTCTTCTCTTCAACTTTCTGAATGTTGACTAAAGATTCTCTGATCCTGTCCACTAATTTTTCATCGAATGCCATATGCGAATTTAAGTCTTTTTATCACGAGGAAAATTTATGGATTAAAGTGAGGCTAAAATGATAGTATTCAGAGAAGTAGCTCGAAACACATGCTGCCACAGGAAGTGTAAGAGCGAAATACACTCTTGTACTATCGTAATACGCTCTTGTTCTTTAGAACAACACTCTTGTACTCTAGTATAACACTCTTGTACTCTAGAATAACACCATTTTACTCTAGTATAAAACTCTTATACTCTAGTATAACACTCTTAAACT
>PLYR01000103.1 GCA_003153435.1 Bacteroidota bacterium
GAGAAGATATCCGGAATAAGATCATCGATCAGGTTCCGATGGGACGTCTGGGTGAACCAAAAGAGATTGCCGCTGCCATTAGTTACTTGGCTTCTGAGGATGCTAACTATATTACCGGTTCTGATATTTCTGTCAACGGTGGACTCTATATGTCCAGATAAAACTGTCATCTCTCAGAGGCCTTGAAAAAAAATGTTCTCTTTCTTCTGGGGACTATTCTTCTTTGTGAGAGTGATTCCTGGTCTCAGTCTATTACATCCGCCTTCCGTAAACTTTCACGACCTGAAAAGCATTGGGTCTATGCTCACCCTTTTGTGGCCAGAAAAGCCTATGTGACCACAAAAATTGTGCTGAACATCTCCGTGAAAGAAATGAGTGACAGCCTTCTGGATGGTAAGACAAATGGCGGACAGGTAGATGCTTTCCGACATGGTTATTGGATGGCTATGCTCAGCGCAACTATCAATCCACGAAAAGCCTTGTCTTTAGGAAAAGCTCATGAGGCAGGTAACAAACTTGACTTTCTCCATAACAGAAATGAGGAAGGGGAGCGTCCGGACTCGGTATCCTCTGCTATGGACCTTTTCAATAATCTTCAGGGAATTGAAGTCAGGAAGCGTCACCCGGAGGCGAATGCCGATGAGATGAAGGAACTCATTATTAAGGCCATATTAGAAGGCTCCTTTCGTATTTTAAAGACAAACCGGGCGGGTCAGTATCTGGATTGTTCCGGTCAGTGGTTGGACCTTCAATTATGGAAAGGAAGATGGGATATTCCCAAATGCCTTATTTCTTCCTCCACCTCTCCATAGAGGTTTATAGGAACCAAATAATCGGATTTAAGATACTAAATGTCAACAATATAGATACCTTACTTCCTCCTCTCTTCAAAAACGACTTTCGGAGGTTCAAAGACTATTTTTTTTGTTAGCTTTGCCTTCCGAAATTAAACAAATCTGCATGGGCCTCACCAAAGTTGCCAGTCCTAAAATCAGTGAATTATTGGGTGATAAAAGCGATTATTACCTGAACCATACTTGTAAAACTATTTCCAGAGATCTGATCCATTTACCCGGAGCTGATTTTCTCGACCGTTGTTTCGGTGGTTCTAACAGAACTCCGCAGGTACTGCGCAGCCTGAGTGCAATTTATGACCACGGGCGCTTAGGAGGAACGGGGTACGTCTCTATTCTTCCGGTTGACCAGGGAATTGAGCATTCTGCAGGAGCATCTTTCGCCCCTAACCCAATTTATTTTGATCCTGAAAACATAGTAAAACTAGCCATTGAAGGAGGATGCAATGCCGTTGCTTCCACATTCGGAGTACTTGCTTCAGTATCAAGAAAATACGCACATAAAATTCCTTTTATCGTTAAACTTAACCACAACGAATTTCTTTCATACCCAAACAAGTTTGATCAGATTATGTTTGGTTCGGTGGATGATGCCTGGAACCTTGGAGCTACAGCTGTAGGCGCTACCATCTATTTCGGTTCTCCTGAATCAACCCGCCAAATTGTTGAAGTTGCACAGGCTTTTGATCGGGCTCATGAACTTGGCATGTCTACTATACTCTGGTGTTATACCAGAAATGCGGCATTTAAAAAAGACAATGTTGATTATCACACTGCGGCGGACCTGAGCGGTCAGGCTAATCATCTGGGGGTTACGATCCAGGCAGATATCATCAAGCAGAAACTATCAGACAAGAACGGGGGATATACCGCTTTGAATTTCGGGAAAACCCATCCTAAAGTATATACCGAGCTTAGTTCCGATCACCCTATTGATCTTTGCAGATATCAGGTTGCGAATTGTTATATGGGCAGAAACGGGCTCATCAATTCGGGTGGAGAGTCGAAAGGTGCATCAGACCTTGCAGAAGCTGTGACCACAGCTGTTATCAACAAACGTGGTGGAGGTCAGGGACTTATTTCGGGACGAAAAGCATTTCAGAAACCAATGGCAGAAGGAATAGCGCTGTTGAATACTATTCAGGATGTTTATCTGAATAAAGATATTACCATTGCCTGAGTCCGCCTTTATTATGGCCTGGAACTCTGCTAATCAAACTATGAATGAGCTGGTTTAAAAGAATTAAAGGAGGAATTACGACCTCTACTAAAGAGAAGAAGGAAACTCCTGAAGGTTTGTGGTACAAATGCCCTTCGTGCAAGAAAATCACTACCTCCAGTGAACATGTTCAGAATAAGTATGTCTGCCCCAACTGCGATTATCATGAGCGTATTGGTTCGCACGAATATTTTGAAATCCTTTTCGATAACAACGAATTCATTGAGCTCAATGAAAAGCTCAGTTCTGGTGACCCGCTTGGGTTTGTGGATACCAAGAGCTACGTAACGCGGGTAAGTGATTCTCAGAAGAAAAGTGGCCTTACCGATGCTATTCGAAGCGCCCATGGCACTGTAGATGGAAATGATCTTGTGTGTTGTTGCATGGACTTTGGATTCATTGGAGGATCAATGGGTTCTGTGGTTGGTGAGAAAATTGCCCGGGCAGCCGATTATTGTCTCGAAAAAAGGATTCCCTTGCTGATCATTTCCAAATCTGGAGGAGCCAGAATGATGGAGGCCGCTTACTCCCTTATGCAGATGGCTAAAACTGCAGCGAAACTAGCACTTCTGGATGAAGCCAGAATCCCTTACATATCACTCTTAACGGACCCCACAACAGGAGGTGTCACTGCTTCTTACGCTATGCTGGGCGACCTGAATATTGCCGAACCGGGGGCTCTGATAGGATTTGCGGGTCCAAGAGTGGTGAAAGAAACGATTGGGAAAGACCTGCCAAAAGGGTTTCAGACTTCCGAATTTGTACTTGAACATGGCTTTTTAGACAAGATAATCAACCGAAAAGAGCTTAAACCGACCTTGTCGGCCCTTTTGAATATGTTTATCCACTAACAAACCGGGCAAAAGCGGTCATTTGTTCGTGTTTTGAGAGGAAGGTAGCACAATATTTACCTATTCTTTTGCCAGAATCAAAGAATTGTTTATTTTTGCAATCCGTTTAGAAATATTAAAAATCAGCAAGACGATGTATTTAACCAGTGAAGTAAAAAAAGGGATTTTCAAGAAGCACGGAAAGTCCGAAAAAGATACCGGATCCTCTGAAGGGCAAATTGCTCTTTTCAGCCACCGCATCAACCACCTTACAGAACACCTGAAGGTGAAAAAGAAAGACGTGAACACTCAGCGTTCATTGATCAACCTTGTTGGTAAAAGAAAGAGTCTACTCGATTATCTTAAAAAGAATGATATTATCCGGTATAGGGCAATCATTAAGACCCTGGACCTCAGAAAATAATTCATGCACAATGAATATTAAAAGCATCCCTTAATTTTTCCCGGGATGCTTTTCTGTTTATAAGAGGTAATTATAAAGAGGCGTTTCAAAGAGGAAAAAGAAAACAAAAAAAGAAAACATGTCAAAAATCGGAATTACCAAAGCATTTGATCTCGGTGACGGGAGAATGGTTACACTTGAAACAGGAAAACTAGCAAAACAGGCCAACGGATCTGTTGTTGTAAAAGTTGGAAACACTATGCTATTAGCAACTGTTGTTTCCAATAAGGATGCAAAAGAAGGCGTTGATTTCTTACCGTTATCTGTTGATTACCAGGAAAAATTTGCGGCTGCAGGTCGCTTTCCAGGTGGATTTTTTAAACGTGAAGCACGATTGTCAGAAAGTGAAATCCTGACCAGCCGGTTAGTTGACAGAGCCTTACGCCCCTTATTCCCGGAAGATTATCATGCAGATACTCAAGTGATGATTTCCTTGATTTCAGCAGACAAGAATACACTCCCAGATGCTTACGCCTGCCTTGCAGCCGCAACAGCAATCGCCCTTTCCGATATTCCATTTAATGGTCCAATCTCCGAAGTTCGTGTTGGACGTATTGATGGCAAGTTCATCGTAAATCCGAGTATCTCTGAAATGGTCAATTCAGACCTCGATATGATGATCGCTGCAAGCGAAAAAGATATTGTGATGGTTGAAGGGGAGATGAAAGAAATATCAGAACAGGATATGGTCGCTGCAATTAAGTTTGCACATGAAGCGATCCGGAACCAGATTAAAGCCATCAATGAATTTACAAAGATGGCGAAGGCTCCAGAGAAGAAACGTGAATACAATCACGAAACGAATGATGCTGCTCTGAAGGAAAAAGTTTATAAAGACACCTATGAGCAGGCTTACGCTGTTGCGAAAAAGGGTGATAATGACAAGCATGCAAGAAGTGAAGCCTTTGGAAAGGTGCTGCAAGATTATCTGGCCACTTATTCTGAGGAAGAGCGGGCAGCTAAGTCAGGCTTGATCAAAAAATATTATCATGATGTAGAATATCATGCAGTAAGGAATCTTATCCTGAATGAAAAGAAACGTCTGGATGGCCGTGGAACTTCTGATATTCGCCCGATCTGGAGCGAAGTGGATTATCTCCCCTGTGCTCATGGTTCTGCAATTTTTACCCGGGGAGAGACTCAGTCTCTCACCTCCGTAACACTCGGAACCAAACTCGATCAGCTTAAAATAGATGGTGCTGTTATCTCCGGAGAACAGCGCTTTTATCTCCATTACAACTTCCCCGCTTTTTCTACCGGAGAAGCTCGCCCTAATCGTGGATTAGGACGCCGGGAAGTCGGACATGGAAATCTTGCACTGCGTGCACTTAAACAGGTTTTCCCTGCTGATTGTCCTTATACCGTACGTGTTGTTTCCGACATCCTGGAGTCCAATGGATCCTCCTCTATGGCTACGGTTTGTGCAGGAACACTTGCATTGATGGATGCCGGTGTCAATATTGCAAAACCAGTTACCGGTATTGCAATGGGTCTGATTACAGATGGCGCCAAATTTGCCGTACTGAGTGATATCCTGGGCGATGAAGATCACCTGGGTGATATGGACTTCAAAGTTTGTGGTACAAAAGATGGTATTACAGCCTGTCAGATGGACCTTAAAGTGCATGGCCTTCCCTATGAAGTGATGGTTCAGGCATTGGAACAGGCTAAAGCAGGCAGACTCCATATTCTGAACGAAATCAACAAGACTCTTGATAAACCCCGTACAGATTATAAGCCGCATGCTCCAAGACTGGTTCAAATTACAGTTCCTAAAGAGTTCATCGGAGCTATCATAGGACCTGGTGGAAAAATCATCCAGGAGATGCAACGCGAAACAGGTACCACTATTGTCATTGAAGAGAAAAATGAGATGGGCTATGTGGATATTGCAGGTGACAATCAGGAAGCTGTTGAAGCAGCCCTTAAGCGGATCCGGAATATCGTAGCGGTTCCTGAAGTAGGTGGTACTTACGAAGGTAAAGTAAAGTCAATCCTGAACTTCGGAGCCTTCATCGAATTCATGCCTGGTAAGGATGGCCTTCTTCATATTTCTGAAGTAGAGCACCGTCGTCTGGATAGCCTCGAAGGGGTTATGAAGGAAGGTGATATCGTAAAAGTGAAGCTGATTGGTGTGGATCCGAAGACCGGCAAATACAAACTGAGCCGTAAGGTCCTTCTTCCAAATCCTAATGCTAAAGAAAGCCAGGAAGCAGAAGCTAAATAAAGAATACAATTCCTATAGAAACCAGAATAAGGCTTTTCCTTATTCTGGTTTTTTTGTTTTAAGGAGAAACAATCATTTTCAATGTGGATGCTGATCCGCCACTTAATGTTACCCGTACAAAATACATTCCCGAAGAGTAATTTTTGAAGGTAAGCAACCGTGATTGCTGTCCCGCACCTTTTAGGGATTCTGTATAAACAAGCTGACCCGAGATATTTCTTATTTCAATCAGGGCTTCCTGATCCAAAGGCTCAGAGAAAAGCAGTTCCACATTTTCTTTACCCGGGTTTGGTGCAAGCTGCATGGATATTGGCTTTTTGAATGATTCAATTCCGGTTGGAGCAGTCTGACATGCACTATTTTTGATGATGGTTCCCAAAGAGGTGATGACTTGGGTGGAATCGAAAGCTCCGAAATTGGTAGGTGAATCTATAAGAACCCAGGCTATCGCATAAGGAATTCGTTTTTGCTTGACTACATTGATGATTCCTTGAAGGCTATCCGGAGCAGCTGTATTTCCCCAGTTGCTTCGTCCAAATCCCATTTCACCAATCATCAGCATACTCGAATCTTTTCCAAAGCCAGCCAGTTTATTACGGATGAAATCAATATCCTTCGACATCTGGACAGCCGAGACATTAATCGATTCATAGGAAGAATAGAGATAGTAATCGGAATAAACACTAGGAATTACATTGTCCAGCACACTTGGCTTCCCGGCAGTTTCGAGTGAATGAATATTACAGAACTCTATGCCCACCTTGACATTTGCAGCTCCGGCAGCATTTATTCCTGCTGCTCTTGCCATCATCCATTTCCTGAAACCGACCAGGCCGGCGGGCGCTGTAGCACAATTCGGATAGTAATAAGCTGCTCCACAGTAAACGGCATTATCACCTTCCCAATTGGAGATAATGAATTTTTTGGAAGTATACTGTTTCAGGTAATTCGCAAGGTTTGTGTACTCCAGCTCGATGGCTGCAGTATTAGAAGGAGTATAAAAAGTGCTATCCAGAAAATTTTGGGTATTGCAGTCTCCAAAAGAGGTCCAGTCATAAGCGGTAATAATTACTGTCGAAAATTGGGGATCGGTGATGATTGCATTAAAATCCGGCCTGGAAGCGAGTGCGGTCAGGTTCATGCCGGTGAGACAAGGTCCTCCTTTTTTGTACACCTGGTCGTCATTACTGATTAAAGCGATCCTGATCGTTCCTACCCCAAGAGAATCGGCAAGTTTCTTTGCTGTTGGGATAATATGTGCCGAATCCACTCCGTTGAGCTGACCTCCCCAATAATAGATACCGAAACTGGTTGGGCATTGTGCAAAGGCTGCACAGGATGAAAATACGACAATAAAGAATATGAAACCCTGTTTCAGGTATTTTTGAAAATTGGTTGGAGTGGACATAGAAGATTTGGATGATTGCTAATCCAAGGTATACAAAAAAATGGAAGATGCAATACGATCAGACTAGTTCACCAGCACTTTCACCACTTTCTGAAAATGAACATTACCCATTCTGACCAAATAAGTTCCTTTCGCCAATCCGGAAACAGGGATCGTGGCCTGAAAGCCATTCCCTGCAGGTACAACCTGACTGGTGTATACTTGTTTGCCTTCTGCATCGAACAGATCAACATTGATCTGCTCGTTTGATTCCAGATTGGACCCGTTGACGATCAGGTTTGCCGGACTGCTCTGATAACATGAATACTGGGCTATAGGTTGAGCTGTTTCATGAATGCCGGCTACTCCATTGATGGCAAAATTGAAGATCTGACTTTCTGGTCCATTACCATCTTCCCACATTCCGGTATGCCAAAATGTTAATCCATTCGGATCGAGAGAGGTTTGTCCATAATCACCCCAGCGGTTTATTCCCGCCTGGGAGGTAGTGCCCGATTTGGCTATAATTTCTGAATAAGTCATTTGCCCCAGAGGGTCATTCGCATTGCGACCGGTGTAGGCAAGGCTTGGAAAATTAACAGATCCGGAGATTGCAAAGCCCATGCCTATAGCACCATTATCGTCCATCGCAATGCTTCCCATCCATCTGTTTTCAGCATCCGGTGCATAGGTTCCCTGCTGATAAATCGTCCATACTCCACTTCCTGCATTCTGGCGCAGTTCATACCATCTGATGCCACAATGACCAGTGAGTGTATCAAGGTTAACCGCATTATTCAGAACAACGCTGTTATACCCCGTCCATCTGCGGTATTGAGCACGATACATAAAAACTCCCTGGATAGCATCCAGTCTTTGAGAACTGCTTTTCTGTGCAACTTCATTCATGTAATTAGACCAGAATGAATTGAATGGGGCTGTAACAATAGGAGACCCTCCGGCCACATCTTCTATTAAGGTAGTGTTTGCAGGTGTGGTCCAGTCTGTGGTCATTTTAAGCACATGAATCTGATCAGCCACAGCAGGTGCTCCCCAATTATCATCTTCAAATGCAAAAATAGACATGGGAGTACCGGCTGGAGGTAATGCTCCATCAGCGTCTGCAGGCATTGGCGCAAAAAAACCGTTGTTAGGAAGGTTCACCGTAATCGGTCTAACAATCATCCCTGCGGTGGCATTACCAGCAAGCATCTTAACCCTGTCAAATACCGTGACTTTTTGATTGTTCCAGTTTGCGGTCATATAATAACCATCAGACCATATCGAAAATTTAGGATAGTCAGGTGAATCATTTGCATCAGGAATGAAGGAATACTTGTAGTAAGTACCTGTGGGGTCATTGGTAGTAGAAATAGCGATTAATATTTTCTGGGTATTGTTGCTTACCTGGAACTGTTGAATAAACCACCGATCCGCATATTTATCATACATCGCAATCGGATCTCCATCATCAATACTTCCGGGCCAGAGCGATTTTAGCGACATAGAGCCCATTAAGGGAGCACCTGTGGTTTTATCAAATGCCTGATAATAGGTGTTGACTGCCTGTACATAAGCTGTCGGGCCGGCTGCACCGGTTGGATCCAAGGGATATCCCCCACCCGTCTGACCGGTCCAGTTAACACCCGGTTGGCTCATTGACAATACACCCATGCTGGTTTGAGCTACAGGATCTGGTCCTATGGATGCCGTTGGATTGCCTTTGGCTTTGAAAGTACGTGGCTTATCAACCTCTTTTCGGTCGAACCGGTCGGTTGCTGTTACAGGGTTTTCTGCGGCCAGCTCTCTAAGAGGTCTGGAAATTTCAAAACTACTGCATTGACTATAGTACACCCCGTTTGGATAAAGTATTCCGTTTGGCTTTTGAAGGGTCTGAGCTTCGAAGGTATTTGCAACAAGCAAGGTTGATATGCAAAGAATAAGTTTATTCATGGAGGTGATATTTAACTACTAATATAGGAAATATTTAGGATAAAACAAAGGATAGAGAGCTCCAACAGCCGGTAGAAAATAAAAACAACCAGGCGCACCCCGGTTGTTTTTTCACACAAATAAACCAAGGAATCAGAGCACCTTGAATACAACTGAGACTTTGATTTAAAATCGATTCTCTTTTGCTAAACCTTAATCAGAACAAAAAAGGAATTGATGCTGTTAAAGAAATGTCTTTATCTTATTTTAACCTGTATCAAATATAGATCATGAATTTAACAGGAGAGGATGAAAGTATACCAACTCTCTGGAATAGTATACCAAAGGGCGTGCTTTAACAGGACAAAATGTCACATTCGTCGAAAAGAAGGGAAATTACCGGAAGCCGGGATTTAAGCGTTAACGGCTTATAATTTTTTTGGTGATAAGCTTCTCATAGAACCTATCCTTATATTCTTTCCCGATCGGTATTTCCTGCTTGCCTAGAGTTAGGAAATTACCTTCCAGGGAAGTTATTTTATCCATAGAAACGATGAATGACTTATGCACTCTGAAAAAATTATTCTCCGGAAGTTTAGATTCAATGTTTTTTAAATTCACCAGTGCCAGATTAAATCCGGAGCTTGTATGAATCTTCACATAATCTTTAAGTCCTTCAATGAACTCTATTTCGCTAAACTTGATCTTGAGTAATTTTTTGTCAGTTTTAATGAAAAAATATTCACTTTCTTTTTCTGTCTCTTCTGCCGGTCCGGCTGCAAGCTTGTGTCTCTCCTTTGCTTTATTTGCCGCTTTCAGGAAGCGTTCGAAAGAAACTGGCTTGACCAGATAATCAAGCACATCGAGTTCAAACCCTTTCAAGGCGTGATCAGGATAAGCGGTAGAAAAGACAATCATCGGCGGATTGCTGAGTGATTGAACAAATGCTAATCCACTGAGTTTAGGCATTTCAATATCCAGGAAGATAAGATCCACCTGCATAGTCCCTAACAGATTGTTTGCTTCTATCGCACTGGAACAGGTTCCGGCCAACTCCAGAAAGTCTACTTGTCTGACGTAGTTAGCGATCCCTTCTCTTGCTAAGGGTTCATCATCTACTACTAAGCATTGTATTTTCATTGGATCTGGGTTTAAGGGTTGATTGAAAGGGTGACAGAAAAGACATGGTCGTTTTTTTCCACTTTTAATTCATGTTTGTCGGGATACAGAAGTTGAAGTCTCTTCCTGATATTCGGCATCCCGATTCCAACCCTGCCAGACGGCTTGCGTACTTCATCTTCATCCGGTATCTCACAGGAATTCTGTATCTGAAATTCAACTCTGCTTTTTGTAATTTGAAAATTAATCTTAATCCAACCGCTGGGTTCCGTGAGTATGCTATTATGTTTAAATGCATTTTCAACAAAATCCAGGAAAAAAAAGGGTTCCACCATAAACGGTATTTCCGATCCCTCTACCGTAAAATCAAC
>PLYR01000109.1:0-1376 GCA_003153435.1 Bacteroidota bacterium
TACAAGAAATAGGAGTGTTCGAAAAGTATGCTGAAAAGCCGTTAGAGGCATATTGGACAATATTGCTAAGATTAACATAATATCCGACACAGTATAATCGGCCGGCAACTAAAGAATCAGTTAATTGCACCTGTACATAATCTCTGGTATTAGGTAGTGATGGTGCAAATGTTGTAATACCCGCATAAGCTTTACCCGTCCTTGCCCATTGATACCCAGCAAAATTCTTTGGAACAGATGAAGTGGAACTAAGTGGACTACATTCATTAAAATACTCAGGTGTATTCAAGGTAGGAGCTACCCATGGAATGGCAGAAACAACATCACCTGGACCCAGAATTGGGCAACTGCTAAATAGCTCAAAGGAATAATTAGGCACTAAGTTTTGTGCACTGCAATAGTGAAGAAGGAAGATGCCTATCAGAATCCCGATTGTTTTCATGAGGAAACACTTCCTCAAATCTACTTAATAATTAGGTACTAAGCCTACTCTCCAGTAACTACGCAGGTTTGCAGGGAAAAGAAAAAGGTCTGGGACAAAAATTATTGTCTCAGACCTCTATGGCTCCCTTGATTACAAACATCTCGAACCGCTTGGAGGAAGGGTTTAGGAGAATATATGAGCTTAAAGCGTTCATCCCGATAGGAAAGAAATGACCTCCATAAGATGACGGCAACATTTGGCAGGAAATGATAAAATGTTCGCAAATCAGCTAATCAATGTCAATCGGTCATCTTATTAATTGAATAAACCCCTTCCTATGATAGGCAGTGCCATCAGTTCCTGAGGCATCCAAAATATAAAAATAGACCCCGTCGTTGCAGGCGCCGCCTGTTTGGTTGTGGCCATCCCAGCCTTCGTCAGGGTTCTTCAGCTCAGCAACCTTTCCTCCCCATCTGTCAAAGATTAGGCAGCCCATGTTTTTGATATTGCCAGAAGTAATCTTAAAAACATCATTTATGCCATCGCTGTTTGGAGAAAATACATTCGGAATTTGAAGAAATGAGGGATGAGTATAGGAGATAGTATCGTAGAGTGAATCTGTGCAAAAAAGAGAGTCTCGGATACCCACTAAGTGAAAAGAAACCGGGAAGTTCGTTGCCGTGCAATTCGAATCTATTATGCCTCTAGAAACAATAGAAGGAACAACGCTTTGCCAGGGGAATGTAAATGAACTATCAATCGGGCAACCTTTCAAATACCCTTCTCTATCTGTTTTCAAAATGTAAGGATGTTCCACTCCCAACACCATATCATAACCGGCTTGGACAAACCCACTGTCCTTGGTCATGGAAAAATTATAGGCAAAGTTTAGGTTTTTGGTATCGTAAATACGTGACCACTGAATCACACCTGCCGTATCCACTTTTGTTAA
>PLYR01000109.1:1452-17656 GCA_003153435.1 Bacteroidota bacterium
CAGAATATGAGAATGATTGCGAAAACAGTACAGCCCCATGGTTCGAGAATACAGTTAAAAGCGATCTTCCAGCCGAATCAATATTGGAAGTAACGATTCTGTCAGCATATACAGCTCTTACAGACCACCCTTGAGTTCCTCCACTGGTTCCAATAATTCTGTTCCATACTAAGTTCCCATTTAAATCGATTTTTAGAAGAGTTGCTGAAAGACCCAGGTAGGAAGCACTTCCGTTTAGATAAATGAATCCATCTGAAGATAAATCCATTGAATAGAGATATAAATTAAACGCAATCGAATAATTTTTGCTCCATATCACATTTCCTGAGGGATCAGTTTTGATCATCAGAATACCAGAATTATTTGTTGAGTAAGCATAAATATTATCTGATTGATCAACAACAAGATCGGCTATCCCATCATCTGTTCCGGCAGGTAATTCTTTATACCATTCCGTTTCACCATTAGCTTTCAACTTTGCAAGAAACCCGGAACCATTTGGATTGGTACCCATAGTATGTCCTCCACCTACAATATATCCGCCATCAGATGTTTGTTTCACACTCGAAGCAGAACCACCCCCGGGTACTGCCATTATTTTTCTAAACGTGTAAACATTTTGAGTGAAAGCAATATGGATAGAGGAACACAAAAAAATACAAGTAATGAAGAAGCGCGTCATCATTCTAAATGTACGTAAAATTGTGTTACCCCTGGTTGGCCTCGAACCAACTACCCTTTTCAATGCTCTGATTTGTTACCCTCCAAAGCTTGATAATGTATTACGCTTTGAAGCGAAGGATAGCCTCGCTCGCCAAAAATTTTACAGCGTAGGCGAGGCTTTGTCTAAAACACCGTCAATGATGATAAATTCATCATCATTGACGGTGTTTTTTTGATGGACTTGAACTGTCGAAAGTTGAAATTGAGAGCAAAATTTCCCAACTTTAGACTATGAAAGTCATTAAACCCAGAAAAAATAATTTATCTACTCCCGGTGAACCGATGAGTAAAGGGAAATTCCAATCCCTGATAAAAGAAGCAGAACAAGGTGTCTTCAAGCCGCTGACCAATCTCAAAAAAGAAGTGCTCTCCACATGGAGAAAAAAATATTGTCCACTTTCTTACTCCAGCTTCACCACTCTATGCATCCGGTAATGTTCTGACTCCAGTCCGATATAATAGATGCCATCGGCATAAGTGCTCAGATCTAGTTGCATGGAAGGATTGCGAATATCAATCACCTTCAGTGTTTCGCCCAGGCAGTTATAGAGGTTTGCTTTATCACCGGGTTTGAAATCAGAAATATTCAAGGTAAACAAACCCTTACCCGGGTTCGGGAAGATCTGTATACTGTTTGCCAGTGAAGGTTCTGTTTTGATTCCTACATGAGTATTGTACAGATCGGTCTTCCACATTCCTCTGCCGAAGGTGCCTGCACGGAGTTCACCTGAGCTGTTTTGTATCTGGAGATCCGTGACCACTACGTTCGGAAGTCCGGTACTGTATGGAATCCAGTCGGTCATGGTAGAATCGGTATAGAACACACCCACATCGGTACCTACATACAAACCGTCTTTGCTTCCGTTTTCGTAGACGATGGTATTCACAGGAAGATTAGGGAGAGTGCCTGAAACATTCGTCCAGGTATTTCCTCCGTCGAGTGTTTTATAAACTTTTTCTCCTGCAGCATAACGCCCGATGGTGACCCATACATTCAGAGGATTATTCGGATTTACCGCCATAAATGTTTTTCGGTTACCGAGAGAAAAGTTGGAGATGCTGGTCCAGGTATTTCCTCCATCGGGTGTGGCCCATAAAGAATCCCACGTACCTGCATACATGTTCTGTGAGCTGGAAGGAGCAATAGCCATCATCTTCAGGTAAGTAGTGGATGATCCGGTGAGGCCCGAAGAAATGGCAGACCAACTGTTGCCCTGGTCTGTAGTTTTATAAATATCGCTGTAACCTGCATAGAGTGTAGAAGGATTCACCGGATCGATAATATAAGGTGTAACCCACGACCCGGTGGGTTGTCCACCCGGAATATTGGAGGAAATCGTAGTACTACCGGATGTCCATGCGTTGTTGGTAGCATAAATCACTCCGCGTACATAGCTTGCATACATATTGTTCGCGTTGGTATAATCAATAATACATTCACATCCGTCGCCTCCGGTTGCATAGGCCCAGTTTCCGGCCGACTCCACCCTTGAGCCATTATCCTGCAACCCGGCAAGGTTTACGAAAGCATTGGTTGCAGAAGTGCTGATCCGGTAAATCTGACTGATACCTAATCCATTGCTACGGTCAATCCAGGTGGTTCCTCCATCGGTGGAGCTGTAAATACCCCCGTCATTGGTTTGGTAAATCGTTCCCGGATTCAGCGGGTCGTTAGCCATGGAATGTTTATCGGCATGAACCGTGATGACCTGATTCGGGTTCTGACCGGAACTGCCGGTCCACATGGTATTCAGTGCCCAACTCTGTCCACCATCCGTACTCTTCCAGGTATTAACCCCTCCGACATAAAGTGTATTAGTATCAGTAGGAGACATCAGGTAGCACAGGTCATAATTTCCTTGTCCGGTTGTTCCTGATCCGTCATAAGCAGTATTGAGGAGATTGGTACCTCCTGCAGCATAGAGCACATCAAAGGAGGCTCCGCTGTTCCGGGAGGCATATAACCCTGCAAAACCTTTGGTGGTGGCATCTGCACAAAGTGCATGCACCACATTGGGAGCAAATGGTGTGACTCCAAGTGCGATCCGTACCACATTTGAAAATGAAGTAGCAACGGTAAAAGAATTTGCAGTATCGGTAGAGGTATACACCTGAGCATTTCCACTGGCATCCAGCTGTGCCGCATAAACTACGGAAGGATCACCGGGTTTGAAGGCAAGGTCCATATAATGTCCGGCGACGGTATTGGTCCAGGTCACTCCTCCATCGTTGGTGCGGTACACTCCGTCTGAACATGCTGCAATAAGAACATTTGGGTTTGTCGGACTGATGATCAGCCTGCGGATGAGTTTATCTACCTGTACGGTGAAATTCAATCCGGTATAGTTCCAGGTAACTCCACCATCGGTGGATTTCAAAACACCTATGCTTTTCGTATCTCCAGTATAAGCACCGGTGACTGCAGAGAGGCTGCCAAAGTCACCATCCCCGGTGGCTACATACATGTTGTTTGGATTAATGGGGTCGATAGCGATATCACTTATGCCCATGACCGGAAAATTATCGGAGTTGGTGCTCCATGTATTTCCTCCATCGGTAGTTTTCCAGAGTCCTCCTCCGGGGCTTCCTATCCAGAAGATATTCGCGATTGTAGGATGAAAGGCAATGCAGGCAATACGGCCGAGTCCGGTATAACCACCCGGTGTTGTGTTGGGACCCAGGAAGGACCAGTTTCCTGAAACAGATGCTGTGCTGGCCATTCCTCTTCCATGCGATCTCGCATATTTTTTCCATTCTTCCTGCAAGAGGCCTGGTGTGGGGAGGTCACCGTTAGGCATGACTCTGTTTTCAGTATACCATTCCCATCGTTTATACTGTTTGTACATTCCATCTTCCTCTTCATCCACGGTCAGTTCAGGATGCTGATTAAAATAAAGTTCGGCTTTCTTCTGAATCTCAGTGAAGTTGGCGGGTTTGATCGGTGCCGTTTTAGAAGCTGTCTGTGCCTGAACGTTATTAGTACAGAAAATCAGCAGAAATGCAGATGCGAGGATGATGGTCTTTCTCATAATAAACAGGAATTTAAGGGTCCTTATAAAAAGAGCAAGAACCTGATCATCGCGATCAGATTCTTGCTCTATAAAAATGCGTATTGATTAATTCAGCTTAACAATTTTGTGCATGTGGCTGTAGTGCTCAGACTCCAGTCCGATATAATAAATTCCGTCTGCATAACTGCTTAAATCAATTTGCATGGAAGCACTGCGGATATCAATCACCTTCAGTGTTTCTCCCAGGTAGTTGTATAGGTTTGCTTTATCCTCTGATTTGAAAGCAGGGATATTCAGCGTAAAGCTTCCCTTCGTTGGGTTCGGGAATACCTGGATGGCAGAAGAATTTGTAGAAGGTGTTGGCTTGATTCCGGTGATAACTCCGTAGAGGTCGGATTTCCAAAGGCCTCTTCCAAAAGTACCAGCTCTCAGTTCGCTGGAGCTATATTGAATCTCGAGTTCACTCACCACCACATTTGGAAGTCCACTGCTGAAAGGAACCCAGTCGGACATAGTGCTATTGGTATAGAAAACACCAACATCGGTTCCAATGTAAAGCCCGTCGCTGCTTCCTTTTTCATATACGATACAGTTTACAGGAATGTTAGGAAGAGTTCCTGAAACATTGGTCCAGGTCATTCCACCGTCTGTACTCTTATATACTTTTTCTCCAGCTGCATAAGCTCCAATGGTCACCCAGATATTTAATGGGTTTGTAGGGTTGATGGCATAATATGTTTTGGGGTTTCCGAGGGAGAATCCGGAGATACTCGTCCAGTTTGTTCCTCCGTTGGTGGTCACATAAACAGAATCCCAGGTTCCAGCGTAAATCGTGTTCGGATCAGATGGTGCTACCGAAAGATCTTTCAAATAATCGGTAGATCCAGTGGTCAGGTTCGTTGAAATCTGTGTCCAGGTCAGCCCCTGGTCGGCTGTCTTGTAAACATCGGCATAACCGGCGTATAAGGTTGTTGGGGTTATAGGGTCCATCACATAAGGAGTGATCCAGGCACCTGTTGGTGTACCGGTGATGTTGGCAGAAATCGTAGTGGTATTGGAAACCCATGCATCATTGGTTGCATAAATTTTTCCCTGCACATAACTACCATACATATTCATAGCATTGCTATAATCGATGATGCATTCACATCCATCACCACCTGTTGCATAGCTCCAGGTACCGGCCACATCTTTCCGTGAACCATTATCCTGCAATCCGGTCATATTGATGGTAGCATCGGTTGCGGAAGTCCCGATCCGGTAAACCTGACTAATGGCCAGGCCATTGCTCAGATCGCTCCACGTGGTTCCACCATCGGTAGACTTATAGATACCACCGTCATTGGTCTGGTAGATGGTTCCTGCGGTAAGCGGATCATTGGCCATGAAATGTTTATCAGCATGAACGGTAATAACTGAGTTCGGGTTCTGGCCGGAGTTAGCGGTCCACATAGTATTGATGTTCCAGGTCACCCCACCGTCGGTGCTTTTCCAGGTATTGACACCACCTAGAAAAATATTCAGACTATCGGTAGGAGACATTAGGTAGGTAAGGTCATATTCACCCTGACCATCGGCTCCAGAACCGTCAAAAGAACTGCTCAGTACATTTGTACCTCCCGATGCGAACAAAGAACTAAATGTTGCACCATCATCATGAGATGCGTAGATCCCGGCAAAGGCGCGTGTCGATGCATTTGAGCAAAGGGCATGAACGAGGTGGGGGTGTGATGGGGTAACTCCGAGTGAAATTCTGCCTACACCGGAGAAAGCGGATGTCTGTGTAAAAGTATTCGCTGTATCCTGGGAAGTAAAGATCTGGGCGTTACCGGTATTGTCCCACTGTGCTGCATAAAAGATTGCAGGATTTCCGGGATTGAATGCGATATCAATAAAATGACCCGCTTGTGTGTTGGTCCAGGTTGCTCCTGCATCGTTGGTTCTGTATATTCCATCAGAACAGGCAGCAATCAGTACATTCGAATTAGTTGGACAGATAAGCAGACGGCGGATGAGCTTTGTGGCTTGAACTGTAAAGTTCATTCCGGTCTGGTTCCAGGTAGCACCACCATCGGTTGATTTCAGAACGCCAACACTTTTGGTATCTCCCCAGTATCCACCGGTCAGTGACGACAAGCTTCCCATATCCGCATCACCCGTTGCGATATACATGGTATTCGGGGTGTTCGGATCGATTGCAATATCACTGACACCCAGAATAGGGTTGTTATCGGTGTTGGTAGACCAGGTGGCTCCACCATCGGTTGTTTTCCAGAGTCCTCCTGCGGGTGTTCCGATCCAGAAAGTATTTGCAGTGGTTGGATGGAAGCCGATACAGCCTATTCTTCCGAGTCCTTCATAACCTCCTGGGGTTGTAGTAGGGCCGATAAACGACCATGTACCGGATGTAGAGGCGGTGCTGGCAAAAGTATGTGCATGACTCCGGGCATATTTTTTCCAATTATCTACGGTAACTCCCGGCTTAGGAAATGTTCCGTCAGGCATGAGGCGGGTTTCGTTGAACCACTCCCAACGCTTGTATTGAGTATAGAGTCCATCGCCTTCGTTTGGTAGAGCAGGATTCTGATCAAAAAAGGTCTTTGCCTTTTGCTGAACCTCTTTAAAGTTCGCAGGCTGTTTTTCAGGAGTCTTACCGGTTCCTTGTGCGGAAAGCACACCGGCAGTGACCAATAAAAAGATGGAGGTAACCAGAGTAGTTGTTCTTCTCATGCTGTTTTTGGGGTTTGGGGTTTATATACGTGCAATTGTTTATTTATAAAAATCAAGCCGTGAAAAAATTTCATGCTCATAACGAGCCAGATAAGTGACTCAAATAAATAGGCCTTAAGTAAAATAGAGATACGTGCAGTTGTTGCACAAATAAACAAAATATCAATGAAATACCCAAACAAAGCAGGAAAATAAGATCCAATTCAGAAGCATTCTGCTTTGCGTCCAAAAACTTGATATTTCATAAAGAAAACATAATACAACAAACTGAGAGCGGAGAGCAAAAAATTAGAGCGGAGAGCGGAGAGCGAAGAGCGTTTATTACGATTTTTCGCTCTTTTTATCCTTTAGGATTTCCCCACGCTAATCTTAAACGAAGCACCTCCTTCTTTAACAAAACCAACTCCCAACCTAAACAGAACACCTGAAAGTGTCAAAGCTGACACTCTTCATTGACAAAAAGTCACTTTAAACATAGTAAGATATACTCCGAGTGTAGTAAAAGTCACTTCAAAAGTGATTAGGTGTACTCCGAGTGTAGTAGGAGTTACTCCTACAAGAGTAATAGTTACTCCGAGTATTGTAGGAGTACACCTTACTACTGTAAAAGTCACTTTCACTTTAGTAATATTTACTCTTTCTACTATAAAAGTTACTTTTACTCTTGTAATAGTTACTCCGACTATTGTAGGAGTACACCAATCTAAGTTGAAAGTGACTGGAATCTTACCCGGAATTACTTCTCCAATCAAACTCTTGTCCGTAATCTGTCAAATTTTCATTATCACGTGAAAAAATGTCATTTCACCACTGTTTTATTATGCTGAACGTTCAAGAGCGATGAGTTGAACTAATACCCTGATGATTTAAAGGCTGTTTTGAAGGAATGGAGGTGGTATGTCTGGAAAAAAACACTTCCGTCACGCCTGAGGCGTGACGGAAGTATAAAAAGATTGAAATCGAGAATCTTACTTATTAAATACCCTGCTGGTGGTGCTCTTTTCTCCACTTTGAACATGGATGAGCAACATCTCGTTATGGGCATTGCTCAGATCGAGGTATATTTTGTCTTTGTAGGCATTTACCTGGATATCTTCTATAACCTTCTGTCCAAGTTCATTGTAGACAGAAATAAGGGAGTTAGAGATGCCTCCATTATTAAATTGAACAAAAACACCGGTTGGATCCTGACCAATGACAGTAGTACTGCTGTTTTTTGCCAGATTATTGATACCGGTAACCACCGGAGGTAGAATATGTACCACTTTGGTAAGAACCACGGTATCGTTACAGGATACATTAAAGGCATCGAGTGTAACCGTATAGTTTCCGGTAGCGGTATAAACAGCCATTGGGTTTGAGTTCGTTGAATTGGTTCCGTTACCGAAGTTCCAGTAGTAGCTCGAAGCATTCACAGAGCTGTTGTTCATCTGAACCGATACTGACGGTCCGGTTAGGGTATCATTGTCGGTGAAGGCATAGGCTGCAACAGCGGCAGACGGGTTGGTGATGGTAAAGGTCTGGCTGGTCTGATCGCAGGCTCCGCTTCTCAAAATGTTCACAGTATAGGTACCGGTGTTCAATCCGCTAAGTGTATCTGCACTTGCTTTCGCATAGACGCTGCGTACTGTCGCACCGCTTCCGTTGGTCCATACATAATCCCAGGGTCCGGGAGCACTTCCTGATGCAATGATATTTCCATTACTGTTATTGGAACAGGTAGGTTCATTGGAAGAAGTGGTAGCCGTCAAGCCCATTGGCGTGCTGATGATCAGATTAAAACGTGGATTCACTGTAGTGGTATCGGAGGTGTAGGTATATCCGCCTGATCTTAGATCATGAGTGGTGTGAGTGAGGTTATCATAAAGAACCACACAGGCACCGGCAGGAACATCTCCAAAATCAGTAGTCTTAATAGTATAGGTTCCTGCCTTCATGATCATGGCCATGACCGGGATGTTGATGCTTCCGGAGAAAGGAGGAGCAGCATAAATACTCAGGTTAAGTCCATTGCTCATGACGGTGGAAATAGCCGGAGCATAATAATCGGTGCTGTAGAATTTCATAGCCCCACCCATATTGCTGCGACCAGGTGTGGTGACGCCTGCTTTGAAATAGAGTGCCAGTTCATCATGCCAGTTACTAGGGCCTCCATCCATGGCCATACGGAACACTTGTGGAGCAGGTGCAGTATTCACACGGAAGAGTGATTGTTGACTACCCGTTTTCATAGATTCTGAAAGAGCTAATGACGTGGCAGAGGTGGCGTGTACCGCAAAACCTTGTCCCATAGGAATTGCATCAGATCCTCCGTTCACACCCGTGGTTCCATCCCAGGAAGCATCCGCTCCCACGCTTGGATTATAGATATGTGTTTCATTATCAACAGATCCATTTCCATTCCATAACAAAGCCCAGCTGATTGGGCAGGGATAGGGGTTGGCAATAAGATTCCAGCCATGGTCGGTAGCAGCACCGGCACCAGTATTGGTTACCGTTAACCCAATGCTTGGCATTGGGCTTGCTTCTTTTTGAATGCTTCCGTTCATGCTGAGGGTAATAGCTGGTCCCCCAGTACCCACACCACTGTTACCACGGAATACCCAATAACCGGTTCCGTTGGCCATAGAGGTGGTTGCAATATTAGCGATAGCATTCACATAACGAGCCGCATCGCCCACCAAACCGCCAGCCGTTTCACTATATATATCGACCGAATTAAATGCGGATCCGTTTACTGAGGAATAGGTACAAGTAGGACAAGTGATTGTAAAAGTAGATCCGGTCCCACCTGCTCCACCTGCTCCACCCCAGGCCTGGAAAGTGATATTCGTTAATCCCGGAGAACCCATATTGGCCCAACTTGTAGTGGTAGCTGGGATGAAGCGTTCTATAGTAAATTGGTCGTTCGGGGAGCTTGCAAAGGTAACACTGCCTGGGTTAAGTATCTCACCAATGTAACCATTCTGAGAAGCAGAGGTAGCTTTAATGGTAATTGCATTTCCGGTATTCAGAACAACCGACGCTGCTGTTGCATCCATGGAGAAATCATCAAAGATATTAACGGCTTTGCTGACGGTAAGTCCACCTGGTGACTGAGGAGAAAGATCCAGGTCAAAGAAGGGCGTAGCAGAAGCAGAAGTTCCTGAAATTGTTTGTAGAGCATTTCCTTGAAAAGAGACCGTACTGGAGTTGGTTACCGCGTCAATGGTCGCCCCGGCACCATTATTATCGGTCAGGTTTCCAACAACCGAAATAATTCCCCCAAGTGTAATCGTACCTCCGGTTTTAGCGAAGAGAATATTTCCAACACTTCCTTGTCCCCATGACACTGCGCTGGTAAAGTTGGCACTGGTTGCCCCTTCAAACGCGATTTTTCCAGCGGAAGTATTAATACTGTTATCTGTATTGGTGATGATCACATCACCGAGTGCAGTAAACTGCCTTGTAGCTGTAGTTCCAAGCGTAATATTACCCGTTCCGGCAAGCGTAAGCGTCCCGCCAATTGTTATAAATCGGTTATTAGAGGTCAGATCTATTGTCGCAGTTGCAGCTCCTTCGTCTATGGTAAGATTAGGTAAGGGTAATCTAAGATCCGTACTACTTCCCGTAATGGATTGAGAACCTCCGGCATTCAACATAATTGTAGCTGTACCTCCTCCTACCGTTGGAGAGCTTCCGTTTGATACCAAGGAGAGACTTCCTATACAATTAATTGTTCCTGCCCCTGAACCTTTATTAAGTATAATTTGTCTGGCTGCCACGGTTGAAGACATCGTCAATACGCCATTCACGGTAATGGATTGATCGATAATACATGTATGAAGAGCTGTCCCTGCTCCTAAAAACGTTAAATCATTAAAGGTTGGACTATTGTTAATTGTCAGGCCATCGGCACTGAAAATAGAAACTCCTGTACCCGGGTTGAATGTTCCTCCGCTAGAAGTGAAATCTCCTTTGTAAGTAGCAGTTGAACCGGAAGGTGTATAGGTTCCACCAGTTTGAGTAAAGGTACTTGAAAAAGTATTTGCCCCTGATCCTCCGTCGTAAGTACCGTTCGACAAAAGAAATGCGCCTAATACTGAAATATTACCTGAGTTTCCGGTAAAAGTACACGCGCCACTGCTGGTTGTCATCGTAAATGTTGTGGTAAAAAAATTAAAACCTGCACCAAAGCTGAGACTCCCCGAATATGAACCAATGATTTGAGCGCTTCCAAGTGTGCCGCCCAAACTAGGTACAGTCAAATCAAATTGACAATTCGCATTACTTGTACCATCAAATATCATATCGTCTCCACTTTGAGGAGGTACGCCATTTGTATTTCCCCCTGATCCATCATCCCAGTTGGCCGGATCGCTGTAAATACCTGTGCCGTTTCCATTAGTCCAGGTCAAGGTTACCTGAGCAAAGGATTTGGTTGCTACAAACCCGAGTAAAAATATGGTTGCAAGAATGATTTTGTAATGATTTTTCATGAGTGTTGTATTAAATACGTTAAAATATAAGTTCTTTAAATCAATCCCGGTTTGTACAGAGCTTCCTTCACTCATTAATTCCTTACGACAGACTGTATTTTATGATCGGAATGCACTATAATTTTGAATGACGCAAAGATAAGTATTTACGCTTGCATAAAGATTAAGAAATTAATTTTTTGGATTTGAGGAGAAACAACAGGTATGCATTCATTTCCTCCCATTTTGATTCAATTATACGGGTTTATCCGCTCAGGGTTTTATAAAGTCTACCAAATGATCGAAAATGTGGATAAATGGTGAAAAACTACCTTTCGAGGCCCCCTATTTAGATCATAACCTTTACCTTCGCCCTCTCATTCAATTCATAAACAAGGCATCACTCTATCCATGAAAAAGATAATTTACCTCCTCTCCTTTCTGCTCGTTTTCTCTTCTTTGGTCCAGGCTCAGAACAACTCTTCTTCTCCCGGAGAAATACTGGGGGGACTTGAAAAACTAAAAATCGTTGGGTCCGTGCTCTATATTGCCGCTCATCCCGATGATGAGAACACCCGCCTGCTCTCTTACATGGCTTCCGAACGCAAGATCCGGACCGGTTACCTAAGCATCACCAGGGGTGACGGAGGACAAAACCTGATCGGCAAAGAACAGGGAGATGCACTAGGGCTGATCCGTACCCAGGAGCTGTTGGCAGCGCGGAGGACCGATGGTGCCGAGCAGTTCTTTACCCGTGCAAATGATTTTGGGTACTCTAAAAATCCGGATGAAACATTCTCAATCTGGAACAAAGACAGCATCCTCAGCGATGTGGTTTGGGTCATCCGCCGCTTTAAACCGGAAGTGATTATCTGTCGCTTTCCTACTACCGGAGAAGGAGGACATGGACATCATACCGCCTCTGCTATCCTGGCTCTGGAAGCCTTTGATGCGGCCGCCGACCCCAAACGTTTTCCGGAGCAGCTTGCTTATACAGAGGTATGGCAGGCTAAACGGATTTTCTGGAACACCTTTAATTTCGGGGGAAACAACACCACCGCTCCTGATCAACTCAAGGTAGATATGGGTGTTTACGATCCCCTGCTTGGAAAAAGTATCGGGGAGATTGCAGCCGAAAGCCGTTCGAATCATAAGAGTCAGGGCTTTGGAGTGCCCCGTTCAAGGGGAAGCAGTATTGAATATTTTAAGCTGCTTAAAGGAGATTCCGTAAAAACAGATCTTTTTGAAGGTATAGATCAGAATATCGACGGTACCGGGAACCTGCATCCGGAATTTACAAAGGCTATTGATGCCATCATCAAAAAATACAACCCGGCAGCACCAGAACTCATCCTGCCCGATCTGATCGATCTGCGCAAGATGTTGATTCATAATTCAAACCGCGACAGCTATCTCTTCAAGAGAAAATGTACGGAAACAGATAACCTTATTGTGGCCTGTGCCGGATTATGGATAGAAGCCTCTGCAACTGATTATATGGGGATTCCGGGAAATAAGATTTCCATGAACCTGCAGATTATCAAGAGGAATAAGTGTGAAGTTAGTCTCGAGCATATACAATTTATCAATCTGGCCGATACTGTTACCTCCCTCCCCTTAAAAACCAACGAGCTGGTTACGCTGAAGCATAATCATCTCCTCCCGGAAGATATGCCCTGGTCAAACCCTTACTGGCTGAATGAAAAACATGAAGTGAACCGCTATGTGGTCAAAGATCTCCAGATGATCGGACGCCCCGAAAATGCTCCGGCTTTCTCTGTTATTTTTCATTTGAAAGTCGGGGATCTGCCACTGGCCGTGGAGCGGCCTCTGGTGTACAAATACACCGACCCGGTAAAAGGGGAGATCTATCGCCCTTTTGAAGTGCTCCCACCGGCCACGGTGAATATCCCGGACAAGGTCTATGCGTTTATGGATGCGAATCCGAAGACTGTTGAATTCACCGTAAAAGCGAATACCCCCGGAACCAAAGGATCATTGAATATAGAAGTGCCGGAAGGATGGACGGCTAAAGTTAAAAACCCGGAATTCACGTTAAATCTTAAAGGCGACGAGGCTACCGTTTATGTAATGATCACTCCGGGTAAGACCCCTGTGAACGGGAAGCTGAGTGTATCCCTCACTATAAACGGAGCTAAGTATACGAAGAGCATCCGGAGGATTGAATACGACCATATCCCTTATCAGTTTATCCTGAGCGATGCGGAAGCTACCCTCGTGTACATGCAACTTAAAAAGACAGGAACGAACATCGGTTATATTCCCGGAGCGGGCGATGACATCCCTGCTTGCCTCAAGCAGATCGGGTATACCGTCACCGAGCTTAGCGACGAGATGCTGAACACTCAAAACCTCAGCAAATATTCGGCTATCATTACCGGGGTCAGGGCTTACAATACCAACAAGCATCTGCAAGCCTGTTATGATCGTTTGATGGACTATGTAAAAAGCGGTGGGAACCTGATTGTTCAATACAATACCAATAACCAGCTCGGTGCGGTGCCTTCTAAAATAGGCCCCTACCCTTTCACGATTACACGCGATAGGGTAACGGATGAAAAAGCAGAAGTTGTTTTTCTGAAAGCCGATCATCCGGTGCTGAACAGTCCGAATAAAATAACACCGGCTGATTTCGAAGGATGGGTACAGGAACGGGGAATTTATTTTGCCAGTGCAATGGATAAAAGCTATGAGACGATCTTTTCCATGCACGATCCCGGAGAAAAAGGAAATGAAGGAAGCCTGATCATTGGTAAATACGGGAAAGGAAATTTTGTCTATACCGGCATCGTTTTCTTCCGGGAGCTTCCAGCAGGAGTGCCGGGAGCATACCGGTTGATGGTCAATCTTTTGAGCTTGCCTCCAAACAAATAAGTTACCGGGCCAGAGCTCAATCAATTTTTTACAAATCATGAGCGACGAAAAGCCTCCTGTGGGTGGCAGATGGAGAAACCTCTACGCCCTGGTCATCGGGGTGCTGATGGTCCTCATAGTCTTTTTCTATTTCTTTGCCCGGCATTTTTCATGAGCATTATTGATTGGGTCGTTCTCGGTGTAACCCTTCTCTCTATCATTCTTTATGGAGTATGGAAAAGCAGGGGCATGCGCAATATCGAAGCCTACCTCCTCGCCGATCGTCAGCTTCCCTGGTATCATGTAGGCCTCTCGGTCATGGCTACCCAGGCCAGCGCCATTACTTTTATCTCCGCTCCAGGTCAGGGTTTCACAGACGGAATGCGTTTCATCCAATTCTATTTCGGGCTGCCTCTGGCCATGGTGGTGCTTTGTATCACCTTCATCCCCAAATTCCGGAACCTGAATGTATTCACCGCTTATGAATACCTCGAAAAAAGGTTCGACAACAAAACCCGCTCCCTGACCGCATTTCTCTTTCTGATCCAGCGGGGTCTTTCCACAGGAATCACGATTTATGCTCCTGCCATTATCCTCTCCACCATCCTGAATATTGATATCACCTATACTACGCTCTTCATGGGAGGACTGGTGATCATCTATACCGTTTACGGAGGAGCCAAAGCGGTTTCCTATACGCAGATGCTCCAGATGGGAATCATATTTTCCGGACTCATTTTTGCCGCGTGGATGGTGGTGCATCTCCTCCCTCCGGGTGTTGGCTTTGGGGATGCTTTGCATATCGCAGGGAAGATGGGCAAGATGAATGTAATCGATACCAAATTCGATCTGAACAACCGGTATAATATCTGGTCGGGAATCATCGGTGGTTTTTTTCTGCAGCTTTCTTATTTTGGAACAGATCAAAGCCAGGTGGGACGTTATCTGACCGGACGTTCAGTGGCTCAGAGCAGACTCGGGTTGATCATGAACGGACTGGTTAAGATACCCATGCAATTCCTCATCCTGATGATCGGCACGCTGGTCTTTACCTTTTACCAGTTCCATCAGGCTCCTGTGTTTTTCAATAAAACAGAGGTCAACAAAATGGAGACCGGTGCTTACCGAAAGGAATGGAAAGTGGTGGATAGCGTAGCTACTGCCTTGCATGAAGCCAAACAGAAACAAGTCACCCTGCTGGTTCAGGCCCTCCACAGCGACAATACCGCACTGGAAGATTCTATGCGGAAGGGATTACAATCGTCCGAAAAACAATCCGCTCAATTACGCAAACAGGCGGTGGCACTGATCTTAAAAAACAATAAAAGAGCGGACGTGAATGATACCAATTATATCTTCCTGAGTTTCGTGACCCGGTATCTTCCGGTAGGATTGGTAGGATTGTTGATAGCAATCATCTTCCTGGCTTCGATGGGTTCAACCGCAAGTGGTTTGAATTCTCTTACCTCCGCCACGGTCATTGATTTCTATCGCCGTCTTATTCGTCCTTCTGCACCCCCCATGCATTACCTCAGTGCCTCTCGCTGGGTCACGGTAGGTTGGGGTTTGTTTTGCATCGTTGTGGCCTTCTATGCACACAAACTTGGAAACCTGATTGAAGCGGTCAATATCCTTGGTTCACTTTTTTATGGAACCATCCTCGGCATTTTTCTGGTGGCCTTTTACATGAAGCGTGTGGGGGGAACCGCTGTTTTTATTGCAGCTTTGGCAGCAGAAGCATTTATCGTCTTTGCCTGGCTTAACGATTTGATGGCTTTTCTATGGCTGAATATGATTGGATGCCTCCTGGTCATGGCGCTCTCCTTTATCATCCAGCGCTTTCTAATGGGTACTGTTATTCCAGATCATAAAGAAGCCTCCCCCGTATCCAAAGACATCGAAACAGGGAAGGCTTCTAAATATTTTGATAACTAAAGGATTTCTTATTTCCCGCCTTTCTTCGCTTCCGCAATCAACTTTTCATTCAGCTTTACATAGTCATCGTTCTTGGCTTCTTTCGCCATTTCCATGCTTTGATTTGCGGCAGCCTCTGCGGCTTTGTAATCCTTCATCTTCATCAGGATCTTAGCTTTGAGGTGGACTGTAAAGAAGGCCTTGTTCTGTTCGATGGCTTTGTCAACCCAGGCCAGCGCTTGTTTCATGTCTTTATCATTTTCGTAATAGTAATTGGCTGCGGAGAAATAAGGGCGGTTGTCTTTTTCAAGGGCCGCTTCAATACTCTTCATCACTTTCGCATCGATGCTGGTAGTGATCGGAACCACAACTCCTGTTTTCTCCCACTGAAACTCCAGATTTGCAGAAGTAGGTGTTACATCTGAAATAAGAATGGTAAAAGTCTCCACCTTATTCACGAGCGGAGCTGATTTCACCTTAATCCTCAGGATTTCT
>PLYR01000042.1 GCA_003153435.1 Bacteroidota bacterium
TTAGCCACAGCCACCTCCCTAACTCTGCCGACCCGAATTACTTCCACTAACGCAAGCAATTTGTATAAGATTTCATCTTCTTTAACAGCTTTTACCATATTTGGATATAGAGGATCGACACTTGCTCCTCTCACAATACCGGAGATCTCCGGCCATACATAACCCGACCCGTTTTCAAATTCCTTCATGAAGGAATGAGAATGGGCAGTAGGGATTCCTCTGGCATCCATTCCAACATTTGCAGGAAAAACATACTTCAAACCAAACTGGATGAATTCGAGAAGGTTCTGACGGTTCACTCTTCTTTTATTAAAATCAATCAAATTAGATTCAACACATCTGCGTAGCGATTCGCTTACTTCAGAAGGACTAATATGAAGCTCTTTCGCTAGATCCTTTGCGAACCAACCAACCTTTTTATTATCTAAAGCTATGATTTTCAGAAGTATTACTACATCCTGAGGACGCATCCCATTGTGCTTCTTCATACCCAAAGATAAGCACTTATTCTTAATTTGCAAATCGCGAATCAAGAATAGTGAAATAAGAGCACGAAACGATTGTGCAATTCAATACGATTTCCATTTGAAGTAATGATCTTAAATCCAAAATTCTTCCTATCTACCTGGAATTCAATAATTAAAACATAGTCACTCACGAAGGATTAAAATATTTTTTTGATGAAGCCGAATTAATTATACATTTGCACTCCGAAAAAAGATACAATACGGTCATTTTTGGGAGATTACAAGGCCCGTTCGTCTAGGGGTTAGGACACCAGATTTTCATTCTGGTAACACGGGTTCGATTCCCGTACGGGCTACAAAAAATCAGTGTGAGTGTGAGAGCGAGTGTGCTCAATGCTTACACTGATTTTTTTCTTCCCACTCGCACTGACACTCACACTAAACCTTACTGTTATCAATGCTAAAACCCTCTAAACCAGGGCATATGAATTAAAACAATCGTTTTCATACATTAAGTCATCGTGCTATCAGCTTGATGACTTTTTTGTTTTTAGCCCTTACCGGAACGGGGTTTCGAACAAACAGACATATTTATGTCGTAATAGCGTCTACTTCGATCGTACCAGAGTGTTGTTCTAAAGAAGAGGAGTGTTGTTCGATAGAACAAGGGTGTTGTTCTAAAGAACTAGAGTGTTGTTCGATAGAATAAGCATGTTGTTCTAGAGTACAAGAGTGTTGTTCGATATAACAAGGATATTGTTCTAAAGAACAAGGATGTTGTTCTAAAGAACAAGAGTGTTGTTCTTTAGAACAAGGGTGTTCTTTTAAAGAACAAGAGCGTTGTTCTAAAGAACAAGGGTGTTCTTTTAAAGAACAAGAGCGTTGTTCTAAAGAACAAGGGTGTTGTTCTTTAAAACAAGAGTGTCGTTCGATAGAACAAGGGTGTTGTTCTAAAGAACAAGAGCGTTGTTCGATAGAACAAGGGTGTTGTTCTAAAGAACAAGTGCGTATTACGATAGTACAAGAGTGTATTTGGCTCTTAATCAGGCATATCCGGCTCCGACTGGAACTTAAATCCAAGTCGCTTGCCGGTTTGTACCTTCATATTGAGACTGGTTTCCTGAATTTCGGAAACACGAAGTTCGCGTACGGCTTCGAAAGGCGGGGTATAGAGGTCAAATTCAAGGCAGTAGAGAATTGAGGCTTCTACGATGGCCCTGGCTGCTTCCTTTTCGAGGAGGTTGTTGGAGAAATCGTTATACAGGAAACCAAGTTGTTTCTTGCCTTCCAGGAAGTAATGCTTCTCCTGGTTCACAAAAATCCGGCCGATAAGGTAACCCATATCGTTTACCCGGTTGTATTTGAAAGAATCACTCAGGAAGTTATAAATACTGATTTGTCCGCAATAAGAACGGAACTCATCCTGCTTTACATACGATGATTTGCGGATCTGATGGCTGTTGTCGAACTCGAAGACATTGGTATGCATATGAAAGATCAGGATATCACCGGCCACTTTCAGCTCCAGCTCAAACTCTCCTTTATCGGTATACGTAATCTGAAGACGTTTATCTGCTTTTCCGGCCTCTTTTCCCAGTTCAGACGCCACTTCCTTCGCAACCTGCTTAAAGGTTTTAAACACCTCCACCGTACGCTCATACACATCCTGCTTCATGGACGACTTGGTCATCAGCAGGCGGAGGATGGATTGTTTAGAGGTTTCTTTGGGCATAAACGGGATTTAATCTCAAAGCTACGAATAATATATTTTAGATCAGGATCGGGTATTTGACCAGCACCTAATAAGCCAATGCAAAAATCACCCGCTGTTCCGAAGGCTTTCCCGTGACCATACAAACTCCGGGCTTCTTATCCATCTCATTCTGCTTCAATGGAATACAACGTATGGTGGCCTTGGTTTCGTTCTTGATCTTTTCTTCCGTTTCGGGTGTTCCGTCCCAATGGGCGTAAACAAAACCGCTTTGTTCGTTGATGACCTTTTTGAAATCATCATAGGTATCTACCCGATGCATATTGGCTTCACGAAAGGTTAAAGCCTTCTTATACATGTTATCCTGGATCTGGGTGAGCAGATGCTCGATCTTCGTTTCAATATCCACCTGCTGGAGGACTTCCTTCTCCTTCGTATCTCTTCTCGATACTTCCACCGTTCCGCTCTCCATATCCTTCGGCCCAATGGCAATGCGGATAGGAACTCCTTTAAATTCATATTCGGCAAACTTCCATCCCGGACGCTGAGTATCGCGGTTATCGTATTTCACCCGGATGCCCTTTTTCACTAATGCTTTACGCATCTCCTCTACCCGGACATTGATCTTCTCCAGTTCTTCAGGAGTTTTATAGATCGGAACAATCACCACCTGGAAAGGGGCCAGTTTTGGAGGAAGTACCAGTCCCTGATCATCGGAATGAGCCATGACCAAAGCTCCCATCAAACGGGTGCTCACACCCCAGGAAGAAGCCCAGACAAACTCCTGCTTTCCTTCTTTGGTGGTGAACTTCACATCAAAAGCTTTGGCAAAATTCTGCCCGAGAAAGTGGGAAGTGCCTGCCTGCAAGGCTTTCCCGTCTTGCATCATGGCCTCAATACAATAGGTATCGAGGGCTCCGGCAAAACGTTCGTTTGCTGTTTTACGGCCTTTGATGACGGGCAATGCCATCCAGTTCTCTGCGAAATCGGCATAGACATCGAGCATACGTTCGGTTTCTTCTACCGCTTCCTGAGAGGTGGCGTGAGCGGTATGTCCTTCCTGCCAGAGGAACTCTGCAGTACGAAGGAATAAACGGGTACGCATCTCCCAGCGGACCACATTCGCCCACTGGTTGATCAGCAATGGAAGATCACGATAACTTTGGATCCACCCTTTGTAAGTGTTCCAGATAATGGTTTCGGAGGTCGGGCGTACAATCAGCTCTTCGGCCAGCTTGGCATCTTCGTCTACAATAATGGTTCCGTCAGGTCCGTTTTTAAGTCGGTAGTGGGTTACCACGGCGCATTCTTTTGCGAAACCTTCTACGTGGCTGGCTTCTTTAGAGAAGAATGATTTGGGAATGAATAAAGGAAAATAAGCGTTGCTATGTCCTGTGTCTTTGAACATCTGATCCAATGCCTGCTGCATCTTTTCCCAGATGGAATAGCCATAAGGCTTGATGACCATACATCCTTTAACGGCGCTGTGTTCGGCCAGATCAGCTTTCTGCACCAAATGGTTATACCACTCCGAATAATTCTCTGCTCTTGTTGCGAATTCTTTGCTCATACAATGTTCATGATATTCTAATAGGTATCTAATCTACCCTTTGACTAATTGGTATAATAGTTGTAACTTTACTATGTCAGCCGTAGCTTCCTCGAAGATTGATTCTTATCCCCGCTGAAGCGGATTCTACGGACGGAGTAAAAGTAGGAAAGTATTCAGAAGTATTTGCAAAGTTGATTAAACCTATTCGAAGAAATTACATCTAATTATCAAAACCCGTTGGTCATGAAAAATCTGCTGAGATTATCAATTGTGCTGCTGGTGTTTGGAACTTCCTGTAAACAGGGCCAGAAAACAGCCAGCAACTCATCGAATGATGATGTCTATTACTCGAGCACCGACGCCCCCGCCGATACCCGTAGCAATGCTAATACCGGAAACAACAACTCCACCCCTGTTGAACAACAACATGTGGATATGAATACTCCTCCGGCTAACAGCGGCAGCGTGGCAAATAGTAATCCTCAGAATTATGACGACAGTTATAACTCCGATGATTATTATGATAATGAATATGCTGCACGGATCAAAAGGTTTCATGAGCCTGTAGGCGAATACGGTTATTACGATGATGCTTACACCAATTCTTATTACTACACCGGAGATCCCTGGATGTATGGTTCCAGCATATACATGGGCTACAGCTGGTGGGGTCCTTCTTATAATATGTATGCTTACCGTCCTGCTTATATGTGGGGTTACTGCCCGGGTTATTACAACCCCTGGAATCCATACGGCTTCAGCATGGGATTTGGTTATGGCTACGGATATGGCTTCGGTTATAATCCATGGTACGGTGGCGGATACTACGGATATGGATACGGAGGATACTGGGGTGGTTATGGTGCCGGTTGTTACAATGGCTACTACTACAACTCGTATGACCATAACGGTACTTACTACGGCCCTCGTTCTTCAACCAGCTCCTCCGGTCGTGGAGGAGGGGTGAATAATTCTTTCGGTCACCGTCAGGCGATTACTGCTAATGCATCAGGTCGTGGTGGGAATGTCTCTTCTTTTAATGGTTCAACGTCTGCGCATGGGACTTCCAACTCAGCCCGTGGATTGCAAAACGCAGGCACCGGTGGACGCAGCACCTCTGAAGTATATAACAAGAGCACTTCAGCCGGCATGAGCCATATGGAGTCGAAGCCGGTGTTTGAAAACAGAAACACTTCCGAGAATATGCGCAATAACAGCAACAATGCTTCCCACCAGGCGGTTGGAGGACGGAATACTGAAAATTCCAACGGAGGTCGTAACAACAGCAACAACAATTATAATAACAGCTCACGTCCCGCTAATAACGGCAATTATAATAATCAGAACCGGAATAATTCAAATCATTCCGAACCTGCTCAACAAAGAAGCCAGCCTGCTCATGAGCAACATTCTGCTCCTGCTCAAAGAAGTGGCGGTGGTGGTGGCTTCCGGATGGGCGGAGGATCGTCNNAGCGGAGGCGGTGGAGGATCACACAGCGGAGGCGGTGGCGGAGGTGGCCACAGCGGAGGCGGTGGTGGTGGTCACAGTGGCGGGGGACATCGTTAAATCAGAAACAAAACTTATTGGTTATGAAAAATTCAATTTCAACTGCCACAGCAATGTTGCTGTTGGTTGCAGGGAACATCCTTGCCCAAAATGAAACCGATGCACTGCGCTATTCTCAGCTCACCTTCGGTGGAACAGCCCGATACTCGGCAATGGGAGGCTCCTTCGGAGCCCTCGGTGCTGACTTCAGCACCCTCAGCTCTAACCCAGCCGGACTCGGTGTTTACCGGAGAAGCGAACTCTCCATCAGTCCTGGGTTTATGTATCAGGGAACAACCTCTACCTATGCAGGTTCTTCTGCCGATGATCAGAAAGCTCATTTTACATTTAATAACATCGGACTGGTATACGCCCATAACCTCCACCGCGACGGGAAAGATAACGAGAGTGGATGGAATTTCATCCAGTTCGGTATCGGCATGAACCGCCTGGCCAGTTATAACAGCCAGACCACCACCACCGGGATCAGCAATGAATCGATCATTGATATGTTCCACTCCCAGGCCATCGGTACCGTTCCGGGTAACCTCGACCAGTTCGGAACAGCCCTTGCCTTTAATACCTACCTCATTGATACGATCCCCGGCTCGGGTGGAACCGGATATAGCGAAGCACTGAATTCGGGCGACAAGGTAAACCAGACCAAGACCATCAGCACCAGTGGTTATTATAATGAGATGGTTATTTCTCTTGGAGGAAACTACGGCGATAAACTCTTCCTCGGCGGTACCCTGGGCATTCCTTATATAACCTATAATGAGAACTCCAGTTATATTGAATCGTTTGTCCCCGGCAATACCTCTACCTTCAATTCAATGACCTATAACCAGAACTTAACAACCACCGGTCAGGGATATAACTTCAAATTCGGAGCCATCTATAAACCTTTCGATTACCTGCGTGTGGGTCTTGCTTTTCATTCCAAAACATGGCTCAGCATGCATGATAACTGGAATGCAGATATGAGCTCCACTTTCGCCAACCCCGATTCCTGGAAAAACAGCAGTGCCACCAGCGGTCCCGGAAATTATGATTACTCCATCACCACCCCTGGACGGGTTATCGCTAGTGTTGCAGGGGTCATCGGAAAAGAAGCAGTTATCAATCTCGACTACGAATCAGTTGATTATTCCCAGGCCCGCCTGAGCAGCGCTGATGCTGGCGTATTTACCGATGCCAATGCAGCTGCTAAAGCCAACTTTACCAGAGCCAGCATCGTCCGCTTAGGCGGTGAGCTCAAACTAAAACCACTCGCACTGCGCCTGGGTGCGGCTTACTATCAAAGCCCATACAGCAACACCGGAAACGACGATGCCCGTACCAGCATCACCGGTGGTATTGGTTTCCGCCACAAGAAACTCTTCCTCGATATGGCGTACATCTATACGATGTCGAACTCCAAACAATTCCTCTACGATCCAACTTTCAACACCACCGGACCTGCAGTAAACGCTACGAGCGTCTCCAGCTTCCTGGTTACTTTTGGAATTAAACTTTAACCGACACACAAGAGATCATAAAAAAAACCCGATCCCGATTCAAAACGAATCGGGATCGGGTTTTTTACTTGTCTTATAAAACTACTATGCTTTCTCTGTAACCACTTTCTCTCCGGTTAAAATATCACCATCCACGAGGATACGTCCGCAGTGTTCACAAACGATAACCTTTTTGTGCATACGGATATCGAGTTGACGTTGTGGTGGGATTTTATTGAAACATCCTCCGCAAGCATCACGCTGAACAGGAACCACTGCGAGTCCGTTACGGGCATTGGTACGAACGCGTTTGTATGCATTCAGCAGACGGGCTTCTATTTTAGCTTCTGAAACTTTTGATTTTTTCAGGAGGGCTTCTTCTTCTTTCTGAGTCTCAGAAATAATTTCATCCAGCTCTTCACGTTTGTGCTGAAGATCTTTTCTTCTTTCTTCAAAAGACTCCGTAGAGTTATCGATGATTTCTTTCTTTGCAGCGATCTGTGCTTTGTATTCCTTGATACGCTTCTCGCTCAGTTGGATCTCCAGGTTCTGAAATTCTATTTCTTTGGTGATAGAATCATACTCCCTGTTGTTTCTCACTTTCCCTTGCTGGGCTTCGTATTTCTTGATGGCCGCAGCTGCGTCCTTCATTGCATTCTTCTTCTCATTGATCATCTCTTCCAGGTGATCAATTTCGGTGGTAAAGTTGTTCAGACGGGTTTCCAGTCCTGCTACTTCATCTTCCAGATCCCGTACTTCAAGCGGGAGCTCTCCTCTAACCGTTTTAATCTTATCAATTTTGGAGTCAATTTGCTGGAGCTCATAAAGTGCTCTTAGCTTTTCCTCTACACTTACTTCGGATTTGTCGTCAGCTTTGGTTTTGCTCATCTTAGAGATAATTTACGGGATTGGTGTTTATTTCCGATAAATGGATTGCAAAAGTAGGGAATTTTTCCCGAATAACCTCAAATATTAATTCTTTCGTAAACTGTTCGCTTTCATAGTGCCCCACATCCGCCAGAAGGATCTTTCCGTCGGCATCAAAGAACTGGTGATATTTATAATCGGCTGTCACAAAAGCATCTGAATCTGAGGCAATTGCATCGTTCAGCAGAAAGCTCCCCGAACCACCGCAAACAGACACTCTGGAGATCTTTTTTCCGGTCAGCCGGGTATGCCTTAAACCGCGGGTATGAAACGTGGTTTTGAGTAAATTCAGGAAGTCTTTTTCATCTAATGGGCTTTCCAGTTCCCCGACCATCCCGGAACCTACCTGGGAGTGTTCATTTTCAAGCACATATACATCATATGCAGTTTCTTCATAAGGACTGGAGCTCATCAGCGCTGCAAGGATGGCTTTTTCCCGGATTGCCTCAAAAAACACCTCTATCCGGGTTTCTTCCTCCCGGTGCAGCTCTCCTACTTTTCCTGAAAAAGGCTTGGCATCGGGCCCTGCACGAAATGTTCCAATACCGGTATTGTTAAAGCTGCACTGGTCATATTTACCAATATTCCCGGCTCCGGCATCGCACATCGCCTGTCTTACTTTTTCCGCATGTGCGGTGGGTGCATAGGTAACAAGCTTGCGGAACAAATTTTTCTTAGGGGAGAGAATCCTCGGATTCTTCAATCCAAGCTTTTGACAGATTTTAGCGTTTACCCCTTGGTAAACATTATCAAGATTGGTGTGGATTGCATAAATAGCAATATCATTCCGGATCGCTTTAATAACGGTACGCTCTATATAGTTCCTGCCAGTCAGTTTTTTTAATCCGGAGAACACAATAGGATGATGTGCAATAACGAGATTGCATTTCCGTTTGATGGCTTCGTCTATAATTTCTTCGGTACTGTCAAGGCAAACAAGAGCTGCCGTGACTTCCCTGGATGAGTCGCCGGTGATTAAGCCTGAGTTGTCGTAAGATTCCTGATAGGCAAGCGGTGCGAGGGTTTCCAGGAAGGTGGTAAGTGCTTTGAGCTGCATGAAAAAATTATTTCATGCGAAGTTATGAAATTAGCCAGTGCAAGTCTCAAACGGTAAGACCCTGTTTTTTTAACTACTTTTAACCCATGAACCTCCGCCTTCTGCTGCTCCCCTTTTCATTCCTTTATGGGCTGATTATGCGCGTTCGCAATTTTCTGTATGACAAAGATATTTTAAGCTCCTACTCCCCTTCCCTGCCGGTGATCTGCATCGGAAACCTAAGCGTAGGAGGAACGGGCAAGACCCCGCATACCGAATACCTGATCCGCTTACTGAAAGAAAATCACCGTATTGCTACGCTCAGCCGGGGTTATGGACGAAAGACCAAAGGCTTCCATTATGTGGAGACGAATTCTACTGCTTCTGCTTGCGGGGATGAGCCCTTGCAGTTGAAAAAGAAATTCGGGCGGGAGGTCATCATCAGCGTCGATGAAGACCGGGAGCACGGCATCCGGAAACTTTTCCATGAGCATTCTTATCTGGATCTGATTATCCTGGACGATGCCTTCCAGCACCGGAAGGTACGTGCCGGATTGAATATCCTCCTGAGCGATTATTCCACTCCTTATTATAAGGATCATGTGCTGCCTGCCGGAAATTTGCGGGAAGCGAAGAGCGGGGTCCGAAGAGCCGATGTGGTCATCATCACCAAATGTCCTCCCGGCATGACCGAAGAGGAGAAAAAGAAGATCAGGGCACTCATTCCGGTCAAAGATGTTTTATTTTCTACCATCTCCTATGCGGTTCCCCGGCTTTTGTCGGATGATGAGGAGCACCTGTTCCCTGTCCCACTCTCCGGCATCCTCATGCTTTCCGGAATTGCGAATAACAAGCCCCTGAAAGCTTATCTGGGGAGTCAGACCCGGCAGTTGAGCAGTCTGGAATTTCCCGACCATCATGATTATACCATTGCCGATATTGATAAATTGATGGCCGGTTTTGAGTCTATGTCAGAAAAAAATAATATCATTGTCACTTCAGAAAAAGATGCGATGCGGCTTAAGCCGCCCGAGATTGTGAAATTGATTTCAAAACTCCCAGTTTATTATGTCCCAATCCATATTGAATTCAGCAATGACGACCGTGAGCGGTTCCATCAAATCATCATCCGATATGTTGACGAAAATAAAAGAGGCGGCGGAATTCATTAAAAAGCATATTTCCGGGTTTCAGCCTGAAACGGGTATTGTGCTTGGAACCGGTTTAGGCGGACTGGTAGACGATATTCAGGTTGCTCATTCCCTTCCTTATGAAAGCATCCCCCATTTTCCGGTATCTACCGTAGAAGGTCATTCCGGAAAACTTTTTTTTGGAAAACTGGGAAACAGAATGGTGATGGCCATGCAGGGTCGCTTTCATTTTTATGAAGGCTATGACATGCAGGAAGTCACATTCCCTATCCGGGTTATGAAGTTTCTGGGTATCAAAGAACTTTATCTTTCTAATGCCAGCGGAGGCGTAAACCCCGACTTCGAGATCGGTGATCTGATGATTATCAATGACCATATCAATCATTTTCCATCCAACCCTCTTATCGGAAAAAACATTGCAGAGCTGGGACCCCGTTTCCCCGACATGAGCGAGGCTTATGATCCGGAGATGATTGGAAAAGCAAAGAAAGTAGCACACGCCCTGGGCATCCCTGTTCAGGAAGGTGTATACCTCGGCCTCAGTGGCCCTGCCTTCGAAACTCCTGCTGAATATAAATACATGCGTGTACTGGGTGCTGATACCGTTGGGATGTCAACTGTTCCGGAGGTGATCGTAGCCCGTCACATGGGAATCTCCTGTTTCGCCATCTCCATCATCACCGACCTGGGTGTCCCCGGCAAAATCGTCAAAATCACTCATGAGGAAGTACAGCATGTGGCTGCCCTTGCGGAAAAGAAGATGACTATGATCCTGAAGGAAATGATGAAGTAAGGGAAAAAAGGATTTTTGGATTTAAGAATTTTTGGATTTTCGGATTTAAGTAGGAGTGGGATAAGAATAAAAGAACTCCTCTCTATGCATATTCCAATATTTTAAAATCCCTAAATCCAAAAATTCTTCTACTCAGCTTTTTTTCAAATACACCGCAAACTCCTTCCTTTCCGTTATCTTCCCAATCCTCACCGGCTCTACCTCTTTCATCACCTGCAGGAATTCTTTTTCAGAGTCTGGATCGAGAGAAATCAATAATCCACCGCTGGTCTGAGGATCGCAGAGCAGAATAAACTCTGTTCCATCCATCCCACTGATCTTATCCTTGCAGGCATTATAGTTCCGGGTGGTATTGTCCGGGAAGATAAACAGATCGGTATAGAATTTCAGTCCTTCGATTACAGGCAAAGCGTTTAATTCAATCTCTGCAGAGCAGGTATTTTTTCCGACCATCTCCAGCAGATGGCCTGCAAGTCCGAATCCTGTTACATCGGTCATGGCATGCACACCAGGCATTAATCCAAGCCGGTGACCAGAGGTATTCAGGGTGCACATCACCTCTATGAGTTTAGCATAATCACCTTCCTTCAGCAATCCCCTTTTCAGTGCGGTGGAAAAAACTCCGGTACCTAAGGGCTTGGTGAGATAGAGCAAGTCTCCTTCCTTCACGGTATCATTGCGTTTGATATTTGTTTTTTTAACCAGGCCTGTAACCGATAATCCGAAAATAGGTTCTGCACTGTCGATGCTATGCCCTCCTGCAAGCGGGAATCCTGCTTTGTTACAAACAGAACGGGCACCATTCATGACTTCCCTGGCAACCAAAGGATCAATCTTCTCCACCGGCCATCCCAGGATCGCAAGGGCCATTACCGGCTTTCCGCCCATGGCATAAACATCACTGATGGCATTGGTGGCAGACACCCGGCCGAAATCAAAAGGGTCATCTACAATAGGAAGGAAGAAATCAGTCGTACTTATAATAGCATCCCCGTTACCGGTATCATAAACCGCCGCATCATCCCGGCTCCCATAACCGACCAGGAGGTTTTTATCTTCCATGGATTCACCCCCATGAAGAATTTGTTCGAGGATACCAGGTGCAATCTTACAACCACAGCCGGCACCTTTGCTAAATTGTGTTAGTCTGATCATTTCTTTTTATTTCTGAGTTCCAATCACCTCTGCATTTTTGTCAACATACTCCACCACGCTCGCAGCCGCCTGAGCCGGATCATCTAATTCCATCCCGATCTTCCCGGCAATCACTTTCTCTTTATTGAAATTATAGGCCTTATCATAATACCCCAGGGTCAGATCAGCCACAAAAGCCAGATCGCCCGAATGAAGAGCTTCGATGCACTGCTTGTAGACAAGCCCCCCAAGTCTTTTCTGGATTCGGGTCACCGCCGCTTCCAGCTCCTCCACGGTAAAGGTTCCATATTCTCTCACCAGTCGTTTTACCCGCTCTGTCTTTGGAACCTCCACACGGATCACCGGTGCTAATTTCATCCTTTCCCAGAATCCATCCGGAATAAATACCCGACCTATACTCTTACTTTCATCCTCCACCCAGATCCGCCGCGATAGATCCTGGTCGTCCAGCACCGCAGAAAAAACATTTTCAAAAGCTTCTACACCTGGCTGAGGTTTCTGTCCGAGTGCTCCGAAAGAAGATCCTTTGTGATGTGCGAGCTGTTCCAGATCGATGACTTGCTCACCGAGTGCTGCAATCTGTTTGAGTATATCTGTTTTCCCACTCCCTGTCTCCCCACCCAGAATAATCAACTTATAGGGCTTATCAAAAGTCTGGAGCACTTTCCTCCGGTAAGCTTTATATCCTTTATGAAGCGTCCGCGCTTCCAGCCCTGCCGTATTCAGAAGCCAGGCGAAACTGGCACTCCTCATTCCTCCTCTCCAGCAATTCACCAATACTTTTCCATCCACAGCCAGAGCCCGAGCCTCTTTGACGAAGCCAGCCATCTTGGGTCCTACGATTTCCAATCCAAGCAATACGGCAGGATCTTTTCCGGCATGTTTGTATTTGGTGCCTACCAGGACTCGCTCTTCATTGCTGAACAGTGGGATATTATGTGCCCCCGGTAGATGACCTTTTTCAAATTCGGCAGGAGAACGCACATCGATGACAGGAAGCGAAGAGGCAGCCAGGAGGAATTCGGATACAGGCAAGGAAAGAGACATCGGAGCAAAGTTACTAATCCCCGAAGATTTTAAACTGCCGGAGTTAAAGCTGTTTGATTGTTGTCGAATTGATCGTATTCGATAAAATCGGATTGATAGAGCATCAACAGGATGATATTCGATGAAGTGGTTTCCTATAAGAACTAAATCGCTCTTGATAGAGACTTAACAATCTGATAATGCATTGTGAGACGAAACACCATTATCCACAGGGCACACAGAGGAGATTTTTTATTTTTTATCGGCCTTATTAACATTTCTGTGTTTGTAATTACGAGAACACATGCTTCGGGCAGGGATGTAAATCAAATAGTTTTGCTAAAACAGTAAGTACAATTCAGCAATTCAGAGATTAATAAAGGTGGGGCGAATAGCTAAATCAGGTACTGAAACGCCATCAACGGATGCAAATGCAAAAAAAGAAAAATCTCATCCTTCTGCTCTGCTTATCAACAAGCATCAGGCTTTTGGCCGGTGGCCCTGACAGCACCCAACAACAATCATCCTCTAAAAAACCCATGGAAGCTCCTGAAGTAGGACTAGGAGTGGGTATCATGAGTTATTTCGGAAACGTAGGTGCTTCCAAAAGCTCCGGCGTAGGAAGCTTTACAGATATACGCCCGGCTTATCACCTGAATATAGAAGAACGCCTCGGCAAGTTAATCGCCATTGGATTGAATGTGAGCATGGGTCATCTCTCGGGTAATGACCACAGCCCTACAGATAATCTCAACTTCGAAACCAAAGTAACTCAGGGAGAATTGAACCTGATTTTACCTTTTGATAACGGGCTACTCATGAAAAGAGGAGCCAGCATTGTTCCGTATCTGTCGGTCGGGATCGGGTTCATGACTTATCAGCCCTTTGGAGATCTTAAAGATGCAAATGGAAATACCTACTACTACTGGTCCGACGGAAGCATACGGGATCTACCCGATGGGACCGCAGGAGCAAAGAGACTCAACAGAGATTATACATATGAAACACAACTGGCCGGTGCACAATCGGCTCTTACCATTCCAATAGGCTTCGGTTTCAAACTCAATTTCACAGATCATCTGAGTGCCCGGTTAAACGCATTCTATGACCTGACCATGACTAACAAAATTGATAACGTAAACACCGGAAAGAACGATAATTACCTCTACACCTCTGTTTCTATCCATTATCAGTTCGGTAAGAACCCGGATGAGATGGAAACCCCGGAAGAGCATGATAAATGGAGAAACATATTTACCGATGCCGACTCCGATGGTGACGGTGTAAAAGATGCTGATGATGTTTGCCCGGGTACACCTAAAGGAGTAAAAGTAGATAGCAAGGGTTGCCCACTCGATTCAGATGGTGACGGAGTTCCAGACTACCTGGATAAGGAACCTAATACTCCTAAAGGAAATGTAGTGGATGAACATGGCGTGTCGATCGACTATAAAGCAATCGCAGAGAAAGCCCATAACGAAGCTAGAAGAGATTCTGTGGCCAATGCTTTGCAGGAATGGCTGGATGCTCACCCTGGAAAATCCGTGATGGATTATATGGATGCTCAGGAAAAGAAACATCATAATCCTGGAGGTGGAAATGGAGCGGTAGTTAAAACACCAACCAGCAAGATTCCATCAGACTTCGCATCGGTAGATAAAAATAACGACGGATATATTTCAGTTGCTGAACTGAACCAGGCAATTGATGACTTCTTCAGTGGGGCTTCAGATCTGACGGTTGACAAAATCAATAAGCTCATAGACTTCTTCTTTGAACAGTAGCCTGCAAAAAAATAAAAACGTATGATCAAACAATTCATCCTTCTTCTCAACTTCATCGGTCTGTTCCTGATACATTGGTATACTGGAAATGTGACCCTCGACGAAAAGCTGCCTTCCTCTGCAAAGGCTGGCGACGAGTTTACGGTCGAAGTGACCATAGATAAAGGAGCTACCGGCGGATTCGCCCGATTCCAGGATGAACTTCCCGAAGGCTTTACCGCAGTTCCCGTTGAATCCAAAGGCGGAGATCCCCGGTTCGATGTACAGAAGTTTAAGATCATCTGGACTTCCCTGCCTTCTGATCAGGAACTTCATGTCACCTATAAAGTTACCGTTGCCAATACAGTCGCCACAGGAGATTATACCATCAACAGCAAATTCTCCTTCATCGCCGATAATAATAAACAGGAAGTGACCGGAAGCCATTCCATACATATTGATGGAGCTGGAGCCGTAGCCAGCGGAACAGGTACTGGAACGGGTGACACAGGAACAGGTGGTACCACTACTACCGGAACAGGCACTGGAACGGGTGATACAGGAACTGGAGGAACCACTACTACAGGCACCGGAACAGGTGACACAGGAACTGGCGGGACCACTACTGCCGGAACAGGTACTGGAACAGGTGACACAGGAACAGGCGGGACCACTACAACCGGAACAGGTACTGGAACGGGGGACGCAGGAACAGGCACTGGAACCACCTCCAGTGAAATCACCATTAAACGGATAGTCCCAAATGATATGGTGGACCGGGAGTTTAACGTAGAGATTCACCTGAAGAAAGGATCTGTATCTGGTTTTGCTAAACTGGAAGATGAGTTACCTGCAGGTTGTTCTGCTGAGCCTATCACCACAGCCAATGCCGATTTTAAATTCGAAAAACAAAAGGTAAAGTTTATCTGGGTTTCGATTCCTCCAAGCGATGCGGAGATTGTAGTAAGCTATAAGGTTACATTAGATCCTGCACTGGTACATGATAATATCATCTTCAACAACGGTAAGTTTGCTTATATAATGAATGATGCACCTAAAACAGATGACATCCCGATGAACTCGGTAACAGTTAAACCTACCAGTCAGATCTCTTCTTCTGGTGGAGGAACCACAAGCACAGGCGGCGGCACTACAAGTACTGGTGGGGGAACGACAAGCACTGGAGGCGGCACAACTAGTACAGGAGGTGGAACTACAAGTACAGGTGGAGGAACTACAAGCACAGGAGGTGGAACAACCAGTACCGGTGGAGGAACTACCATCCCAACCCCACAGAATGGTGTTGTATTCAAAGTACAGGTTATGGCCCTGCACCGGAATATCGGGGATGACTATTTCAAAACCCTGGGTGTTAATGAACCGATTGAACATGAAATGCACGAAGGATATGTCAAATATATCTTAAAGAAGAGTGCTTCTCCGAACTATAAAGACGCCAGAGACTACCGGGAAGGTGTTCGTCCAAAGATCAAGGATGCCTGGGTTACAGCCTACAATAACGGCAAAAGAGTCCTTTGTCAGGATGCGCTGATGGTCAGCAATCAGAAATGGGTTCCTTAATTATCAAAAAAATCCCTTTATTTCTCAGAAATAAGGGGATTTTTCTGGTGATATTTAGCCTAAGAAGTTATATTTGCATTACTTATGCATAGAAGGCTACCTCTTCAATCGATCCTTTTATTGTTTTTGTTCATCGGTTCCCTCGGCGCTAAGCCGGTAACCCTGAACTCATTGGGCTCTGCCAATACAGCGGTAGATACGACTCCCAAAAAACAATCTCCTCCTCCTTTCTATGTAAAGCCTGTTCTGGGTTTAGGAACCGGGATGATGTCTTATTACGGGAACTATAATGAAAGCCATGTCGCTAATCCTCAGTACGGGCGTATTGGTTACGAGCTTTCCCTTTCCCAGAAGGTTACTCCCAGTCTTCAGTTCGGATTCTATGCTCTTTTCGGAAAACTGGCAGCCAATGAACATACCGGAAACGTTTACCTCAATTTTGAGAGCCAGATCCGATTAGGTGGGTTTCAACTGGAGTATAATTTCGATAACTTCTTAAAAAATAAGCACCGGGCCATGAGCCCTTTTATATCTATTGGCTTTGAAGCGTTTGAATTTCTCTCTAAAACCGATCTTCATGATGCTGCCGGAAATAGTTACTATTACTGGAATGATGGCACCATCCGAAATGTAGTTCAGGGTGGATCGGTTCCCGCGGCCAATTCTGTTATCCTTCAGCGCGACTATACTTACGAAACAGATATCCGCGCTCAGAATTCCAATGGCTTTGGAAAATATCCGGAGAACTCTTTTGCGGTTCCCCTGGGTATCGGTGTATTGTTCCATCTTTCTCCCCGCATGGATATTAAGTTAGGAACGACCTACCATTATACGTTTACAGATTATATAGACGGAGCACCCAAGAGCACACTCAAGGGATCGGATAAGCTGGACAAATTCTTCATGAGTTCCTTTATGATCCGTTATGACCTCACCAAAGATTATCACGGGGTAGATCCACATCAATACGATACCGTTGATTTCAAAAGAATGATCATTGCCGATGAAGACAATGATGGGGTTCTTGATATCCAGGATTCCTGCCTCGGCACCCCTTCGGGAGTGGTCGTAGATGTAAAAGGATGTCCATTGGATGGCGATAAAGACGGTGTTCCCGATTATCTTGACAAACAACTCGACACCCCTACCGGATCTGTGGTAGATAAAAACGGAGTGGCCGTAAGCGATTCTTCCATGTATGATACCTGGGACCGCTTCAGCGATTCAACACTTAAGTATGCAACCCATGTAGTACTTCCTCCCGGAGGAAAGCATTACTATGGTGCTCCGGTATCGCCAGACTATACCATCCTCTTGGGAACCTATAAGAAAGGACTCTCGAACGAGAACATGAATAAATACCTGAGCATTCCGGATATCCGTACCACCAACCTGAGCGATTCAAGCACTGCTTACTCCGCTGGTAAATTTGATGATGCGCTGGAAGCAGACAAACGCAAGCAACAACTCATCGCCCAGGGCAATCCCGATGCAAGGGTTGTGGTGTTAAGAAATGGAAAATTTGTGGATGCTGATATCTTCGATAAGGAGATGGCCGCAAACGCCGCAAGAGAAGCGAAAGAAAATAATAAAGAAACTTCTTCAACCAAAACTGGCTCCGGCACTAAGGTGAAAGAACCTAAATCAGGCAGCGGAACAAAGAGTAGCACCACCTACACGGAGAATACAATTACCTCCGCAGCCGGAGTGGTATTCAGGATCCAGCTTGGGGCCTTCCATCACAAAGTATCAGCAAATACATTCTCAGAAGCCGGACGGGTTATGGAACTTCAGACGGAGGACGGACTGTACAAGTATGTAACAGGCTCATTTACCAATTTCGATGATGCTGCCAAAGCCAAGATTGATATGCTGGGTAAAGGATTTTCCGGAGCCTTTATCGTTGCGTACAAAGACGGAAAGAGAGTTCCACTCACCAGTGTAGGCGCTACCCCTGCACCGAAAATGAACCCTAACGATTCGCTCAGCTCTAAAACACCTGCTGTAGATAAAAAGCTCGTTACCTTCAAAGTGCAGATTGGTGCATTCAAGAATGAGCCTCCAGCAGATATCAAAGAGAAATTCAATACCATCAAGGATGTACAGCAAAGTACTACTTCTTCAGGGCTGACCCGTTATACTGCCGGAAGCTTCCAGACACTCGCCGAAGCTCAAAGCTTCAAGAACGAGCTGAAGAAAAAAGGTATTGACGGAGCCTTCGTGGTAGCCTTCTTCAAAAACGATCTCATCAGTGTTCAGGAAGCGGAGGAATTGCTGAAGCAGCAATAAAACCCAATGACGCTAATTTTATTTAATAATCACGTCTTCGACCAGTTTCCTCTATTGGAAACACCACGGATCAGGCTGCGGGCCTTTGAAATGACCGACAAAGCACCGATCTTCCGGATTTTCTCCGATCCTACCGTCCTCCTTCATTTAGGCCGTCAGCCCTTCCTTGTGGAAGCGGAAGCTGCTTTTCTCATCGCTACGATTCATCAGGCCTTTCAGGACAAGGAATGTATCCGTTGGGCGATGGAGAATAAAGAAGATGGCACCTATATGGGCAGCATCGGTTTCTGGAGGATCCTCAAAGAACACCGCCGGTCCGAAATCGGTTATGAGCTTAGCCCTGACTATTGGAAGAAAGGATATATGCACGAGGCTATGAGTCGTATACTCCGCTTTGGCTTTGAGGAAATGAAGCTGCACAGTGTAGAAGCCAACGTCAGCCCGGGAAACTCAGGTTCAGAAGAGTTACTCAAAAGGAACGGATTTATTCAGGAAGGGTATTTCAAGGAGAATTTTTACGGGTCACTGACCGGAAAAGAAGAGAAAGGTTTTCTGGATACCGTCAGTTTCTCTTTAAGAGCAAGCTAGTTAAGCTTAAACTCGGAAGTAAAATGGAAATGTATCCCCGGATTATTCTCAATGGCGTTATTCAAAGCCCAGGCCGACTCTGACAGGTACACCGGGTTTTCGTCTTTATCAAAAGCCACCCGCTGTGAACGGAAACGGGTAAATTCTTCAAAGAACTTTGGGTCGTCATAAGTCATCCAGCAGGCTTTATGCAGAGGCAGAGCTGCAAAACGGCAGGAAGCTCCATACTCCTGCAGGAGACGGTACTGAATGACTTCAAACTGCAGCTCTCCCACGGTTCCGATAATCTTCTTATTTCCGGGCTGCTGAACAAAGAGCTGAGCCACTCCTTCATCCGTAAGCTGTTGAATCCCTTTTTCAAGCTGCTTGGTCTTGAGCGGATCTGTATTAACGAGCTCTTTAAATATTTCCGGAGAAAAGCTTGGGATCCCTTTATACATAAAATTTTCACCTTCGGTAAGCGTGTCTCCTATCTTAAAATTGCCGGTATCATAAAGGCCCACTACATCACCCGGATACGCTTCTTCAATGAGGTTCTTATCTTGTGCCATAAAATTGACCGGATTTGCAAAACGGAAATCTTTATCAATCCTTACATGATGATAGAATTTATTCCGCTCAAATTTCCCACTCACAATCCGGAAAAAAGCAATCCTGTCGCGGTGACGGGGATCCAGATTCGCATGAATCTTAAAAACAAATCCACTCAGCTTTTCTTCTGTGGGTTCCACCATACGCGTATCACTCATGCGTCCACGGGGTGATGGAGAAATCTGCACGAAACAGTCGAGTAGCTCTTTTACTCCGAAGTTATTCAGTGCACTTCCGAAAAACACGGGGGCCACAGTTCCATCGAGGTATTTCGCCCGGTCAAAAGGATCATAGACGCCGTTAATGAGTTCGAGGTCTTCCCTGAGCTGATCGGCAAATTCACCAATCTGCTGATCAAGCACTTTATCGTCAAGGTCGTCTATCGTCACCTTCTCGTCTTCGATGGTAGTTTTGTTTGCCCTAAAGAGTTGAAGATTTTTTTCATAAATATTATACACCCCTTTAAAGCGTGCTCCATTGCTGATTGGCCAGCTCAGAGGCCTTACTTTGAGGTTAAGCTTCTGTTCCAGCTCATCCAGCAGGTCGAACGGGTTTCCGCCTTCCCGATCCATCTTATTCACAAACACGATCACCGGAGTATTTCGCATGCGGCAAACCCCCATAAGTTTCTCCGTCTGCTCCTCCACTCCTTTCACGGCATCGATAACCAGGATTACACTGTCAACTGCTGTGAGGGTACGGTAGGTATCCTCCGCAAAGTCTTTGTGACCGGGGGTATCCAGCAGATTCACTTTCATGTTATGGTAGTCGAAAGCCATCACAGAGGTTGCAACAGAGATTCCTCTTTGCTTTTCAATCTCCATAAAATCGGAAGTAGCCGTTTTTCGGATCTTGTTACTTTTCACCGCACCTGCAACCTGAATGGCTCCTCCGAAAAGAAGGAATTTCTCGGTTAATGTAGTCTTACCTGCATCGGGGTGAGAGATGATGGCAAAGGTCCTGCGTCGGTTAATTTCGTCTTGAAAACTCATCCTGGATAGTCGTCCTGCTTATATTTAATCGCAATCTAAAATTCTTTTCAACCCGATACGTCTCTCTTTATTCAGCACCGGATGTGTAATCAGATTAACAAGAGGGGCAAATTTAACAAAATATACAAGTCAGGGTCTGGGAGGCCTGTTTTAGGTGTATTTTTGCCCTCTAAAAAATGCTATCTTTGCCAAATTTTTAGAATAAGAAAGATCCTCACACTGAATGGACAAAAAATCATTTATCGGCTTATTATTAATCGGGGCAATCCTCATCGGATGGTCCTTTTTCATGAGCCCTTCCAAAGAAGACCAGGCCAAAGTAAAACACTATAACGACAGCATCGCTCTTGAACGAACGGTTGCAGATGCTAAATATAAGGCAGAGCTGGAGAAGAAGAAAACTGCAGCCGCAACAGCAATTGCGGATACTACCGGAGGAAAAAAAGCAGCTATACTTCCTGACTCACTAAAAGACTTACAAAAGGTAAAACAATATGGGCCTTTTCAGGCTTCTGCAGGCAAAAAAGAGTCTTACCTGACCATCGAAAATGATCTTTACAAAGTTAAGCTGAGCACCCGTGGTGGCAGACCCGTTTCCGTTGAACTGAAGGGATATCACACCGGAAAGGTTGAAGGCCCGCTTGTCACCCTCTTTAGAGAAGACTCCTCCACCTTTGCTCTTCAGGTATTTGATAATACCAACCGGGCCTACTCCACAGATAGTCTCTATTTTGCGCCTTCAGATTCTTCATTTGCAGTTAAAGGAGATCAGTCGAAGTCGGTTTCCATGCGCCTTGCCGCAGGTGACGGGAAATACCTTGAATATGTGTATACGCTCAAGGGAAATGACTACATGATGGGTTGCAAGATCAACATGATAGGAATGCAGGATGTGCTGGCTTCAAATATGCAGGAACTGGATATGCATTGGGCCATGCAGACTCCCTCCCAGGAAAGTGATCTGAACAGCCAGCGTATCAAATCTACGATCTATTACAAGATTCCTGATGAAGATGTCAACTACCTCAGCGAAACCAAAGATGAAACCAAAACCCTCGACGGGAACAATATCAAATGGGTGGCTTTCAAGCAGCAGTTCTTTACCTCTGTGCTCATTGCTGAAAGCACCTGGGGCAAGACCAAACCCACCATCGAAACACATACAGATAAGACAGACACGGTGCATGTAAAGGATTTTAGTGCCAAACTGAGCATTCCTTTTTCTCATAAAGCATCTGAATCTTTTGGCTTGAAGTTTTACTTCGGGCCTAACAAATACTCTACACTCAAGGCGTACGACATGGACCTGGAGCGTCAGATTCCTTTGGGATGGAGCCTTTTCAGATATGTGAATAAGTGGATTGTCATTCCTATTTTCAATTTCCTGGACAGCCTAAACATGAGTTATGGAATCATTATCCTGATCCTGACTATCATCATCAAAATCCTCATCTTTCCGATCGCATACAAGACATATATGTCCTCTGCCAAAATGCGTGTGGTAAAGCCGGAAGTGGATGAGATCAATGCGAAATTCAAAGACGGAGACCCTCTTAAAAAACAACAGGCCACGATGGCCCTTTACAAAAAAGCGGGTATCAATCCAATGGCAGGATGTATTCCGGTATTACTTCAGATGCCTATCCTTATTGCGCTGGTCAGCTTCTTCCCTTCTGCCATAGAACTCCGTCAGCATGGTTTCCTCTGGGCAAGCGACCTGAGTACCTATGATTCTATCTATCATCTTCCTTTCAAAATTCCTGCTTACGGTGATCACGTCAGTTTGTTTGCCCTGCTCATGACCGCTTCCACAGTACTGTATACCTGGTCAAACAGCCAGCTCATGGGGCAGACCGATCAGCTTCCGGGGATGAAATGGATGATGTATCTGATGCCTGTGATGTTCCTGGTGTTCATGAATAACTATTCTTCCGGACTTAGCTATTACTACTTCCTGGCAAACATGATTACTTTCGGTCAGACCTTCCTGATGCGCCGGTTTGTGGATGAAGATGCTATTCATAAAAAGATTCAGGAGAATAAACTGAAGCCTGTCAAAACTTCGAGCTGGCAGCAAAGACTCGAGAAGGCCGCAAGAGACCGGCAGAATGCTTTACAGCAACAGCAAGGGAAGAAAAAGAAATAATTGCTTGTTGTAGCTGCAACTGAGAGGGTGACACACTTATTTTTTTCGTATATTCAGTTTTTCGAAAAGACTCTTTGATTAATGGAACTCAATTCGCTTACAGCCATTTCCCCGATTGATGGACGCTATCGGAACCAAACCTCCAGCCTGGCGGCCTATTTCTCTGAGTTCGCACTCATCCGTTACCGGGTGCTGGTGGAAATCGAATACTTCATCGCTCTCTGTGAATTACCTTTACCCCAACTGAAGGGGATAGACAAGAAATTGTATGAACCTATGCGGGACCTCTACAGGCACTTCAGCCTGGAAGATGCTGCGGCTATCAAACATATTGAAAAGACTACCAACCACGATGTAAAAGCCGTGGAATACTTCATCAAAGAACGTTTTGATGGATGGAAGATTGAAGGGCTGAAAGAATTTGTTCACTTCGGACTGACCTCTCAGGATATTAATAATACCGCCACCCCTCTTCTGCTCCGCGATGCTTATAAAAATGAGATAGAACTCCTCTATGTCAAATTACTTTCTATGCTCCGTGCCCTGGCCAGAGAATGGAAAGACATTCCTATGCTTGCCTATACTCATGGTCAACCCGCTTCACCTACCCGCCTTGGAAAGGAAATGATGGTATTCGTGGAACGAATGGAGAAACAACTGAAGCAAGTCAAGGCTGTTCCCTTCTCTGCTAAATTCGGTGGCGCAACCGGAAACATGAATGCGCACCATGTAGCTTATCCTAAAACAGACTGGATCCGTTTTGCAAACCATTTTGTGAATGCAACCCTCGGGCTCGATCGTTCTCAGTTCACTACTCAGATTGAACATTACGACAACCTGGCTGCTTTCTGCGATGGGATAAAACGCACGAATACCATCCTGATTGATCTCAACAGGGATATCTGGACCTATATATCCATGGGCTACTTCAAACAGCGGATCAAAGAAGGGGAAGTGGGCTCTTCGGCGATGCCCCATAAAGTAAACCCAATTGATTTCGAGAACTCCGAAGGTAACCTCGGCCTTGCGAACACCTTATTTGAACATCTTTCAGCCAAACTACCTGTTTCCCGCCTTCAACGTGACTTGACTGATTCAACGGTGCTCCGGAATCTGGGAGTACCTATGGCTCATACGGTCATCGCTTTGAAGTCGCTTATTAAAGGACTTGACAAACTCCTGCTTAACACCGATGCCATCAATAAAGACCTGGATGAAAACTGGGCAGTGATCGCCGAAGCTATACAGACCATCCTGAGAAGGGATGGATACCCTAAGCCTTACGAAGCACTTAAAGAACTCACCCGTTCCAATACCCATATTACAAAAGACAGCATCGTGAAATTCATTGACGGACTTGATGTAAGTGACGCTGTGAAATCTGAATTGAAAAATATCACCCCCCAGAATTATACAGGCCTCTGAGCTCCGCCCTGGTAAATCCAATTTAATAAATGAAGGTTTCCGGTTTCTCCATCGTTCGAAATGCCATCAAATATGATTATCCGATTGTAGAAGCCATTATGTCTATTCTCCCCTACTGCGATGAATTTATAGTCGCTGTGGGTAAATCAGATGATCAGACCCTAAGCCTGATCCGTTCCATTCCTTCTGATAAAATAAAAATTCTGGAAACCATCTGGGACGATTCTCTTAGAGAAGGTGGAAAAGTTCTTGCCTTGGAAACAGACAAAGCACTGAGGGCTTGTTCAGCTGACAGCGACTGGTGTTTTTATATTCAGGGGGATGAAGTCATCCATGAACAGTTCGGTCCTGCAATCACCGAAGGAATGCGCAGATGGAAAGACCATAAAGAAGTAGAAGGGCTTCTTTTTCACTACACCCATTTTTACGGATCTTATGATTTTGTAGGTGATTCGAGAGATTGGTATGCAAAGGAAATACGCATCATCAGAAATGACTCCCGGATCCATTCCTACAAAGATGCGCAAGGGTTCCGGCTGGATGGAAGAAAACTGAAAGTTAAACCCATAGAAGCATTTGTATACCACTACGGCTGGGTAAAGCCACCCGAGCTTCAGCAAGCCAAACAGGAAAGCTTTCACCGGATGTGGCATGACGACAACTGGATGAAAGAGCATATCCCTAAGACGGCTACATTTGATTATTCCAAAATAGATTCCCTGGAACGCTTTCAGGGTACTCATCCCGCTGTCATGAAGGAAAGGATCAAAAAAACGAACTGGGAATTCAGCTTCGATCCTTCTAAAAAGAAGTTCAAGTCCGCCAAAGCGAAGGTCCTTCATTTCTTCTATAAAAAGCTTGGATGGAAAATTGGTGAGTACCGGAATTACAGGGTCATCTGATAATAAGTCCAGAAGCCGAACCCAGTCGAAAGGTCACCACGAACAGCAGGTAGCAAAAGCTTATTTATTCTTATAAATCAAAAAGTGCTTTACGAGGGTAAACGTATTATCCTTGCCTTTATCAAGCATAAATTTCTCATCAATCGGCTTACATCCTTTCACATCAATTTTTACATCGTACGATTTTCCACCATCCAGGGTGATGAAATAATTTCCGTCTTCACTGGCAGTGGTCCGCCCGACTTCCGTAGTTCCGGTTTCATCATACACAATCACATCCGCCTGAATGGGCTGTCCGGTTTCACCGGTAAATACGGTTCCTTTAAGGATAGAGAGTCTGGGAGCATTCGGGTCGGTTCTCGGAACACCAGCGAGGGCATCATACCCACTCAGATTGACGAGATAAATATCTCTCTCCCCCAATCCACCCGGGCGATTACTCGATATATAACCGGTCTTCCCGTCTACTGAAAGGCAAAAGCTAGTTTCATTATTTACCGAATTTATAGGATAGCCCAGGTTCACCGCCTTGGTCCATTTACCATTTACATTGGTTGATTTGAAAATATCATATCCTCCCATCGAATTATGTCCCTGCGAACAAAAGAAAAGGGTCTTGCCATCAGGAGTGATATAGATTCCACCTTCATCGTAGGGAGTATTGATTTCAGGGCCCAGGTTGGTAGGAGTATCCCACTCGGTTTTGGATTTCCGTTTGGACATCCAGATGTCACCGTTACCATAGCCTTTCTGGCCCCCTTTGGCTTTAACATCCTGACCTCGTTCGCTTATAAAGAAAAGGGTGTTTCCATCTGCAGTCATACAGGCACCATCTTCAAAATAAGAAGAGTTGATCGGCCTTTCCATGATTTTAGGAGTCCCCCATTTACCACCAGCACTCACTTTCGATACGAATATTTCTCCTCCTTTAGCATCTTCTTCATTATTCCTGTAGATGAAAATTTGTTTCCCGTCGGGTGTGATGCTGGAGCAGGCATTATGCCCGGGTCCGTTGATCGCACCAATCATTATTTCAGCTGGGTTCCAGGTCTTGTTGGAATCATTCCAGGTGGACATAAAAATATGGTCAAAGGGTTTGTTGTCACCCATAATATCCGTAGCTAGTTTACCTTCAGGCCTGCGGGAAGTGAATACCATCATTTTTCCATCTGCTGAAACAGAAGGCCTCTTGTCATCAGAAGGAGAATTAATATTTTCGCCAAGGTTTGTGACTTTCACATCCAGGGGATGTGCCATCAGTTCTTTGGCTGTCTTAACCATGTTCACATAAAGATCCACATCGCTGTCTTTAGATTTTGCGTCTTTCCCTCCGAGTGATTTGTATAGATCAAGTTCTGACCCCGCGGAATCCAACTTTTCTGCGGTAAGATACATTCGACCCAGGTAGAGATGTGCTTCAGGGGCTGCTTTCGTATCCATATGGACCGACTTCAGAAAATTTTCTTTTGCCGCATCCATATTGTCCATCATGAAGAAACATTCCCCGATGTGAAAAACAATGCTGGCATCCTGTGGTTTGTTGGCAAGAATCTCTTTATACAGATTCAACGATTTCACATATTCCTGCTTGTAAAATTCCTGCTGGGCATTAAAGAGTTTTACCTGATCTTCACTTTTCGAAAGAATGTTCTGGGAAAAAATTGAACCATTAAAAGAAAAAGCAACTAAGCAGGTAACAAGAAGGATTTTTTTCATTTCCGGATAGGTTTTTTACGGCAAAAACAAATATAATAAGAATTTTCATCTGAACTGACAGGCCGGTTATGCAAGGAAGTCCAAAAACATTTTAAGTCCCTTCCGTTTAGCTTCATCGAGTGAATAGCTCAGATTCCGGTGCATATAACCCGAAAGATCAGCATTGGCCGGGAATCGACCGGCAAATGCTACAGAGATCCGATCGATCTCTTCCAGCCCCCGGGATAGAGCCTGATTAAACAGATTCTCTGTTTCTGCACCTATTGGCTTGTTACTGACCCAACAGGCAAATACGAAGGGCAGACCAGTAAGCGCAATCCAGGCTTCTGCCAGGTCATAAATAAAGGGATACCGAGAATTCAGCGCAAAGGTCCTGTCGCCAATAACTACCGCAGCCGTTTCTCCTTGGATGAGTGTTTCATAACCATCTGTTCCTAAGGTATACTTGGGAGTGATTTTCCATAATTTTTCACATAGTATTTTCACAAGGGCCACCGAAGTCCGACTTTGATTATCCAGGATTATTTCTTTGATCTGAGCCAATGGTACTTCACTATACAAAGCGACAGATCGGACAGGACCGACCGCTCCAATGCAGTAGTCGGTAAGAATATGATATTCTTTCATCAAAGGAAGTACTGCCACAGGGACGAGTCCTACATCCACAGAACCTTCCAGAAGCTTGGAGGCACAAACAGAAGGAATATCCAGGCTCAGATCTACCTGGTCGGTAAAGCCTGAAAGGTTCATTCCTTCAATAAATGGTCTTGTATTAAGGTAAGAAACAGCTGAAATTCTGAGCTTTTGCATCCTTTAGGAAGAGAAATTGATTGGGTGCAAAAATAACAGATAATCTGGTTCAAACTACCGGGTCACCTCCATTGGCCGGCAGGCAATAGGGGTCTGTCCATCCATCAGGCGATAAAAGTAGATTCCTGGAGAAAGAGCCGCTGTACTCACGGTAAGCATTTCAGTCCCCTGGATTACAGGAATACTTAGAAGCACTCTTCCGGTTAAGTCGGTAATGTTCATGCTCATGTCCTTATAGATATTGCTAAGCGGGATCTGGGTTGTGTAATTAGAGGGATTTGGAAAATTCTGTCCAAGATAGCTGTTGTTGATCGCTCCTTTTTCATTGATTCCGGTTACCAGACCATAAAACCAGTCGTGCGCCCTCTTAATAATAATCCTGCGATTCAAGGGCGTCCCAACCATTTCAATACCAGGTCCTACGTAAACTGTTTTCCAGGTTCCGTTGGAGGCTCTTACACCTGCACAACGGGTAGTATCATTATGAGCGTGGCTGGTATCGTTGTAGTTGTATATAGGAGTTCCTAGACCCACCGGTCTGAGCTGATCAGGGTAATAGTAATTTCCATAAGTCTTTGCCAGCGGAGCATTGGGGAGTGGGCCCCAAATCGGGTCGTGGGTATCTGTCACCAGCACCTTATTGGAGGTGTCTCCGTCTGCTACCCAGGAAGCACAGAGGAAGTTGGTATAAAAAGCCCTGGTATTGGCTGTTCCGGTTGCAGGAGAAGCTCCCCAAGTATCCCAACCCACATCCTGGCCCGAAACCAGCATATTGCCTCCATTATTCAGAAACGAAGTAAGCTGTGCAACCTCTACATCGGTAAAGGCAGGAAAGGTCCAGCCCACATTCAGATAGACATTTTTAACTCCTGTAAAAGCTCCCTGCGCAATCGCCATGGTCATGATCTTTTCATCCGTTTTTCCAACCGTCAGGCGGTTCGCGTAAGCCAGTCCGGTAGTGTACACGCTGTCCCAGTTGGCTGCACTTCCCACCGTAACACCATCACCCACATAACCGCTGTTATTTACAATGAGGTCGCTTACATTCGCAATCACATACACTTCAGAGATCATTGCCGGAAGCCCTGGATTGGTTACCGATTGAACTTTCATCGTATAGGTAGCTACAAATGGAGTCAGATCCGGAGTTACATTGATGACGATGTTATTAGTGGTACCTGCTGAAGTATTAACGGTAGCCGTATTCGTATAAGGTGTTCCCCCAACGGTGAAATTGGCTGTCCACCCCCCTGGTGCATTGGATGTTAACGTATAGGAAAATTGTTCAGAACCGGTACCGGTATTGGAAGAAGTAAGATTAAATGAATTCTGGGAAGCTGCCGTTCCATGCTGCACGATAACAGCCGGAAGACTTAGCGTGTAATTAATCATCGGATCTCCCGTTGAGCCGCAATTGAGGACTTCGTTGGTATTAACATTTTGTACATAGGATGTAAGTTTTACATTGGGCTGTTTCCAGAGAGTATCTGCTACATAATTATAGGTAAAGACGACGGAGCTTCCGATAGCAGGCAATACAATGGCATCTCCCTTCCAGCTTGGCATCATTTTCCGAAATACATGAGGAAAACTCTTCTCTCCATTGCCTCCAGGAGGGGTGGCAAAAGTCAGAGATTCGTTCACGATTGTTCTTAAGCGGTAAGTCCCGGTTGGTACGGTGCCTACTGTGGTAACTGTAACTGTTGCAGTATGATTCTGCCCGCTCACGATTACATCAGTAACCTGTACTTTGATCGGGCTTCCTCCTGAAAAAGCATGGTCCACATCACTTTGTGTAATACCAGAAGGACTTGAATTTTTCATATTCCCGAGCATCTCCACATTCGGGACACCAGTCACTAGATACTGATTCACCATTGAATCAACCGGCTTGGGGTTGTAGGTATACATCATATCTACTCCCGGCCAGGAAGGGTGATAGGCAATATGGTGAACGGTGATTGGATTCGGAGTCAGGATATTCGTGAGAAAGCCTGGATTCTGAGCAGCACATGGGCCACAATTCATTCCCGTAAATTCTTCAAGCAGGACATATCTAGGCGCTTGTGCCTGAGACCGGCTGGAGAGGAAAAGGAGAACAATCACGAGCGGGTATAAGGTGTATCTTTTCATCATGGAAGAGGGAGGTATAATTTTTTTATCTTGAGCAAAACGACTATAACAAATATAAGCCAAATCAGGATAAAACGCAAGTTGTCAATTTTGGTTAATTTTGCCCCTTCACATCTAAAGTATGAAGTTCCGATTCAAGCACCTGATATTTGTGTTTTTTATCCTCCCGGCTGGATTGGCTTCGCAGACCTTTACTCAAACCATTCGTGGAACCATTAAAGATGCCGATAGCAAGTCCGCTCTTCCCGGTGCCACCATCGTTATCCTTAACCTGGATACTTTGAAAGGTGGGATTAGTGATGCAGAGGGGAATTTCAAAATTCCCAATATCCCTGTTGGAAGAAGGGGTGTAAAGGTGACTTATGTGGGCTATGAGGACGCCGTGATGAGCAACATCATTGTAAGCACAGGCAGGGAGGTGGTCCTGAATATTGAAATGCATGAAAGGATTATTCTGGGGCAGGGCGTCGAAATCATTTCAGAAAAGGATAAAACAAAAGCTAACAACGAGCTCACGACCAACAGTGCCCGCAACTTCAGCAGTGAAGAAACAGAACGTTACGCCGGAGCCCGGGGTGATCCTAGTCGCATGGTAGCCAATTTCGGAGGCGTTACCTCCAGCAACGATGCCCGGAACGATATCATCGTAAGAGGTAACTCCCCGTTGGGAGTGTTATGGAGACTGGAAGGTGTGGATATCCCTAACCCAAATCATTTCTCTTCGCAGGGTGCAACAGGGGGGCCAGTGAGCATGTTGAATACTAACCTACTTGCCAATTCAGATTTTCTCACCGGGGCGTTCCCTGCGGAGTACGGAAACAAGACCGCTGCTGTTTTTGATTTAAAACTCAGAAATGGAAACAACGAGAAAAATGAATTTATCACTCAGGTAGGAATTAATGGACTTGAGCTGGGAGCAGAGGGTCCTATCACCAAGGATGGGGCCTCTTATCTGATCAATTACCGTTATTCTACTTTCAAAGTGTTTAATGCCCTGGGCATTAATTTTGGAGTGTCCGGAATTCCTGAGTATCAGGATATGTCTTTCAAATTTAATTTCCCTACTGCAAAAGCCGGCATCTTCAGTGTCTGGGGATTGGGAGGCACCAGCACCATTTCAATTCTCGACCGGAACAGAGACACCTCCAATTGGTCGTATGTAAACAAAGGCCAGGACCTTGTTTATGGATCCAATATGGGAGTGGTCGGGATTACTCATCTCTATTTTTTCAGTCCCACCATTTCCGGAAAGCTCATCCTTTCGGCAAGCGGAAGCTCCAATCTCATCACCGTGGATACCTTGTCGAAAGCAAAAGTGGATTTCAGGGATTATGACAACCATAGCGCCGACTGGCAGTATAACGCAAGTTATACACTGACCGACAAAATCAATTCACACCACCTTATAAAAGCAGGAATTTCGTATACCCAACAGTATATCAATTATGAAGCCTATTATTGGTCTACCCAGTACAATAAAAATGTCTATCAGCTTCAGGACCTTGACAACACAGGATTAGGGCAGGCCTTCATCCACTGGCAATACCGGATTACAGAAAAGCTTGCACTCAATACCGGACTTCATTATCAGATCCTGACCCTCAACAACTCTCAAGCCCTCGAACCTCGTGCAGGCTTGCGCTGGCAATTCAAACCGAGGCATGCTCTTTCTCTGGCCTATGGAATGCACAGCCAGACCCAGCCACTCATTTATTATTTCTATAAATCCTACGACGTGAATACAGGGCAATATCTGGAAACGAATCGCAACCTGGACCTCAGCAGAAGTCAGCACCTCATTGCCGGTTACGATTTCAATGTCGGGAAAAATTTACGGATTAAGCTGGAAGGCTATTATCAATACTTATATAATATTCCCGTTTCCATGCACCCTAACAATTCCTTCTCTATCATCAATGTTGGCAATGCATTGGATGGATTGCCGCTGGTGGACAGCCTTTATAATCATGGTACCGGCCAAAACTATGGAATGGAGCTGACTGTCGAAAAATTCTTCCACAAACATTATTATTTTCTGTCTACTCTGTCGGTCTATAAATCCAGCTATGTTGCAAATGATGGAATAGAAAGACCTACAGCCTATGATGGAGGGTATGTGTTTAATTGCCTGGCAGGGTACGAGCTTGCTCTCGGAAAGAGCAAGAATAAATTACTCTCTCTGGATGTAAAATATACTACTGCTGGTGGAAACCGCTATACTCCTATTGATCTTAACAGCTCTATCCTGAACGGACAAGTCGAATATTTCGACAATAAAGCATACAGTGAGAGATTTGCGCCTTATTCAAGACTGGATGTTAAGCTCTCCTTCCGTATGAATCGAAAAAAAATGTCGCATTATCTCTATGCCAACATAGAAAATGTTTTGAATCAGCAGAACATTCTCCAGCAAACNNTATGGAGGATACCGCCTGGAATTTTAAGCGGGTCTCACATTCTCCGGATTAAATCCTGCAGGGTTGCAGGGCGTCACATTTCTGAAGAACTCTCTGAAGAATTCAAAATCTTTTTCGATATCACCCGTCGGGTAGAAAGCCTCACTTAGATGAGTTTGTTTCAGCTTATAGTCCATTGCTCCAAGCACAATTGGCAACTTGCTTCGAAGAGCTACATAATAAAAACCAGTCTTCCACCGCTGTACCAATTTTCGGGTGCCTTCAGGTGGGAAAATAACAACAAACTCCTCTCTCTTCGCGAACATTTCCACGATGGAATCTGTAAGGCTATTATTCTTGCTTCTGTCGACAGCAAGGCCTCCCGTAGCCTTAAAGAGGAGGTTTAGAGGGAAGACATAAAACTCCCTTTTGATCAGGTATCGGGGTTTCATCCCATATAGCTTCCAGGCACAGAGGCCAAAGACAAAGTCCCAGTTGCTCGTGTGCGGTGCTCCTACTACAATGTATTTTTTCAAGGGGGGAGCCTGACCTACTGCCTTCCATCCAGCTATCTTAAAAATCAACTTCGGAATAAAATTTGCCATGGGACAAAATACGAATAAATGACTGGATAAGGCAAATCTGCCTGATCGACTTAATTTTCTTCAAAAAACTCCTTACTGAAATTCACCAGATGCAGCTTGATGGTGGCCCTGGTGAGTGCCGTGTAGAGCCAGCGCAGGAACTCCTTATTAATCATCTCCTCCGTTAAATAGCCTTGTTCTACAAATACACTCTCCCATTGCCCACCCTGAGCCTTATGGCAGGTAACCGCATAGGCAAACTTAACCTGCAAAGCATTGAAATACGGATCTTTTTTTACCTGTTGCATCCGAAAACGTTTGTCAGCTATGTCTTCATGATCTGCATACACTGATTCAAACAGTTTCTTATTATCCGCCTGAGACATCGAAGGACTTTCACTCATGATGGTATCCAACAGTATTTTCACCTCCAGCTCTTTTTCGTCAGGGTAATCGATAAGCCTTAACCTGACATCGGCAAAACGAAAACCATGCATCTCTTCGATCTTTCCTACTTTCAGGATCTCTGCAATATCCCCATTGGCTATAAAACCTGCACTTGATTTTTCAGGCAACCAGTGATAATTATTTTTGACCACCATCATATAATCCCCTGAAGAGATTTCACTCTCCTGCCACCTTATCCTGGCTCGGATTTGCTGATTAAAAAGATTTGCCCGTTTATTCGACCTGCAAATCACGATGGTACCTTCCGGGCCGAAGTTACTGTAGCTACTGTTCAGCGCATCTTCAAGGTCCTCACCTGTAATCCGGAGAATGTCCTTAAATCCTTTCAGATGAAATTTCGGAAAAGTAAAAATCTCTTCGTTGATCATATCCCTGATCTCAGTGGCATTCTGAAGAATCCCTGAAGCCTGTGCCTGCCTCATCACGTCTGTTAGTTCCATATAATCTACATGCAGGTAATGTTGCTTGGCTAATAATTCGGGATCAAGAGCCGGACTGATTTCCAGTCCGATTGGAGGCAGTTGTGCCACATCTCCGATCAGCAACAACTTACAGTTCACTCCGCTATATACATATTCAATCAGGTCATGCAGCAAGCTTGAGCCACCCATAAACTCCGGCTGGGTCATTCCTGAAATCATAGAAGCCTCATCCACAATAAACAGGGTATTCGTATGTAGATTTTCTTTTCTGGAAAAGCGCCCCCCTCCTGCTCCATCACTGTTATGCATATATATCTTCTTGTGGATGGTCAAGGCCTGCATTCCAGAATAGGCAGAAAGCACCTTGGCAGCCCGGCCGGTGGGTGCCATCAATGAACATTTTCCCCGGATAAGTGGGAGGCTCTTCACAAGTGTGCCGACAATGGTGGTCTTTCCTGTTCCGGCATAACCTCTTAGCACAAAACAACTGCGCTCTTCCCGGCTGAGCATAAACACAGCCAGCTTGCCAAGCAATTGATTCTGGCCGGGAGTGGTATCGAAAGGAAATTGTTTGATTAAGATTTCCCGGAAAGCTACTGAATCCATGCCTTAAAGATAGGGATCAGAATCCAGAGACCTGCAACATTCCTAGCGTTTTGCACCTCTCAGGCGCTGTACCTGTCGCTATTTTCACTACTTTTGCACCTTAATTTCAATTAGTCATGATCCAGGTAACCAATCTGTCCCTACAATTCGGAAAGCGCATATTATTTGATGAGGTTAACCTCAAATTCACCCCTGGAAATTGCTATGGAATGATCGGTGCCAATGGAGCCGGAAAATCTACTTTTCTGAAGATCCTTTCAGGAGAAATAGAACCAACGAAGGGACAAATCAGTATCCCTCCGGGACAACGGATGAGTGTACTGAAACAGAACCACTTTGAATTTGATACGCTGCCTGTACTCCAAACCGTGATCATGGGGAACAAAAAGCTTTGGAAAGTTATTGCTGAGAAAGATGCCCTCTATGCCAAACCCGACTTTAACGATGCCGATGGCATACGGGTATCGGAGCTGGAAGGAGAATTTGCTGAGATGAACGGATGGGATGCCGAAAGCGATGCAGGCAGCATGTTGAGTAACCTGGGAGTACGAGAAGAATACCACCACAAATTGATGAGTGAGCTGAGTGGTAAAGAAAAAGTGCGGGTACTCCTGGCTCAGGCCCTCTTCGGCAACCCCGACATCCTCCTCCTGGATGAACCTACAAACGATTTGGATGTGGAGACCATCACCTGGCTCGAAAACTTCCTCGCTGATTTTGAAAATACAGTGATTGTGGTGTCTCACGACCGTCACTTCCTTGACCAGGTATGTACGCATACCGTAGATATTGATTTCCGAAAGATCACCCTTTATACCGGAAACTATTCCTTTTGGTACCAAAGCAGTCAACTGGCACTGAGACAGAAGTCGGACCAGAACAGCAAGATCGAAGACAAGCGTAAGCAGCTTCAGGAATTCATCGAACGCTTCAGCGCCAATGCGTCTAAATCGCGTCAGGCAACAAGCCGTAAGAAGCTTCTCGAAAAACTGACCGTAGATGAAATCACTCCATCCACTCGTAAATACCCCGGCATCGTGTTCCGTCAGGAACGCGATGCAGGCGACCAGCTCTTGCATATAGAAAACCTCGCTGCCACTTCGGAAGAAGGAAAAACATTGTTCTCCAATGTAAATATCAATGTACGCAAAGGAGATAAGATCGCTTTTCTTTCCAAAGAACGGCTGGCAGTAACTGCTTTCTTTGAAGTGATCATGGGCAACAAAAAAGCAGACAAAGGCATCTACGAATGGGGAAGTACCATCACCACTGCTTACTTGCCTGCCGATAATACCTCTTACTTCATGGGAGGTGAATACAATCTGGTGGACTGGCTCCGCCAGTATTCCGTCAACAAAGATGAAAGTTTTGTCCGTGGCTTCCTGGGGCAGATGCTTTTCTCCGGAGAAGAGACACTCAAGAAAACAAATGTATTATCGGGAGGAGAAAAGATGCGCTGTATGATCAGTCGCATGATGCTGCATAAAGGAAATATGATTATCCTCGATGAACCTACTGCCCACCTCGATCTGGAATCCATCACCGCCTTTAACAATGAGTTACGCGATTGTAAAGAAAATATCTTGCTCAGCTCCCATGACCATGAGTTTGTGCAGACAGTCGCAAACCGCATCATCGAACTTACCCCAAAAGGTATCATCGACAAGTTCATGACCTACGATGAATACCTGGCCAGTCCCGAAGTAAAAGCCCAGCGCGAAGAGTTTTACAAAACAGGTAAACCGGAAAAGGCGAAAGCCTGAATTCTACACTCCGGAGCTGCCTCCTGAGGTAAAATCTTTTCTTTAATTCTTCCTTGAACACAACCTACTATTTTTAAAAAGCATGACTGAGTGTCCTGCTTTTTAAATACGTATAAAGACGTATTTTTTATAATAAATTGCTTTTATAATATTTATTTGTGTCCTTTACCAGGGCAATATTACGCCAGGTATGGCGGGGTCTTTTTGAATGCTTTTGTTTAGGTAGGAATAACAGGGTTACTATTTTTATCGTCATGAAAAACAAGGTTCATTTATCTTCAATTGTGTTTCTGGCCTTCTTAGGAACCGGACTTAAGGCACAAACTCCAGCTGATACGCTCATCAGTAGGGCTCATTTTGTGGAAGCAAAGCCAAGTTTCTTTTTGCAGGCGGGGGTGATGGGTAATACTATCCGCCGGACAACCACTGAACAAGCAATTTATCCCGGTTTTTCAGCAGGGATTTCAATCCGCAAGGACCTTAGTGAATACACCCATATTCTTCTGATGGTTAATTACCAGCACAAATATTTTGAGAATATAAAGACCACCGTTTATGAGCCTATTATAAGTAGCAATCTTCAGCTGACCACCTCTGCCTACTTCGATGAAATAGAATGTCCAATCGTTTTTGTGTATTCATTCGAGAAACTTGATCTCGGGGCTGGTTTAGCTCCCTCCTACCTGATTCATTCAGTTCTTCGTCAGAATGTTACGGGTAATTTTGGAAATTACTCTTCCTACATTAAAGAGCAATATAACAAGTACGACAACCCTAATACCGCTTATTTTTATCTAACCAATGTCTCCCCTTGCTTTTATGCCAACTTTCCTCTTTTTCAAAGATTTAACCTGACCTATCTATTCAGTTTTGAACTGATCTCAAACCCAATCGAACCTTATTCCAGCATCCAACCTTATCGTTTCATCCAAAACAAACTTAGTCTCACTTTTAAACTTAATTCAAATGAAAAAATTAATCTTCATTAATAGTTTGCTTATGCTTGCATCAGCATGCCTTTTAATTCAATGCAGTAAAAAAGAGCCTTTGCCAACCAAGCAGGCCGTTTCAAAAACAACTCAAAACATCCAACCTCAACCACAAGCAGCCTGCAACTGCGGAAGCCTCTCTCCAAATTGCTCTGCATTACCTTGTGTAAATAAATTGTTAGGAGGCAATAACTCCAAGACGTTTTCTATAACGTGGATCAGTTGTGTAGATCCAGACCCTTCAAATACTTATTGTAATGGATTCGGTATTAACGGCACAACCTCTACGCTTAAATTGTGTTATATGCCCGGTTCTTGTGACCATATAATTGCTCAAATAACCAACCCCCCTTCTTGCCTTTCATGTCTACCAAATCCCTACTGTATTTCATTGGTTGTTAGTTGCTCCGATGCCGATCACTTCACTTTTGGAGGTAATGAAACTTTTCCTAATGACATAATTACCGTTACTATTGCAGCCGATCCAAAAATATCAATAACATGCGGACCTCCAGGTAATTTCTCTAATTGTTCAGGCTCATTAAAATGAAACCACTTTATTTATTTATTTATATGCTATGCTGCATCCATTCATACTCGCAGGATTGGGTGCAGCATTTAGCATTTCGCACGGGTTATTCCCAATCCACTCAATCCCCTGATTGGTACCGCCCTGACCAGCTGGGAGCATGGAGGAATAATATTCATGCGGCTTATTTCGGAGCTGATTACAGGCTAAGAATTTGCCACAAATACTTACTAACTCTTGGCCCACAGGTGACACAAAAAGGATACAAGATGGCTTATAGTTTCTACGATCCTGCTTTTAGTACGGTAGACAGCTATATGTATACTTTTTCATACCTGGACATTCCGGTAAATTTCATTTACAAGCCTGGAAATTGGAGTTTCATTCTCGGCGCCTTTGGCTCATACTTACTGCATAGTGACTACAGATTTGAGCACATTGATTTGTATTACATCAACATGTATGTAATATCGCAGAAACGCGGCAATCCAAACACTGTGTTCTACAATAGGTATGACTTCGGAATCAACCTCGGCATTTCCAGAAGAATAACTGATTACCTGGATGTAGAATTCAATTTATTGAGAGGATTAACTTTACCCGACAAATTACCTACAGGAGAAATCCGCTATCAGGAAAGCTTCCTGTTTGGTTTAAAGTATTATTTCCTGAAAAATTCGCACTACCCGGTAGGTAAGGACAGAAAATAGAAAGTAATTGCTCAGATGATTCCTATACTTATTCAAATGCACTAAAATGAAACCACTTTATTTATTTATTTATATGCTATGCTGCATCCATTCATACTCGCAGGATTGGGTGCAGCATTTAGAATTTCGCACGGGTTATTCCCAATCCACTCAATCCCCTGATTGGTACCGCCCTGATCAGGTGGGAGCATGGAGGAATAATATTCATGCGGCTTATTTTGGGTGTAATTTTAATACACTATTCAATGAGAAATGGGGAGTGAGTTCGGGCTTACAGCTTTGTCAGAAAGGCTTAGTGGTCGATTATCATCAGTACGGGCCCGTTATCGGTAATGAAACCGATTACATATACCATTTATCCTATTTAGAACTTCCTGTAAGCTTTATTTTTAACATGAAAAAATGGCAATTTTTCTCCGGCATCCAGGCCTCCTACCTTCTAAATAGCAGTTGGAAATTCCGGCAGAGACAATTTTATTATACCAATCTATACGTCGTCACTTACTTACATGTATTTACAGGCACTGATATGTACAACCCATTTGATTTCGGAATTAACCTAGGCGCTTCCCGGAAGATAAATGATTACCTATCTATCGAATTTACATTTTTAAGGGGGCTAACAATTCCTGATAAATATTCTGAAGGGGACATCCACTACCAGGAAAGCTTCCTCTTTGGTATAAAGTACTACTTCTTGAAAAATTCGCGCTACCCTGTGGGGAAGGGCTGAATATAAATAGCAAAAATCTTCTATCTGTTCATTGCTCCGGTCTTCAAGCCGGAGCAATGGCTATTATCCCGCTTTGATTATCTTTACCTCTCAAAGCCCATTATGTCTTACTCCAGCCTGCAGGAATGTATCGATGACCTTGAGAAGAACGGACACCTGGTTCGGATCCGGGAAGAAGTGGATCCTAATTTAGAAATGGCTGCCATCCAGTTGCGCGTCTTTGAAAAAAACGGTCCTGCTATTTTATTCGAAAATATTAAAGGCTGCTCATTCCATGCAGTCTCTAACCTGTTCGGAAACATAGACCGCAGCCGATTCATTTTTCGGGATACGTTGCAGAATGTGAAGGATCTCGCAGCAATCAAAGACAATCCATTACTTGCCCTGAAAAGTCCCTTGCTGGCCTTGAAGGCTGCTAAATCCAGGCCTTTGAAAACTTCCCGGAATCCTGTGCTCTGGAAAGAAACCACCATAGATCAACTCCCTCTCATAAAATGCTGGCCTGATGATGGGGGAGCATTCATCACACTGCCTCAGGTTTACACCGAGGATCCTGAAAAACCGGGGATAGATCATTCTAATCTTGGAATGTACCGTATCCAGCTCAATGGAAATGATTATTTACTGAATAAAGAAATCGGCTTACATTACCAGCTTCACAGGGGCATCGGCATACATCAGAGCAAGGCTAATGCACTTGGACAACCCCTGAAGGTGAGTATTTTCGTTGGTGGCCCACCTGCACATAGCTTCTCTGCAGTTATGCCTCTGCCGGAAGGAATGAGTGAACTCGGATTTGCTGGTGTGTTGGGTAACCGAAGATTCCGCTACTCCTACAAAGATGGGTTTCTGATTTCAGCTGATGCTGATTTTGTAATCACTGGTGAAGTTTATCCTGATGACAATAAGCCTGAAGGGCCTTTTGGTGATCACCTGGGTTATTATTCTCTGAAGCATGATTTTCCTGTTATGAAGGTCCATAAAGTATGGCACCGGGAAGGTGCAATCTGGCCGTTTACCGTGGTTGGTAGACCTCCTCAGGAAGATACTGCCTTCGGTAATCTGATTCATGAGATGGCCGGGGGAATCCTATCTAATGAAATACCGGGGCTTCATGAAGTTCATGCGGTCGATGCAGCAGGGGTACATCCTCTTCTTCTTGCCATCGGAAGTGAGCGATATACCCCTTATCTTAAACAACGAAGGCCACAGGAGATCCTGACCATTGCAAACCATATTCTCGGATTTGGTCAGATGAGTCTTGCAAAATATGTTTTCATTGCTGCCAAAGAAGACGCCCCTGAGCTGGACACGCACAATATTGTCGCATTTTTCAGCCATATGCTTCAAAGAGTGGATTGGTCAAGGGACCTCCATTTCCAGACAAAAACAACCATAGACACGCTTGATTACAGTGGCTCTGGCCTCAATAGCGGAAGTAAATTAGTGATCGCTGC
>PLYR01000045.1 GCA_003153435.1 Bacteroidota bacterium
CCTTTAAACTGCTTAATCAGCTTTTGTTCATCATACTCTTTCTGGCCATCAATGGCGTCAAACAACCTTACGTAGTTGTTTTGAGTACCGATTACATGCATCCCGGCTGCCTTCTTAAAATACCCTTTTTCATTCCGGGTAAGGGATTTAATCAACTGAAACAGGTCGTCTGAACTTTTCATAAATAACTAGGAAACAAGGTATTGCATTCAGTCACTGGAACTGAAATCGCCTGTACCTGTGGATTTAAAGGTAATAAAAAAATTGAGATTCGGAATCCCGGAATGAAACTGCAAATTGAAGGGAGAGTCTTGGAAGTTAGAAAACCTATATTGGAACTCAACTGCAACGGCTCATTGAACATTAATTTTCTGAGTATACTGTTTTGTAGTACCCACCAGGTAGGCAATATAAATTCCTTTAGTCAGCTGACGGAGATTATAATTCTTTTCAAACTCCCCATTTCCTGTAATCTTGAATTCATCGCGGAGGACTTCCTGTCCAAGTGTATTTACAATTCTCAGGTTGTAGCTATCTTCTTCATCCGCTCCGAAGTTAACCGTGCAGTTTGACATAACTGTATTGTAGGATATTTTTGCTTCGCCCTTCTGAAGAAACTCAACCGGAACGGGGCCGTAAAATGCAAATTTCCCATTATAATCCACCTGCTTGATCCGGTAATAGGACAGGCCATCCATTGGCGAATGGTCGGTAGCGGCATAGCTTAGAGGAACGGAGGAATTTCCTGCTCCTTTTACTCTGGCAAATTCTTCGTAGTTTGATCCATCCCTGGATTTTTCCAGAGCAAAATAATCATTGTTTATTTCACTGGATGTTTCCCAGTTAAGTTTCACACTTGAACCCTGGGGGGTAGCTGTAAATGAAAGGAGTTCAATCGGAAGCGTACAGGTTTCAACTGCTGTGGTGGTGCCCAGTATAGAAGTGGATGTTAACGCGAGCGGGCTCTGACTAGATCCGCCCCTGGTTTCGTAAATCACAGGAATCCTGCTATGCAGCGGATTTCCTCCTCCGAAACTTCGCACCGTTTTTGTTACGACTGGAGTAAATTGATTTCCTATGCATCCGGGTGTATTATTGGTCAATTTATTTGCTTTAACGACCATGGCACCCACAGTAGTTGCTCCTGAAAAGTTAGTCGTGCCGGAAATTGCGTAAGTACCACCCACATTAACCTGATCCACTTCCGGCCCTAACAAATTCCAGCTATCCGTTCCATCCATATTGGCAGTGCCATAACCATCGGCATGAACTACGTTTCCGTTTGGATCGATTTCAAGTATGGACATATCATACCCCCCCACTCCTCCCGGATTCATTAGCACACCCACAATAAAGTTCCCACTCGTGGTCTGTTTTATACCCTGGGGCCTTGAATAAACACCTCCACCAAAATTGTAAGAATTCGCCCAGAGGATGGTACCATTTCCGTTACTAACCCGAGCCAGCTCTACGTTTCCGCTTTGATAAGAATTGATGGTCAGAATAATATCATTCGAAAAATCTGAAGTCACCGCCGCAATTTCCATCCCATATTCATACGCTGTAGCCGTAGAACCCAGGTAATAAGTTCTGCACCACTGAACAGCTCCAGCCGAATTTAATTTCAATACAAAAGCTTCATAATCCAGGTTGCCGCTCCATTTTGCATTGTAGTCGCGTGTCATACCGGAGATAAATATATTTCCACCCACCTCTATGATACATTCTCCAAAATCATCCCGTGTGGAATCAGCGATCCAGGAAGAAAAAAATTGATAACAGAAATTTCCATCAGTATGCCCCTGAGCAGTTGGTTGTGCCGGAGTATAGTTAGATCCTCCACAATATGCAAGTCCATATTTCTTTACATACCCATCCGCATTAAAATTACCCTTTGTGTAGTTATTGGTATCTCCATCGGCACCGGTCCGGATTAAAAAAATATCATTTCCTTTTGCATACCATTGAGAACCAAAATTACCCGAAAAATATCCATACCCATTTACGGCACTTGCACAAATCCCCATATTCGTAGGTCCTGGAGGCCCGGAGGATGTGATGTTCTCCTGCATATAGCCAGTAGTAGCCAGATCTCCATTTGCGCATTTAACCCCATCCAACGCTTCCCCTCCTCCGGAACCAAATCCGTTAGAAGAATGATTATACATATAACCTGTGCCTGGTGCTCCAGTAGTGGTGTTAAATAATCCGATTACAGGACTGTAAGGAAATCCGTTATTCTCTCCAACGAGTAATGCATTATTGGCATCTACTTTACGGATTTTGAATATTTCGATAGCATTCGGATCAGAAACGATCCAGGAATTAGTCAGATTGCCATTGGTATCGGCAGTCATCACAATGCTTCCCTGAGGAGAACAACAGGATTGATAATAAATCCCGCCGAAAATCATGGAAGGACCATTCACATAAAAACCTACCTGGTCATATTGAGCTTGATTACAATAAAGAATACTTTCAAAGCCATAACTTTCCTGTGCCCCCATTTTTAAAACGGTTGCAAGAGCTACAGCGAATAAAAGTCCCAGTCTTTTCAAGGCTTATTCAATATAAAAGTAAGTGAGAATTCTTGGAATGAAATTAAGGTTATGCTATCAACACCTATTCATTAGTAAAGTTATCCAGAATGGATGTCCTCATCATAACAAAAACAGTAGAAAACTGGAAGTCGGAATCGGTATTATTGCTCCCCTTGTAACTCTATACTCTGCCTAGTAACCGAAATAAGTCTTATTGCAATTGGAATTGGTACTTATTCCAAGGTTACTATTTCTATATTTATGAAGGATGGGAGGGTACTCAATTTTATTGAATCAGAACAAGCTTTTTGGAAAACACTTTGGTATCTGTCTCTAAGACATAAAAATAAATTCCTTCAGAGAGGTACATATTCATATCATATTCATTAAATCCTTGAGTGGCAAACAATGCATTGCTAGCAACCAATCTACCCGAAGCGTCAAACGCTTTGATCCGGATGTTTT
>PLYR01000068.1 GCA_003153435.1 Bacteroidota bacterium
ATACAAACTGGATTCTGCCAGGAGGTGGAGGAAACGGAATTGCTATGTGAAACATAAATATGCCCTACGCTGGCAGCCGGAGATGCGAAGTCTTCCCATGCCGCAAAAAATGAACCCGAGCTAACAGCAGGGCTTCTTCCATAAGACAATGCTATTTTATGAAGGGAGTGATGTGTAAAGGAAACCACAGAGCTTCCTGAAAAAGATTGCCCTCCATTCGTTGACCTGGTGAACAATAGGGAATCGGCAGGCCCGCCCTGGACCGTGTAAAGAAATCCAACACTGTAAGGTGAACTGGATGTGCCAGGATAAAGATAATCTGTGGCCAGGGCGATATCTGTTACCTGCAGACTTGAGCCCAGTGAACGCTGAAATACCGTTCCTGCAATACTTCCAGTTCTTCCGTCAAAGCAGTCCACGTAAATGGAGTTAGCTCCGGTGTTGACTTTGTGAAGGACACCGCCGAGGAATACTTTCAGATTCATGGTGTCGTTACCTGCAACAACCAGATCTGTAATCGGATATTCAGATGCACTGAACTGATACGCCACAAACCGATGCCAGCTAGCACCATTGTCTTTGGAACAGCTTACATAAATACCCCCGGTTCCCGAAACGTGATCATTATGGGTATACGCAGCGTACATCCAGCCGTTGAATGCTACCGCCAGCTTGATGTTTCTTTGATCTTCACTGTTTTTTAAATGAATGATTTCGTCTGTGGCAAACTGAACCGAAGTATTTGTTGCGTAATGCCTAGAAGGCGTCTGACCCTGGCCCGAACAAACTGCGGTTATAAGCGCGAGTAAAACGACATATGTTTTCATTTTGGATAGTTCTGGAATCGTTCTTTTCGGGAGCCTCTGAGTTGGAGGGAGCTGAAAAGTAAGGTCTTCATCAGCGTTAAATTTAATCTCTTAAAGGTGGGCTAGGGCGGTACTTATTAACTAGTTATACGTATTCAATTGTTGAAAGGTTATAAATAAACAAAGAATCATTTATGATATTCCTCAAAAATTCACCTTGAGAACGGGTAGGAAATAGGAGAATACAACGATCAAATGGAGAAAATGGTCGGTAAATTAAGTACCACCGAATCTATGGAGTTGAGGAGGAGGCAAGGTATTGTGCTGATATTTAGTATGTTGTGGGCCCAGGAACGAAAGGATCCGAAAAAAGTCTTTCTACAGCCTCTCCCGGCTTGAGATGATGAGCATTTAAGCCAACTAAACGAGCCCCCTGGATGTGTTGTATGGAGTCATCAATGAACAAAGTGGTGGCTGGGGAGAGGCCATTCTCTTCCAAAACCAATCTGAATATTTCAGGATCCGGTTTTCTTAACCCTACTCTGCAGGAATAATACTGTTTTTCCATCGGCCCGGAAAGGTCAGGAACACCGAGTTGCTCCTGCATGATCCGGAAAACAGATTTTAAGTGAATTTCATTCGTGTTGCTGAGTAAAAAGAGGCGGTAATGCTTTTTCAGTTCGTTTAAGAGTTCAAGCCTTATAGAAGGCATTCCCAAAAGCATGGCATTCCAGGCTGAATCGATCTGATCGTCAGTAACCTGGTTCCCAACCCAATGACGCAAACGGGAACGGAATTCAGAAGGTGCTGACTTGCCTGTTTCGAAATCATCAAAGAGACCCTCCTGGGCCGCCTGGGAATAAAGAGTGTCGAACTCCTTAAGGCCAAGAGCCTTGAAAGCATCCGCCGTTAATTGATAGTTGATGTTGAAGAGCACCCCTCCCAAGTCAAAAATTATAGCTTTGTAATTCATGCAGTAAAAATACCGGAAATTAATGTTTAAGATATTAAGGAAACCGTAAGCTGATTTTTTCCGTATAATTGAGTTAAGTTAGATATTCAGATAAGAGACTGCCATGCCCAGAGAGAAAAGATTTTCTTGTTATCTGAACCGAGCTTTGTATGCTTCAGGCTTGATCTTTCTGGTCCTGTTCTGCCAATGTCGTAATTCTTTCCTTAAAACTTCTCCTGTACCCATCCTTCGAAATTCTGCTTCCGCTGAATTTCAATACCTGGAACGTACCGACAAATTAGACAGGAGGCAGACGGTTGTACGTGCCTACTTCATGCCCAAAAACACCAAGGTAGCATCCCGCAAACTTCGGGATCAGGCCAGAATGAAAAGAGTTAAGGAACTCTATGAACTTGATTCGGTAAGAACAGACGAAGAGAAGCGAATTGCAGCTTTGATATATCTTCATGGCTGTCCCGACTACCGCCTGGATGATACCAATGATTATCTCTTTTCATCCCGCCTGTTCAATGAGCTTGCCCTAAAGGGTGCAACAGCAATGGTCAAGACGAATGGAAAGATTTACAAAAAAATAGCCGAAGGACATCTGGATGACCTGAAGAAGAGATTCTATGTAGGTACACCAGATCCTGTGCCCGTTCTCCGACATGGAAGATAGTGCCTGATCATTCCATAAAATTCCCTTCAGCTTCAAATAATATTCCCGTCATTGATCTCGACCACAATTTCCTATCTTTACCAGGCAAGTCAGACCATTCCAA
>PLYR01000050.1 GCA_003153435.1 Bacteroidota bacterium
GCTACCATGAAGTAGAAAGGCCATGAGATCACTCTCCTGGCCTTTTTTATTGTCAGGCCTTTCACTTCATGGCTGCATTACTTACTTTTTACCGGCTGTGGTCATCTCTCTTAATTCTGCTCCTATAACATTCGCATCGGTGCTTATAGATGCTTTAAATGCCAGTTTTCGTGCCATGGCATCTGCGTTGAAGTCAATCATTTGTTTTCTCAGGTCGCTATTGTCTTTTTCCAGGTGGGCCAATCTTCGGAAGGACTTGGTGTTCGTTCCCTTAGCTCCTTTTAAAATTTTGATATTTAATTCATTCTGAACTATTTTTTCCTCCAACTCTTTCTGAAAACTGATCCATCCATCCGTTTTTTCATTTTTCTTAGGAACAGAAAACTTGTCCTGCTCTGACGGAATAGGTATAGCTGCAAGGAGCGTGTCTTTGTTAACTTTCTTCTGCTCTTTGACATGTTCAAATGCGTCATCCTGTTTTTGCTCACTCGTTTGACAGGAGAAAAATATAGGAATGACCAGACAAATGGCTGCATATCGGACTAACTGAGAAGTAAATGTTTGCATAGGATGTAGATTGTTATAGACTTAATACAAGTTAATCGGGGCACGATGTTCATTGTTCCATTTCTCCATCGTAAATATCTGTTTGTAAGACTTGGGTTTTATCCCAAGACTCCCAGTATAAGGATGATCGAGCAAGATGATAATAAAAAGGATCATCCCAATGAACATCCCAAGAAGTGAGTTCAATATGGCATGCATCCTAGTATGTTCAATATCAAGCATCATGGCACAGATTAGGGTTATAAATGCGCCAACAATCATAGGTAGCCAGATGGGAGAAGGGATCTCCGTTTCTCCTGATGTCCTTTCGCTCCGATATGCAGCCAGTTCATTTAGATGATGAAACATTTCGGATACCAGCTGAATCTGAAAGGAGTTTTTAGGATTCAGTCGCTCCATTTTGTAAAATACTTTATTAAAAGCCTCCGGGGTTTTCTGGTTAGGTTTCATGCGTTCCATATTCGGAAATTCCTCATCAATCACATTATAAACAAAATCAAGGTATACTCCCATTAGTTGTTTGGATTCTACTGTATCTGGATAGAACTTAATATCTCTGTATAGTCCCATGGCTGAACTCCCTTCTTTTGCTACATTACTTCTTGTTTCATTTAATTGACCCCAAACCACAAATACCACAAAACTTAACAGTAGTGAATAGAAACTGGCTATAGCGAAAAATAAAAAACCGGTGACCTCATTATGGGCGCGCAGAACTTTTATCCGGATGTACTTACGAAAAAGGTAGGTTCCCAATGCAGCCGAAAGTGCACCAAAAAGACTGAGTATAATGAAAAGCAACCATGGTGCAATTTGAAGCATGTAATATGTAATAGCCATTGGATGTATGATCTGTTTCTATTAGGTGGTTACCCTGTTGTTGGTTGTTGAAATGATTGTCTGCAAAGTTGGGGAAGCAAAAGCTTAAACACTTACGCCAGTCTGACGATAAGTTACATGATTCACAGATTAAAAAAATATTACTTAGTACTGTTGGTAAGCTATAGTAATCCTTCCTTTAATATCACCTATTTGTCCTGCCTGAATGAAGGCGCAGCTTTCCAGTTGCACCTTTCTTAATAAACCGAAGTATGCTGAGTTAAAATATATGACTTATGTAACTTATCCTTTTCAGCATATAACACTTCCACTGATGTGAATATCCACCTTTGCCATGTGAAACTGATTTCATAAATTAAAACCACATGATATGAAAAAGAAACTACTCATTATAAGTGCAGCCACCCTCCTGTTGGCCTTGGCCAACCGAAGTTTTGGACAGGCACCAAACCTCGGAACAGCAGCAAACTTTGCTCTGTTTTCTACTAATGGCGCTGTTAGCAACACTGGAATTTCTCAGATTACCGGTAATGTTGGTACGAATAATGGTTCCAGCACTGCATTCGGTAATGTCAATGGAGTAATGCACGACATGGATGGAGTTAGTGGGAGTGCGCCGGCGTCTACAGATGTACTGTCAGCTTATAACCAGTTAAACTTTACCAAGGCTACCGTATTTCCTGCTCCTTTATTGGGTAATGGACAAGTATTAACGGCCGGAGTTGATTCGATTGCAAGTGCAGCCACTTTGAACATGGGATTAACATTGGATGGACAAGGTCATTCCAATGCAGTTTTCATTATTAAAATAACTGGATCCCTATCGACTAATGCGTCTGCTAAAGTCTATCTGATTAATCAGGCGATGGCATGTAATGTATACTGGGTGGTAGAAGGCCTTGTAAGTATGGCTTCTGGAACGACCATGAGAGGAACAATCATCGCTAACAATGCCGCGATAAATATGGGTACAGGAGATACCTTGGAAGGCAGAGCACTTTCAATCGCTGGTGCTGTTTCCGTAAGTGGTGTCTTGGTGTATACTCCAATCGGATGTGGAAGCCCTCTATTGATGGGCCCAGCCGCACCTAATATGGGAGCAGCAGCCTGTTATGCAATATTTTCAAGTGGTGGAGCAGTGACCAATACAGGTATAACAAATGTTACTGGTGATGTTGGTACTAACACAGGAGCCTGCACGGGCTTCAGCGCTTCAAATGTTACGGGTACGATTCATCCGGGTCCTGATGGGTCAACTGCACAATGTGCTTCAGATCTGTTGACCGCATATAATTACCTGCACACACTACCTGTTGATATTGAATTGTTATATCCTGCTCAGTTAGGAAACAATCTGGTTCTCACACCACATACCTACTACATGGGTGGAGCCGCAACACTTACCGATACTCTGATCCTGAATGCAGAAGGAAGTGCAAATGCAGTTTTTGTTCTTCTGATTAATGGAGCACTTACCACCAGTACCTATGCCAAGGTCAAACTAATTAATGGAGCATTGGCAAAAAATGTTTATTGGGTAATGGAGGGCGCTGTAACTATCAATAATTATTCCATCATTAATGGAACACTTATTTCCCACAGTGGTGCGTTAGGTGCAGTGAATACGGGAGTTGTTCTTAATGGACAAGCGTTGACCACTGGAGGCGCAGTTACGACTGATGCAATAACTGCCGGAGCGCCAAGTATACCTGGGAATTGTACCACCGTTGGAATCCATGAATCTAATCCGGCCAATACAGCAGCTGCAAATATTTTCCCTAATCCTTTCAACGGGGTTGCAACAATTGTACTTCAAAACAACTTGTCGTTCGAAGGAACAGAATTCAAATTGTACAATGTAATGGGTGAGGAAGTAATGAATATTCTTCTTACTAATCAATCCACAACCCTGAACATGAGCCAGATGCCGAAAGGGATTTATTTCTATGAACTCATCAATCAAGCTAGAAAAGTTCAAACTGGTAAATTGATTTCCCAGTAAAAGCACTTTTCAAATTCTAAGCCCTCTTCCAAGGAATCAAATGGAAGAGGGCTTTTTTTTGGAGTTATGTGTTGAGAAAACATGGATTGATGTAACTCTTAGCTTACTTCCTGTAACAAAATTGGATTCAAAAGAGTGCATCTTTGTATACCAAAATAGATCAAATTAAAACAAAAGATAAAAATGCAATTACTTGCACCTGCGTAACAACAACATAAGACATCTCCTCTTCAACATGGCTCTCCAGCACTCGGGGAGAGTCACCCTTGAAGATGAAAAAATAATCTCCCCAATTGCCGATATCGATATTTTAGTCCTGCTTTAAAAATAGTCGGCAATTAAACTTACTCATCTAGAAAAAATAACTTAATTTGAAGGAGGAAAATCCAAATGAAAACAATTGAACTGAAGACTACGAGCGTTAGCCTGAGAGATGATGGAATTATGCATATCCATATAAAAGGCGGAGTAGAAATGGATCTGGCTGATGCTGTCGCTGTAGTAGAGGCAATTGGAAAGCTTGGTGGAATGAAAAAATTTCCTGTTTTAATTGATTGTGAGGAGTTTTCTGCAGTTGACAAGGAAGCTAGAATATTCTCAGCAAGTAAAGAAGCGAATATATATACCTTGGCCGATGCTGTTGCTTACCATTCTTTAGCTCATCAACTTTTTGCCAATTTCTATGTAAACCACAACAAGCCAGACGTGCCAACCAAAGTCTTTCCTGATAATGAGGCTGCTATTTCATGGCTAAAGACATTCAAAAGATAATTAGTACCTAGGACTGGAGATAAGCAATAAGAAAGCCAAAATGAGGGCAAAACAGAGAGATTGGGCAGTCTGTAGTCATAACTTCCTTAAAGTGCAGTAAGAAGCCTTTAATGGTGTTAAATTCGGTAAAAAATTGGATAATCAAGACTGTTCGTCTATGATAGCCTCTCTAAGTGGAGCTTTTTGATTTTAGAGTCAAATAGTAGGTGCAAGCATTGCTAACCATACATTCCGGGCATTTTGGACTTGTTGGTCTGCATATTTCTCTTCCCAGAAAGGACATTGCCATTCCAATCTCACCCCAATCTTCAGATGGGATGACTTCCATAATTTGGTTTTCAATTTTCTTTGGATCGGTACCGCTTGCAATTCCCAATCGGGGTGCAACCCTCAGCACATGAAGATCTACGATCACCCCTTCGGCTTTTTTGCCGGCTCCTCTTAAGATAACGTTTGCGGATTTTCTTCCTATACCAGGCAATTCAGTCAGCTCCTTCATGGTAAGAGGGATATTGCTGTCTTTTTTGAGAGATTGAGAAAGACTTAAAAGCCACTTTGTTTTGTTTCCGAAGTTTCGGACTTTGCTAATGAATGGGTATAAATCTTCTCCATTTGCCTTTGCGAGAGATTGAAGGTTTGGAAATGCCTCAAATAATCGGGGGGTGATTTCATTAATATGTTTATCTGAATCCTGAGCAGAGAGAATGACTGATACCAACAGCTGGTATGTATTTTTGAATAGAAGCGGATGTGGCTTCCCCTTATATACTTGTAAAAGAGGGGCTAAAGATTCAGACCAATTTTTCATTGCTGCTAGGTGATTTCAAGGCAAAAATAAGAAATAAAAAGGAATCAAATTCTGATTCATCATTGTTGGTGAATGGCAGAGAGTATACGACCAAAGGAAGAAATCGATGTCTATGAATTAAAACGAAGCAAGAATGAAGTTCTTTTCGTTTCACCGCCAGTGTAAGAATCTATTAGACGGGAATAACAGCTAGTTATAGAGAAGGGGTAACGTGGGATAATTTCTATTTTCCTTTGGTGGAAACAAGTAGTTCACGAACATCGACCTCAAGTACATCTGCTATCTTTTTCAAAACAAGGATACTCGGCTGTGTTTTATTATTGCAGTAATTAGTAACCACCACATAGCTCTTTCCAACTTTTTCAGCCAGCCATGCCTGGGATCTTCCCTGGTGTTTTAATATTTCTTTTATCCGATTCATTATTAAATAATTGATTAATTAAGTGGGATAAAATTATGACTAATAACTCGCTTGTAAAATATCGTAATGCGATATATTTAATAAATTATCGATGCTATATTAATTGCTATTGAATTAGCTGTCTTTAGGGCTTTTATAGAGGCTTTGAATAACAAAGCATTTGTTAGCACAGAGTGGAGGCTGATCATTGTTCTGAAAGCTATATAAAAAACAGAACATGGATCATAGGAAAATCTAAGGAATTGAAAAGAGATGACAAACAAGAAAAACGCTTATTTCTGCCTAAAATCAGAATCTTTGACAGAATAGGATGGAATCAAAATCATGCAAATATCTTCCACTAAATGAGTCTTATAAATAATACATCAGTAGAGAAATAAAAAAAACCTCCGCAGGGGAGGTTTTAAATTATAAAGTTCAAATATTCTATTTGAGAGAAGTAATGACGGCTTTAAATGCATCCGGATTATTCATCGCAAGATCGGCAAGTGTTTTCCGGTTAAGGGTAATACCCGATTTGTTCAGTTTACCGATGAATTCAGAATATGACAGACCATGTTCACGAACACCTGCGTTGATACGTTGTATCCAGAGTGAGCGGAAATTACGTTTTTTGGTTTTTCTATCGCGGTAGGCGTAGGTTTGACCTTTTTCAAAGGTATTCTTTGCAACGGTCCAAACGTTTCCTCTTGCGCCCCAATATCCTTTGGTTTGTTTTAGGATTTTTTTTCTGCGGGCTCTGGAAGCAACCGCGTTGACTGATCTTGGCATTTTGTTTTGTTTTTTGGCTTCAGCGTCACACCTTTGGCGTGATCTTGTTGCTGTTCACCTGGATTAATAATAATTGATTAAACCTCGTGTCCTGTAGTAAAACAGGATCACCTCATCCTCTAGAGGCAAAGCATATTCTTCACGTTGTTCAGGTCACCTGGGGAAACCATTCCGTCTTTTGTTAGACGACGTTTACGGTCAGTGGCCTTCTTTGTAAGAATGTGCCGCTTAAACGCGTGTTTCCGTTTGATTTTGCCCGAACCCGTAACTACAAAGCGCTTCTTTGCAGAGGATTTCGTCTTCATTTTTGGCATTTCGCTTGTTTTTATTTATAGATGGATACTCGAAAATTCAAAGCTTACTTTTTCTTCTTTGGAGCCACAATCATGATCATCCTCTTCCCCTCCAGCAAAGGCAGTTGTTCTACCTTTCCATGCTCCTCCAATTCCTGGGCAAAGCGGAGTAGTAGGACTTCACCTTGTTCCTTAAACATAATAGCCCGACCTTTAAACATAACATATGCCTTAACCTTTGCTCCCTCATCAAGAAAATTCAGAGCGTGGTTCCTTTTGAAATTGAAATCATGTTCATCTGTATGCGGACTGAAACGAATCTCCTTTACGATAACCTTTGCAGTTTTTGCCTTCAGCTCTTTTTGCTTCTTTTTCTGTTCATAGAGGAATTTCTTGTAATCAATTACTCTGCAAACAGGAGGTTCGGCTGTCGGTGCAATCTCGACCAGATCTAAATCTACTTCCTTTGCGATCTCAAGGGCTCTTTCAATTGAAAATACTCCCTGCTCAATCCCTTCACCAACCACACGAACGGTTTTCGCACGAATGCGTTCGTTGATATTATGTGCATCTTCTTTCTTCTGGAAACGGGGCCTGTTAAATGCGCCCCCTGGCCTTGAAAAAGTGCCGGCTGGTTTCTTGAATGCCGGATTAAAGGGTTTTTTAAATTCTGCTGAAATAAAGACCTCCGTTTTTAAGTTTGTATTCTCTTGTTTTATACTAATCTGGCTAACTTGCCATCGATTTCTTTTCCAATAACGGCTGCAAAATCTGAAAGACTCATAGACCCTGCATCTCCATCACCTTGCTTTCTGACTGAAACCGTTTGATCCTCTTCCTCTTTTTCTCCTACAATTAACATGTAAGGGATCTTTTTCACCTCAGTATCTCTGATTTTTCGGCCGATTTTCTCGTTCCGATCGTCAATAAGCCCGCGAATATCGTAATTATTTAGCAAATCCAAAACTTTTTTCGCGTAATCGTTGTATTTCTCACTGATTGGAAGTACCATAACTTGCTCAGGAGTAAGCCATAAAGGGAATTTTCCAGCACAATGTTCGATCAACACAGCCACAAATCGCTCCAATGACCCGAATGGAGCCCGGTGTATCATGACCGGCCTATGTTTCTGATTATCACTACCAGTATATTCCAGTTCAAAGCGCTCCGGAAGGTTATAATCCACCTGAATTGTCCCTAACTGCCACTTCCTTCCTATAGCGTCTTTAACCATGAAATCGAGTTTTGGACCATAGAAGGCTGCTTCCCCAAGGACCGTAGTCGTTTTCAACCCTTTTTCTTTGGCAGAAGCGATAATCGCATCTTCTGCTTTTTTCCAGTTTTCATCACTTCCGATGTATTTTGTCGTATTAGAAGGATCCCGGAGTGAGATTTGAGCCGTATAATCATTGAAATCGAGTGCTTTAAACACGTACAAAACAAGGTCTATGACCTTGCAGAATTCTTCTTCAATCTGGTCAGGTCTGCAGAAAAGATGGGCATCATCTTGAGTAAATCCTCTTACCCGGGTTAGGCCATGGAGTTCCCCATGCTGTTCATACCGGTAAACGGTACCGAATTCTGCCAAACGGATAGGCAGATCTTTATACGACCGGGGTTTGCTTTTATAAATCTCACAGTGGTGCGGGCAATTCATCGGTTTAAGGAAAAATTCTTCACCTTCCTGTGGGGTCTTAATAGGTTGAAATGCATCTGCTCCGTACTTTTCGTAATGGCCTGACGTGACATAGAGCTGTTTATGACCAATATGAGGGGTGACAACAGGTAGATAACCAGATTTTATCTGAGCCTTTTGCATAAACTGGATCAGTCTTTCACGCAAGGCAGCCCCAGCCGGAAGCCATAGAGGTAATCCCATTCCAACTTTCTCAGAAAAACAAAACAGCTCTAATTCTTTTCCGAGCTTACGATGGTCTCGCTTTTTGGCTTCTTCGAGTAGTATTAGATATTCTTTGAGTTCTTTTTCCTTAGGAAAAGTGATCGCGTAAATACGGGTCAGTTGTTTATTCTTTTCATCACCTCTCCAATAAGCTCCGGCAATGCTCATGACCTTGGCTGCCTTAATAAAACCGGTGCTTGGAATATGAGGGCCACGGCATAAATCAGTAAATTTTCCTTGTTCATAGAAGGTAATCGTCCCGTCGTTCAGATCTTTCAACAAATCGAGTTTATATTCATCCTTCTTTTCTGTGAAATAGGAAATAGCATCACTCTTGGAAACATCTTTCCTGATATATGGGTTGTTTTGACGGGCTAACTCAATTATTTTGTCTTCAATTTTTTTGAAGTCTTCCGGGTTCAGTTGCGAACCTCCCAAATCAACATCGTAATAGAACCCATTCTCAATTGGCGGACCAATACCGAATTTGATGCCCGGATATAGTGCTTCCAGTGCTTCTGCCAGGAGGTGAGCTGAAGAATGCCAGAGTGTAGATTTGCCCAGTTCGTCATTCCAGGTCAGGAGATTAACACTGCTGTCCTGAAGAATCGGACGGGTAGCATCCCATACTTCTCCGTTAACTTTTGAGGCTAAAACATTTCGTGCAAGGCCTTCACTTATACTCAGTGCAACTTGGAGAGAGGTTGTTCCTTTAGGGTATTCGCGCTGGGAACCATCGGGTAGAGTTATTTTTATCATAGCAGTTTCCTATTTACAACATAGGGTAGGTTAGTTTCGATGCGAAGATAGAGAAAAAGTTGCTTTGTAGCAGGCCTTTGCCTTCCAGGAAGGAAGAAGAGGGACTTAAATAAAGATCCCGTTTCAGATTTGAAACGGGATCTTTACCGATAAAATATTCTTAATCAAGAACAGCGCCGACAACAGCTATCAGTTCACTTATATCCGATAAGTAATACCATACACCCGATCTTCCCGTTATCACCTTCTGTTGCAGGTGGGACTTCATATTCGATATAGTAGGTCCCTGTTTTGCTAGGCTCAAAGCTCCAGAACAGGTTATCAATACCGTTTGCGCTATCATACACCTTCTGACGCTTGGGATTGTTCTTATTCTTATCATAAATATTGACTTTCACCTCTTCTTTAAATCCACTCGTTGCAAAAACCAGTTTGTAAGACTGGCCTGCATAGGCAGTAAATTCAACAGATATGGTCTGAGCTTTATCTTTAAATGTAAAAGAATTGTCTGCAAATCCATCATAACTGAATGGTTTGAGGTTGCTTTTGCATTTTTTTGCAATTTCTTTAGCATTACATTGTGCATGCAGATTACCCAGCAGGGATCCGGCAAACAAGAGGAGCATAGTAATTTTCTTTTTCATAGTCAATCGTTTATTTATACCCGAGCATGAATAATATGCATCCGGGAACTGCAGTAGAATCTGTCGGGGGAATTGAATAGTCAACAAAGACTTTCATCGAATGTGTGTGTTCAAATATATGTTCTTTCAATGTAGCAGGATCATCTTTGCTCGTCCACAAGAGCTTCCGGTTCCTGGCTTCTTTGTCCTTATTATAAACGTTAATAATGACAGGTTTAGTGATCGTCTCCGTATTAAACACAAAGCGGTATTTTTCACCAAGGAATAGGGGTACTTCCACTTCCTTCAGAGACTCTTTAACCTTATAGGCAATCTTTGTCATCTTGGCTGAATCGTATTTATACGGATCCATTGTCTTGCGTGCTTTTTCTTTCAGGCTTTTTGAATCACAAACAGGCTCGTCGCTTGTTTGAAACCCACAGCAAAGTGTAAAAAGTATAAAGCTTATCAAGCCGATTAAGGTTTTGTGCATGCCGGATTTTATCCTTTTACAATAGAGGCCCTGATTTCGTCAATCTTGGCAGTAAGCTTGGTCAGTTCCTCTTTGCTGATCTGAATCTTGTTGTAATCAATATCGTCCGGGGTATTCGCGAGAGCTTTGATTTCTGCAAAATCCTTGTATACATCACAGATTGAAGTGATGTTTCCAATCACAGCAGTAATTCCAGCATCTTTCTTCTCACTTGCTTTCAGTGCTTTCACAATATTTCCGGCAATGGCCATCTGTTCTACTAGGCGCATAGCCACATTCTTTTCCTTGCCCTTTTCATATACCTTTCCTCCAATGTACATACTTTCAATCCAGGCTCCTGCAAAAACTGTTGCAGAAATATATTCTTGTTCATGTTCTTCTAGGATCATGTCTGTTTGCATCTGCATCTCTGCGATGATCCCTCCAAGGGAGTCTTCATTACTTAGGTTTTTTTCGAAACGATTTGCAAGGTTGTCGGTTTCAAATACTTTTTCAAGACCGAGTTGAGAAGCCAGGTCGCGGGAAGCCTTCATATAATTCTTGGAATCCTGTCCCTGCTTATTGAGTGCGCAGTAACTGAGATCGGCACTGTAAATACCCAGATTCAATGCCTGGCTGATCTTTCCGGAACTGTATTTCGAAGCATTCTCAGGTTGATTACAAATATTCGGAAAATAGCTTAGTCCTGCTTTTTTAAATATAGAAGCAATCTGAAGCGGGGAGGGCAGAGTAAATGTAGTTGGCTCTTCTTTTTGCACAACGGTCTTTGAATTGGCCGAAGTATCCTTGGCTTGAGAAGTAGTTTCCTGATCGGTGCTAGAGCTTGATCCGCAGGAGAAAAAGGAAAGGCAAACAACCGCTGCGAGGAGACTGTTCAAATGTGAAGCAACCTTATTCAAATACATATGTTTGTCTTGTTTAATGGTTAATTTATCAGAAATTCTGCAGATGATTTTCGGCTAAGCTATAACTTTTTTTTGAATGACATACTCGGGAAGAAAGATTTTGACAGATTGAATAGAGATTCTCAGCCTGTCATTACTTAAGCTTTGATGCATTAAACGCAAAATAAGTCTTTTGTTTTCGTAATAGAAAAGTTTAACTAAATTTGCTTCCCTTAAAACAATTATAATACATATGAAACACACCATTTTTAGTACTGCACTGGTAGCAGCAGCCTTTATCAGTGCCTCTTTGGCTTTCGCTCAGGGTATGGACAAAAATGCGGGTAACGGGAAAAAGGATGCTTCCCAGCATAACGCAGCGTCTGAGAAAAAGAATTTAACCGACGGAACCTCCAGCGGAACAGATGATCCGATCCTTATGTCTATTGGGAACACCAATGTAACCCTTTCTGAATTTGAAAGCGTGTATACCAAGAATCGGGTGAAGGATGAGTCATCCAAAGATCCTAAGGCTCTTGACAACTATGTTGAACTTTTTGTGACCTTTAAAATGAAAGTGAAAGAGGCCGAAGAAATGGGTCTTGATACTTCCGCTTCATTCAGGAATGAACTTAGTGGATACCGTAAACAGCTTTCCGCCCCTTATCTTACAGATAAAGATGTTAATGATCAGCTTCTCAACGAAGCTTATGAGCGGATGAAATGGGATGTGCATGCAAAGCATATCCTAATCCGACTCGATGAAAATGCCTTACCTAAAGATACAATTGAGGCATATGAAAGGGCTATGATTGTTAGAAATCTCCTGATAGGGAAGCAGGTTTCACCCTCCATGCTTTCAGAATATGAGGCCATGGTGAGAAAACACATGGATGCAAAAAACCCAACCTCAAAGGATGGTGAAGAGGAAAAACGGATTGCTGCTATTAAAAACCTCGCAAAGACAATTGCTGGAGTTAAGGGTGAAGAAAAATTTGCAGTGTCTGCAAAAGCTGTATCGGACGACCCTTCTGCAAAAGACAATGGTGGCGACCTAGGATACTTTTCCTCCATGCAGATGGTTTATCCATTCGAATGTGCGGCTTACAACACCAAGCCAGGAGAGATTTCCATGCCAGTCCGTACGAAATTTGGATATCATTTGGTAAAAGTTGAAGACAAACGCCCAGCCAGAGGAGAAATTCAAGTGGCTCATATCATGATCAATGCCAAAGCTGGATTACCAGCACAGGATTCGATCAACGCAAAAAATAAGATTGATGAAATTTATGCCAAGCTGGAAAAAGGTGAAAAATTCGAAGATCTTGCAAGTTCTTTCTCCGATGATAAGCAGTCGGCCCGAAAAGGTGGAGAACTGCCTTGGTTCGGAAGCTACAAAATGCCGATTGAGTTCGAAACAGCTTCTTTCGCCCTTCAAAATAATGGAGATGTATCCATGCCAATAAAATCCCGTTTCGGCTGGCACATCATTAAACGATTAGACCGCCGTGGAGTACCGAAATTTGATGATATCAAAAATGAACTAAAATCAAAAATTTCTAAAGACAGCCGCTCCAATAAGGGACGTGAATCGCTGATCGCGAAATTGAAGGTTGAGTATAAATTTAAAGAAACGCCCAAGTTAAAGGAAGAGTTTTTAACGGTAATGGATTCCACTTACCTTCAGGGTAAATGGAGTGCTTCCAGGGCTTCCAAACTGACCAAGACAATGTTTGTTCTCGCCAATCATAATTATACACAAGCAGACTTTGCCAAATATCTTGAAAGCCACATGACCCGTAGGCCTAAAATTGAGCTTGCTGTGATCCTGAATGATAATTATAAGACCTGGGTCGATGAATCCATCATAAATTTCGAAGAAACTCAGCTGGATCATAAATTCCCGGAGTTCAAAGCCCTCATGCAGGAATACCGAGATGGGATTCTGCTTTTCGATCTTATGGACAGAAAGGTTTGGTCAAAGGCTGTAAAAGATACTGTTGGACTGAAAGAATTTTACGAAAAAAATAAGAACAATTATATGTATGAGCAGCGCTCCGATGCTTCTGTTTTTTCTGCAGCCGATGCTAAGATTGCTGAAGAAGCCAGGAAAATGATCGAAAAAGGGAAAACAGATAAAGAGATTCTGGAAAAACTGAACAAAGAGTCTCAACTCAACCTCACTATCGATTCCAAAATTTTCAATAAAGGAGAGAACTCACAGGTTGATGCAAACTGGGCTCCTGGGTTATCACCAGTGAAGGAAGCGGAAAAGAAATTCGTATTTGTTCGGGTGAATAAAATTCTTCCACCAAGCCCTAAGACTCTTGCTGAAGCAAGAGGAGCAGCAACTTCAGACTATCAGAACTACCTTGAAAAGAGTTGGATTGAATCTCTCAAAAAGAAATACCCTGTAAACATTCACAGTGATGTGCTGGCAAAAGTCAAGTAATTAGCTATACGTATTCTACAACATAAGGAGAGCATGAAGGACGAAAGGAGTCAATTTAGAGGACATTTTCGTTTCTCATGCTTTCTTGCTTTTATAACATTCACGGCCAGCCTTATTTTGCTCGCATCCTGCGGGCATTCGATTGGGAAAGAGGATAAAGGCCGTAAGCCCGTAGCAAGGGTTTACAATAAATATCTGTTTGAAGATGAACTTTTGGGGATTGTCTCTCCCGGAACTACTGCAGAGGATAGCTGTAAAATAATCGGAAATTTCATCACAAACTGGACCAAGGAGGCGCTTATCCTGAATAAGGCGGAGGCCAATCTTACCGATGAACAGAAGAATGTTGAGAAAGCTTTAGAGGCTTACCGCCAGTCTCTTCTTCTCTATGCTTATGAAAAAGAACTTGTCAGGCAGAAGCTTGATACCGTTGTTACTGATGAGGAGATGGAGGAGTACTATAAAAGTAATCAGAATAACTTTCAGCTCAAAGACAATATCATCAAAGTGATCTATGTGAAGGTTAAGAAAAAAGCACCCCAACTTGCGAAGCTCCGTAATCTATACCGATCTGACCAACCCAAAGACATCGAAGCATTAAAAAGTTATTGTCACGAGTTTGCAGAAAATTTTTATCTGGATGATAATTCCTGGCTGCTCTTTGATGATCTCCTGAAGGAAATCCCAATTGAAACCTATAACAAAGAGCTTTTTCTCCGAAACAACAGGTTTGTGGAAGTGACTGATTCTCTCCATTATTATTTTTTAAATATAAAAGGCTTTAAAATAAAGAACAGTATGTCTCCGTTGTCTTTTGAACGGGAAAACATCCGGAACATTATTATTAATAAACGGAAACTAATGCTCATAACTGCAATGAAAGAGGACGTATACCGGGATGCAAAGGAGAAGAAGGATGTTGAGCTTTATAAGTAAAATCCCTGTTGTCATAGCGAAATTACTATCTTTACCACATGAAATTAGTTAAACAAATCCTTGTTTTTGCCATCCTCGTTTTTTCCTTCAAATCCTATTCTCAACAGGTCATTGACCGGGTTGTATCTGTAGTTGGAGGAAATATTGTTTTGGAATCGGAAATCGACGCCCAGTACAATCAATATCTGGGTATGGGATATAAAGCTGGGCAAGCCACCCGCTGCACCATCTTGGAAGATATTATGTATCAGAAACTCCTGATTGCTCAGGCAGCGCATGACTCGCTGAAGGTAACCGAATCACAGGTTGACCAAGAAATTGAAAGAAAAATGCAGTATTATATCAAGCAATTTGGTTCAGTTGAAAAATTTGAAGCCTACAATGGAAAATCTGTTGAGGCATTTAAGGCGGATATCCGGGAAAAGCAGAAAGAATATCTCCTCTCCCAGCAAATGCAGGGAAAGATTACTGGAGAGTTGACTGTATCTCCGACTGAAGTTTATTCTTATTTCAATGGACTGAATGCTGATAGTGTTCCTTACATCAACTCGGAAATCGAGATCGGACAGATTATCCGCAAGCCTGAGGTTAATCAGGAATTGAAACAATATGCCAGGCAAAAGATTGAAGATGTCAGAAAAAAGGTAGTTTCAGGAGAAATGAGTTTTTGTGCAGCGGCCGGTTCTTACTCAGATGATCCTGGATCTAAGATGACCTGCGGTTTATACAAAGCAATCCAGCGAGGACAATTTGTGCCCGAATTTGAAGCAGTCGCATTTCACCTGAAACCGAACGAAATATCCGATGTGTTTGAAACTGAATATGGATATCATTTCGTCCAGCTTATCGAACGTCGAGGAGATGAGATCGATGTAAGACACATTCTGGTTGCAGTTCCGAATGCACCTGCGGATCTTCTTAAATCAAAAGCCACACTCGACAGCGTAAGAAAATTGATTATTGTGGATAGCATTAAGTTCTGTGAAGCGGCAGCAAAATATTCTCAGGATAAAGACACAAAAAACGCTTGTGGTCTTATGGTAAATCCACAGAGTGGAACTACCCTCTTTGAAATGGATATGCTGGGCCAGATTGATCCTGCACTGGTCTTTACAATTGATAATTTAAAGCCAGGGGATATCTCCGAGCCAGTACTTATGCAGGGGAGGGATTCTAAGCAGGCTTACCGCATTATTTACCTTAAGCGGCGGACGGCCCCCCACAAAGCCAACCTGAAAGAGGATTTTCCAAAGATTCAGGAAGCGGCACTTGCCCAGAAACAACAAAAGGTAATCAGGGAATGGGTGAACAGAAAGCTTACCACGACTTATGTTAGTATTGTGGATGATTATATGAGCTGCAAGTTTGAAAATAACTGGTCTAAAGCGGCAACGAAAAAGTAAAATAATCTCCCATGAAGTATAAAAACGACGTTGAAGCCCTTGATGCTTTTGTTGTGAAATACAAGGACCTCCGTAACGAAATTAAAAAAGTAATTATCGGACAGGATGAGGTCGTTAAAGACGTGCTTATTTCTATTTTCAGTCGTGGCCATTGTCTTCTTGTGGGGGTTCCTGGTTTGGCTAAAACGCTGCTCGTGAATACGATCTCCGATGCGCTTGGATTAAGCTACTCCCGCATACAGTTTACTCCCGACCTTATGCCATCCGATATTATTGGAACTGAGATTTTGGATGAGAGCAGGCAGTTTAAATTCATCAAGGGACCTTTGTTTGCCAATATCATCCTCGCTGATGAGATTAACCGTACTCCTCCCAAAACACAGGCTGCATTGCTTGAAGCCATGCAAGAAAGAGCAGTTACGGCAGCTGGTGTCCGCTATGAGCTTGCCAAACCGTTTTTTGTACTCGCAACTCAAAATCCGATAGAGCAGGAGGGGACCTACCCATTGCCTGAAGCTCAATTAGATCGTTTTATGTTCAATGTCTGGCTGGATTACCCAAGCTATGAAGATGAACTTACGGTTGTAAAAAACACAACATCCAACTACTCCACCAAGCTAAATAAGATTCTCGACGCGGAAGAAATTACACTTTTTCAAGACCTAGTTCGGAGGATCCCGATAGCCGATAATGTTCTGGAGTATGCGGTAAAACTTGCAAGTAAAACCAGGCCTAACACCTCTCATGCTACTCCGGATGTAAATAAATTCCTTTCTTGGGGTGCTGGTCCGCGAGCTTCCCAGTTCCTAGTTCTTGGAGCTAAGTGCAACGCCGCAATTCATGGTAAATATTCACCTGATATTGAGGATGTGAAAGCAGTGGCCCCTGCCATCCTGCGCCACCGTATCGTAAGGAATTACAAAGCCGAAGCAGAAGGTGTGAGTGTCGACGGTATTGTGAAAGAGTTAATGATCTGAAAACTGAATAAATCTTTTAGAACGTGAAAAATATTTCGCTCGTAATTAATGGCATTCTTATTCTTGCAGTCATCGGACTGTATTATCTTCATTTTGCCGCTCCTTCGATGCCTGTTTCAGCTAAGGCTGGCTCTTTGAAAAAGGATAGCATTACTGGACCACCAGTAAAGCCTTCGGAATTGAAAGCTTCGGATATCGTATATGTAAATCTGGACACGCTTAACGCACATTTCGAAATGATTGTGGAAAATTCCAAGATTATCAACGGAAAGCAAAGTTCATTGGAGTCGGATTACAGAAGACTGAACGAAAAGTTCCAGAACGATTACGAGGGTGCCCAGAAAGAAGCACAATCAGGCATGCTCTCAGCAGCAGCTCAGGAAGAAGTTAAAAATAAACTGACGATTGAACAAAATGAATTGGCTCAGAAGCAGGATCAACTTCGTGCAATTGAAGTAGAAGCCTCAAAGAAACAGGCCGAAGTGATGAAAAAATTGAACGAATACCTGATACGTTATAATGCCTCCGGGCACTACCGCTTCATCTTGCCTTACTCAGGAACAACTATTTCTCCTGTTCTGTTTGGACGCAGTGATCTGGATATTACCCCGGATGTATTGAAAGGGCTAAATGATGAGTACAGAGCTTCAAAATCCAGGAAATAATGGCAAAGACAACAGAACACCCACCTCTATCAGCCAAGATAGATAGCGTCAGGGAATTTCATGAAGTGTTTGGAATAGGCAGCCTTGACCAACCTGAAGGAACAATTTCTGAGAAAGATTATGTGCTCCGATATAATCTGATGAAAGAAGAGAATGAAGAGTACCTCGAAGCCTGTAAAAGGGGAGATCTGGTTGAGATTGCAGATGCGCTTGGTGATAAAATGTACATTCTATTCGGAACTATTCTTAAGCATGGCCTCCAACATAAAATTGCCGAAGTCTTTGATGAAATTCATCGTAGTAATATGTCCAAACTTGATGAGAATGGTAAGCCAATATACCGGGAAGACGGAAAAATATTAAAAAGCAGCAGGTACTTCAGGCCTAATATCCGGTTGGTTCTCGAACAATAATCTTAATAGTTTAAGGATTTTTACTTGCCATATCATTGCTATCTGGCATAATACTCCAAACAAATGGTGGTGAGTTTCCATGCACCGATAGTAAGGATTACCGCTCCAACGAGCCTATTGATCCAGACCAGAAAGCGTGGCTTGATGAAGCGTTTGATGCGATCGGCCGTGAGCACCTTCAGGACATCTGTCGAGAGTACAATCGCCAGCGTTACACCGAAAAAAGCAAAAATATGACGGCTTGTGAAATTTTTGTTCGAACTGACAACGCCAAGCCATGTAATCCAGAGAAGAATGACAACGGGGTTGAGCATATTCAGGAGAAAACCTTTAATAACCATCCAGGCCAGGTTCGGAGCCTTGATGTCGAGTTCCTTATCCTCGAAGCTGTTCCTTGGCTTTTTCTGAAGCATGATATATATTCCAAAAAGAACGAGAATAATTCCACCAGCAATTCCAACTGTGGTTTTGTGTGCAGGATCTACCAGATATTGAGAAATTCCCAGATAAGCCAGGAGCACACAGGTTACATCGCTTATAAATATTCCGATAGCCAGTGCTATCCCTGATTTTACCCCATGATGAAGACTCGTCTGGATGAGAGCGAAGAACGCCGGTCCTACCCCAAAACAGAGGGCCAGACCAAGGGCCAGACCCTTATATATTGCTTCAAACATCAGGTTCATACGGGTCTGCTTTTGTAATCTGTCAGGAAGAGACTCCAATCTTCCAAACGTTTGTTTTTCAGTACCCTCGGAAATTTATTCTGTCCCCCTTCTTTGCCCTGTGTTTTCATCCACTCATAAAATACTCGGAGTGGATAGACTTCAACGAAAATTTCTTTTAGAGCTGCAATCCGTTCAACCCGGTAATCGTCGTTGATGGCCTTCAAATTTTCATCCAGTTTTTTCTTCAAAACGGCAGGATCTATAACACTGTCAGAACCAATGAACCATTTATGAGCAAAAAGAGTTTCATAGTTGATTCCGGCAACAGCGAATTCTTTGATATCAACATTCATTTCTTCCGCTGTCATCCGGATGGCTCGATTCATATTGTCCTGAGACAGATGCTCACCACAAAGACTTAAAAATTGCTTCGTCCTTCCTGTAATTGCTATTTCACAATGCTCAACATCGGTAAATCGAATGGTATCTCCGATCAGATAACGCCAGGCCCCAGAACAGGTACTAAGCAAGAGTGCATATTCGGGCCCTTCCTGAACATCTTTTAATGTAAGGGCTAGAGGGTGAGAAACCATTTCACCTTCTCCATCGAAATTCTCAGCATTGAAAGGAACAAATTCAAAGAAAATGCCAGTATCCAGAGCCAGTTTCATTCCTTCCGCATTAGGCCTGGCCTGAAATGCGATAAAGCCTTCAGAAGCCAGGTATGTTTCAAGGTAGCTGATAGGTTTACCAAGGAGCTTTTCAAAACCATTCTTATAAGGAAGAATGGAAACACCACCATGTACATAGATGCTGAGGTTAGGCCAGATATCGTGAATGGTTTTTACATTGTAATATTTAATAATACGCTCAAAGAGAATCTGGACCCAGGCAGGAACGCCAGCTACAACTCCTATATCCCAAGATTTGGCATTACGCGTCATCTCATCCAGTTTAGAGTTCCAATCGCGCTCCTTCGAAATACGAGTGCCGGGCTTATAGAAATGCTGGAACCAGAAAGGCAGATTTCCTGTAGTAATTCCACTCAGGTCTCCTTCGAAATAGGTTCCATTAAAGTTAAGGTGAGTGCTCCCTCCAATCATCAACATCCCCTTGCCAAAGAAATTTTCATCCACATCATACTGTGCCAGAGAGAATAATTGTTTGGCACTGGTACGGCGGATCGTCTTTATCATCTCCTTGGTTACAGGGATATGTTTGCTAGATGACTCAGAAGTTCCGGAACTTAGAGCAAAGTATTTAACTTCTTCCGGCCAACAAACATAAGATTCACCGTTAAGGGAGCGGTACCACCACCTTCTGAACATGGAATTATAATCATGCGTATCCACATTTTTCTGAAACGTGTGAACCAAATCTTTTTCTCCCAGCATTGCAGAAAACTGGTAATGTTCTCCGAATGCTGTAAATTCAGCCTTGCTGAGTAAACGCCTCAGTGTCCTTTCTTGCAAAGCATACGCATTTTTACGCCTGATCCGGGGTAGGTTTTTACGGAGTTTGATAGTCCGTTTAAGTATGGTTCCCAATATCGCCATATTGTGTACTCTTCAGGAACGTTGTGTTATCCTAGTTCTCAGCTCTTTGACTTCGGCCGAGATCTTTTGAACTTCTGACCAATTAAGGTGATTCGAATCTGCAGCCGTCTGGTAGAGATGGTCAATCTTTTGTAAGGAAGTAAGTATTTCGGAAAAAGGCTCTTTCTTAAAATCATTCAGCAAACTGATCAGGTTCTTGAGATGCTTTTTCTGGTCAGACACTAAAGAATAAAGCTCCGTATAACTCCCGTTGTCCTCATTGATGCCAATAGTCTGAGTTGTCAAATAGAGACTTTCAATCCAGCCCCCGCAAACAACCAGGGCAGCCATTCCAAGCCTATCGTTCGATTTAAGTGTTTTATCAATTTCAGTGTAAGAATGGTACATAACATTCTGAAGTGTATCCTTGTTGGTTTCATTTATGTTGTACCTGTTCATCATATTATCATCGAATGCTGTAGGCACGCCAAGGTCATCAGCAAGACGTTTAATAGTTTTAATATGACTGGGAAACTCTTTGAACTCTCCGAGGGAAATAATATAGGTTAAGTCTGCTCCATAAACGCCAAGACAAAGTGATTTTGAATCAGTCTGGTTAACAGCAGCCAGTGCAGTCACGGGGTGCAGGAGTTCTGCCTTATAGAGCACATAAGAAGTGCTAAGGCGATGAAGGATATCAAAGGGAATAGGTACGTTACTGATCAGATGGTTATACTTTGAATGAGTAGAGTCCTGCAATTTACCGGTTGACGATGGAAGGGGCATAGAATCTCTTAGGTTCGTCACAGGGCTTGGTTTGTTGTTTCCACAACCTAAAACAAAAAGCAGAGGACAGAGAAGGAGTAAAAACGTCTTCCTGGTGAGCAGCATAGGATTTATTTTAAATATGTGAGATCATGCTTGTTCTGAATTTTCCTCAGTGTTTCATAGATCAGTAGGATGACGTTGTCTACATCTTTTTTCTGGACAGCTTCCACTGTTGTATGCATGTAACGCAGAGGAAGGGAGATCAGTACTGAAGGCACACCATTTCTGGAATAGGCAAATGCATCTGTGTCAGTACCAGTTGAACGGGAAACGGCTTCACGTTGGAACGGAATTTTACTTTTTTGAGCCGCGTTAATGACTGTTTGAAGGAGCTTGTTGTGTACTGCCGGTCCGTAAGTGAGCACAGGTCCTTTGCCACAGGAAATATCCCCATTCGCAATTTTATTCATCATAGGTGTCTGAGAGTCGTGGATAACATCGGTAATAATAGCGATGTCTGGTGCTAAGCGATGGGAGATCATTCTGGCACCATTAAGTCCAACTTCCTCCTGAACTGAATTTACAATATAAAGTCCGAATGGAAGTTTGGTTTTCGTTTCATGAAGAAGACGCGCAACCTGGGCAATCATAAAACCACCCACCCTGTTGTCTAACGCTCTTCCGACATAAAATTTATCGTTCAGGATCATGAACTCATCTTCATAGGTGACTACACATCCAACATGCACACCCAGTTTTTCAACTTCTGCCTGGGAGCTGCATCCACAATCAAGGAAAATGTTTTTTATACTGGGTGCTTCTTCGCGGCCTGGTTCACGAGTATGGATGGCGGGCCATCCAAAAATAGCTCTGACAATACCTTTGTCGGTATGTATATTTACGCGTTTCGATGGAGCTATTTGGTGATCAGATCCACCATTCTTGCGCAAATAAATAAATCCATCCTTAGTTATGTAATGCACAAACCAGGAGATCTCATCTGCATGGGCTTCGATAACAACTTTATAAGATGCTTTAGGGTTGATTACTCCTACAGCAGTGCCATATGAATCAACAAAATATTCATCTATATATGGTTTGAGGTAATCGAGCCATATTTTCTGTCCTTTCCATTCAAATCCGGTAGGGGAAGGGTTATTAATATATTGCTCTAAAAACCGGAGCGACTCTTTGGTTACTGGGCTTTTTTTCTGTGACATAGTAAATGATCGTGTATCCTACAAAGATAAAATTATTATTGAAGTATGGTGTCATTTTCCCTTCAGGTTGAAAGGGTCTTTTTACCTGAATTCATGTCGTTTTATCTGACCTAATTTTCCTATCTTTCTAGTCTCTTAGGAAAAATCAAAAAAAGAGTAATACAATTCCCCATTATGAATAAAACCCTCATCGTGTTTTCTCTTTCCCTGGTTCTGCCCTTGCTGATGCTGTCACAGACTGATACCGTCAAAGCTAAATTTGTCGATGAACAGGAAGCTGAAAAATATTATAATATTGGTATTGACAACCTGAATGCCAAGCGGATAGCCGAGGCTCTCAATGCCTTTAATAAGGCTATTGAAGTGAAACCCGCATTTGAGAAGGCCTATTATAACCGTGGGTTAACTTATCAGGACATGCTCCGGAATAAGGAGGCACTCGACGATTTTACGAAGGCAATAGAGTTAAACCCGAATTCAGATCTTTATTATTATAGCCGAGCTCAGGTAAAAGCGAGTGGGACGGATAAGGATGGAGCAATTGAAGATTATGGGAAAGCGATTACATTAAACCCCAAAAATGCGGAGGCTTGCTATTACCGTGGTGTCCTCAAATTTGAGAAGGAAAATTATGCAGGTGCCAGTGCTGATTTTACTATGGCCATAGAGTCTAAACCAGATTATGCATATGCTCTTAATGATCGGGGTAGCGCAAAAAGGATGCTCAATGATATTCCAGGGGCAATTCAGGATTACAGTAAAGCTATTAAAGCCAATCCGGGACTGGCCTTCATTTATAATAACCTGGGAAGTGTCAAGAAAAAAAACAATGATTTGCAGGGAGCTGTGGATGCATATACTACGGCAGTAACAATGAAGACAGATTACTTCATTGCTTATAATAACAGAGGAATTGCAAAATTCGATCAAGGCGATTTTAAAGGAGCTCTTTCAGATTTTAACAAGGCCATACTGCTTAATTCAGAATATGCGTTCGCATATAACAACCGTTCAGCCGCAAAATTTAAATTGCTGGATTACAAGGGTGCTGTGGAAGACTGTAGCCAGGCTATTAAGCTGAATGGAGCCTATGGTTATGCCTATATGAACAGGGGGATTGCCAAGGAGATGCTGAGAGATGAAAAAGGTTCCTGTCAGGATATGAAAAAAGCCATTGAACTTGGTGTTGATCAGGCCAAAAATTACCTAAGTGATTGCAAGTAAATAAAATCATTAAAAAAGAAATGATGCTTCACATTCCAAAATACATATTCGCGTTCCTATTCTTTTCAAGCAGCCTCATCTTGAGGGCCCAAACCAATGTAGAGTTTGAGAAGGAAAATTTTAAGGATAAGAAAGATCAGTTAAGGGAAGCTAAAAGCAATATCAAGCAGGGTGATGAACTCTATGCAACTGCTTACGACCACTATAAAGCTGCTGTAGATCATTTTATTAAGGAAAGTCACTATGTTCCAGGTATTAACGATATCAGTGGAGCCGGATCCGGAGATTTTGCAAATGCGGTTGGCTTTTATAAAAAGGCGAATGAAATAAACCCGAATAATGCTGACTTGAATTATAAAATAGGGTTTTGCCTGATTTGGATGCCTGCAGGTAAATTCGAGGCGCTTCACTACTTTGAAAAGGCATATCAACTTAAATCTACTGTTGCTCCGGATATTCAATATTATCTGGGCCGGGGGTATCATCTGGATCAGCAATGGGAGAAAGCTATGGCTGCATACAAGGCTTATATTCCGCTACTTGACCAGAAGAAGTCAGATGACAACAAGGTATTAATTGCAGATGTGAACAAAAAAGTGGAAGAGTGTGCAATGGGCCTTGAGCTTTCCAAACACCCTGAACGTGTGTTTATTGACAACCTTGGATGTCAGGTTAATTCAAAGTATCCGGATTATGGCCCTCTTATTTCAACAGATGAATCTGTGATGATATTCACCTCAAGAAGAGATAACACTACGGGTGGTGGAAAAGCAGAATCGGGAGAATACAATGAGGACCTATATCTAAGCACCTGCAAGGAAGCAGGAGGTGCCTGGGGGCCTCCGCTCAATCTTGGAAAACCTATTAACACTGAGGAGCATGATGCCACGGCAGGATTGTCACCTGATGGAACAACTCTATATATCTATCGATTTACACCCAGAGATGGGGGAGATATATGGGAATGTCACCAAAGTGGTGATACTTGGACGAAACCGGAGCGGATGAATAAAAATATTAATTCTGATGCCCATGAATCAACGGTGAGTCTATCCTATGATGGAAAGACACTGTATTTCGTAAGCGACCGTAAAGGAGGAATGGGAGGAAAAGATATTTACCTCTCCCGTCTTGATGCCAAAGGGAAATGGGGACCGGCCGAAAATCTTGGTGCGCCAATCAATACAATGTATTCAGAAGAAGGTGTATTTATACACCCGGATGGTAAAACGATGTACTTCAGTTCTCAGGGGCATAAAACTATCGGGGGTTATGATCTTTTTAAATCCACACTCGTAGATGGAAAATGGACTGAGCCTGTAAATATGGGCTACCCGGTAAATGGGCCAGATGATGATGTGTTTTTTGTAATCTCAGGAAGTGAACGGCATGGGTATTATGCATCCAAGAAAAGTGAAGGATGCGGAGAGAAAGATCTTTACAAGATTACATTTCTGGGACCTGAGAAACCATTTGCTATGAATGCAGAGGATAATCTCCTGGCCAGCGTTGCCTCACCTATAAAGGCCCGGGTTATTGCACCACCGATAGCTATTAAGTCAGCAGCTCTGACCATTCTAAAAGGAGTAATCACGGATGCACTTACTGGAAAGCCATTGGAAGCCACAATTGAGCTTGTGGATAATCAAAGGAATGAGGTTATAGCTAGTTTTAAATCAAATAGTGCAAGCGGAAAATACCTGGTCACTCTTCCTGCTGGGAAAAATTACGGGATTGCTGTGAAAGCCGAAAATTATCTTTTTCATTCTGAAAACTTTGATATTCCTAACGCTGCGGCGTTTCAGGAGGTTACAAAGGATATTGCCCTAAACAATTTGGCAGTCGGAACGAAAATTGTTTTGAGAAATATTTTTTTCGACTTCGATAAATCCACCTTACGTTCTGAATCCACGAATGAACTGGAAAGGCTTACCAAGCTGCTAACAGATGTACCTACCTTGAAGATTGAGATTTCAGGCCATACCGATAATAAAGGATCGGCAGAATATAATCAAAAATTATCGGAGAGTCGGGCTAAGGCAGTAGTTGACTATCTGGTTTCTAAGGGAATAACATCAGACAGACTTCAGTATAAAGGCTATGGTTTAACCCAGCCTATGGCAGGAAACGAGACCGACGAAGGACGTCAACTTAATCGCCGCACAGAGTTTAAAGTGCTTAGTAAATAAAAGGATAAGGGTAATTATTGAGATATCCAGCGTGGCCTATAGACCTCGGCAGAAACTGGATTTATTTGGGAAGCAAGAACAATTCTGCTGGAACTGTTATGAGTGGTAGTTCCTTGACGAGGCTCCGATTGATGCTTATTATCAAGATAAAGTCGGGCTACTGTAAAGCTGCCCGTATAAAACAACATTCCAAGTAAAGCCAGCTTTATTTGTAGTACGTGCCTCATTTTTGAGATTCTAAACCTTTTCTGTTTTCTTATTGTTTGAGGTCTGTAGCAACCTTACATCCCATCTCATGTGAGATTGGAATGTACGACTGAATATTCAATTCTTTGAAATTATAGTCAAATATAGTTTTTGTACGTGTTCCTACAGGTATAGTTACAAAATCATAAACCAAATCCACCGAATTATTAGCTGATATTTTAACACAGATTATCATTATTTCTTACATACCTTCCAGGAGAGACCTTGGAGAGCCTGTCCAAGTTCCAATTTCGACAAAGGAGGTGCTATTGATTACCAATTACTTATAATAATAGCTGAGTTGCCCGAGAAACAAGAATCCCCCCATATTATAGTATGGGGGGATCAAGAGTCGGGTTTTGTAAGGAAATTATGAACTCTTATGAACAAGGGCTTTTACCTTGCCTCAATGAAATCATTAAGCAATTTTTTACTGTTTCGGGTCTTGAAGAAACTCATCGGTGAATAATTAATATCCTTATCCTTACCTCGGATGAGCATGTGGAGGAACCAATCTTCATCAGTGTAGGATCCGAACGGTTTCGGAGTCATAGTGATCAATTGATATCCAAATTGTCCTGCAATCTGAGGAAAGAGATTAAAATTCAGGTCATCAATATTTGACAATTCTTCTATAATTATAAACTTAACTCCCGGACGTGTTCTATCTTTTTGAATAACAGAAAGTCGTCCGATACAAAGCAGAGCAAGGGCTGTGTATGCTTGTCCCCCGGATCCAGTATACTTAATCCCCACATCATCGAACAGACCAACTTTCAGTTCAAAATAGAATTTAGGATTAAGAAGGTCGCTCAGTTCACAGTTCTTGATAGAGCTGAATGTTTTAGCGATGTTTACAATCAGTTTTTCAGGTGAATTCTGTGTTTTGTCAATATCTTCGATTTCAGTGAACAAGTCAGCTCCGAACTTCTGAACCTTTGCCTTTTCACGCATTTTTCGGATCCATTCTATAGTAATTTCCTTCTTTTCCAGGAATTCAATTCTGAATTGATAGTTATTACTGATCCTGTTTTCTGTAAAGAAGAAGTTAAGCTCCGTAATAAGTTTGCGGAAGTTCTGGTACTGCCGGGCCACCTGGTCAAATACATTGAGGATAATTGTCAACTGCAGGTCACCAAATTTCTTGAGCTCCTCATTCAATTTTAGAAGTTCTGGGCCAATACCTTCCAGCCCTAGTTTACCACAGAGCACATTCACCAGGGTCTGGAAATTGAATTTGTCTGTCTCCAGTTCCTGGTTTTTATTATCCTTTGTCTCATCAAAGGATTGGGCAATGCGAGCAAATTCATTTTCGAAATTACGGCGGTCTGTAACCGACTTTTCTGCCAGTTGAAGGATTCTTGCATTAGTATAATCTCCAAGATGTGGAAGGTCTTCCCATTTGAGATTGGTGTCTTTTTCCAGATCATCCCGCTTCTCATCAAAGATGGCTTGCGTTTTTTCCAGTTCCAGCTTCAGTTGAGGTTCTTTTTCCTGACAGGCTTTGACTACTCCATCAATCGAAATCTGATTCCTGACAGCTGCTTCCTTTTCGGGTGCGGTTTCTTCAACCTTTCGTTCTAGTTGAGATTTCTGTGCAATAATGTCTTCGATAGGCAGTGTTTCAAATTTGGGTTTGATCCACTCTACTTTGAAGGGCAGTTCTTCCTTAAGTTTGTTTATCTCGTATTTACATTTGTCGTTATCATCCAGGATCTGCTCAAGCTTGAGTTTGAATTCGGTCTGCTGTTGCGCAAGGCGAATTGCTTCCCTGTTAGCATTCTGATATTGACGGTCAAGTTCATCAAAGGCGCCGAGTTGTTCTTCATTCTCAATAAATGCTTCCATCACCGTTTTGTTCAGGTCCTCATCTATCTCGTAGGCTTCAATCTTTTTGCGATTTTTATAAGCATCCGCCATATCAGCATTGTATCCTATTTCAAGAAGCTCGAGGTTCAGTTTGCGGATAAGCTTGAGCTCCTCTTCGGCATCCTTCAGGTTCTGGAGGATTTCTTTTTTGTCTTTTTCAAGTACCGTCTTAAGCTTCTTCGCATCGTCAAATTTTTGTTTGCCGACCATGGGAATCAACTCCCGAATTTCTCCGAGTATGAGCCAAAGTCCCCCATGTTTATCTGCCTCATAGCTGCTCAGAAGTTTCTGAGGATTGGTGGTGTATTTTAAGATTTCATCTTCCTTTCCTACAGGTTTCTTGGTAGCAATATCCTTAAGGTGCATCAGAACGGATTCTTCCTCTTTGCTCAAGGGGCGTTTTTCACTTACAGCCCAATGGAATAATGAGTTTGCATTGCTTTTGTCATAAAGTTCAAGTAAGCCACTCAGTTGATCGATGGTTCGAGGCAATTCTGCAGCCTTTTCAGGATAATTCTTTAAGGCAGCAGCAAAATCACTCGCCCATTCGGAGCCTTCAAACTCGGAATAGCTTTTTATGCCTTTGAGAAGTTTCAGTTTTGCTTTGCGGTCCCGGTATTTTTCCTGTTCACGCATTTTTTCCTGAGCAGCCTGCGCGCTCTGGTATCGTTTGAAGATGGGAGCAAGTTTTTCCAGTTCATTGACAAGGATGAAAAGTTCATTGGCTTGAGCTCTTTTTTCTTCAATCTTACGGTCACTCAGGGTAGGAATCAGGTCCTCATAGTATTTCTGCAGATGAGTGTTCACCGAAAGCAAGTCCTGATACGCCTTCAATGCATTTTCAGTGAGTATTTTTACTTCCTTTTTATTCTTGTCAAGACTTCTGACAGCTCCTTCATACCTTGTCTTGTTTTCATTGAAATGACGTTGTGCTTCAATGAAAAAATTATAGGCATGAATAGTATCTGCAGTCAGGAACTCATCTCTGGAGGCGACACTTTTGTCAAGCATCTTCTGCAGGGAGGTTAGTTTGGTTTGTTTCTGGTCCAGTTCTTTAATCAGGTCTCTGCTTGAATTATATTGCTTGATATAGTTCTCAAGTTGATCTTTTTGTTCTTCGAAAAGTGTTTTGATTTCATCATTGTCTTCGAAAAGAAAATTCTGAAGAGAGCGGGAATTTGTTACATCCAGTGTTTTGGCTCTGGAGAATGACTGAAGGATCTTCGCCAGGGCTTTCAGGTTAGTATCTTTGGTCAGGTCTATAGGCACAATGTGGTTTACGAAGAGTGTTTCGTAATAATTCATGATTTCTTCGTGCTGGAAGTAATCATAAAGGTAAATATCAAAAGAAAGAGTGAGGTGCGCCTTTAGCTCCTTGAGTTCCATGACGGTTTTATTCGGTGCAAGGAAATCCGTAGCATGAAGAGGCCGGTCGAAATTTTCCAACTCCTTTTTGGAAAAATCGGAGTTCTTTTGAATGATAAAAGGCCTTACCGGGTAACGTGAGTTTTTGGGAATATAAACACCAATCGTCACGAATTTCCCTTTTGCCCTTTCAATATTGAAGAAGGCATAGGCATGGTCTACATAAGTTTTATTCAGAGGGATACCTTCAATTCTTCTTTCATTTTTATCCAGTCCTTCCGTACCTGGCTTCCATAAATCCCTTTTAGGGATCAGGATGAGTTGCATTAAGTCGGCTACAATCGATTTACCAAGGCCATTATCGCCGGTAAAATCGGTTCGAACCGGATGGAGGAGATAGTCGCAATTATTATGCTGGCGCACTCCTACGGTTGAAAGGGAATAGATCTTAGGATAATTGCTCATGGATATAATCTTCTGTTAGTTCAACTTCATTGATTTCGCGTGCATACATCTTTGCAAGACGGTCTATACTTGGCATAATTTCGAAGTGGAAGGCTTCCTGGTTTATCCAGTTAACCCATCCCATTCGCTCAAATTCGTTCAATGTACGTTCAATTTTACGTTTCACTTCGTCTTTTTCGTTAGGGGTATAGTTACGCTTGAGTTCTCCGTAGAGCAACCGCTGCCAGAGTTCTTTATGTTCCCCTTCTTCAGTAATCTGCTCGATATCATCCCAGGTCATTTCTTTTGCTTCAAAGAATTTTTCCTTAGAAGAATTCAACAGGAGGATACCGAAAACAACATGCTTGTCTTCAAGTTCCCTACACCTGTCGCGAGTGAAGCGGCCATACCCTTCTTCCGGGAAATCGAGGTAGAAATAGACATCTCTGTCGTTACTCTCCCTGCGGAGAAAACAGTTATACAGCAGCTCGTAGTAATTCTGAAGATGACCGTAGTTATCGTTTATATAATCCCATATTTTAGTATCGTAGCTGTAGTTCTGAATATGCTTTCCCTGTGTCAGGGCAAAGTTTGCTTCAGCAAAATACCGTATAGAGCTTTCTTTTCCTAGGAATTCGAAGGCTGAATTTTCATTCTCCATATCGTTACGTCGTCGTTAAGGTTAAAAGTTCTTTCTTTTTCTATAATCAGATCTGCATCTGGATTTTTATTGTGTTGCTGGATGAGTCCGAAACAGACATCAATAGGGACTTCCAGATTTTGCTCAGCTGCATATATCTCGCTGAACCAGTCTTCAAATTCTATATGGCCACCAGCCTTAATCTTGACGTTGATATCTTCAATCCATTTGGAGATATGCTCTTGCCGGATGAGAACCTGCATATTTGCAGCCTCCTTTGCCATACGCAGTTCCTCGTCTTCTGCCATTTCAATAACATCCTTGGGTATGACGTCATTGAAGTTAAGTTTAGGGACAAAACGGAATTTGCGTTTGAAATAAGGAAACACTTTCCGGTTGAATTCAGGAGGTAAGGTGATTTCACCTTCTATAGATTGCGCGGAACGGATCAGAGAGACGAGATATTTTTCTACTTTGAGTTTATAGATCTGTTTGTAGCGTAATGAATCGTAAAGAGTTTTCAGACGCGATGAGGAGGTCTGGATCCGATCATTAATGGCGAGCACACGGCTATCAATGGTTTCGAAAAACTGTTCTATCTCCGCCCGGATCTTAAAATACCTCTCCCAGCTTTCCTTTTCCTTTAGAAAAGCAGGCTCCGCGTTCTTGATCCGGTCTAATGTATCTTGTTTGAAGTTAAGAGTCTGGGTGAGGCCCTCCGTTTGTTTTCCTATTTCGCGGAATACAAGAATGAATTTGTCGAGCAGTCCCCTTGCATTATCTACATCTGCTTTGAGTATGGATCTCAGTTCATATGTTTTCTTATCTACGAAACGCTGAAGATTTTCGATATGCCCAAGAATTCGTTTCTTGGCCGGGCCATAGTGATTATAATACCAGTAATTCAGATTTTGGACATTGATCAGGTCCTCTTCAGTGAGAGGGAGTGTACGGCGGAATGTATAGATCAGCGGTAGATCGTCATATTGAGGCTGAACTTCATTAATTATTGCAGCGGTAAGATCTTTCGCATATACAGTGAGCTGATAGCGGTATTCACCCCCCCGTTTTGCAGTGGTATAAAAATATTGACTCAGTTTTTTGGAAATAGTCTCTTTCTGTATGCTTTTCTCCCTTCCAAGCATTTCGGCTACCTGATCAACGGTCTTCTCGAAGTCATGCTGGGAAAAGGCTTCGTCAATTTCTCCCTTTTCAATCTTATCGTTGAGTTCCATCAAAAGAATCACCGATTCCGGATTGGAAGGGAGTAATAATTCGTAATTTCGGGTGATACTCTGGATCAGATCGCTCTCCATACTGATGCTCTGGTTTTTACAATAGGCTAAAATAGAGATTAAATATTCTATTATCTGTACTGTTTAAAACTCTGGAATATGTTTTGAACGTATTGAAAATAGGGCGTTTGGGGCTTGTGTGATTGTTGGTAAGTTATTGTCCCGGTAGGGTTATCCTGTCATGTTTTTTTGTACTTTATTCAAAATGGCCCAACTCGAACTTATTGTAACGGAAGACGGTTCTCACACCCTTTATAACCCTGAACTCAAAGAGCATTATCATTCTACCCATGGTGCCATTCAGGAAGGAATGCATATATTCATTAATGCAGGCTTGAGAGAGGTTGTCAAAAAGAAAAAACAGGTTCGGATATTGGAAGTTGGGTTCGGAACCGGCCTTAACTGTATGCTCACCATGCTAGAAGGATGGAGGACCGGCCTGGAAATAGATTATCATGCAGTTGAGCCCTATCCTCTATCTGAAAAACTCCTTTGCACACTAAACTACGCTGGTTTGCTTGATTTTCAGGATAACCCTTGTGATTTTGAAATGATTCATACAGAAAATGAAGGGGAAATTGATCTGGGGAGTGAATTTAAGCTTACTAAGTATAAGCAGCCTATTCAGCGGTTCAAAGCTCTCCCGGCATTCTTTGATCTGGTTTATTTCGATGCTTTTGCACCAAATGTGCAGCCAAGTATCTGGACAGGCTCTGTATTTAAACAAATGTATGACTGCCTGACTCCCGGTGGAATACTCGTCACCTATTGCGCACAGGGACAAGTGAGGAGGAACATGAAAGAGGCGGGATTCAGCATTGAGAAATTACCAGGCCCCCCTGGCAAGCGAGAAATGACCAGGGCGATTGTTCATACTAACTGAGAGTGGTCAGGGGTTAATAACCGCAAATATTACTAATCTGCTAAATACTTCTCCAGCAATTCTCTTAATTTCTCAGGTGTAAGTCCTTGCACAAGCCTTGCGTCTTTAGCGAGTGCAATATCTCCCGTTTGTTCAGAAACGACGATTGCCAATGCATCTGAGTTTTCGGTGATACCTACCGCGGCCCGGTGTCTCATTCCAAGATGTGCCGGAAAGTCACTATCTTCTGTAACCGGAAGAACGCAGCGTGCAGCTTTAAGCTGGTTGTCAGTAATAATCAAGGCTCCATCGTGTAGCGGACTGTTTTTATAAAAGATGCTTTCAATCATTCTTACAGTGATTTTTGCTTCTATCGGGTCTCCTGTATTGGCATAAAACTTCAGATCTGAGGCTCGGGTAATAACGATGAGAGCCCCTGTATGCTGTTCCGCCATATTCTTACATGCTTTAATGATTGCATTAAGATCGAGTTCAATCTTACCCCCCTTCATGTTCCATTCCATAAATCGTTTTACCAAACTTCCCTGACTGATAAAATTGGTAGTTCCGATAAAGATGAAGAAACGTCTGAGTTCCTGTTGAAAAACAATTAGAAGAGCAATAAACCCTACGTCGATAAACTTTCCGAGAATATGACTAAACAAACGCATATTCATTGCACTAACAAGGAGCCAGATGGCATAGAAAAGCGTTACCCCAATCAGGATATTGATGGCCACTGTGCCCCGAACCAACTGGTAAAGCTGATAGAGCAGAATGGCAACCAGTACAATATCTATAAAAGCTCTCCAATCGAATTGACCGGACAATAAGTTAAGCATGTGTTTGATTATTTCTTAATACAAGCCTTGATTTTTGAATCCAGTTCATCATAACTCAACTTTTTTTCCTGAAAATCCCTGGTTCCTGTATTGACGCAGGAGAAGAGGGTTGCCGGAATGGCCCCAGACCAGTCATGGCTGATTTTAGGAATAAAGATATTGGCATCCGATTCATCAAGCCATAACACCTGTGCTTGAATCCTTTTACCGACAAGAAAATTATTCAGCTTCAGAGGGAATGCTTCTGGAAAATCAAGGCTTACAAGGAGGACTTTGACCGGTTTTCCTTTCCATGCCGAATCGATCCGGTTAAAGCCTGGAAGTTCAGCCACGCATGGACCACACCAGGTAGCCCAGAAGTTTACAATAAAGAGTGTATCCGGCTGTTTCAGTCGTTGCTCCAGGTAGCTTATTTTAATTTTAGAAGCTTGTTGGGCACGTGCAGGAAGAATTGATGATAGAAACAAGAATAGAATACACAGTGTCTGGCGCATGAACAAATTTAGGGTTTTTTGTATCTCATCGTTCAAACCGAATTATTCTTACCTTTAATCACAATAATAAAAATCCAGCGGTCCACTAAAGGTTCCGATTGATTTCAGAAAATGGAGGGCGAGACACCAATTTATAAAATTATTCCCCCTGCAATCAGTTCTGCAGGTGTCTATTATTTTACAACCGACAATGATGTTCAATACGAAGTCAGGTTTGGGAGGAGACAGGATAACATTCTTCATGCTACCATTGTGTTTGGGGTGATCAATGATGAGTACGAAGGGGAGGAGTATGTGGTCACCAATAAAGGAGAACTCTATAGGGTCATGCAGACGGTAGTGGAGATCGTCAAAATTTTCATGAAAGAGCATCCCAAAATCATGTGCTATGAATTCACCGGTGTTGCAAAGGAAGGGGAAGATGAGAACGGAGTGACAGTCAGGATTAATTTATACCGTCGTTACCTTCCAAGAATTTTTGATAAGGATTGGGAATTTGTGTTTAAAGGGAACTCAGCCCTTGTCACCCGAATCAGGAAGAATTAGATTTACTTCCTTTTAATTTCCACCAGTTTTATCATCTTTCCTGCCATGCAGGTGCTCAGTCCATCTTTCAGGTTCTCATATTTAATGATTACTTTCAATCCATCCTGAGCAAACTCAAGTGGAAGCAAGGTTTGAGTGGCTAATTTCTCTCCTGATTCCAACACAAGCAGCCATGTGCATCCGTCAACCTCATACTTCATGACCGTTGCAGAAACCCGTCCATCATCCTTATTGGAGCTGGCGGTTGTTGTTGTTCCTGTGGATGCATTTTTTCCAGTACTGCAGCTTTCGAAACAGACCAGGCCTATCAGCATCCATAAAATGAAACACCCTGATTTAAGCATATTGTAGATATTGTCTATTAAAAAAAGGTATTAAAGCTTTGACTTTAGTTGAGTAAATTATCCTTAGGGAATCTGAAAATTAATTTGAGTTGATGCATTAGTAGTTCCGAGAGGTGAGAGGCTGAAGTTGGTATTTGCGGAACTGACATAATCTCCTGTATCAATTATGCCATTTCCATTGGCATCGTAAAATGCATAGAAGTAATAATTTCCAGGGTGCATGTAATTGAATATGAAGGAGCCTGCAGACTGAGCCTTCAGGAAGACATAACGTGAGCGGGTGTTTAAGGCGGCTGAATTAAGAGTGGTACCGATAAAAAGGGGTTGGGTGGTAACCATTAGAAAAACCCGGTTAGCTGAAGAGACGGTCAGGGTAGGGAGGACTGTATAAGAAAGGGTACTTTGTCCGAGGTAGGGCTGTTGGGCTTCTGTATATGGATCTCCGGCAAGTTGATAGTAAATACTTTCCGTAACGCCTGAGAAGGTAGAAGAGAAATCCTGTACAAGTTTTTTTTGCGGATAAGTAAAGTTAGTTATCGCTGGCTGACAGGAAGTAGTATCTACCAGTTTGGCAGTCCACCTCATATGCAGGGCAGGAGCAGTCAATGTGTTGTATTTGTTAGTATAGGATTGAATGATCAGACTATCTGAATGGAAGCTTACATCGGTAATAGTTCGCTTGATGCCTTTTACGAAATCGGCGAACCTGTAGTAGGATCCAGAGGGTAATTCACTAACACTGTCAGCCTCCATGTATGCAACCCTCTGCATACCCGTAAAAGCCCCACCGTTTCTAAATGCGAGCCGGTATTGTCCATTGTGGTAACAGATAAAGAAGGACATAAAAATATTATTAGCTGTATCCAGCTCATTCTTAGCCGAAATCTGTGCGGCACTAATAGGGCGGAAGTCGACAATCCATTCGGGATAACTACCCAGAGCGGTAGTAGAAGTTACAGGACCGTCCCATATCCCTTTTATCTTTCCGAGAAGATTGTAGCCAAGAACAGGTGTAGAAGCATTCAGGACTGGCAAGGTTCCCGTAACCGGTGGGGGCGTGTTATTCGTGGAACTTTCTTTCTTCTTACAACCAGATGCAACTAAAACCAAAACGGAAAAAGCAAGCATCACCCAAACCCAATGTTTCATATGATGTATCAAGAATGTTTGCAGTTGTAACTGAATCTAACTTCGCTTTCCAAATTTACTCTTCCGGTCTGAAAAAGTGTTTCCATCTACTGGTGGTTCACTAGAGCGTTCTCTTGGTTTTTCCTCATTGCCATAGCTCCGTTTGCGGTAGCCGCCGCCGGAAGACGATCCTCCGTCGGAATAGCCTCCACCACCACCTCCGTAGCTTTTCTTTTTCCAGGAGCTGTCTCCTCCGCTTCCTCCACCTCCGTAGGGTCTCTTGCCCTTACCGAAGCTGTTATTGTCTCTGTATCCAGCTCCGCCTGATCCGTTGGATGGATCGATGCGTACACTTCTTCCTTTGAAGGTCTGATCCTTAAAGGCATTCATAAGGAAATCCTCTACTTCTTTAGCTGCATCGAAAAAGGAAAAACTGCTCTTGATGTCAATGCGGCCAATATTGCTTCCTTCTAAATTGCTGGTGTCACATATAAAGCGTAATAATCCTCCTTTATCCAGACCATCCATTTCACCTACATTGATGAAGAAACGGGTCATGTTAGCATCTCTGTCGGGTACACGGGAACGAGGCTCATCTGCACGCGTATCTCCACGCTGGTTGAAACGGTCGGAGGTGCGTTCGGGTCGCTCGAGGCTGCGGTTCTCCACATTCAGATCAGGAGCATTTTTGTAATATTCCAGGAAACGATTGAATTCATCAGACACAAAGCGTTTGATCAGTTCTTCCTTGGTCAAGTCTTTAAGCTGGGAATAAATCTGAGGAAGATATTTCTCAATGGCTGCCTCGTTTACTTCCACATCATGTATCTTGCTGATTAGTGCAAAGAGCTGTTTTTCACACACTTCACTTCCGCCTGGAACTTTCGCTTTGGTGAATTTCTTACCAATAATCTTCTCCAGCATGCGGATCTTTCCAACTTCACGGATATTCAGGATTACTATCGAAATTCCGGTTTTTCCTGCTCTGGCTGTTCGCCCGGAGCGGTGAGTATAGTTCTCTATTTCATCCGGAAGGTTGTAGTTAATCACGTGAGTGACATCATCCACATCGATACCCCTAGCTGCCACATCCGTAGCTACGAGTACCTGAAGGGTTCTGGAACGGTAGCGTTTCATAACCTGGTCGCGTTGGGCCTGGCTCAAGTCGCCATGCAAGGAGTCTGCATTATATCCATCCCGGATCAGCTTTTCAGCCACTTCCTGGGTTTCAGCCTTGGTGCGACAGAATACGATACCGAATATATCTGGATAGAAATCCACTATACGCTTCAGGGAGGCATAACGGTCGCGTGACTGGACAACATAGTAAACATGTTCAATATTGACATTTCCTTCATTCCGTTTACCAACGGTAATCTGGAATGGTTCAGACATGTATTTACGAGCAATAGTTTCTACTTCGCGGGGCATGGTGGCAGAGAAGAGCCAGGTGCATTTCTGATCCGGAGTTTCGGATAGAATCATATCCAGGTCTTCTTTGAAACCCATATTCAGCATCTCGTCCGCTTCATCTAAAACAACACGAATTACTGTCTTGAGTGTCACTCCTTTACGATTAATCATATCAACCATTCGTCCTGGTGTTCCAACAACGATTTGGGCCCCTCTCTTAACATCTCTTAGTTGATTTACGATACTGGCTCCCCCATAAATGGCAACGATATTTGCACCCTGCGTATATTTGGTATAGGATTGTAAGTCCTTGGTTATCTGCAGACAAAGTTCCCTTGTCGGGCAAAGGATCAGGGCTTGAGTGTTACGGGAGTTAAAATCAACGGTTTGGATGAGCGGGAGGCCGAAAGCAGCCGTCTTTCCGGTACCCGTCTGAGCGAGTCCAACCAGATCCTTTTCTTCTTTCAGCAGAACAGGGATGGCCTGTTCCTGAATAGGAGTAGGGGTTTCAAACCCAAGTTCGGTGATTGCTTTTACGATATTCGGCTCAATTCCCAGCGCTTCAAATTTATTCATTTCTCTTTTGTTAATGAGGCGCAAAGGTAGTGATAAATAGGGTACGGCTGACGTAAGTTAGACATATGGTACCACAGGTAAGGGTCATGATATGAAGGGATTTGTGTAAGTTCGCCTAACTTTGTAAAAATCGATTGATTTGAAAACGCTGCACCGTTTTACGCTGAAGTCATATCTCCTGCCGTTCCTGCTTACATTTTTTGTGGCACTTTTTGTCCTCTTTATGCAGTTTTTATGGAAATGGGTGGATGAACTGGTCGGAAAGGGACTCGATTGGAGTACTATCATTCAACTCTTCTTTTATATCTCCCTTTCTCTGGTACCCCTTGCTCTTCCTTTGGCTATCCTGCTTTCCTCTCTGATGAGTTTCGGGAATCTGGCCGAGCATTACGAACTGGCGGCCCTTAAAGCATCGGGTCTTTCCCTTCAAAAGGTAATGGCTCCCCTGGTATTTTTTACGCTGGGAATCGCTCTTCTTGCATTTTACTTTTCAAACAGCATCCTTCCTTATGCAAACTTGAAAATGAACCGGATGATGTTTGACATCCACAACCAGAAACCAGCCCTCAGCATTAAAGCCGGGGTTTTTTACAACGGAATTGACAATTACAGTATAAGGGTTGAAAGCAAAGGGGAGGACGGGAAGTCTATTCAGAAAGTGCTTATCTATGATCATACAGAGGATGGGAATAACCGTATTATTACGGCCGATTCTGGTCTTATGGAGATGACCAGCAATAAAAAGTACCTCATCCTTGACTTGAAAGACGGTTGTAGTTATGAGGAACTGGCTCGGGAAAAAGACCCAGCCAGCAGAAGCCTTCCCTTCCTGAGAAATAAATTCAAGCGACAAATCGTGCGCTTCGACCTGTCTGGGTTTAAGCCCAATCATACGAATGAGGATCTCTTCAGAGAAAATCACCAGATGCTAACATCCCGGCAACTCAGTATAATGCTCGATACTTTTAAAATTCAACGAAACCGACTTCAGTCTGATTTTTCACAGACCTTGTCTAATGGATATATGCGAAATGCAGAGAAGTTCCTGAGTCAAAAGAAGCACAAGTCTGTCCCCGGTGATTCATCTTTCTTCAGCATGATGAATAAGCAGGACAAGAACATGATTATCGAGTCAGCCCTTGGGTTTGCCCGGACCATCAAAGGACAGGTGGAAGCAAGGCAGAATGAACTTGACAACAACAGGACATCAAGCACTCTTTTCGAAATTGAGCTTAATAAAAAATTCGCGCTTGCATTCTCCTGTCTGGTTATGTTTTTTATAGGAGCCCCGCTTGGTGCCATTATCCGGAAGGGAGGATTAGGTACACCGGTAATTGTTTCCATTCTTTTCTTTGTTCTGTATTGGGTAATCTCTATCAGCACAGAAAAGATGGCCAAGGAAGGGGTGCTTCATCCTATCCCGGGTGTCTGGATTGCTCCGGTTTTATTGTTTCCTCTTGGAATCTTTTTTACGGTGAAAGCCACGAGCGACTCGGTACTCTTTGACCTTGACAGCTACCTGACCATTTTTAAGAAAAAGAAAAATGAGAATTCTCCAGGTTTGCAATAAAATTCCTTACCCTCCCAAAGACGGTGGATCTCTTGCAATGCACCAGCTAAGTGAGTCTATGAGCCGGATGGGGCATGAGGTTAAAGTTTTGGCCATGGATACTCATAAACAGCAGTTTGACGAGATCCTCTGGGATGAAGCTTACCTCAAAAAATTCAGACCCGAAAAGGTTTTTATGGATACCCGAGTCAAAGCCCTGGATGCGATCCTCAACCTTTTCTCTGATAAATCCTACCACATCGAACGTTTTTACTCTCAGGAGTTTGAAAACCGGCTGGAACAGATTCTTAAACTAGAAAAGTTCGACATTATACAATTGGAAAGTATTTATGTGGCTGCTTACCTGCCAGTAATCCGGAAACAGAGCAAGGCGAAAGTTGTTCTTCGGGCACATAATATTGAACATCTTATTTGGAAGAGACTTGCAGAAGGAGCTACCAACACCCTGAAGCGTAAATACCTGAGCCTGCTTGCTGAAAGGCTGAAAGTATATGAAGATAATATCCTAAAAGATTTTGATGCTATTGCAGCCATCACGCCTGGTGATGCTTCCTATTTCAGATCGGCCGGCGTCACTGCACCTGTGGTGCATATTCCTTTTGGTATTGAAATGAAACCGGTACGAAATGCCCCTATAAATCGGAATGCACTTTTTTTTATTGGAGCGATGGATTGGATCCCGAATCAAGAAACCATTCGCTGGATTCTTGATAATTTATGGGATAAGGTTCATGCCCTTCATCCGGAAGTTTTTTTTCACATTGCAGGAAGAAAAATGCCCCGATGGATGGCGGAGTTGAACCGGGCAGGTATTGTGATAACCGGGGAAGTGCCTGATGCCGAAGAGTTCATGGCAGATAAATCGATCCTCCTTGCGCCGTTCTTCTCAGGAGGAGGGATGAGGGTTAAGTTTATAGAGGCGATGTCGCAGAAAAAAACAGTGATTACCACATCTATCGGTGCCGAAGGAATAGCCGGAAGGGATGGGGAGCATTTCCTACTTGCCGAAACATTTCCGGGGATGATGGCAATTCTTGATAAATGTCTCCGCAATCCGGACTTTACAAATGATATAGGTGCTAATGCTCGAAGCCTGGTAGCGGATAAGTATGATAGCAAGAGAATCGCTGAGAAGTTAGGAGCACTCTATAAGGGGCTTTGAGGTGTAGCCCCTGCAAGCGGTCGCAGGCTGTCTCTTTCTCCAATACCTCATCGCAACAAACCGCGCCGGTAACTACGACTGGGACTTTTTCCCTATCTTGCCACAGATTCAAAAATGAAACTTCTATTCATAACATCCCGTGTTCCATATCCCCTTGATAAAGGTGATAAAGTCCGCTCATATCATCAGATTGCAGAGCTTTCCAAGTACCATGAGATCTGCCTTTTTTCCCTGAATGATCAGCCACTTCATCCCGAAGCACTGGAAACTCTTAACAAGATTTGTTCCCGGGTAGTCATCATAAATCTGAACAAGGCGGAACTCTTTTTTAACTTGCTGAGGACCTTCATTGGCAATAAGCCTATGCAAGTGGGCTATTTTTACAATAGCCGTACCCTTGAAGCTTTCCGGAAGGTCATGCTGGAGTTTAATCCTGATTCTATTTATTGCCAGCTCATCCGAACAGCCGAATATGCAAGGGGAGTCAGGATCAGCAAGACGCTTGATTATATGGATGTATTTTCAAAAGGTATAGAACGCCGAATCCCTCGGGTCTTTTTTTTTCAGCGCCCATTCTTCCGGATGGAATTCAGGCGGCTATTACACTATGAAAAGGAAATATTTTCTGAATTCGATAACCTGACCATCATTTCCCGCCAGGATCGTGACCTTATCCCTCATCCCTCCCGGGCTGCTATCCATATTATTCCTAACGGGGTGGACTTGGAATTCTTTCATCCAGAAGAGAGCATGAGGCAGGTACAAGAGAAGGAATTCGGAATTCTGTTCAATGGCAATATGAGCTATCCCCAGAATATAGAAAGTGCTGTATATCTGGTAGAGGAAATTATGCCTGTAGTATGGAAGAAATATCCCCGAATGAAAGTGTTGATCTCCGGTACAACCCCTTCCGAGCGTGTGAAGGAGCTTGGATCCGACAGGGTGGTTGTGAGTGGTTGGGTCAAAGACATCCGGACGAGCTTTTCAAAAAGCAGTATTCTTGTAGCACCTATGCAAACCAGTATCGGTTTACAGAACAAACTGATGGAAGCGATGGCTATGAAATTGCCTTGTGTAACATCATCTCTTGCCAATAATGCTCTTGCTGCAAAAGATGGAGAGGAAGTAATGGTAGCAGATACCCCCCAAGCCTATGCCGATTCGATCTCACGCTTGTTCGAAGACAAACAGTTTGCTCAAACCCTGGCCCTTAAAGGTTATGAGTTTGTCCGAAAAAATTATGACTGGGTCAGGGCGGGGAAGATGCTGAATACGGTTGTCACCAATAAAAAATAAATCATGGAAGCCACAAGGAGCCTTGTTTTAAACAGCCAGCAGATAGACCAGAAGATCATTCGTATGGCCTGGGAAATGTATGAAAATAATTTCTCTGAAACAGAAATTGTTATTGTAGGAATCAGGGAGAATGGCTTTATCCTGGCTCAGCGTATCGGAAAAGTGCTTTCAGAGATTTCTTCGATTAAACTGAAAATGCTGGATCTTTCCATAGATAAAAAGAACCCAGTGGAACAGCAGGTTATTCTTAATTTTCCAATAGATGATCTGAAGGGGAAAGTGATTATAGTTATGGATGATGTGCTGAATTCTGGTAAGACACTCTTATACGGGATAAAACCCTTTTTGAACATCCCGGTTAAACGTTTGCAGACGGCAGTGCTGGTCGATCGGAGGCATAACCGCTACCCCGTAAAATCTGATTATACAGGTTTATCACTTGCTACTACGCTTCGTGAGCATATTTCTGTGGAGCTCGACAAGCCCGGGCAAGAGGCTGTTTACCTGGTCTAGATAAGTTCCGGTTTAGCTATTTTTTTTTTGATGAATTCGGCAAGTTCACGAATATCAAGATCTTTGGCTTTGACCTTGTATTGGGCCTCGCTGTAAAAGGGTTCCCGGTTTTCAAGGTGTGAAACAATAAAGCCATAGAGATCCTCTGCTGATTTTCCAGCGAGAATAGGTCTTTCGGATTTAGCGTTGCGAAGCCTGTTAACGAGGGTATTAGCGCTCATTTTCAGATAGATGGTTAGCCCGTTCTCATTCATGAGCTGCATATTATTGTAGTTGCATGGGGTTCCTCCTCCGGTTGAGATGACCAAATTATCACGGTTCATGAGGCTTATAAGCATATGATGTTCCATCTCCCGGAAACGGTCTTCCCCGTCTTCCCGGAATATGTCGTGTACCGACTTGCCTACTGCTTTTTCGATCAATTCATCATGATCTACAAACTCATATCCAAGCAAAGTCGCCAGTTTTTTGCCGGAAGTGCTTTTTCCGCTACCCATGTAACCGATCAGGAATATTTTCATTTGATTTCGTGTTTAACAAAGTTAAACCAAGGCTTTTAATCAAAGCTAATTGGGTAAGATTAGAATTTTTTCCTCTTCCAGAGTAATGCCATAATTGATTGAAATCATCCTGCCCTTTTCGAAGTAAAAATCCATAAGAGCATCGTCAAAACTTATACGTCGTTCGCCCCAGTCATGGTCCTCCATATCTATCTCTTTATAGCCTTGGAGAATAAAAAGGGCTTTTAGCTCGGGTTCAGAAAAGCTAAAGATCTTCTTTCCCCATAAGAGGGTTTCCGGATGGTCTATCTCTACACAGGTAAACTTGATACCTTGTTTGACATCAAAGAAAAGGGAGAATCCTTTTTCCCAGAAATGCCAGATGAGTGACCTCTCTTCCGGAGTATCTCCCAGGGTTTCCGTTTCTTCCGGTTTGCCAAAACAGCTCTCCGCATCCCTGGTTCCGGTTCCAAATAGGAGTGAATTAAGGCCTTTTTGAGGTTTAATGTCTAGAATCAGGGGTGGCATGAGGTTGTGTTACGTTCTTCTCAAAGATAAAAAAATTAACGGTAAAGTGTGCAATAACAACTAGTTGAGAAATATTGAGAAATAAAATTTATCCACTTTGAATAATCAGAATAAGTCTATTATATTTGCAGCCGATTTAACAAATCATTTACTTTAAAATAGGATTCCGTAGCTCAGTTGGTAGAGCACAACACTTTTAATGTTGGGGTCCTGGGTTCGAGCCCCAGCGGGATCACCATGAAGCAGGAAAATCCGGAGCAGTAATGCTCCGGATTTTTCGCTTCATGGCCCTGAAGCGATCGACTGAGGGGGATCTGCTTCAGGGCAGAAAATCAGAGCGAGTGAGGAGTCCGAAAGCGACCTCACTTGTTTGCATTTGGGGCGAGAAGTTTATCCTGAGCGAAGTCGAAGGAAGCCCCAGCGGGATCACAGAAGACTAGAATACAGAGCGGAGAAAGAGTGTTAATGTGCCCTTACTCTTTCTTCGCTTTGTTTTTTGTATACTCCTTTAAGACTTCTCATTCTCTCTTTATCGAAACTGTCATTCCGACTGCGCAAGGAATGAGCGAAGAGGAGGAATCTCAGTTGGTTGGAATTCTGTCCTCTACGCCTCATTTATTCTTGTTTTCCGTCATCCTGAACCCGATTCCAAACTGGTTGATGATTTCTATGCTCCGATCTTCCTGCAAGTACTTACGTAACCTGGAAACAAATACATCCAAACTTCTTCCCAAAAAATAATCATCATCGCCCACACCGGTTTTAAATAAATTTATCCAACCGATAAATTCTGAAATCAGCATTATCAAAAATCTGCTTGTAAGGGAGAATAACATCTCGTCCGAACGCACGCTTCAGTATTATGATGAACTTCAATCCTTTGCTTTTCAGCTTCGCAATATGACAACCATTCGATAATTGTTCATTATTCTCCACCCAGCCTTTTCGGTGTGAAAAATACATGGGGGTCGGGACTGCTCCGCTGTTAATCGCCACTAGATCATTTCTGCTGCCAAGCCGATCCATCACTTCTTCAAGCTGGATGATTGCCTTGTTTTCCTCTTTAATATAAAAATCAATGTTTTTGCGTGCAATGGATTCAATGGTGAACAAACACAGCGTCAAGACAATCACTTTCTTATTTTGTATTTGCTCCATGCCATAAGCTGCTATTAAAGCCATTACAGGGGCGAAGGGGATGATGTAGTAGTCATGAGCATAAAAGGTGAGGCCCGACTTCAGAACAATTGCTAGAAAACCTATTGTGGCTAGAGTGAATAGGTAAATAAGTTTTTTTTGATTTTTATATATTATGAAAACCAATCCAAGAATGAAAATCAAAAAACCAGAATAGCCCAACGCTTCCAGATAAAATTTTTCAAGAGTGTCGTTGAGGTTACCCATAATTTCAGTAAGACCAACGGACATGTTTTTACCCATGAAGAAGTGGCTGAACTCATATTGTTTAGTTAAGTAAGGAACCCAGTAAAAATAAAAGACGGAGATTACAGTTCCGATGCAGGCAGTAACAACTGAAAAGTACACTTTTGCCCGGAAGGTGATTTCTTTATTAAATAAGAAAAAAGCATACAAAATGAGGATGTATCCAGAAGGAAGTTTAGATAAGACACCGAGGAGGGTGAAGAGTGCATAAAGCAGCAGATTCCTAACACTTTGTACCTTGTCAAGATAGTTGCTCCCATAATAAAAACCAATTGTAATCAGCGACATGGAGAACGTATCAGGCATTATTTTCCTTGAAAACGTAAACCAAACCGAAAGGAGAAGGAAAATGGTAGCCATGAACGCAATTCTCCCTTGAAAGTATTTTCGGATGAGAAGATAAAAGTAATACAGTCCCAAACTGGAAATAAGCAGATTAATTAATCGTCCGTACCAGTGGCCATATCCAAAGACAAGGGAACATAAATAAATGAGGTAATTGAGAAAAGGAAACTCCATGCCTGTAATCCCGGTTTTTTCTCCTGCAAAGTCAATTCTGGGATAAAATATATTATTATCCTTTTCAAGGAAATTACGGGCCACCATGGTAACAGTGGTTTGTCTCCAGTTGTGTGAAGTTTCCAAGGGGGGATTGGTAATTCCGTAGAGCCTTAATAGGAAGAAGAAAATTATCCAAACCCGGATATCGCCGGTAAATCTTTTTAGTATTGAGTCCTCCATATCTTAACAGCATTCAATCTATCGATCTGCACATTCATCATCTGTTTATCTTTCCAAAGAATAAATCAGCTTTTGTGACTAAAAAGATCTTTGGAGGAACCAACCAAACTTAGAAGCTCCTGCTTCGGAGGGCTCTCCAATCCATTCATCTTCAGTTGCTCCTGGAAAAATTTAAAAGAGGGTAATTCAAGCAGGTGTTTTTCATCTTCGGCGGAATGGAAGAAGGCTGTATGGGTAAAGGATATCCCATCGGCACTAAGGCAGACATGGTAAAGAATACCTGAATGATTTAGTCCCTCAAGATCGGACATTACTTTTCTGATATTCACCTTATTTTGTTCAGCATATTCCTTTTTGGTAATATAAGTAACCCTGACTGTTTTCATACAACTCATTTTAATGATTTAATTCAGCTCTAATTTAGGATTATAATTTAGATTTGATCCACTCAATGCGCATAATCAATCAGGCCCATAGCCTTCAATACCTTTCTTCCATTCTTTTTAATATTGAAACGGTATCCCACAAAGAAGACGATTTTTCCAATGTAATTCTCGGTATTGAACAGCCCTGGGTTGAATGCATAATTGTTGTCGTATGTAGCCATAAGTCCACTGAAAAACCGGAGGTTATCATATCGTATAGCCATCTTCCCGTTTATATTCAATGACCCGTTTAATGGCATTAAGTGAGATTCACCTTCCTTGCGGGTATAGTTGATTAGCTGTCCCCCGAATCCTACATTCAACGCAGCGCTCAAAATCAATTTTTTATATACATAGGTATAACCATATCCGCCACTGACTCCAAAAGTATTGACGAAGATTTTAGTTACTTCTGAAAACAAAGTAGAGAACTCATGAACAAACGGATACCTGATTAGGGTGGAGTCGGAAGAAAAAAAGCTTACACTGGAATGATAAAAGCCAGCCATAAAAGAACCGGCACTCTTTCGTTGGACATCTGTAAAAGAAAAGGCCCCTCTGAGAGAATATTTTTTGTAGTTAAAGATGAAAAGCGTGTTGACTCCAAATGAGAGCACTCCCACATCCGGACGAAGAATAATGCTTCCAGGAGTTTGAAGACTGAAATCGTCTTCGCTGGCTTGATGTTCATAGAATCCTTTGTATTGCTGAAAGTTGACATCAGTGATTACCCTGCGACCGATGAGGGTGAGCTGATAATCGTGGCTGGCGGTGCTTCCTCTGCCGGGCCTGGCACCAAAAGCAAGACCCGGAGCAAAACCAAAGGTGAGGATGACCGTGCTGAAGTTGAAGCCTACCTGATAAGGATTGTTGGGAAGGAATTTCAGTCTTTCATGTTTCTGCAAATCATTTAGATTGAAACCATAATATTTCTGGCTTACAGGAAGGGTGAGGGTAAGATTCCGTTTGGTATTCAGGATAAAACTGGTATCAAAATCTGTTGGGTGAGATGACAGCAATTGTTTTACATACCACCTGTGGGGATACATCATCTTATCCCAAAAGGTTGAGTCAGGAATATCAACGTCCTGAAATTTGTGAATGAGTGTATCTGCGGCTGTTTTTATTGTGCTGTCAAGCTGAGCGTGACTTTGCTTAGATACTCCTGAAAGAATGAGCAAAGCAATCAGATATTTCAGGGTCCAGGGTCGTTTCACGTCTTTCTCCAGCTCTAAGCTTTTGGAGTGAGGAAAGTTACCTACTTATAGCCGGTTGGGTGTTGTACTTCAATACGGAAAGGTTACATAAGTTAATGAAAGTGTAAGCTACTGAAGAAGAAACCCCTGCTTAAGGAATAAATAAACAGTATAATGTTTCTGAAGAATCAAAAAGTTCCAGTCTCATTCATCCACTGGAATTGACTTAAATTAATTCTCTACCGCTCAATAAGAGGTCTTTCTTAACAAGAATTTACTCTCTTTTGAACTATGTCTTCGCTTTCTTAGCAAGAAACTACTCTCTTTTAGCAAGATAGAGTTCTCTTTTGCTGTTTTTGAGGGGATTTCCTGAAAACAGAAATGAAGGCATTTCGCCTTCATTTCTGTTTTGAAATATTAATAGATCCTCTATCTCACCCTCACCACCCGTTGAGTGAACGAGGTTCTGCCCATTGTTACCTTCATCATATAAACTCCTTCTCCCATATCATGATCAGAGGTGTTCAGCTGATAACTGTATGTTCCGGCTTCCTGGCGTGGGAGAAGGCTCGAAGAAACCTCTTCTCCGAGCATATTATAAACCTGGATCAGGATTTCTGAGGGTTCAGAAAGTGAATAAGTGACTTTTACCTGATCCCGGAAAGGATTCGGAGAAACATGAATACTGTTGCTATAAACCGCTGGAGCTGGGATCATGCCGGTAATAACAGAGCTGTCGGGGCGAATATGCATGGAATCAACCTTGTAATCGAGGTTTGGATAGCTCTGATTCGTGGTGATAGTACGCACATACTCAGAAGTCATACCAAGACCAGGGATATCTACAAAAACCTCGAAAGTGCCGTGAGGGAGGTTAGAGAATGTATAGGTTCCATCACCTGCGGTAGTATGTTGTGCAATAATTCCTCCGGGGTGTTGTTCAAGATTTACATCCAATCCCGGAACCGGATCACCGGGTGCAAGAACAATAGGAGAAACGGTTCCTGCAGCATAACGGGCTACAAAGCCTTGTGACTGATATACTGCCCCCGACATAGTTCCGCTTCCGGAAGTTGGAGTCAGGTCGATTAGCTTGATGTTAGCTGTATCGGCAGTGGCACAACCTGCATTCAGTACAGTGGCATTAACCCACTGGTCTGTGTTGGCATAATAAGTTTTGATTGCTCCAGGATACGTTGCATGGTCTGCAATAGCATAAACCAGGAAGTTGCCTCCAGTGGAACTGTTGAAGTGATAACGTCCGGCAGAGATGGCTGCACTATCAACCACCAATTGACGGTGAAGAACCGTGTCATAAGAAACGAGGTAGGTCCAGCCAGCGCTTACATTGCCCGAAACAGAATCGATGACTGTTCCTGTGATAGCCGGTGAAGGAAAGCTGCCAACGGTGTAGTTTCCAGAAGTAGAACATCCATTCGCATCATTAATGGCGCAGGTATAAGTACCGGCACATACTTGAGAAGTAAGGGCTCCCGAAGGACCAGCAGGAGTCCAGGAATAGGTGTAGGCACCGGTCCCACCGGTTACTGTTGCGGAAAGAGATCCGTCACAGGCACCGCCACAGGAGGAGGTGCTGCCACTTACATTTACAGCAATCGGAGGAGGCTCAATAACACCTGAAGTATCCCAGTTCTGGCAACCGTTTCCGTCAAATACGGTACACTGGTGAATACCTTTACACATGGAAGCTAGGGTAACCGAGGTAGCTCCGTTATCCCAGGAATAGGTATAAGCACCGGTTCCACCCGTTGCACTCACACTAATTATGCCATCGCATAAACCGTTACAGGAAATATTATGGGATGTGGTGACCACATTCAGATTTGGAGGATCTACGATAGTGAAATTCTGTGAAGCGGTACAGCCCCCCATATCCGTAACGGTGCAGGTATAGGTACCTGAAGCCAGGTTACTGGCTGTTGAACTGGTTTGTCCATTGCTCCAGGAATAGGAATATGACATTACTCCTCCTGTAACAGAAACGGTGGCACTGGCACCAACATAGCCAAAGCAAAGATTACTAGTCTGTGAAGGTGTAATAACAATAGCGGATGGAGTATAGATCGTAGTTGTTTGAGTTAAGGTACAGCCGTTGGCATCTACCAGGTTGCAGGTATAAGTTCCCGATACTAATCCACTAGCAGAGGGTGTGGTTCCTCCGGTCGGAGACCAGCTGAAAGTCCATGGCTTGGTGCCTCCACTTGCATTCAGCACCGCAGTACCTGTTCCACTGGCACAAACAGGATTGGTGGAAGTGATAGAACCGCTAAGTGAATCGGGTTGGGTAATTGTTACAGCCTGTGATCCAACACAGCCATTGGAACCTGTTACAAAGACAGTAAGGTTTGCGGCGATCTGCCCTGTAATGTTTGCCGTAACCGAAGTAGCAGCGTTGTTCCAGGAGTAGGTATAAGGGGTGATTCCTCCGGTAGGAGTAGCAGTGGCGGTTCCATTGGCGCCACCATAACAGGAAACATTTGTACTGGTTGCTGTAACAATCGGGGCATTGGCATTGGTGACGTGTGCGGTATCTGTGAGTATGCATCCATTAGCATCCGTAACCGTAACAGTATAAATCCCTGCTCCGACAGAGCCCAGGAAAGCGTTGGTTTGTCCGGTTGGGTTCCAGGAGTAGTTGTATGGGGTAGTTCCTCCATTTACGGTTGCATTGGCAGAACCATAGGCCTGACCACAAGTGGCGGATGACATGGTAGCCATTGTAATAGTGATGGGGGCTGCAGGTTGTTGTATTGCAGGGTTAACAGCAACCGTACAACCGAGACTATCGGTGATCAGGCAGGTATAAGTGCCGGCAGGAAGGTTGGGACAAGAAGCAGAAGATCCAGAGGCAGGCGCTGTCCAGGAGTAAGTGTAAGGTCCGGTTCCTCCAACAGGTGATGTCCAGGCAATACCATCAGAGCCTCCAAAGCAGCTGACATTATGTGTTGGACTTTCACCGGAATTAAAAAGTTGATTGTGATCCGATATAGTCACATTCAGCATATTACTGCAACCTAAGGAATCCGTAGTAAAACAGGTATAATTACCAGCAGTCAAGCCGGTTGGAGTAGATGAAGTACATCCAATCACGTTCCAGGAATAAGTATAGGAACCTGAACCACCGAACGCAGTTACCGTGGCAGATCCGTTATTTCCTCCGAAACAGTTCGGAGAAACAGTGCTGGCGCTTGTGGAGAGGGGGGTGTTTTCTGTAACCGTAACCGTAGGTGTGGTTGAGCAACCATTCATGTCCTGTACCAGACAACTATAAGTGCCGGCAGCTAGATTGGTTAATGAATCAGTGTATCCGGTACTCTGAATCCAGGAATAGCTGTAGGGGGTAGTTCCTCCTGATGGATTAGCGATGGCAATTCCGGTGGATTGTCCTCCGCAATTTATCTTTACACTCGTAGGGGCTGTTGTAAGTGCCGGTGGCTCAGTGATGGTTGCGGTATAGGTTCCGGTACTTGATAACATATCATGTACAGTAAGTGTATAAATGCCGGGAGCCAGTCCTGTTGCTGTTAAAGTTCCCTGACCGCCACCTGGGGCCGGACTCCAGGTATAGGAAAATGGGGGAGTGCCGCCAGTAGCTGTGCCAGTTGCAGAACCATTGGCCATGCCATTACAGGTAACCATAGTGCTCGAACCGGAAACCGTTAGTTGCGCTTTCAGTGTCTGGAATCCAGAAGTTAATAGAAGGATAAGTCCAGACAGGAGTATGGATTTTTTCATGAATATCGTGTGTTTGTTATGAGACCAGTATGTGGCTACAAAGCTACGCTAATTTCAAAATCATCGCGGAATCAGTGCAAGAATTTACCCACAATTTGTGATGGAAAGTGACCGGTTTATCTCTAAAATGGTAATAGATTGAAAACCGGGAGAGGAGCTAGTAAGAAAGTGTGTTGAAATTCAATAAAATTCCGACTTTTTTGATTTATAACAATCGATTGCTGACCGCAACAATAATAAATCCTGCAGCATATAGGGTCAGGCAGAGATAATAGAAACTTCTCCTTTTAGGAATCGTCAGGAGTCCGAAAAAAGCAGCGGATACTCCTATCCCGAGTTGTATTACGACCGCATTCAGCAGGAAGTGTACTCCAGGTATCAGCGTATTGATTCGCATATCTGCATCAGCCTTTGCTTTTTCATATGGGATACCCGTGTATTCAGAAGTTCCATCACTCATGGCGATTACATTGTTGTATTCTTCCTGAGAAGAGAGTGCAGAAGAGGGGTAGAATGTAAAAATACAGTATGCCAAAAATGAGCCGATAACAAAGAAAGATATCTTACCCGGAAAGATCCCAAACTTTCGCTTTCTATGGCTCCTCCTGATATAATATAAGTTAACGGCAATCAAACAAATACCTACAATAATACTGGTCCACCCCATGGTTCTGTTCTACCTTTTCGATTTTCTTTATTCCTGAAATAAAGACATAACCAAGTTCGTTAAAAAAAACAAATAGATAATATATGAATGTTAGGTGAGATTTTAAGGGAGCAAGATAAGATAATTATTCAACAGAACAGTTCCCTCTCTAACAAAGATTACCTTTGCTTCATGTTTGCTGATCCTGCGATTCTTTTAGACCTTGTAAAAATGCAGATGCCCTTTGGTAAATATAAAGGAGCCTTACTAGTAAACCTTCCCGTTTCTTATCTGGAATGGTTTCAAAGAAAAGGATTTCCTCCTGGAAAGTTGGGAATGCTCCTCATCACCCTTTTGGAGATAAAAATGAATGGGCTGGATCATCTGCTGGAACCCTTGAAGAAAAAATGAAAAATGAAAGAATTTAAAAGTTATTTCAAGATTGGGGCCCCTCCGGAGGATGTATACCTTGCGTTGACAAACCCAATGACTATTCGTTTGTGGACTGGGGAGGATGCTGTGATGAGTACTGTTCCCGGCTCCGAGTTCAGCCTCTTTGAGGAAAGCATCAGCGGCAAGAATATTGAATTCGTACAGGATAAAAAGATTGTCCAGCAATGGTATTTTGGCGATGAAGGACCCGAATCGATTGTGACATTGATTTTACACCCTGATCACGCTGGAACCTCAGTGGAACTCCGACATACAAATATTCCTGACGAAGCTTATAAGGATATTACGGAAGGATGGATCCATGCCTATTTCGGATCACTCGCAGATTTCTATCAGGAGTAGTGATTAAAGATTTCATCAGCTCAGAAAAGGAGCTAAACCTCATTTCTATATGATTACGTTTGACGAATTAAATTTAAATAAGCCTTTGCTGAAGGCACTGGATGAAATTGGCTATATCTATCCTACACCAGTCCAGGAAAAAGTATTCCCGGTAATCATGTCGGGGAAAAATGTAACGGGTATTGCCCAAACCGGTACCGGAAAAACGATTGCTTACCTTCTGCCGATTTTGCGACAGCTCAAATATTCAGAGCAGATACAACCCAGGGTACTCATTCTGGTTCCTACCCGAGAGTTAGTCATACAAGTTGTTAAGGAGCTCAGTACGCTTACCACTTATATGAGTATTCGTTTTGGTGGTGTTTACGGAGGATCGAATATGAGCAGCCAGAAAGAACTTGTAGTCAGGGGTCTAGATGTGTTGGTAGCAACTCCTGGCCGTCTGATGGATCTGGCATTGAATGGAGTTTTAAGACTGAGTTCAGTGCAGCAACTGGTGATCGATGAAGTGGATGAAATGCTCAATTTGGGTTTTCGCTCTCAGCTTACAAACCTTATGGATAAACTCCCTAAGCGCAGACAAAATTTGCTGTTCTCAGCTACTTTGAGTGAAGACGTGGAGAAACTCATCCATGAATATGTGCTGGACCCACAGAAAATTGAAATCACTCCGCAGGGAACTCCACTTGAAAAAATAATCCAGCTTGTTTATAAGGTTCAGAATTTTAATACCAAGATTGCACTTCTTGAGCACCTGTTGAATACCCAAGCGGAGATGAGCAAAGTCCTGGTGTTTGTGAAATCACGGAAAATGGGAGATGAGCTCTACTCCAGGATCAGTGAAAAATTTCCGGAAAAGGTCGGTATCATTCACTCCAATAAATCACAGCCACAGCGTTTTAAAGCCATCCGGAAATTTGATGAAGGCAGTCACCGGGTCCTCATTGCCACAGATATCATCGCCCGTGGCCTGCATATGAGTGATATAACCCATGTCCTTAATTTCGACATTCCGGATGTAGCTGGTGATTATATGCACCGTATCGGACGGACTGGAAGGTCTGATACCACAGGAACCGCTATTAGTTTTGTTAGCCCCTGGGAGGATCTATTTCAGGAAGCTATTGAAGTTTTTATGAAGAAACGAATAACCGAACTGCCTTTTCCTCCTGAAGTGAAGGTATCCACAGTCTATACAGAAGAAGAAAAACCATCGATGTCTGGAAAGGGTTCGGGAAGGTCTAAAGCTCTGAAAGAAACGCAAGGAGCCTTTCATGAGAAAAAAGACAAAAACAAAAAGGTAAACCTGGGTGGACCAGGGAAGCGATACGCTAAAACAGGAAGCGTAAGAAGTGCTAAGAAAAAGAAAAGATACTAGGATAATGAATCCCGATCTGAGCAGCTGGTCGTCCTAATTATCTGATCGTTCCTCCATTTCAAGGGGCTGTGTAAAATGCCGAACTGAGGAACGCCTTGTTATTTTCATTGGCCATCATCTCAAAATCGGGCTGACCCATGGTTTGCAGGCAATCGGAGAAAAGGTGGCTTTCATCTACTCCGGGTTCACGAAGAGTCATAAAGAAATCGGTGCCAAAGAGGATACGTTTGCGAAGGGAAGGGTCCTGAAAATCGGATTTGATCTGTTTCCTGATTCCAGCATCATAAAGGGAATAAGAAATATCGGTGTAGAAATTTGGATAGAGGGGGATCAGGCTTCTGACCTGTTCATACCAGGTATTGGAAGGGCCATTCTTCAGAAAAGCAAAAATCTCTTCATCTCCACCGTAATGGGCAAGGCACATCTTTAGCTTTGGAAATTTCTCCATCACATCCACATAATTTTCAGGCTTGATGAAATTGTTCTTGAAATCCTTTGTGGCAGCTGGAGGGAAAGTATAGCTGCGTAGGGGCTGGGATTTGTCTACCTTGCTAGCTACCTGAGGATTAAAGCTGGTGGAATTCAATACGTCTGCAGGCAAGGTATCGGGATCATAAAAAATACCGCCTTTGGAACAATGGGAGATGATAGGGATTTGATTCTGTTCCGAAAATTCGTAGACTTTATACAGGCGTGAGTCATAAGGATAATAACCCAGGGATGGATAAAGTTTTATTCCGATACATCCCTTTCCAGGACCCAGGTAGCGTTGAACAAAGGCCAGATTCTGATCGGCAGTCCCCATTCTGGGATCTATAAAAACGAAAGGAAGGCATTTGTTGGGATATCTTTTTCTTACTTCCAGCAGGTCATCCAATTGCTGTTCGTAGGGAATGTTCACTTCTCCGGCTTCCATGTATTTAAAATTTAGCGGAAGACTGACTATACGTGTATCTGAAGGAAAGGCTGTGATTTGATCTTCAAAGACCATATCCTGTGTTTTCATGATACCTACTTTAAGGAAAGGGACAAATTCCTTGTATTTGGTTGTTCCAACAATGGCTATTGCAAGCTTGTTGATACCAAGAAAAGAGGTGTTCAGCAGCTTTCCAAGCAATAAGGCTTTTGTCTTCCCGCTCATATACTCCTTCAGAAATTGATTCGGGAGGTAACGACCGTTGAACGTATGAGCATGGCAATTATAGATGTTCTTCATGATCCGGCTGTGTTGGAAATGGTTTCTGTGACAGGTTTTTTTCCGGCTTTGCGAAGATCCACAAGCTTGCCCAGCAGATCAAACCAGAAGGGGGCCCCGAAGGATAAGATGCCGGCAGTAATCAGCCAGCCGATCAGTTTAGAAAGCAAGCCCAGGAAGACAATCCAGATGGTGTTTCCAAGTCCATTTTTTTCATAACAAATGTTCAGAGCTTCTTGATAAGTTGCAGGATAACTCCAGCCTATGGGAAGATCGTAGAGTTTCAAATCACTGTAAGCCTGATCAATAGTTTTAACGATTCCAGTCAGACTGTCTTTTGACATCCTTACACCTTGATGGCTCTGAACAAAAGTGGTGGCAGCAGTCTCCAGTTGGGATCTCAATGTTTGGTTATGGTAAAGCTCTCTGGTTAGCTTGATCGAATCTACATTGATAACAATGGCCATTACAAGCCCGATGAGGAAGAGGCACCATTGCATTCTGTTCTTGTACCACCCACTGACCCGGTCCATATAATCATTATACCATTTCTCCAGGTTCGATTTCAGTTCGGTATAAGACCCGGAACGTTCAATGAGGGTTCGGAAAAAAATTTTCAGATCACTGTATGCCATCAGATCTGTTCCCGCGCTAAAGCGTTTCAGCAAGTCCGGTTCCTTTGGTATGTCATCTACCGTAATTGTCAAGGTAACTGGATCCTGCTTGAACAGCACGTTTAATTTCTCTGATTCATTACCTATTACATCAATTAATCCGGCTGAAAAGGATTCGGAAGTGATATAAAAAGGGAGGGAGTGCTGTGTCTTTTTAAGTTGGTCTATCAGAGGGTGATCATAGAGAAGTTCCGTGTAGTTTTTATTCAGTTTGCTATCGTCCAGTACTTCTTTTAGTGCATTCTTCAGAAAGAACCCCCGGGTTTGGAAAATAAACATAATCACTTCATTAATCCCGGAAGCTACAATACTCAACAGAAGCATGATGAGGACCAGAGATATCAATAATTGGACGATGGATGTGAACATCATATTCGGTTTTGGTTATTTGGAGATGGGTATCGAGATCATCTGGATTGCCTAACCGGCAACCATAGGATTTCAACCCATTTTCTGCCAGTCATAGCAGACAATATCTCTTTCCACACTTCCCGTATCTGAGAACCTCATCATGGAGAAGGAAGGAGGAAATTCATGAAAATCCCCTTTCCACCAGGACCCACTTACAGCTCCGTTACAATAATAATCAATTCCCAGGTAATTTATATGGTCTATCATATGAATATGACCACTCAGACAGGTTTTGATATTCGGGTATTTATGGAACAAGGAGGTCAGTTCCTTTGCATCGGCATGAAGAGTATTGTTTGGAATACTCCAATGCTCACTGTCTCTGCTGCTGTGGTCGAACAGAGTGCAGATTGCCAAGATTGGGATATGGGTGACTATACAAATAAAGAATGTGCTTGGAGTGGAGGTGAACCCATCTTCAGCTGCTTTTCCACTTTGGATGTGAATGTCTGTCATGTGGGCCACATAGAGCGCACCGTCATTGGTATCAGGAGGGAATTTAGGAGCGGAGGTGAAAGAGGAGGAAAGTTGTGGGACAAGCAACGCTGCCCCTGAGAACCCCAGATATTTCAGAAACTTTTGCCTGCTGATTGTTTCCATTCCGGTTTCAAAGTTATCCGGCCATCATCATTCAAAACTTAACACAATGTTAAGTGTAGAACAAATTTGCCTCACTTCTGTTTGTGGTATGTTTTTATTATATCATATACGAAATTAGGTATATGAAATGACTAAATAACATAATCAGTTCAGAAATAATACAGAAACAGGAAACGGATGTTTAGCCAATCAGCTCAACGCTTCGTTTGATGAAGGTTGAGAGGCTTTCGCCTTTTAATAATCCCTGACTTAACATGGCCAGATCTGATGCCTGACGCAAGAGTTGTTTTTTTCTGGAAGAGTCTTTTTCCTCCACAATCTTTGCAATTAAGGGGTGGTTTGTATTTACCACCAGGTTATGCATATCAGGAAGTGTTCCGTAGAAGTTATTACCTCCACCCATAGCACTCATGTCCTTCATCCGGCGCATGAATTCGGGGCGGGTAATCACAATAGGCTGGTCGGTTTCACTCAGGGCTTCAAATTCAACTTTGAACTTTTCCTTTGGCATAATTTCTTCTACTAAGCCCTGAAGGCTTTTTTGCTCTTCCTCGCTCAGTTTGGACGGCATCCCATCATCCTTCTTGATTAAACGCTCTGCGCTATCGGAGTCAACTCTGACGAAAGTGCTGTCTTTGAGCTTGGATTCCAGAAAATTCACATAGTGAACGTCTATTGGGCTGTCCATCACCAAAACATCGTAACCTCTGGCTTTAGCTGCTTCTACATAAGAGTGCTGGTCGGTGGGGTGATTGGTATAAAGGTATACCAGCTTTTTATCCTTATCCGTCTGGAGGGGTTTGATGTGGTTTTCGTATTCATCGAAGGTAAAACACTTACCCTCTGTGTTCTTAAATAGAGCAAAATTCTTTGCTTTTTCGAAAAATTTTTCCTCACTAAGCATACCATACTGAACAAATACACGGATATCTTCCCATTTCTGTTCGAAATCTGTACGATCTTTTTTGTAGAGTTCTTCGAGTTTATCAGCCACCTTCTTGGTAATATGAGCGCTGATCTTTTTAACGTTCGAGTCGCTTTGCAGATAGGAACGGGAAACATTTAATGGGATATCTGGGGAATCGATAACACCCTGAAGCAGGGAGAGGAAATCAGGGACTATCTCGCCGACTGTATTCGTAACGAAAACCTGGTTGCAGTAAAGCTGAATCCGGTCTTTCTGAATCTCAAAATTGTTTTTTAAACGTGGAAAGTAAAGCACCCCAGTAAGATTGAACGGGTAATCTACATTCAGATGGATCCAGAACAAGGGATCTTCAAAAGTTGCAGGATATAGCTCATGGTAGAAGGATTTATAATCTTCATCCTTTAGCTCGGCAGGCTTGCGTGTCCAGGCCGGGCGTGGGTTATTGATGATGTTATCGGTAATAACCTTTGTTTCCTTACCAGCCTCATCCTTTTCCGTATTCTCCTGTTCCCCGAATTTGATTTCAATTGGAAGAAATTTACAGTATTTATTGAGGATATGTGTGATTCGTTCGTTTTCCAGGAATTCAAGGGAGTCTTCCGCGATGTGCAGAACAATATCTGTTCCCCGATCCTTCTTGTCGCTGGGGGAAATGGTATAATCCGGACTTCCATCGCATTCCCATCTCACCGCTTCTGATCCATCTCTGAAGCTGCGGGTAATTACTTCCACCTTGGCCGAAACCATGAAAGCAGAGAAAAAACCCAATCCGAAATGCCCTATAATATTATTCACGGCATCGGTCTTGTCCTTGTATTGCTTTACAAACTCTTCAGCCCCGGAAAATGCCACCTGGGTGATATATTTTTCAACTTCATCGGAGGTCATGCCAATACCATGATCGCTGATGGTCAGGGTCTTTTTCTCTTTATCCAGCTTTACTTCAATCTTCAGATCTCCCAATTCCCCTTTAAATTCTCCAAGTGAAGAGAGTACTTTGATTTTTTGGGTTGCATCTACTGCATTGGAAACCAACTCACGCAGGAATATTTCATGATCAGAATAAAGAAATTTCTTGATTATCGGGAAGATGTTCTCAGTTTGGACATTAATTTTACCGGTGGCCATAGGGTCTGTATTTAATTGGTTAATACGAAGTTCCGGCAATAGTCAAAGCATGTGCCAGTTGAATCATTGTGACAAAGTGGCAGATTGAGTCCAGGAGGAAGCTCTACCCTTTAAATTTCCAATACAAAGCACACAGATCCATGGTTATAGCAACGCTATAATGAATCAGTACTCCTAACCAGATAGAGCGGCTCTTAAGGCTCAGCACACCCAGAACAATTCCGGCAATAATGGCTGCGAGGGTCTCCGGGAGTGGTTTCCCGAAATGGATCATGCAGTAGGGAATGGTCATGATAAAAACTGAATAAAACCCAAAACGGTTTTTAAGGCCATGGAGTACAAATCCCCGGAAGAAGAATTCTAGGGCAAAAAACTGAAGAAAATAGAGAAGCTCCCAGATCATGAAATCGGGAAATGGCTTTTCCCCGGGCTTGAGGTCGTAAAAGGGGTAGCGCGACTGGAAGCTTTTGGTAGTAGCGAAATAAAGCACCAATGGAATCATGACGCAGAGCATAACGAAATAGAGCCGGATATCTTTAAAAGCCCCTTTAAATCGCAGCCCGTAATCGCTCAGGTTTTGTTTAAATCCGAATCTGATGATCAGCATTGGGATCACCGCATATATTTTAATGATCAGAATAGCCCACCAGCCGAGTCGCCAGAGCTGTGAAGCAGCCATCAATGATTCGAAGCGGGAAGCAAACCCTGTTGCATGGATGCTTTTTAAGAAATCGACTGTGAAAGACACATCCATGAAATAATGGATCAGAGTCAGGCCAAAGCCGATATAGATACAGATGAAAATAATTCTCCCGTTTATAATGCCTTCATTAGCTTGGGAATGAGAAAAAGATTCGGCTTCCGCCTGAAGAAAGGTGTTTACGAAAATTCCGCGAATGTATTGGAGCACGGGCGAAGATAGGAAGAAATCAAAAGTAATCTGAGTCGATTTATTAATTCAAGACGAGTTTGTTTGTTTTCCTGACAAAATAGAAGGTTTGTTCGCATCGGTAAATTTCAAATTCATTGTCTCTGTATTCAAATACATATAATATATAGTATATTCCATAAATGAATTAGCAACTCACTTTTTTATTTTTGTAAACTTGCAAAGTATTCTTCAGAGAAAAACACAGAAACTGATATTGCATGTTTACCTGCATTCTTGTAGATGATCAACCGGAGGTTGTTGCATTGTTCAGCAGCTATATAGAGAAATCTCCATTTCTAACCCTTCTGAGGGTATATGTTGATCCGTTTAAGGCATTGACAGATTACCATACAGACAGGATTGATATGCTCCTGCTTGGCAAAGAGATGAAAGGGCTTTCAGGCAATGAATTTGTGAGAAAATTAAAAGAGAATTTAAACGGAGCGTTGCCTCATGTTCTTTTTATTTCCAAGACACTCTTTCCTGTTCCTGCCGGTTATCTTATGGAGGAAGAGGAACAGATCCTTGCATCAGCCTCTTTTCATGAATTTGAGGCTTCCCTCAAACGTATTCTGGATTATGGAAAAGTTTCTATGGCAGGCCTTGAGGAGATGGATTTTTTCTTTGCTGATACCAGCGGGAAAAAGGTAAAGGTGAATTTCTCGGATATTTATTATGTGGAAGCTGCCGGGAATTATGTGACACTGGTAACCCGAACCGGGAGGCTAACGATTTATAAATCGATGCACGAACTAGAGGCTCTTCTGCCAGCCAATTATTTTCTCAGAATTCATAAATCTTATATTACTTCGTTGGGTTGTATTCATGCGATTACGAGGACGGAGATGATGCTCCAGGTGGAAGGGAAAATAATTAATTTCCCTATAGGTATCACTTATAAAAATAATCTGCTCAAAAAGTTAAAGCTGGAATAAAAGAAGCGAATGCTATTTAATACTTTCGCCACCTCTTTCACTCATTATTTCCCAGGCTCTTTCACTCCTTTTTTATCATTTAACTCCTGCAAGACCTTTCTTTGGAAATCAACTTCTGCTTTGTAAAGAAGAGCGATCTTTTTGGAGGATAATACTTTTTTGAGTTTGCCATGACGCTCCTTGATAATATCGAGTTCTTTCTGCTTGAATTCGATTTCCTTATCTACAAAGAATTCAGCTTCTTTTTCAGTCATTGTTTTGAAATTCTGTTGTGCATCTTTCCGTTCGCCCATCCGGGTTCTTCTCAATTCCCTTTGTTTGACTTCGGCCTCATTGTAGACAGGCCAGAATTGCTGGGCCTCTGTTTCGGTCAATTCAAGAGCCGTAGTGATATAGGCAATTTTGAGAGTCTCCATTTTTTGTTTGGTCTCTTGCCTAGCCTCCTGCCTGGCTTCCTGTTTGGCTTCAATCTTGGTTTGAGATATTCCTACAGCTGAAATCAAGAGGAAAGCGGAAAAAGAAAAGTTGAAAAAATTATTCATTGTTATTCTGTGCTTATGGTGTTAAGATCGGCTTCGTTTTCGATGAGATAATCGATGACGGCTTTTTTGTCGGCAGAAATATCTGCTATATCTGCTGCTTTCGCGGATACTGCAATATGGTCCTGTATTTCACTTTCTTCAATACCGTATAATTCAAGGTTTTCGATGACCTCTTTTTTATCTCCTTCATTCAGAGCCGTTTCAGCAGCATATGCCGAAAGGGCTGCAGCTTGACCAGGATCCATTACACGAATACAAATCGTCAGCATAATAACCACAACTGCAAGTCCGGGTATCCAGAACTTTGGAACCAGCAACGCCTTTAATCGTTCGAAAGTAAATGCTGCCTTCTTCTGCTCCGTAATCCGTTCCTGTATAATAGTAGGTAACCATTCGAAATAATCAACAGGGACCCGATAAGGTTCAGCTTTACTGATCTGAAGTTTGTCTGTAATAATTGAACACGCTATCTCGTTTTCAAGTGCATCAAAATAACCCTCAGGAACATCAAACCGCTCTCCTTCTTTTTTCTGCTCCGACGCTTTTTCGCCGGAGAGAAAAGAGAAAGGATTCTTGAAATCCTCGTTGTCTTCTATGTGGTTATTGGGGTTCATTTGTTAGTTGGATGCATCAAATCTTCAAAGGTTTAACCCGATCTTCAGAATATCTTCATCTTTGGTCTTTCAGGGCCTAATGTTTGTTGTAATATGCTTGTTATCAGTTATATATAATAATCTCAATCTTCACTAACTTCCTGACTTCCATTCAGCACAAAGGCCTCTATCTTCTTGACAGCTATATGATAAGAGGCTTTTAGGGCTCCGACCGAAGTATCCAGCACTTTGCTCATTTGTTCATATTTCATCTCATCAAAATATTTCATATTAAACACAATTCTTTGTTTTTCGGGGAGGGTAAGTATGGCTTTTTGAAGTTTTTTCTGAATCTCATCTCCGGTAAAGAAATTATCGTCTTGCATGGATATTTGCAAACCGTATGCCACGTCATCGAAAGGGATATTCAGTTTCGCTTTTTTTTGTTTCAGGAAAGTAAAGGATTCGTTGGAGGCGATCCGATAAAGCCAGGTAAAGAGCTGTGAATCTTCTTTGAACCCATCTAATCCTTTCCAGGCCTTGATAAAGGTATTTTGAGTCACATCATCGGCATCATCATGATCAATGACCAGTCGACGGATATGCCAGTATACACGTCGTTGATACTTCCGGACAATCTGATTGAAAGCAGTGTTACGGCTGGCTTCAATCCGGAACATCTCTACGAGCTCCTTATCCGTGTATTCCTCCATCAGTGCAGAATAGGATTAAACAGTAACCGCTTGTTTCCTTCTGACTACGCTTTCTGCGGCCAGGATTATATGTGCTGCATCCAGTCCATATTTAGTCATCAGTTGCTCCGGTGTACCACTTTCTCCAAAGCTGTCTTTTACAGCAATCATTTCCATGGGAGTAGGAAGTTTCCTGGAAAGTAACTGAGCAATACTGTCGCCAAGCCCTCCGTTCATCTGATGTTCTTCTGCAGACACCACACACCGGGTTTTAGCAGCAGAAGCAAGGATAGCTCCTTCATCCAGAGGCTTAATAGTATGAATATTGATAACCTCAGCCGAAATGCCTTTGGCTTGCAATGCAACAGCCGCCTCCAATGCTTGCCATACAAGATGTCCGGTTGCAAAAATACTTACATCTGTTCCTTCTTGGAGGTTAATAGCCTTGCCTATGATAAACTCCTGATTGGCAGGAGTGAAGTTGGGCACTACGGGCCTCCCGAAACGGAGATATACGGGCCCGTGATGATCTGCGATAGCGATAGTGGCTGCCTTTGTCTGGTTATAGTCGCAAGGGTTGATGACGGTCATATGCGGGAGCATTTTCATGAGTCCGATATCTTCCAGAATCTGGTGGGTTGCTCCGTCTTCTCCCAGGGTAAGGCCGGCATGAGATGCACATATTTTTACATTTTTACCGGAGTAGGCAACAGATTGTCTTATCTGATCATATACCCTTCCGGTGGAGAAGTTGGCGAAGGTGCCGGTAAAAGGAATTTTTCCTCCGATGGTAAGCCCTGCAGCCATTCCAATCATATTTGCTTCCGCGATGCCTGTCTGAAAAAACCGTTCAGGAAACGCTTTCTGGAAGGCATCCATTTTAAGAGAACCGGTAAGATCTGCACAGAGTGCAACAACGTTAGGGTGTGACTTTCCTAGTTCCAGGAGCCCTGCCCCGAAGCCCGAACGGGTGTCTTTTTTTTCTGATGCGGAGTATTTCATTTTTTAGCTGTAAGGTAATGTACGTAAATGTATGAATGATCGTGAATATTTCTAATAAAGCTTTATGGTGGTGGATATGCCAGATTCAATTTTAAACCGGCGTTCCACTGTATTCACCGATTTTTTAAAAATCTTTGAACGGAATTCTGCTCTGTAATTTCCGGGTTGCAGCACAATATTTTCTTGAGTCACCAAATCTTTGAGATTACAGACCCAGACTAATTTTTTTCCATCCTCCAGATAAATACTTCCGGAACCTTCCCCTTGTTTCATAAGGGTAAGGATTCCTGCTTGAGGAATGGTGATGGTCGTAGTCTTGCTTTGTGAAATGTCTATATCCGTCCTGATAATCCGGGGAAGGGTGAGGATCTCTACCTCATACTTCCCGCAAAGATAGTTCTCGGTCTGAATAAAATCCTGTACATGCAGGGTCTTCTTTTCCCCTTTTTTCCTGATTATGGCTTGCATGGACTTATAGGTGTTGGCCCCGTCGATATGTAATGCCAGTGAGCCTTGTGGGGCATCCAGCGTAATAGTATTGTGCTTTCCGGCCTTCAATATGATATTGTCTTTTTCCACCGGGGGGATGGTATGAACCAGGAGCTTGTAGGAGATAGAAGGATTAATGTTTATAGTGTCTGGATTTCCTCTGTTGTTGATGGTGTGCAGATAATTATATTTGATTTCGCCGGTAGACTGGTCATAAAATGTCATATCCACATTGGTCTCATCCGGTTTTTTATAGGTGTCGAGCAGGTTAACCTGGACCGTAGTGCGGTTGATGGCTTCGTTTACCACCATATTCAGGACTGTTTTAAATGTGTTCTCACTGGTGATGTCATAAAACTTTCCAATGCATCCCATCAAATCAGCAAACATGGTGCCGAGGCCGATACCGAGGACGAACGGTTTCAGTACCACCCCTTTTTGCTGCAGAGCAAGGGAGATCGCGCAAGGGTCTCCATCGCATTCTTCAACACCATCTGTTATCAGGATGATGACATTTCTTCCATAAGTGGCCGGGAAGTCATTCGCAGCCTCCCCAAGTGAATAGGCAATAGGGGTTGTTCCGGTGGGAAGGATGGTCTTCAGCCTGGCCTTCATCAGGGGCACATTTTTATCAGCTGATGCAAAGGGAACTTCCAGTTTCGTGTCTTTGCAATCGATATAAGGCCGGAGTGGAACCCGGTGTCCGAAACACCTCAGTGCAATCTCCAGATTAGGCATTGGTTTTAGTGTGTCGAGAAATTCACAAAGCATCCGTTTGGCCACTTCAATCTTGGTACCACTCTGCCATTCTCCATACATGCTGAAGCTTGCATCGAATATAAAAAGGATACGGGTTGTTTCGCCAGATTGAGCGCGACTTGCACTGCTCATCATCAGCAAAGAAATACCAAGGATCAGGACCCGGAAGTTTTTGTATCGTATAAATAGGGTCAGGACGGATTTGTGCATTGGAGGATTAATAGTCACCAACCGTTTCAGGAAGCTGAGCAAGAGCTTTAGCCAGTTGCTCATCATTTGGAGCTATTCCGTGCCATTTATGAGAACCCATCATAAAGTCCACCCCTTGACCCATTATGGTCTTCATGAGGATCATAATCGGTTTCCCTTTGCCGGTGCGTTCTTTTGCTTTACGGAGAGTGGAACAGACTTCCGCTATATGTGCTCCGTTCATCTCCAGCACTTCCCATCCGAATGCTTCCCATTTTGCACGAAGGTTGCCTAGGGAAAGGACTTCTTCGGTAGAGCCATCAATCTGCTGCCCGTTGAAGTCGATGGTAGAAATAATATTATCTGCTTTTTTTGCAGCTGCATACATAGCTGCTTCCCAGATTTGCCCTTCCTGCATTTCGCCATCGCCATGAAGACTGTAAACGGTACGATCATCTTTATTCAGTTTTTTGGCAAGAGCGGCTCCAAGAGCCACCGAAAGCCCCTGTCCTAATGAACCGGAAGCAACACGCACCCCTGGAAGCCCTTCATGGGTAGTAGGGTGACCCTGAAGCCTTGTATTCAGCCGGCGAAACGTGCTTAATTCTTTTACTTCAAAATATCCGGACCGGGCAAGGGTGCTGTAAAACACAGGAGAGATATGCCCATTCGACAGAAAGAAAAGATCTTCTCCGATGCCATCCATGCTGAATTTCTTCGGATTATGCTTGAGGATATCAAAGTAGAGGGCTACAAAAAATTCTGTACAGCCCAGTGATCCTCCCGGATGACCGGAATTGACCCCGTGAACCATTCTTACGATGTCTCTTCGCACCTGACTGCAAATCTTTTCTAAGTCTTTGATTTCTGGCATGTTACTATGATTGTTTTTTTTGTCAACAAATGATTTCAAAAGTAAATGTTTTTAAAGAGGCCTCCGGGAATGTTGATAACATTAACAAGCCTGTTGAAAACTCTGTTTTTATTAGGTTGCCGGGGTTTTTTGGAAAGTGCCTCAAATGGTATCTTTGCGGCTTGTTAAAATTTATTCAGCAATTATGGCTCTAAAGTGTGGGATAGTAGGATTACCAAATGTCGGGAAGTCAACCTTGTTCAATTGTCTTTCCAATGCAAAAGCTCAGGCGGCAAATTTCCCTTTTTGCACGATTGAACCAAACCTTGGAGTGATCACCGTTCCGGATGACAGACTGGAAAAGCTGGAGACTCTCGTCAAACCTGAAAGGGTAGTACCCACAACGGTTGAAATTGTAGATATTGCAGGGCTCGTGAAAGGAGCAAGCAAAGGAGAAGGATTAGGAAATAAGTTTCTGGCTAATATCCGGGAGACGGATGCAATCCTGCATGTACTCCGTTGCTTTGATGATCCCAATGTGGTCCATGTAGATGGTTCTGTGAACCCGGTAAGGGATAAAGAAATTATTGATACGGAATTGCAACTGAAAGACCTCGAGACGATTGAGCGGAAAATCAAAAGTGTAGAGAAACTGAGTAAGACTGATAAGGATGCCAAGAAAGCATTCGAAATTGGAAACCTTATAAGAGCCGCTCTCGAACAGGGAAAATCAGCACGCACCGTGCAGCTCTCGGAAGAAGATAAAGTTCATATAGCCGATTGTCATTTATTGACCGTCAAACCAGTGATGTATGTGTGTAACGTAGATGTGGAATCTATTAAATCCGGAAATAAATACACAGATGCAGTAAAGGAAGCTGTTAAAGATGAAGGAGCCGAAGTGGTGATCATTACCGCCCAGATGGAGGCGGAAATTGCAGAAATGGAAACGTATGAAGAACGAAAAATGTTTCTGAATGATATTGGTCTTCAGGAGCCTGGTGTCAATAAGCTGATCAAGGCCGCTTACCGGCTGCTAAATCTTCAAACGTATTTCACGGCTGGGGTGAAGGAAGTCAGAGCGTGGACCATAACCCGTGGAATGACAGCTCCTCAGGCCGCCTCGGTGATTCATACTGATTTTGAGAAAGGATTTATCAAAGCAGAAGTTATTAAATACAATGATTTCATTTCACTCGGATCTGAAGCCGCATGCAGAGATGCGGGTAAATTATCTGTTGAAGGAAAGGAATATGTAGTAGCCGACGGAGATCTGATGCATTTCAGATTCAATGTATAATGGGGAATAAAATCTTAGCTGTTTTCCTGGGAGCATTTGTGGGGATGTTTGTAGTAGGGGGACTCGAGCAGGTCACCGCCCATTTCTACCAATGGACCGTTGATGTGCCGGATGATAAAAATGCAATTGCAGAAGCGATCTCGAAAATGCCGGTTGGGTCTTTTCTATGTTTGCTGACAGGATATCTGATCGGATCTTTCACCGGCGGCTTAACGGCTTCGCTCATTGCAAAAGAGAAAAAACAGCAGATGAGCCTCCTGGTCGGGGCTGTTATTCTGGCAGGTGGGATCATCAATTTTTATATGTTCCCACATCCGATCTGGTTTGTGAGCTGCTCCTTGCTGGTCTACCTTCCTGCTGCTTTTTTAGGAGGTAAGCTCGGAGGTCTATTCAAGAAAAAAGATTCAATTCAGAAAATATAAATAAAACATGGCAGAAGCAAAATACAACGAAGACAGTATTAAGTCTCTGGACTGGAAAGAGCATATCCGCCTTCGCCCGGGGATGTATATCGGAAAACTGGGAGATGGGTCTTCGCAGGATGATGGAATATATGTGATGCTGAAAGAAGTTATGGATAACTCTATCGATGAATTTGTGATGGGAGCGGGGAAGCAGATTGATATCACCATTAACAACGGTGAAGTGACGGTAAGGGATTATGGTCGCGGTATTCCGCTCGGGAAAGTGGTGGATGTGGTTTCCAAGATTAATACCGGTGCCAAATACGATTCCGAGGCATTTAAGAAATCAGTGGGTCTGAACGGAGTGGGTACCAAAGCAGTAAATGCATTGGCCAGTTATTTTAAGGTTTCTTCTGTTCGGGAAGGAAAGATGAAGACGGTTGAGTTCTGCCGGGGAGAAATTACAAAAGATTCAAAACTGGCTGATTCAAAAGAACCAGCTGGCACCTTGGTCTCCTTTATACCCGACGACCGGATTTTCCCAAAGTGTCAGTATCTGAATGAATATGTGGAGCGCATGGTGAGAAACTATGCCTACCTCAATACCGGCCTCACCCTGCATTTCAATGGAACCATCTACAAGTCTGAAAACGGGTTAAAAGACTTGCTGCAGGAGAACCTCAGTGGTGAAATTCTATATCCGATCATCCATCTGCGGGGACATGACATCGAACTGGCCCTTACTCATAGCTTCGCACAATATGGGGAGGAGTATTATTCTTTTGTAAACGGACAACATACAACTCAGGGCGGAACCCACCAGGCTGCTTTCCGTGAAGCGGTGGTAAAGACCGTAAGAGAATTTTACAAGAAAGACTTTGAAGCGGTTGATGTAAGAACTTCGATCATAGCGGCAATCAGTATTAAGGTGCAGGAACCTATCTTCGAATCACAGACCAAGACTAAACTCGGTTCTCAGGATATTGGTCCTAGCGGGCCGAGTATCAAGACCTTTATCGGTGATTTTATAAAGATGCAGTTGGATAACTACCTGCATAAAAATACGGAGGTCGCTCAGATCCTCCTTACTAAAATAACACAGTCGGAAAGGGAGCGGAAAGAATTAAGCGGTATACAGAAACTGGCCAGAGATCGTGCCAAGAAATCAAGCCTGCATAATAAAAAACTACGCGATTGCCGTCAGCATTATACCGACAAAGCAGATCGCCGGCTCGAAACCACTCTATTTATCTGTGAGGGGGATTCAGCAAGCGGATCACTTACCAAGACCAGGGATGTGAATACCCAGGCGGTATTCAGCCTCAAAGGGAAACCTCTCAATGCATTCGGGCTGACCAAGAAAATCGTTTACGAAAACGAGGAATTTAATTTGCTCCAGGCAGCACTCGACATCGAGGAGAGTCTCGAGAATCTCCGGTATAATAACGTCGTACTGGCAACAGATGCCGATGTCGATGGGATGCATATCCGGCTCCTGCTCCTTACTTTCTTCCTTCAGTTTTTCCCAGACCTGGTGAAAAACGGTCATGTATACATTCTTCAAACCCCTCTTTTCAGGGTCCGGAATAAGAAGGAGACTATTTATTGCTACTCCGATGAAGAAAGACAAAGAGCCATTGCGAAGGTGGGTGCAAAACCGGAAATCACACGCTTTAAAGGATTGGGTGAGATTTCTCCGGATGAGTTCAAGCATTTTATTGGTAAAGACATTCGTCTCGATCCGGTGATTATTGGTAAAGAAGGATCTATAGGGGAGATCCTGAGCTACTACATGGGGAAGAATACCCAGGAGCGCCAGGATTTTATTATCGACAATCTCAAGATAGAGAAGGATCTTGTGGAAGAAGCTGAAGTATAAAAGGTTTGCTATTGGAAGAAATGCAAATCAGCGTTCCAAATTTTTGAATAAGCAATGAGCGACAAAAAAAATTTATTTGAAGCATCCGACTCCGGTTCAGGAGGAGGGGGAGACCA
>PLYR01000140.1 GCA_003153435.1 Bacteroidota bacterium
GCCTCGCGACTGAAAGAAATGATGAGCCTGTAAAAATTAAAATTCATAAACCAACATAAACCTTATGGCAACCGGAAAAGGCACCAAAGAAAATCCCTGGATTTTAAAAACTCCACCTCTGACTTCTGAATATCAGCTTTATCAGGATGAAGAGAAAAAGATTTTGGTATGCACCGTTGGAAAAACAGTGCTTCATTATGATATCCGCTGTCTGAAAGACCTTCATGCCATGCTGAAAAAGCATGGGGATTGGATGGAGCTGGGCAGTGCCGATGAACAAAAAGAAGCCAAAGAAGGAACGGTGGAAGCCTGGGGCCGTTCTCCCAAAAATCCCAATGGGGGCTGGTACGGTCTTAAGAAAGGACTTCGTGGTAGATTCGGAATGTACATTCCTCCGGTCATGGAAGTGCTCGGTTTAGCGGACGTAGAGCACAACCCGAGAAACAACCGCATGAAGGCGAAATAGATTTTAGGTATTCTCCATTTGATTCTGATCGCTGGATTGATCCTAATGATCTACACATTTCCGGGCTAGGGATATTCCCTGGATTGGATGGTGGCTGGAAAGGCAATTAACGGTAATTTTAATGTGAATAATACGTTCACATGCAGAGACCTCATCTGGTCCTTTCTAAGGCCACTGTTTTTTCCATTCACCTCATCATCTGGGTTTGTATATTCGGAATTGTACCCGTGATCCGCTATGTCTCCGGCGATCCGGTAGACCTAAATTATTTCCTGAACCCCTTCTTCATCGTCTTTCACGTTTATATAGTGGGTTTGTTTTACCTGAATTCATCCCTCATCGTTCCCTTCGTGCTTTATAAACGGGGAGCGATTTTCTATATCCTAACGGTTTTATGTTGTGTAGCAGTGATGGCAACCATCATCTATTTCTGTTTTCCACCGCATCACGGAGGCCACATGCACCACCGTGTCCCGCCCTTCCTGTTTGGTTCGGCCTTTCCCGGACTCTTTGTTTGTGCAGTCAGCACCACCTATCGGATTCTGGGCGACCGGATGCGTTCGGAGCAAAAGATTAATGAGCTTGAGAATGAGCAGCTGAAAACCGAATTATCGTTTCTCCGCTCACAGGTGAGTCCCCATTTCATGTTCAATGTCTTGAACAATATTGTTTCGCTCTCCCGGAAGAAGTCGGAGTTGGTAGAACCTACCATCATCCAACTGAGTAATCTGATGAGGTATATGCTTTATGAATCGGATGCCGATAAGGTGTTTCTCGACAAAGAAGTGGAATATCTCCGGAGCTATATCGATCTGCAGAAGCTGAGGTTTGGGGCGGAGCTTCCGGTATCTTTTGAGGTCAATAATGCATCTGTTAAAAATACAATTGAACCCATGCTGCTCATCCCCTTTGTGGAGAATGCATTTAAACATGGAACAGTAGGTGATGGGAAAGGGATTGACATCGAGTTAAAGACGTGGGAGGAACAACTTCTTTTCGTGGTCAGGAATAGTTTCAATTCTGAAAAAGCAGGTGAAAAAGATGATCGTGCCGGCATCGGATTGGTCAATGTCAGACGCCGCCTGAACCTGCTCTATGGAACAGATCATTCTCTGGAGATCAGTCAGAAAGAAGGTATCTTTACAGTAATTCTAAAACTCAAATTGAAATGATAAGATGCCTGGCTATTGATGATGAAGCCCTGGCGCTTGATTTGCTGGAGGATAATATACGGATGGTTCCCGCGTTGGAACTGGTGAAACGCTGCAAGAATGCTTTCGAAGCATTGGAAATATTGCAAAAGGAACCTATCGATCTCATCTTCCTGGATATTCAAATGCCCGGGTTGACAGGCATTCAACTCCTGAAAGGATTAACGCAGCGCCCGATGGTGATTCTGATTACCGCTTATGAAAAATTTGCGCTGGAAGGCTTCGAACTGGACGTCATAGACTACCTGCTGAAGCCTGTGGCTTTTGAGCGATTCCTGAAAGCCGCCAACAAAGCCATAGAGTTGAAAAGACTTAAGACCCCAGTTGCTCCTGCTGCCCCCGAGAATGATTATTTATTTGTGAATGCCGATTATAACCTGATCAAAATTGTGATTGGAGATATTACGCATATTGAAGGACTGAAGGATTATATTAAAATACACCTTTCTACTTCTCCTAAGCCGGTGATTACCCGGATGAGCCTGAAAGGAATTGAAGAGAAACTCAATCCCCGGAAATTTGTCAGGGTCCATAAATCCTTTATTATTTCTCTGGATAAAATGCTGAGTGTTCGGAACAACCTCATTAAGTTACCAAACGCAGAAGTTCCGGTAAGTGAGTTTTACAGAGATGATCTGTTCAAGTTAATAGGGGGAAAAGAAAATTTTCACTGAACGGAACGATGAAAAAGTATTTTCTAAGTCTGCTGATCCTTATCGCTTTTTGGAGTGCCGGGCTTGCCCAATATCAGGGCGGTGGAAGAGGAATGCCCCAAAGCATCGGTCATATTTATGGAAAAATAATTGACAGTATCACCGGAAAAGGGGTTGAATATGCAGTGGTAACGGTTTCGGGTTTTAAGTATGATACCGTCAAACATTCAGGTGGAATAACCGTTTTGACCGGAGACCTCACTAAAGGGAATGGTGAATTCAATCTTGAAAATCTTCCGCTCTCCGCAGAGTTGACTATTAAATTTACGGCTATCGGTTATAAAACAGTGGAGCGTAAATACACCTTTCAGATCGATTTTCAAAAAGCTATGAAACAACGGGGTTCGGGAGATAATGCAGGGAACGGGATGTCGGGAATAGCAAGCATGACCGATAAAGACCTGGGTAATATTAAGATGAGCATCAACAATCAGCTCAAAGAAGTAAATATCGTGGCTGAGAAACCGGATGTGGAGATCAAGCTGGATAAGAAGATTTACAACATCGAGAAAAATATAACCATCAGCGGGGGTACAGCGGAAGATGCCCTCAAAACAATTCCTTCTATCATCGTCGACCTCGATGGGAATATAAGTATGCGGAATGCGAGTCCACAGATCTTTGTCGACGGCCGTCCTACAACCCTCACCATCGATCAGATCCCTGCCGATGCCATCGAAAGCATAGAGGTCATCTCCAACCCTTCGGCTAAGTATGATGCTTCCGGTGGCATGGCAGGTATCATCAATATCGTGCTGAAGAAAAACAAACGAACCGGTTATAACGGAAGCATCCGGGCAGGAGTGGATATGAGGGGTAAGATCAATGCAAACGGCGATTTCAATGTTCGGGAAGGAAAAATCAATGCATTCATTACGGTTGGTTTGCATCAGCGCGAGTCCATCGGTTCCAGCACCACCACCCGCGATAACCTGATCGGATCCCCATTGACAAATATTAACCAGACCGATCCCACAACCATGAACGGATACTTTCTCTTTGTCAGAGGAGGGTTTGATTATTTTATTAATAACCGCAATACCCTCACGATCTCCGGAAACCTGGGTAAGGCTCATTTCGTGAATACAGATGCCCTCAATACAGGTACCGACACCATTCATCCGGGTTATATCAATAACTCAACGATGATGAGAAATGATACTTCCGGAAGAGAATTTAATAGTCTCGGGGCTTCCATACTTTTTAAGCATCTGTTTCCGAAAGAGGGAACAGACTGGACGGCAGATGTGAACTACAATTCAAACGGAGGAAATTCATACGGAAATTATTACACGAATTTTTATGATGTCGGGGGGTATACCTACCGTCCGGAAGTTCAACAA
>PLYR01000002.1 GCA_003153435.1 Bacteroidota bacterium
GGCAGCCATGGCCCTAACTTTCGCCCTCACTACCTTGGCATGGATATTCTTCCGAGCCCCTAACCTTCATGTAGCTTTCGGGTATATTCATGGAATGGTAAACTATTCTCTATTTTCAATGCCACAAATTATTCCCAAACGCCTCACTGCCATTTTGTTTGTTTTTATCCTCCTTGAATGGCAATCCAGGGGAAAAATACATGCACTCCAATTCAGCTCCACTAAAATAACCTGGCCAATCCGATATTCTTATTATTTGCTTATCGGATACAGTATTGTCTTCTATCAGAATTATCATAATCCATCTGAATTCATTTATTTTCAATTCTAGGTATGATGCGCTTATTCTTAAGAAAATTAACAATCATTATCCTCCTCTTTCTGGGTTTAAGCTTTCCTATGTCCTATTTCCTGAGCAAGCATTTCAATACCAATTCAAAACAACAATGGGTGCTCGATATGCAAGGTAAAAATGCAGACTATGCCGTTTTGGGTTCTTCCCGGGTATTCAACATGATTGACATCCATACATTAGACCAGGCCTATGGAAAAAAAGGCATCAACCTTGCTACATCCGGAAGTGGCTATGGGGAAAACTACCTGATTTTGTCTGAATTCATACAGCACAATACGCTTTCGGAGCTACTATTAAATACGGACGAGTTTTGTTTCAATTCTGTTCGCAGCTACAACTACCCGTTTCATGAATACGAATTCCTAAACCAATTCCCAGACCCTAATTACAGGCCACTCTTTGAGGATTTTATTCCTACCTGGAAATGCCATTTATGGGACCTGATACCCTTCTCAAAATTTTGTGAGTTTAATGACTTATTTACTTTTTCTAAAAACAATGACTTAACACGGGTTTATTCTACTACAGGGGGTAGCCTCTTACTCGGAGACTCTTTGAGTGAGAGAAAACTCTCTCTCCATAAATACACCCAAACAGGACTGGACAATCGTGATAAAAAGTATTTCATAAAGATCCTGGCCCTTTGTCTATCCCGCAAAATAAAAACAACTCTGATCACAACACCTCTTTATTGCGGGGATCATCACAAGGTAAATCCTGAATTTGAAAACTATATCCAACACATTGCGGACTCTGCCAAGATTCGATATATCTCATTCAATGATCTAATCGATTGTCGTGACAGTACGTTCTTTAAAGATAATACGCATACCAATTCAAAAGGTTCGATTGAATATTCGAAAAATCTTGGACAAATACTGAAAGCTCAGTGACAACAAATGCAAGTACAGGGCTCAAAGCAAACTCAATAAAATTGCATATCTTTAGTTTCCTCAAATTACACGGGTAAGGTCAATGAAATTAACATTCCAGTGAAATGACGGCGCCTGAAATCCCGACAATATTGCTTTGTTCAAATGAGTCCTGGGGAGAGGTCTGGTTTTCCAAACATCATTATGCCAATGAGATGGCCAGAACTCATAAGGTTTATTTCATCAATCCTCCAGGAAAATGGAAACTAATGAACCTTTTCTCATTTTCTGTCAGAAAGCAAAGGGTAACTGAGAATTTAGCAACACTCGATTATGCAAATAATTTTCCAGTCCGGATTTTCCCTTTTCTGTTTCGGTTCATTAATGACAAATTGAATTGTTTTAAAATACAAAACATACTAAGTAAAGAGGAAAGTAAATCTCTCATATTCTGGCAATTCGATCCATTAAGATTCATTCATATTTACTTTCCAAACACATTCAGAATATATCATGTTGTTGACCCCTATGAGAATATTTTTACGGACAAGAAGGTTGCTCTACAAGCTGATCTGATTTTATCAGTCACTCCTCAATACATGGAAAGATATAAAGCATTTAACATCAATACGCTTCTTATTCCTCACGGCATAGGTAAAGACGAGCTTGTCCCGGATAAAGAGGAGATGAAATCTATTCAAAATAAATTCGGAAAATATCTGCTTCTTACCGGAACATTTGGGAATGGAATTGATTTTGAATTACTGGCAGAAATTGCTAAAAGATTCCCCTCCATACGCCTCCTTCTCATTGGTCCGGTGGGGAAGCTTACAAAAGAGAATCAGCTTTTGTTCGAAAAGATTCTGAAATTTGATAACCTTACACACCTTTCTGGCATTCACGCAAAACACCTGAAGAACTATATCGGAGCTTCGGAAGCCTGTCTGACCGCTTATAAAGCAGAGAGTCAGGATGGATTAGTCAAGCGGACACCTTTAAAATTCTCTAATTACATAGCTCAAAAAAAGGCAATCATCAGCAGTTACTTTCCTGATTTTGAAGCAGTGAATGGGAAAGTTCTCCACATGGCAACTACGCACACACAATTTATCGAACTTATTGCCAAAGCCCTGAAACACGAACTGCCTTTTGACGAACAGGTAACCGAGCTATTTATCCAGGAACGAATGTATGATAAGCTTCTAAATACGATTTTTTTAAGAGTGGGGGAAATTGAAGCGATAGCAGAAAATAAAAAGTGAAAATGAAACCATTAGTCTAAAATTAAATTTCGCATTATATAATGCTTTTTAACTCTATTAGCTTT
>PLYR01000084.1:0-34006 GCA_003153435.1 Bacteroidota bacterium
TCGGGTACCATGAAGTAGAAAGGCCATTAGAGCAATCTGGTGGCCTTTTACTTTTCGTTACTGGCCTTTCACTTCATGGTCCTGCAGTGATCGACCAGGTAAACTGCATTTTAATGTCCTTTTTTCTGCCTTATTTTTGATTTATATTGGCTGCCAGACGTTTAAAGAAGTTCGAGAATCCCGTATGGGTAATAGCAAACCTTCTTTAATTTTGCAATATGAACGGTCAGTCCCCAATTAAACAAACTATTCATTTTTTACATATTGGAAAAACAGGTGGCACAGCTGTGAAGTACGCACTAGAGAACACTTCATTATGTCCTCAGTATTCTTTCCTTCTTCATGGCCATCGTGTTAAACTGCGAGACATTCCTAATGGAGAAAAGGTATTCTTCTTTTTGCGGGATCCCATCACTCGTTTTGTCAGTGGTTTTTACAGCCGTCAGCGCCAAGGAAAGCCCCGTTATAATAGCCCATGGACTAAACAAGAAGAAACGGTGTTCTTGCAATTTAAAACCGCCAACGACCTCGCAATTAGTTTGACTTCTGAAACGCTAAAGATCCGGGAGTCTGCCTTTGAGGCAATGATTAATATCCACCACGTAAAATCCTTTTACATGGATTGGTTCGAGAGTGAAGACTATTTCAATAGCCGGTTAAGCGATATCTTTTTCATTGGCTTTCAAGAAAGCCTAGAAAGTGATTTTGAAATATTGAAAATAAAAACCGGGTTGCCTCCAACTATCAGTTTGCCCCGAGACTCACTAAACATGCACCAAAGCCCTGCAGGACTTCATACCCAATTGGCTGAATCAGCCATCACTAATTTAAAAAAGTGGTATGAAAAGGATTATTTATTTCTGAATCTTTGCAAGGAACATGCACTGCTATGCAGGAATACATAAAATAGGTTATTCTTACCCGTAAGAAAGAAAATATTTGCAAACTGGAGTGAAGCAAAAAGGCCTTCAGAGTGGAAGGCCTTACTGTGACTGGAGCGAAAGACGGGGTTCGAACCCGCGACCTCGACCTTGGCAAGGTCGCGCTCTACCAACTGAGCTACTTTCGCTTAAAAAATGAACGAGGCGTAAAATTAAGTATTTTTCTCAATTCCACCTTAAAATGTTCTTTGGGTCTGAAAAACAGGGAAATAAGTACTTCAGAAAGAGATTTCCAAGGCTTTCCACGGAGAATAATAAGTATGGTTGTCTCGAAGCTTTAAGCTTGCGCCTCTAAAACCCGGGAAAGAACCGGAGCAAAGAACCGAACGAAGGTTTCGTGGGGAACAGAAACACAAATCCTCGACATGGATGCGGTCTCGCTGGTCTTCAGAGAAGTAAAGTAATTCATAGATACACTTCCGATCCGGTAGTTCAGCAGTTCTTCTTCCGATTTATTCACGACCGCAAATATTCCAACCGGTTTGTTCTTTGTATAAAGTTGCTTGGCCAGCAAGCCTTGTTCCTTTAACCAGGCTATGTTTTTACCGATCTCTTCTGCTGTTTTCTTCCGAAAGTTTTGTACTGCTTTTCTTCCTTCTTCTGTGGTCAAAAGAAGATAGATCAGCTCCTGCGCAAAGGCATTGACCCCGTTTACGCTATATAAGATTCGGATATTCAGTTCTTCGTTGAACTCAGCATTCATGGAGTGGATGAATCCTATCCGTTGTCCGCTCAGCCCCATAGACTTGCTGAAGCTTTCGAGGATGATTACATTTTCAAGAGCGCTGATTTGCCTGAACAGAGGATCTTCTTTGCCGCAATAGATACGACGGTAAGGGCTGTCGAACAGTACGGCTGCACCGAGACTATTCAACGCACGGATCCATTGAACGAGGTTATCATCATCCATTTTATCTCCTACCGGATTATTCGGATCGCAGATGAGCACTGCCACTTTTCGTTCAGGAGGTTCTGCTTTGATTTTCCGGATCAGGTCGGCTGGGGAGGAGTAATGGGCCGTTTCTATCCCCCTTATCTTAGCCACCTTGGCATAGCTTCCCCAGAAGTAATCAGCAAAATAAAGTTTATCAAGCTTGAGTGTTTGTATCGTCAGATCAATAGCGGGCATCCCTCCTGGTACAATAGAAATCTGATCAGGATCTGAGAGGCCCCCAAAATATTCTTCACTGATGGCTTTACGTAGCTCCGGCATTCCTTTGTTGGGAGGATAAACCTGGATCCGGGGAGTATTGAAATCAATCTTGCATACAACCTCCTTCAGGTCTATCGGGCAGACCGCATTCACCCCTCTGTTCAGGAAGAGGTATTCCTGTTTTTGTTCTTCACTTCTTTTCTTGAGTTTGACTCCTATCCCTACAATCGAGGAAAAGGTAGCCCCTGATTTGTTGATGTCCATCTCCTTTTTTTATTAAACCCACGCGATGTGGGATCATGTAATTTTTAATTAAGCATTTACCGACTCCAATGAAGCCTCATGGATCTGATTCGCTCGTCCGGAAGGATCAGCATTCTTCTGCCATTTTGGAACCCATTTGTGTACGGTCTTGGCACTGGCATCTTCCGGAAAATGCTTGTGGAAGATGCGCCGGATATAAAAGGCTTCTTTTGTTTCCGGGGTATTGTATGGAAAGAGCTTGGAAGCACGGGCGAATTCTGCATCACTCACTGAAGCTTCACAATGCGCAACCAGTCCATCAATCCAGCTGTATCCAACCCCATCGGAGAACTGTTCTTTCTGTCTCCATAGAATGGAATCCGGGAGATAAGGGTTCTGCTTGTCGTCAAAGGCTTTGCGCAGAATATATTTTTCAATTCTTCCTTCCGATCCGTTTCCTTTTCGGTAAGGGCGTTTCAGTTCGGGTTTGAGTCCTATTACTTTTTCAATGAAATCCTTGTCCAGCATAGGCTCCCTTGCTTCAATACAGTTGGCCATGGTCGATTTGTCGGCCCGGAGGACATCGGCGGTGGAGAGCAGCCGAACCCTTCGCTTGGTTTCTTCCTGAAATTCTTCATCACCGGGAGCGTTGTAGAAGTACAGGTAGCCTCCAAATATTTCATCCGCACCTTCTCCCGAAAGCACCATTTTGATCCCCTGTTTGAAGATGTATCTGGAGAGAAAGTACATGGGCGTACTTGCACGTATGGTGGTTACATCATAGGATTCAAGGTGCCAGACCAGTTTCTCTATGATTTCAATTCCTTCTTCTACAGAAAATAAAACCTGATGATGTTTAGTACCCAGAAAAGAAGCCACTTCAGCAGCTGCTTTCAGATCGGGAGCTTCCATGTTGAGACCTATGGAAAAAGAATGCAGGTCTTTTCCGGTGTTCTTCATCTGTCTTTGCATGATGGATGCAATGAGACTGGAATCCAATCCCCCGGAAAGAAGGACTCCGAAAGGCACTTCGCAGTCAATTCTTTTGGCAACCGAAGCTTCGAGAAGAGAGCGAATGGAAGAGGTATCTGTATCCTCTGCTTTTTGTGTTTCCCATTTAGGTATATAATATCTGACAAGCCCGGTTTCAGGAGTATAATAATGGCCCGGAGGAAAAGCTTCGAAAGTTGTACAGATGTCGCAGATCACTTTCATCTCTGAAGCAAACCACAGGTCTCCCGCCTCATCCGTTCCATAATAAAGGGGTTTGATCCCGATCGGATCTCTTCCTGCCATGAATGTTTTCTGGTCGTCATCGAGGACCACGAAAGCGAACATTCCATCCAGCAGATTACAGAATTGGGTGCCGTACTCTTCATAAAGATGTACGATGACCTCACTGTCTGATTTTGTCCGGCAGGGATATTTATTATTCAAAACCGATTCTTCCAGCTCTCTGTAGTTATATATTTCACCATTATGGGCTACGGCAGTATTTCGCGTTCCTTTAATAGGCTGACGTCCTGTTCTGAGGTCCGTGATGGCAAGTCGCTCGTGACTGAGCGTTCCTGTTTCCATAACCAGGATATCTCTTTCATCAGGTCCCCGGTGACGCATTCTTGAAGAATGTTCCTGAATCCTGACTTTGTCTTTTTTGCCGATAACGGCTAGAATTCCGCACATGGTATTCGTTGTTTTAAGTATTATTACTCACTTCTATTACGACAAATGTATTTATGGCTTGATTATTATACAAATAAATCATAATAATTGAATAATTATTGCTATATTGTCAAAATATAATTGATAATATTAAAATTAATGCAAATGAGTGATCAAAAAGGACAGGAAGATTTAGGAATTGATAAACTGGATAAACAGATCCTGGGAATCCTGATGAATGATGCGAGTACTCCGTATACAGAGGTAGCCAAAAAGCTGGTGGTATCAGGGGGTACAATTCATGTTAGGATGAAAAAACTGGAGGAGCTTGGTGTGATTAGAGGAAATTACCTCAATATCAATCCTGGTAAAGTAGGATATGATGTCTGTGCTTTTCTGGGTATTTTCTTGGGAAAGGCTTCGGAGTATAGAGATGCGGTTAGGGAACTGGAAAAGATAGAAGAGGTGGTGGAGATGCACTATACAACTGGTACCTACAGTATGTTTGCAAAGGTAATCTGCCGCGACACCAGGCATCTTCGGGAAGTGCTGAATGAAAAGATTCAGGTCATCAAAGGGGTACAACGGACAGAAACATTCATATCCCTGGAGGAAAGCATACGGAGGCAGATCCGGATTATATAAAATTATTTTCCGGAGGTATTCTGTAAGCCGTGCGAATCACTTAGTTTTGCCCTACCTATGTTATTATACATCATTCTGGCCGCTGTCATCCTGATTATTTTTAACCTCTTGCTCATTAACCGAAGCGAGAGGAAGAAACGGTTTGGAATATTTCCGCTCTATCTGAGTATGTTTATGACGGTGCTTCTGATTCTTTTCACGGGCACGGTAAGGCTCGCCACGCATCCGAACAGCGCTCCTTCCATGAGTGACTTTGAAAAGGGAGCCCATGCAAAGGAGCGATTTGAAGAAGCCATGAGCCAGTATGAAATGGCCAAACAAGAGGATGAAGACCGCCAGGATTCGATAGGCCCCTATATATCCATCGCCTTTCTGGTGACCCGTATTCAGTTTTGCATTGCATTTGTCCTCGGTATTTTTGGTCTGATTACGGTCTCCGGGCGTTCTAACTATTATTATGCGATCATTTTTGCCAATGGATTGGGTATTGTTTTTACTCTTTGGTTGAGTCCTGGGAGCATCTGATCCTTATTATTTATTTAGTTTTATACTTTAGCTCCTATGCATCACACAGAACATCATTTTCAGGGTTCAGAACGGATACGGGATATCGTTATCGGAATGTCTGATGGACTTACCGTACCTTTTGCGCTGACTGCCGGCTTGAGCGGAGCGGTAAGCACGAATACAATTATTATCACTGCAGGAATTGCCGAAATCATCGCGGGTTCCATAGCAATGGGACTGGGTGGTTATCTGGCCGGTAAAACGGAGTATGATCATTATTTTGCGGAACAGAAGCGGGAATATGAGGAAGTGGAGCGTGTTCCTGAAAGGGAGAAGCAGGAGATCGAGGATATATTAAATGATTATGGAATTTCAGATCGGGTAAAAAAGGACTTTGTGAATGAACTTGCTTTAGATAAAGATAAGTGGGTTGAGTTTATGATGAAGTTTGAGTTATGCCTGGAGATGCCTGCTGCAAACAGAGCTCGCAATTCTGCAATGACCATTGCCGGTGCTTATATATTCGGGGGATTTGTACCTCTCGCATCCTATTTTTTCACATCCACACCTGTTCATGGGCTTTATTATTCAGTTGGAGTAACCATTCTGGCCTTGGCGGTATTTGGTTATTTAAAGAGTAAAGCAACCGGGCAAAGTCCATGGTCGGGAGCCCTCAAAACCACGCTCATCGGTGCCGTTGCGGCAGGAGCAGCTTTCTTTATTGCCAAGCTTGTATCTTCCGGAGGAATGTAAAATCAAAAGCGGGGGAGCTATGCTCAACCTCCAATCATCTTCTTGATTTCATTCAATTTCATAAGTGCCTCGATAGGAGTGAGGATATTCAAATCAGTCTTTTTGATTTCCTCCTTGATCTGTTCCAGCACAGGATCATCGAGTTGAAAGAAACTCAGTTGGAGATCGTCACCTTTTAGTTTTTTGAATCCTTCCTCACTTCCAGTGTTTTTGGAATTGAGCTCGGCGCTGCCATGTGTATTCTCCAGATGTTTGAGTATTTCATTGGCCCGGTTCAATACTTTCACAGGCATTCCGGCCATTTTAGCAACATGTATTCCGAAGCTATGAGCGCTTCCTCCCGGTGTCAGTTTACGTGTGAAAAGGACTTTATTCCCTGCTTCTTTAACGGATACATTAAAGTTCTTGACCCGCTTCATGGTGTCAGCTAAGGCATTCAGTTCATGATAATGTGTTGCGAATAAGGTTTTGGCTCTTGCGGCTGGATGTTCATGCAGATATTCTACAATGGCCCAAGCTATACTGATTCCGTCATAGGTGCTTGTTCCACGACCGATCTCATCCAGGAGGATCAGACTTCGGTCACTCAGGTTATTGAGAATGCTGGCTGTTTCATTCATCTCCACCATGAAGGTTGATTCGCCGGATGAAATATTGTCTGACGCCCCTACCCTGGTAAATATCTTGTCGACCAGTCCTATTTCCGCATGCTTCGCCGGTACAAAAGATCCCATCTGAGCCATCAATACAATCAATGCGGTTTGCCTAAGCAGAGCCGATTTCCCCGACATGTTGGGCCCGGTGATGATGATCACCTGTTGTGTTGCAGTATCCAGGAACACATCATTGGCTATGTAATCTTCTCCGGTAGGAAGCTGTTTTTCTATGACCGGATGCCTTCCGTCTTTGATAGAAAGGGTATTGTCTTCATTCAGGTGAGGCCTGACATAATTATTTTTCAATGCCACCGTAGCAAAGGATAAAAGGCAATCGATTCTTGCAATAAGCGTTGCATTGAGCTGTACCGGTTCTATGTAATCGCTTAGCCAGAGCACCAGATTGTTGAAGAGCCGGGCTTCAAGCGTTGCTATCTTTTCTTCAGCACCCAGAATTTTATCCTCATATTCTTTCAGTTCAGGGGTGATGTAGCGCTCTGCATTGGTGAGCGTTTGTTTACGCATCCAATCGCCCGGTACTTTATCCTTATGCGAATTAGTCACTTCGAGATAATATCCGAATACGTTATTGAAAGCCACTTTCAACGACGGGATACCTGTTCGTTCGGATTCCCGCTGCTGAATCTGGAGCAAGTAATCTTTCCCGGAAAATGCAATGGCGCGGAGGTCATCCAGTTCGGGGTCAACTCCCTGAGCAATCACATTTCCTTTTGCCAGGAGGAATGGAGGATCGGGCTGGAGTTCTTTTTCAATACGGTCGATTATGCCCTGGCAGGGATTGAGCTGCTCTGCAATCTTTTTCAAGGCAGGTATGGAAGTATTTACTAGAATGTTCCGGATGGGTCCGATGGAGGAGAGAGCTCTTTTCAACTGAACCGTCTCTTTCGGAGAGATGCGTGCAGTAGCTACTTTCGAAATAATTCTTTCAAGATCCCCGATTTGTTTTATTTCGTTAGCAATCGTATCCGCTATTTCCTGATGCCGGAGAAAATGATCCACACTATCCAGCCTTTCATCAATGAGTGTTTTGTCTTTCAGAGGAAGGGCCATCCAACGTTTAAGCATTCGGGAGCCCATCGGAGAAACAGTAGCATCCATTACATTAATGAGTGTATTGGCATTCTCATTCTGAGAACCAAACAACTCAAGATTCCGGATGGTAAACCGATCGAGCCATACATACTTCTCTTCCTCAATGCGGGAAAGGGTATTGATATGTTTTACTTTATCGTGTTGAGTATCGGCAAGATAGTGTAGAGCTGCCCCTGCTGCTATGATTCCGCTGTCAAGCATTTCAACACCGAACCCTTTCAGTGATTTGGTTCCGAAATGTTTGAGCAAGCTTTCATTTCCGAATTCAGAAGTGAAGGCCCAATCTTCCAGCCCATAGATATAGAACTTATCCCCGAAATATTCCAGAAACAGTTTTCGGGTGCTCTTTTGATAAAGAATTTCATTGGGTCTGAAGCCCTGAAGGAGTTTATCAATATAATCGGGTTTGCCCTGGGCTACAAGGAATTCTCCCGTTGAAACATCCAGAAAGCTCACCCCACATATTCCCTGATCTCCTTTTGAAAGCGCAGGGCTCAGATGCACGCTGGCAAGGAAGTTATTGCTGCGGTGGTCGAGCGTTTTATCATTATAAGAAACTCCGGGGGTTACAAGTTCTGTAACTCCGCGTTTAACAATCGTCTTTGTCAGCTTAGGATCTTCCAGTTGGTCGCAAATGGCAACTCTTTGACCGGCCCTCACCAGGCGTGGCAGGTAACTGTCTAAGGAATGATATGGAAAACCTGCAAGTTCAATGAAAGTGGCAGACCCATTAGCCCGTCGGGTAAGAACAATACCCAGGATGCCGGCTGCCTTTACGGCATCCTGCCCAAAGGTTTCATAGAAATCACCTACCCTAAATAGCAACAACGCATCCGGATAACGCCCTTTGATCTGATTGAATTGCTTCATCAAAGGAGTCTCTTTATCAGCAGGATCGCTTTTTGTTGCGGTACGGGTTTTAGCCATGGACCGCTAAAATACAAAGGATGCCCGGATCAGATGAAAATCTTTATGAACGGGTGTTCAAAAAATTATCCATACTGAATCCATCCCCTCTTCAGTGGCGAGGAAAGTGTTTGTGGGAACGACTTAAAATCAAGCCGTTATGAAAAATCAATGAAATAATTAGGAAATCAATTAAACGTTTGTTTAACTTTACCGAAATTATTCACCATGTCCGCAGATAAAAGGGAACAAATACTGGATGCCGCCGAAGAACTATTCGGCCACCTGGGGTTTGAAGGTACCTCTATCCGGGCATTGAGCCTTAAGGCCAGTGTGAATATCGCGATGGTATCTTATTATTTCGGTTCCAAGGAAAAACTCTTTCAGGCAATGGTTGAAAGAAGAGCCGGAGCTACTACCATGGCGCTGAAATTTATCAACGCCAAAGAACATGATCCCTGGAAAAAAATTGAACTGGTGATCGACCATTATGTCGATAAGATCTTTGGTAATGTGGGCTTTCAGCGGATTATGTACCGTGAACTTTCGCTCGATCAGAGAGGTTGGATAACGGAAGCGATTATGGATATCATCCTCCAGAACACCCGAGAAATGTCCAGTATCATCGAAGAGGGTATTAAGAAAAAGATTTTCAGAAAGGTCGATGCAGAGTTAACTGTGGTAACCCTCGTCGGGACCATCTCCAAACTAACCTTATGTTCAAACCTCTCCTGCCGCATGATTGGAGACAAGGGCACTAAAGCTTCCATTACCGATGAAACCAATAAAAAGAGAGTCAAGAAGCACATGCATGATCTGATGAAAGCTCATTTGACTCCGGCTTTGAAAGGGTAGCATTTAAACAAACGTTTGTACTATTTAAACTATGAAACGCAATATTTTTTTCATTTTCATTCTGATTCCTCTGGTGTTTCAGGCTCAGTCGAAGAAACTGAAGCTGGACGAAGCGATCAAGCTTGGACAGGAACAAAGCCGTTCTCTTAAAATTTCACAAAGTAAAATTGCAATTGCCGACGCCAAATACGTGGAACTCAAGGATATGGTATTGCCTTCTTTGAATGTATCGGCTGGTTATTCCCGTCTGAGTGATATAACTCCTTTCGCCTTCCAGATTGCACCGAACACGAAGCCAATAGTATTCTTTCCGACTCTGGTTAATGATTATACCTCACGGGCCTCGATTAATGAAAGTGTCTTCAACGGTTTTCGGTTGAAAAACGGATTGATGAGTCAGCAGTATCTTCTGGAAGCATCTAAGTTGGATTATGAAAAGGATAAGTCGGAAATAATCTACAACATCATTAATGCCTACTATAATTTGTATAAGATCCAGGCATCCAAACTTCTGATTCAGCAAACGCTGGCTCAGGCGGATGAGCGCATAAAAGAAATCGAGAATATGGAAAAGCAAGGATTGGCTATCCATAATGATGTGCTTCGTGCACAGCTTCAACGCTCTAACATAGAACTTTCGGAGGTGGATATTAACAGTAACCTCCAGATTGCTAATTATAACTTCAGTGTCATGACCGGTTTGCCGGAAGGAACGCAGATAGAGATTGATTCAGTCGATTTGTTTAAGGCCCGGGATTTCAAAAAATTCCCTGACTACCTCCAGACCTCCTTTGATAAACGAAGTGATCTGAAGGCAGCAGACTTCCGCAAGAAAGCTTCAGAAATGAACCTGAAAGTGGTTAAAGGAACGATTCTTCCAACCGTGAATGTGGGTGCAAACTATTATTATGCCAATCCCAATCCACGCTATATCCCACCTGCGGATGTATTTCATGATACCTGGGATGTTGGAATAAATCTTAATTGGAACCTGACTTCTTTATACACCACTAAACACCAGGCGAATGAAGCCAAATTTATGATCGATCAGGCTACAGAAATGAATGATCTGCTTTCAGATAATATACGGATGGAAGTGAACCAGGATTTTGTGAATTACAAAGAAAGTCAGAAAAAAATCGAAGTAGCTTCCCGTTCGGTAGTGCAGGCCGCTGAAAACTCCCGGACCCTGCAATCGAAGTATGATAACAATACAGCATTGCTGAGCGATGTGCTCGATGCAAACGTGCTTCTGCTCCAGGCCAAGCTCAACCTGACTTACGCAAGGGCTGATGCAGAAATTGCCTATAATCATTTGTTAAAATCAACAGGATCTAATCAGTAATAATAAGTTACATTCTATAGTATGGAAAATAAAGAAGAAGCACCTAAAAAGAAAAAATTACTCCCCTTTATCCTGCTTGCAGTGGTTGCAGTGGGAGGTTTTTTCGGAGTAAAGGCCTACATGTACTCGCAACACCATATCAGTACCGACGATGCGCAGTTGGAAGCAAATATCAGTCCGGTGCTTCCCCGTGTCTCCGGTTACGTCAACGAAATTCGTTTTGATGAAAATCAAAGAGTGAAAAAAGGGGAGGTGATTATCACGCTCGATGAACGTGACCTGAAAATAAAATGTGATCAGGCGAAGGCTGCTGTGGAAAGTGCCAATGCAAGTGTATTGGTTGCGAAAGCCAATATCGTTTCAGCCACTGCAACAGTTGCAGCTGTCAAAGCAAATATGGAAGCTGCCACCGTACGTTTATGGAGGGCCACTCAGGATTATGGTAGATATGAAAAATTGCTTGCCGAAAAATCAATCACTCAGCAGTCATTCGATGCAGCCCGTGCTGAAAAGGAAAGTGCAGAGGCACAAATGGAACTAGTAAAAAAACAATCGGAAGCCAGCCAGAGCCAGGCTGATGCATTGCAACAGCAAGTAATTCTGGCGGATGCAGCTGTTAAGCAGAGACAGGCGGATTTGGATTTTTCGAATTTACAGCTCAGCTATGCAACGATTACGGCTCCGCAAAGCGGGGTGATCTCTAAAAAGACAGTTCAACCTGGACAATTTGTTCAGGCCGGACAAGCCCTCTTCACGGTTGTAAACGATTCGGATATATGGGTGGTAGCTAATTTTAAGGAAACACAGGTTGCCGACATGAAACCGGGTACAGCCGTGGATGTGAGTATAGATGCCTTCAAAGACAGAGTGATAAAAGCATATGTCTGTTCCTTTTCTCCTGCAACAGGAGCTCGTTTCTCCCTGCTGCCTCCCGACAACGCCACGGGAAACTTTGTAAAGGTAGTGCAGCGTGTGCCGGTTAAAATCAGACTGAAGACCGATGCTGATAAAGATTTGCTCTCCAAATTAAAACCAGGCCTGAGCGTGAATGTAACGGTCAATATTGATGAGGTTGTTTCGGGTGTGAAAACGAATTGATTTCTTTCTGAACATTAAAAGATACGAATAGTGACCATTCCTCAATATCCAACAGGTTTTAAGAAATGGATCATCGTCATTACGGTGGTCATGGCTTCCTTGTTGGAGATGATTGATACCACAGTGGTGAACGTTTCGCTTCCTCAGATTATGGGTAACCTGGGGGCTACTTTGGAAGATGTTGCCTGGATCATTACCGCTTATGCGGTTGCAAACGTAATCATCCTTCCGATGACAGGTTGGCTCAGCTCTAAGTTCGGCAGGAGAAACTATTTTGTCGTGTCAATCCTCATTTTTACAGTCGCTTCTTTTTTCTGTGGGAATGCACATAATATATGGCAACTGGTAATCTTCCGCTTTATTCAGGGAATAGGAGGGGGGGCTCTTCTTTCTACCTCTCAGTCGATCTTGTTTGAAACCTTTAAACCTGAAGACCGGGGAATGGCTACCGCTATTTTTGGACTGGGAGTAGTATTAGGCCCAACCTTCGGTCCAACCATCGGTGGTTTTATTACTGATCATTATTCCTGGCCCTGGATTTTTTATGTAAACCTTCCTCTTGGAATAATTGCTACGTTGCTTTCCTTAACTTTTATCAGCGAGTCGGCAGACAGAAAGGAGATCAGCCGTGTGGACTGGCTGGGCATAGGCCTCCTTGTCATAGGTATTGGTGCTCTGCAGATTGTTTTGGAGCGTGGTGAAACAGAAGACTGGTTCGACACGAATTACATCATCGTACTTACCGTTTTGTCCATATTGTCTTTATTCGCCTTTGTCTGGAGGGAATTAAGTATCGACTATCCGGTAGTGGACTTCAGGATTATGAAGGATAAGTCATTTTCATTCGGACTTGTCTTTTCTTTTATTCTAGGATTTGGAATGTATGCTTCGGTATTTGTTTTTCCGATCTTTTGCCAGAACCTCCTTGGCTTTTCGGCTCAGCAAACCGGAGAGCTGATGATACCCGCTGGTCTGATTACAATCTTTATCATGCCTATGGTAGGGAATCTGCTCAAGTTAAAGTTTCCGCCTCAAATCATGGCTGCCATCGGTTTTGGTGTTTTCTTCCTGTTCACCAAAATGCTGAGTGGATCTACACTTGCTTCGGGGGAATCGGATTTCTTCTGGCCACTGATGATGCGTGGAATAGGAATGGGTTGCCTCTTTGTACCGCTCACCGCAATGGGTCTATCCGGACTTAAAGGAAAGGATATGGCTCAGGGAGTGGGTATTAACAATATGATCCGACAGTTGGGTGGTTCGTTTGGTGTTGCGCTCATGACCACATTCATTCATAACCGGATGTCGGTTCACCGGGTGAATCTGTTACCTCACATCAGTGCATATGAACCTGCTGCGAGCGATCGAATTAATATGATCGTACAGGGATTTGTGTCACGGGGTTATACCCTAACACAAGCTCAGTCAATGGCCAACGGCGTAATGGAAGGCACGGTGATACGCCAGAGTATGCTCATGTCTTATATGGATTGCTTTTATGTGATCGGCCTCTTCTTCCTCTGTTGCATTCCGCTGATCATCTTCCAGCGCAGAAGCCGGAACGCAGTTGTTTCTATGGAAGGAGTCCATTAGGAGCGTTGCAATGGGGGCCTGCTAAAAGCTTATTTCTCTCTAAACAATCCACCACCTACAATCCAGAACCCTTCTTTATGAGTGCTGTCTGTCCGGTCTCTCGTATCGGTTAGCTTTTCCTGGGGATTTCCATACGGTCCTGTATGTGGGGAAATAGAGTAATCTATTTGCTCCCAGTCGGCATAAGCACCGAACCTTATCTTAATCTTTTGTTTGCCATTACGGGTCCAGGAGATAGGGAAATCACCGCTGTTATCTGGATCAGTATCTCCCCAGGAGCTGTAGATCCCTGTTCCATCTTCATTCAGTTCCAGAGAAGAGCCCCAGATATAATGAAGGCCACTCCCATCATCCTCCGAATGCCAGCGACCGAGCAGTTCGTCCGGCTCAGTACCCTTCATTCCTGAACGGGAGGAGCCCGGTTCACGTGCCCCTTCATCTCCCGAAAGGCTAAAAACCTTTTTTATATATTCCATCAGTGCCATGGAGCGAAAGTTTGAAATTTATTTTATGTCTTTAGGTAGCCTGGGAACTCCCAGGTTTTAATAAAATGCAGATAAAATCTAGAATAACCGGACTCGTGTGTCGGGTATGCGGTATGCTCGGAGGTCGAAAGAGTACTTATTTGAAAGATAAGGAGATAAATCTGGATTGTCAAGAGATTTAACGAAAATTACAAAAGGTTACTAACTTTGGGTGAACCTCAATTATATCCGATTTCAATAGCTATGGACAATCAACAAAATCTGAATACTCGCAGAAACTTTATCGGTAAACTCGCAGCTGGGGCAGCAGCACTAAGTCTAGCTCCTATCTTATCGGCATACAAACCGGAATCAACAATTTCGAACAAGGCGGCGCTAAGGAGCGAAGCTGAAGAATGGATTGACAAAATCAAGGGGAAGCACAAAATGGTATTTGACATCACCCGGGTGAGTGATGGACACTATTTATTTTCTATGGATGCATTTCTTTCCACAAACAACGATACAGGAACTCCAGATGATGAACTTGGAGTAGTGGGAGTGCTTCGGAGCGGAGGGATTGCTCTTGCTCTCAAAGATGAAATGTGGGAAAAATTCAAACTCGGAGAGATGTTAAAAATAACTGACCCGTTAACGAAAGCTCCTGCTATCCGTAACATGTTTTGGAAACCCAAGGAAGGTGATGATTGTTACCCGGATAAGTCTATCGATAAGTTGATGAAACATGGGGTCTTGTTTGGAGTCTGTGAAAAAGCACTTGGAGGATGGTCTGAAAAGATTGCTGCGGATATGAAACTTAAAGATCATGAGGTTAAGAAAGAGCTGAAGGAAAATATTCTTCACGATATACAGTTGGTACCATCCGGCGTTTGGGCTCTGGGGAGAGCTCAGGAAAAGGGATGTACCTATTGTTATGCCGGTTAACTAAATAAAAAAGGGGCTGAAAATTTTCAGCCCCTTTTATTTACGCTCGTTATAGTCTTATCAATCCGGCTGCAGGCTGAGTTTACCAGAGGCCTGTTTTCCCACCGCCTTTATATAGTAAATATAGGTCCCTGACGGAAGTCTTCCTCCTTCATTATTTCTTCCATCCCAGGTTAGCATATGTGTTCCGGCGAAGTCGGCACGACTTTGAATGGTTTTCACCTTCAGTCCATAAATGGAGTAAATATCGATGGTTACAGCCGAAGGGCTGTTCAGTTGATACCCGATAGTAACTTCCTGACTGAATGGATTAGGATAGGCATAAGTTTTGAGTTCTCCACTTGCCGATATGAAGGTAGGTTTGATTCCTGCAACGAGCAGGGTGTCGTTTACTAGAAGCGAGCTCACGTCTATATTCTCATCACCTGGCTGATAAACGAGCCACTCATACGAATCGAAAAGCATTTCGTTGGTAGTACTGGTGCCTGCAATAACCAGCTGGGGCGGGGTATTGGGATTGTTCAGGTTTGCCGTTGTATTATCGTAGACATGTTTTGAATAAAGGATATGCCCGGCAGGGATCACCGCCAGCTTCTGGTAGGTATAATATCCCTGCCAGTTAAAATCCCAGTTGTTAATCCGGATCAGAGGGATCGTATCTGTTGGAGAATAAGCATAATTAACAATGGAGGTACATACCTTATGCGAATGAGGAAAAGCCCCAAACATAGAAATAGCGTAAGCAGTAGTTCCTGAGGATGGGTAGTGAGCAGAGAACGGTGTAACGGTATTTGCTGGAATGGCCAGACTCCAGTTCTGAAGAGGAGTGGTAACATACACATGCCTGACTCCTGTTTCACCAATTGGGTAAAAATAGAGGCGGATCTTCGTGCTGTCTATCTGTCCCCCGGTGCCGGTAGGATAATGCACTTGCAATACAATCTTGGAACCTGCTTTGATTCGGATTCCGATTTTCAGTGGGGCTTGTCCAGGGAAAACAGTCGGTTCAGCACCAGGTGCATAACCACCAATACTGAAATTTCCAGGTGCCTGGTAGCAAGTACCGCTTAGATCGGTTGTAGTGGTAGCGGCAGTATCAATATTTGCAATTACATGGTGAACAATAGCAGGGTTCCCGGCTACAATTTCATAAGCCCGAAGAATCCGGTCCTGGGTGAGGCCCATAGGAATTGAAAAACAAACATAGCTATCGGAACTCACTGCATTGCTTGTAAAAACAGGAGCTTTGATCTCGAGGTCAGGAGTTCCACGAAGCTTATAGCGGGCATAGACCGGAGGAACAGGAGCAAGAGTGGTATCACCCATCAATGAACCCCCATTAATCCAGCTAATGATTTCCGCTTTCTCAGAAGCACTGATATGGCGTTCATGATCAAATCGGGAGTAAGTAGTGTCTGGACTCCAGGGTGGCATCTTGCCAGTCTGAAGATAGTTTTTTATGATCGAGCTGTATTGGGCAGTCTCCGTATAATTGAGCATTGAAAAATGCCCATAAGGATTATGACAACTCGTACACCGGGAAATAAAGATAGGAGCAACATCCTTATAATAAATTTGCGCCGTTCCGGGGATCGCCAATAATAACAATAGACCAAATGAAAGTATTTGTTTTTTCATGTAAGAAAATTTATCTGTTGGGTACAAGTTAGTCCAGTATTTTCACATAAACAAGTATAATTGTAAAAAGGTCCTTGTATACCTTATCGCAGATCAATTTTAGGTCAGATAAGCCCGGAAAATAATATTTACATTTGATTCCTAATTAGCTGAACAATGAAGATCACTATCGTTGGTTGCGGGAATATGGGACTGGTATATGCACGTGCCTTCCTCCGCTACAATATCGTTACCTCAGGTGAATTATTACTTGTAGAAAAGAATGAGAAACGGAAGGAAGAGCTGAAGAGCCTTGGTTTAGGTTCTGTGGTAACTGCAGCAGATCCCCTGATTGCTTCCAGTGACATGATGATTATAGCAGTAAAACCTCAGGATATCCGCGAGCTTGCCCCTCAGTTAAAAGCGGTACTTGGAAAAGAGACGATCCTCCTGACTATCATGGCGGGGATAAAAATCTCTTTGCTTGAATCTCTACTTAACCATAAACATATTATCAGGGCAATGCCGAACTCCCCGGTTGAAATAGGAATGGGGATAACAGGTTTCAGTGCGAACAAAAACATGAGCATGGATCAGATCCGAAAGGTTGAGAATCTTCTTTCCACAACTGGCAGGACCGTATTTTTCGAGAAGGAAGACATGCTGGATGCTGTCACTGCACTTAGCGGAAGCGGACCTGCTTATTTCTTTTACCTCGTGAAATCCATGATTGAAGCAGGAAAGGAAATGGGGATGGAGGAGCCTGTTGCGGCAATGCTGGTTAAGCAAACCATGCTTGGAGCATTCCATCTCATCAATAATGCCAATAAATCACTGGATGAATTAATCCAGACGGTAGCCTCAAAAGGGGGTACGACGGAGGCTGCATTTTCAGTATTTCATAAAAAGGAAGTAGGAGAAGGCCTTTCAGAGGGAATTCTGGCTGCCAGGATCAGGGCTGTTGAGCTTTCAGCAAAAGCTTCGGTCTGAAGATTCTCTAGTCCCGGATCAATCGTTTCATTGTTGAGCCCTGAGGGCTTCGAACACAAAGGATGTACATTCCTTTAGCCAGTTCGCTTGTATTAATATCCATTGAACCCGATTGTATTTGCAGATGCCTTACTTCCCGCCCGAAAACATCTGAAATGATGAGCTCTCCTTCTCTTAATAAATCACTGTATTCAAGATGAACTGAATTTCCAAATGGGTTTGGAAAAGCATTAAAGGAGGAATAATTCGGATATTCAAGTATAGAAGTGGAATAACCCACCGTGATTGAATATTCGCAGACCTGGCAGGCTGCTCCATCGGTCACACAACAGGTGTATGTTCCTGGAACAAGACCAGTGTCGGTTTTTGTAATGGCTCCTCCAGGCGACCAAGAATAGGTATAGGGCGGATTTCCGAAACTTGCGGTAATGGTAGCGGTGCCATTCGGACAGGTACTGCAACTCGCATTTGTAGTAGAAGGGCTTATGGCCAGTGCAGAGTTTTGTGAAATGTTTACCGGAAGAGAAACCCGGCAACCATTATGGTCTGTCAGGGTTACAGTGTAGGTTCCGGCGCAGAGTCCTGTTGCTTTGTTCGCTGTTCCTCCAGCCGGTGCCCAGGAGTAGGTATAAGGAACGGTTCCTCCCGTTCCGGTTATTGTTGCAGATCCGGTACAAGCTCCAAAGCAATAAATATTAAGGGTATTGGTGATAGAAGCAGTTGGAGCAGCATCTGTACTGACGATGGCGGTGACGGTTGTGGTGCAATTATTTTTATCTGTAATGGTAAGGGTGTAGGTGCCGCCCGCTAGTCCGCTAGCTGCAGCAGTACCTTGCCCTGCCCCTGGTGAAGGCGCCCAGGAATAGGTATAGGGAGAGGTTCCACCTGTAACCGAAGCTGTTGCCGTTCCTGTAGGTGCGGTACAGGAAGCATTGACTGTGGTGACAGTGCCAGCAAGGGCAACTGGTTGTGTAATAGTAACTGTTCCTGCTCCTGAACCTCCTGCTCCGTCTGTGACAGCACATGTATAGGTTCCGGCACACAGATTACTCGTACTGGGAGCGGTCGAGCCTCCCGATGTCCAAGAATAAGTATAGGGAGGGGTGCCTCCGGTTGGTGTTGCCGTAGCAGAGCCATTACAGACCCCTGCACAAGAGCAGTTGTTTCCTGTGATCGTAACCGTTATGGTAGCTTGGGTAAAGGAAGAAACAAACAGCAGCACTACAGTAAACAAAAAGCCGGCATGTGAGTAAAGGGTTTTCATGTACGTCTGATTAATCCTGGGTTCCGGAATCAAAAATTGATTAAGAATATGAAGATAGCGAGATATTTTCGAATTCTCTGCCTGGTTTGTAACCTGCAATAAGTCATGTTTTCAGAATTAAATATCTAATTATTCAATAATTGAAGAATATTAACAAATTTATAGTTGTAATGTATATTATAATGAAATTAAATTTGGAATTTTTAAATTCTCGATCTATCTTTGGATCATGAAAAATAAGGGTTTGACTCTCTCTTCTTATTACTTCTTCTTCTTTGGAACCATCCACGGGGGTTGACTGTTTTGTTCTAAAAAATGGAAAGCGTCCCGGAAGAAAATCCGGGACGCTTTTTATTTGTACACTATCTGAGCGAAAATTACGAACGACAAAATCAAAAGATCATGGAATTAAGAAACATCCGCGTTGCCATTCAGGGAAGCAAGGCTTCCTTTCACGATGAAGCAGCGAAAACCTATTTTGGACCGGGAGTCGAAATTATATTTTGCAAAAACTTTGAAGAAAGCTGCGAAGCGCTTGCATCGAACCGTGTTGACTATACCGTAATGGCGATGGGGAATTCCATTGCAGGAAACATTCTTCCTAATTATGAGTTGGTTCTTAAGCATAAGCTGAAAGTGATGGCAGAAGTATACCGGAAGATAGCCCTTCATCTGATAGGTATTCCGGAGACAAACAAAACGGAGATTCGGAGGATATGTTCTCACCCTATGGCTCTTCTACAGTGTGCATCATTTATCGACAGTCTCGAGAGAGTGGAGGTGGTTGAAGGAGGAGATACTGCTCTTTGTGTCCGGGAGATAGCTGATCTAAAGTTGCTGGATACCGCTGCTATTGCCGGATACCAAGCTGTTGAAGAATATGGGATGCAGATCCTCCAGGAAAATATTCACAGCCATGCCCAAAACTATACCCGTTTCTGGGTGCTCTCCAAAGGAGAGGTTTTGCCTGAGAATGTGAACAAAGCGAGCCTGAGCTTTACCCTTAAAGATGAGGCCGGCAGTTTGGCTGATATATTATTCATTTTTCGTAGTGAAGGACTCAATCTCTCCAGCATCCAATCTGTTTACTTACCTGAAGGAAGCAGGTTTCGCTTTTATGCAGATGTTGAATTTTCATACCGCCCTAAATTTCTTCGAAGCCTTCAAGCAATTATCAGGACTGCAGAGGAGGTGAAAATTTTGGGAGAGTATAAACGTGATCTGATTCCATAGAAATAAGATGATCCATAAAGCAAGAAACAAAAAAAATTGAATAACATGAAAACACAAGAACATCTTCAGCAAATGACTCTTATAGCAGGCCCCTGTAGCGCCGAGAGTGAAGAGCAGGTTTTGGCAACTGCCATTTCTATTGCGAAAATTAATCCTGCTGCCATATTCCGCGCCGGTATCTGGAAGCCCCGCACACGTCCGAATGCTTTTGAAGGCATTGGTTCGGCAGGTCTGCCCTGGCTCTGCAAGGTTAAAGAAATCACTGGCATGCAAACGGCTACGGAAGTAGCTAATGCAAGGCATGTTGAAGAATGCCTTCGTCATAATATAGACATCCTCTGGATCGGGGCAAGAACCACTGTGAATCCTTTCTCGGTTCAGGAAATAGCCCAGGCACTGAAAGGAACCAATGTCAGGGTCATGGTTAAAAACCCTGTCAATGCAGAACTAAGCTTATGGATGGGTGCTATTGAAAGACTGGATTTGCAAGGTGTGAAGCATATCACTGCGATTCATCGGGGTTTTCACAAACCCGAAAAACAAGCTTTCCGCAATGATCCGCGATGGGAGTTAGCGATTGAAATGAGGATACTTGCTCCAAACATACCTATGCTCTGCGATCCAAGCCATATATGTGGAAACAAAGAACTCATCCCATATGTCGCCCAGAAAGCACTTGATTTGGGTATGGATGGACTCATGATCGAAACCCACATTAATCCACTCCGTGCATTAAGTGACGCAGATCAACAGTTAACCCCGTCAGAACTGGCATCGGTTCTTGATAATCTCAGGGTTCGACTGCCTGAAATGGATAAAACAGATGGTAAAGGAGAGCTTCAAAAATTGCGCACATCAATTAATAGAACGGATGAGGAGTTACTCCAGCTAATCTTTCGTCGAATGCAATATTCCAGGGAAATAGGGGAGTACAAAAAGAAACATAACCTCAGTATTCTGCAAGTGAACCGATGGGAGGAGTTGTTACGGGATCGGATTGGCCTTGCACAGGGAATGGGATTGAGCAAATCATTTGTCAAAAGGATTTATAACCTTATTCATGAAGAATCTATCCGAAAGCAGTCTGAAGTTATGGCAAATTGATGAGCTACTATGCATCTGAGCATATCAGTGACATCTTTCTATCTTTGCGAAAAGCAGAGGTATGCGAAAAACAAGGAATGAGGAACTTGGCCGACTGAGTGTGGAAGAGTTTCGCATTGCAGGTAAGACTCCGGTAATTATTGTACTCGACAATGTAAGGAGCCTGCACAATGTGGGTTCTGTTTTCCGCACAGCCGATGCTTTTCGATTAGAAGCTGTTTATCTGTGTGGTATCACAGGGCAACCACCAAACAATGAAATTAGAAAAACCGCTCTGGGTGCGACGGAAAGTGTGGGTTGGAGATATTTCTCATCAACACTCGAAGCACTGCAAGAGTTAAAAGCCAGTTCATATAAAGTATACGCCGTTGAGCAGGCTCAAAATGCTATTTTGCTCAACCATTTTGAGCCGGCACAAGGAGGGAAAGTCGCATTGGTTTTCGGGAACGAAGTAAACGGGGTGGATCAGGCAGTGATTGATGCTTCCGACGGGGTGATTGAAATCCCACAATTGGGAACTAAACATTCTCTGAATATTGCGGTAAGCGTAGGGGTCGTTGTCTGGGAGGTCTGGAGAAAGTTTGCTCTCTGACTATTTGTTTTCCTTCTTATCTTCCTTCACAGACTTCTCCTGATACTCTTTGTAAAGAAGCTTCATGTCTCTGCTTATGTTGGACGTATACGTCTGATCGTATTCAAAATTCTTTTTGTCCCCATCATATTTAACTTTAGCAACTGGACGTTGTAAGGGAGTGGGATTAAAATCGGGAATGAATTCATACAGCTCAAGGTCAAAAGGGAAGATGTAAACGTATTTCATTTCCAGGGGTACTCGGGTATCAATGTCTATCAGTTTACTAAAACAACCGACTTTGCTGATTTCCAGACGTAGCTTGCGGTTTAACGGGAGTCTGAACTTACACTCGCCGTGTTTTCCGGCGTAATACTCGGCGATGAGCCGGGTAGTGTCAACAAAAACTTTGATTCTGGCACTATCCAAATGAAGCTTTCTGGATGAGGAAGTGGCCTCTACTTTGGTCTTGCTGACAGTCCCCTTCATTTCCAGATAGTAAGGATGGAGGCCTACCAGAGAGTCTGTAATCTTATTCTTTTCTTTTTTGCTGCTTCCCGTTTGTTCTTTCTTTTTATCATCCTGATCTGGATTCGGCTGGAGTCTGAAGGATAGCAGTGAAATCAAAAATACCAGAAAGGAAATATGGAGGACTACCTGTTTCCGGAATCGCATATTGTAAAATTACAAAAAACAAAAGAGCGGAGAACTTGTGGTTCTCCGCTCTTTTTAAAACGTTCTCTTTAAAAGAACAAGTGCATTTACTGAGTGATGCTCTTGAAGTCAGCGTTGTCGCGAAGCTTGAAGAATTCAAGGTCCAGACGGGCCATATCTTTGTAAGCACCATCTTTTCCGATGGCGGCTTTCAGGTTACTGATTGCCATATCGGTCTTCCCTGTACGTGCCCCAATGATTGCTTTAAGGTAGTAGGAGATTGCATCATCCTTTCCAGGAGAATTGTCAAGAGTTTGTGAAGCTGCATCACCTTGTCCTGCAAGAACCTTGGCAAGTGCTGCATTGAATGTATTCGCACTTCCCATTTTGGAAATGGCATCATTGTATTTTCCATCCAGTATTGCTATTACACCCAGGTTGTAAGATGTTTCAGTAGAGCTTCCTGCTTTAGCATAATAATCTTTTGCAGCTTTGCGGTCACCCTTCCAACGGGAAACGATACCCATGTTATTCATTACAGCAGGATTACTTGGAGAAAGCTTGTCGGCTTTCTGAAGTTCTGCTTGTGCATCATCTGCTTTGTTCTGCATAAGTGCGATGTAGGCAACGTTGTTAGCAGCTCTCCAATCGTTAGGGAAACGCTTTTCAGCAGCTTTGTAGATGTTCATCTTGGTGTTCAGATCCTTGGTGAGCGTTGCAGCGTAAAGGATCTCTTCGTTATTCAGACTGTCAGGGCTGGAGATTGCAAGCTGAGAAATCCTGTCGTCGGTACGGGCCATAGAATCGCAGTTCAGAACAGAAACAGAACGGCGCAATTTTGGGAGGATTTTCTCCTTCAGTACGGTCCAGGTCTGAGACAGATTCTTGATTTCTTTTTCACGTTGATCGCCATCTGTATACATGGTAAGAACACGGAGGATAAGATCCTTGTCTTTGATATCAGAGGCTTCCATCAGTTTCTTGAACCCTTCCCAGTCTTCTGCAGTAGTTGCTTTGGTATAGAAAGATTCGTCTTTACCTGCATTTACCTTGTCTTTTTTCAGTTCCTCCATCATTGCTTTGATTGTGTGTTTTGCACGTTCTTCAGCAAGATTCGCATTTTTAGAAAGTTCACCATCCGGAGAAGCATAAGCGGAAACGCTCATTCCCTTCATAGTAAATCCTTTATTTTCTGCTCTCTTAGTAAAAGCCTTAAAGTCTTTAGTTTCCTTACGGCTGATTTCGCTTGGACGTACGGTGCTTTCGTTGATGATAAAGAAAATCTCAAGCTCAGCAGACACTGGCAATACCTTCACAAACTTATCCGGACCCAGGATTGCTTTTTCATCAGGTTGAGTGAGGAGCGGTGTGATAATGGTTCCATCTCCAATCTTCTTGGCAGGAATTTCTTTGGATTTCGATTTAACGACACCGGTAGCGCTAATCTTCAGATCAGCATTCTTCATGTCAGGTGTATAAGCGATCTTTTTGCTATATGAAAAACTACCCCCTGCTTTAAAAGCAATTTTGGTTCCAGCTCCTGCAGCTTTTTCACCGACGAGTGTCAAAGATTCCAGAGCATGATCACCTAATTTCGGAGTAACGGTCAGCACCACTTTTTTACCGAAATACTTGGGTGGATATTTGCCGCTGATATTTACAGCAACAGTATCACCATGCATTTCAAGCGGTTGAGGAGTAAGGGTATAAGTAACGGAATCAGCTTTTTTAACCATTTTGCCGAGTCCGTTGCAAGAAACCAGTCCCACAGCAGCCACAAATAATATTCCGAGGGTGTGTAGATTTTTATTTTTCATTTTTAAAATAATTGGTTCGAAAATAATTTGTTTAAGATTGAAATTCTGTACTTTAGGTTGCAAAAATAGTCAAATTTTTAAGAAATGGAATTATTTTGTGTTCCTACCTCAAAAGGGTGGCAATTTGTTTAAGATCAAAGACTTATTCCTCACCCGCAGGGGAGGCGGCATTCTTGCTATTTCAGCCCTTTATGCTGCTACCCGCTATGGGCCATAAATAGACCGAAAGTGGGTCCTGACAATCCCTGAGCAGCTCCTGAATTGATTTTTTTGTCACAGGATCTCTGAATAAGGGTCTGATCTCCCCCAAAGGCACAAGAACAAAGCGTCGTTCACGCAGCCTTGGATGTGGAATTTGGAGAGCAGGGGTTTGGAGAATAAGATTGCCAATAAACAGAATATCGAGATCAATGGTTCTTGAATGCCATCTTTCTCCAGATCTGATCCTCCCTAGTTTCTGTTCAATTCGAAGCAGGTTTTGCATCAATGCAGATGGCTCCTGGTTTGTGGAGACCATAATGACCTGATTCAGGTATGGAGGCTGGTCTGGTATACCCCAGGAAGCTGTTTCATAAATACCTGAAAGGGACAAGATTTTTACCGGCAGGAGGGCTATCTCCCGCAGTGCTTCCTGAAGCATAAGTTCTCTGGCTCCAGTATTTGACCCCAGTGAAATAAAAATCTCCTCGACCTGCATAAGGCTCAAATTTAACAGAATTCCCCTGGCCCCTCAAAAATATCTCAGGCTTCTTGCTAGCCCCATTCATCTTTCAACCTGATTTTTGTAAGTTTGTATCTTAAGTGAAAATCACTTCTGACCAAAAGAAATTCAATCATTCATGAAAAATTTTTTCACATCCCTCCTCGGAAGTTTTCTAGGTGCTATCATAGCCCTTGTGGTTGTAGCTCTAATCATAGTTGGTGTTGTCGCATCTGCAGTGTCGGGGGTACTTAAGTCAAAGGATAAAGTTGAAACGGTAACTGAAAATTCTGTTCTACATCTTCGTTTCGATAAAAAAATTGTGGAGCGGTCCGGCAAGAACCCTTTTGAAAATTTTTCATTCTCTTCTTTTTCCTCAGAGCCTCCTCTGGGTCTGAACGACATTCTTGCTGATTTGGAAAAAGCAAAGACCGATTCCAAGATAAAGGGTATATACCTCGACCTGTCCTCCGTGGCCTCCGGTATGGCTACACTGGAGGAGATCCGGAATGCGCTTCTGGAATTCAAGAAATCTCAAAAATTTATATACAGCTATGGAGAAAACTATACTCAGGGGTCCTATTATCTGGCATCTGTATCCGATAAGATTTTTCTAAACCCGGCAGGTGGAATGGAGTGGAAAGGACTTGGCGCCCAAATTATGTTCTTTAAAGGATTGCTCGATAAGCTTGAAATCTCTGCCCAGATATTCAGGCATGGAAGATACAAAAGTGCTGTAGAGCCGTTTGATCTAGATAAAATGAGCAAGGATAACAGGGAACAAACTCTTACTTATGTGAGTTCCTTGTGGAATCATATCCTGGAAGGCGTATCGGCCCAAAGGGAGATTCCAGTTGGATTGCTGAACAGGATGGCAGACAGCCTGCTGGTGCAGGGGGCGGAAGATGCAAAGAAATTTAAGCTGGTAGATGAACTATCTTATCAGGATGAGGTCTATGCAGCCATCAACAAAAAGTTAAATCGAAAAGAAAATGATCAGATAAATTTTCAAACCCTGGAAGCCTACCACAAAGCGGCCGGTGGTGCCAAAACGGATTCCTGGTCTAAAAATAAAATTGCAATTGTTTATGCGGTTGGGCAGATCGAAAGTGGAGAAGGAGATGACAAAACGATTGGTTCAGAACGAATATCCAGGGCTATTCGGGAAGCACGTCTCGACAGTCATGTGAAAGCAATTGTTTTGAGAGTGAATTCACCTGGAGGAAGTGCACTTGCTTCAGATGTTATCTGGAGGGAGATGGTGATCGCAAAAAAATCAAAACCTGTAATTGTTTCCATGGGTGATGTGGCAGCATCCGGCGGTTATTATATTTCCTGTCCGGCAGACCGGATTTTTGCTGAGCCGAATACGATTACAGGATCTATCGGAGTGTTTGGGATTTTGCCTAATCTGCAGAAATTGTTTAATAATAAACTGGGTATAACCATTGATACGGTAAAAACAAATCACCATGCTGATATCGGAACTCCATTTCGCCCTGTAAGTGCCGATGAGTCGAAGTATATTCTTTCTGGTATCCAGCGGGTCTATTCCGAATTTATTACGAAGGTTGGCGCAGGAAGGAAGATGGATACTTCGGCCGTGAATGCAATTGGGCAGGGAAGGGTCTGGAGTGGAGTGGATGCTAAGTCAATCGGTTTGGTAGATGAAATCGGAGGAATCCATGAAGCGGTAGCCTATGCTGCAAAGCAAGCCAAAATGGATAAGTATGGGATATTATCCCTTCCCAAACAGAAAGATCCGTTATCGGCTTTCTTTAATGACCTGGCACTGGATGAGCAAAGCCGCATTATGCAACAGGTGCTCGGACCTCAGTTTGAACAATATCGCAATCTTCGGGCAATTCTGAATTGCCGAGGAATCCAGGCAAGGATGCCTTTTGACCTGATCTTTCAATAAAAATGGAAACAGAAGCAATTGCAAGGGCCATCAAGCTAACCGCTCAGCTGATGGAACTTCATCAGGAAAACCCATTCAAAGTTAAATCATTGATAAATGCAGCATTCCGGCTGGATAAGACGGATGTGTCTCTGAGTGGAAAATCACTTTCGGAGCTTGAAAAGATGGAGGGGATCGGGAAAGGTATTGCTCAAAAGATTGTGGAGCTGGAAGAAACCGGTACCCTCAAGGAACTGGACCAACTGTTGGAAAAAACTCCAAAGGGTGTGATAGAGATGCTGGGCATAAAGGGAATAGGTCCGAAAAAAGTTGCGCAGTTGTGGAAAGAGCTGGGTGTTGAAAGCCCCGGAGAGTTATTATATGCCTGTAAGGAAAACCGATTAGTGGAACTGAAAGGCTTTGGGGCCAAGACACAGGAGTCTGTGAAAAAAGCTATTGAGTTTAATCAGGCCAGCAAGGGTCGCTTCCATTATGCATCACTCGAATCTTATGCACTTAACCTGGTGGAGGAGATCAAGAAAAAATTGCATACATCGCTTGTAAGTCTTACCGGAGAAATGCGGAGAAAGGATATTCTGGTTGATAAGTTGGAAATACTGATCGGATCTGATAAACTTTATACCCTTTCTGAGAGCGAGGTTATGCCCGGGTTAAACCTGGAACTGTTGTATTGTAGCAAGGAAGAGTTTGCAGCAGAACTTTTCCGAACTACCGGTTCGGCAGCACACCTTGATGGGCTTGGAGCTAAAGCAATTAATCTGAAAAGCCCGGAATCGGAAGAGGCTATTTATGCTTCCATGAATATGCAGTATGTCGAACCTGAACTGAGAGAGGGGAGAGGGGAAATCGAGTTAGCCAGGGAGCATAAATTGCCTCGCTTGATTGAGACGAAAGACCTGAAAGGTATCCTGCACAATCATAGCAACTGGAGCGATGGAATCCATACCCTGAAAGAAATGGCAGAATATTGCCGAGAGCTGGGGTATGAATACCTGGGCATGTGCGATCATTCTCAGTCTGCTTTTTATGCGAATGGACTTAAGCCTGACCGAGTCTTGGCTCAGCAGAAAGAGATCGAAGAATTGAATAAAATCATGGCTCCTTTTCGCATTTTCAAAGGGATCGAATCGGATATCCTCTTCGACGGATCATTGGATTACAGCAATGATATTCTCGCAAGTTTTGATTTTATTGTAGCATCCATCCACTCTGTTTTGAAAATGGATGAGCAGAAGGCAACATCCAGACTGATCAAAGCGATTGAAAACCCATACACGACTATTCTTGGGCATCCTACAGGAAGGCTTTTACTTTCCAGAGAAGGTTATCCTATTAATCATGCAAAGGTGATTGACGCTTGTGCTGCAAACGGAGTAGTTATGGAATTGAATGCTCATCCTTACCGGCTGGATATTGACTGGACATGGATTTATTATTGCCTGGAGAAAGGAGTAAAAATTTCTATCAATCCGGATGCGCATGAAAAACAAGGTTACCACGATATGTATTTTGGAGTCTGTGCTGCAAGAAAAGGAATGCTGAGCAAGGATATGTGTTTTAATGCTCTTGGTCTACCGGAAATGGCTGCCTGGTTCAACAAAAGAAATTCTTCCGCTGCAAAGCCCGGATCCTAACTATTTCCTTCACATGCCAACCCCATTCATCAATTCGATTGCATCCTGGTTTATGACCAAGCGTATGCACCAGATCGAGTTGTTTATGCGATATCCACTCGAGGTTCAGCATGAATGGCTCTTCAAGTTGATTTCCAGCGCCACAGAAACAGAATTTGGTATTAAACATGGTTTTGGAGATATTCAATCGCTCGAAGCATTTCGTGAACGCATTCCTTTACAGGATTATGAAAGTCTGAAACCTTCTATTGAAAGATTACGGAGGGGAGAACAAAATATCCTCTGGAATACGGAGGTAAAGTGGTTCGCCAAATCATCGGGAACCACCAATGATAAAAGCAAGTTCATACCCCTCAGTCAGGAATCTCTGGAAGAATGTCATTACCGCGGAGGTAAGGATATGGTTTCTATTCATTGTAATAATTATCCCGAGGCTCAGCTATTTACCGGAAAGAACCTGGCACTTGGAGGGACACTTAACAAGGATGTTTTTGATAATTATGAATCGCATCATGGGGATGTTTCAGCCATCATCATTCAGAACCTGCCCATGTGGGCTGAGTTTTTAAGAGCTCCAAGTCTGGAGATTGCTTTGCTGGGTAACTGGGATGAGAAACTGGAAAAGCTTACTCAAAGCACCATCAATGAGAATGTAACAAGTGTTGCCGGGGTTCCTTCCTGGATGTTAATTCTGTTTAAGAAGATATTGGAAAGTACGGGAAAGAAGACTATTTCAGATGTATGGCCGAACCTTGAAGTATACTTTCACGGTGGGGTAAGCCTGGTTCCATATAAGGAACAGTTTAGTTCGATATTCCGGTCTTCCAATGTAAAATATTTGGAATTATACAATGCCTCGGAAGGCTTTTTCGGAATCCAGGATCAGAAAGATTCAGATGATCTTCTGCTGATGCTGGATTACGGAATTTACTATGAGTTTCAAACTTCGGATGAATGGGTGAAGGAAAATGGAAAAACGTTGTCTCTTGATGAGGTCAAAACCGATACCAATTATGCCCTTATCATTACAACAAATGCCGGACTCTGGCGTTACAAGCTGGGTGACACCATAAAGTTTACTTCCCTGTATCCATTCCGTTTTCGGATCAGTGGACGCACCAAACATTTTATCAATGCATTCGGAGAAGAGCTTATGATAGACAATGCGGAAATGGCACTTAAAATAGCATGTGAACGCAGCGATTCGGCTATGCTTGATTTTACTGCGGCCCCGGTTTATATGGATGACGGGAATACAGGAGCTCATGAATGGCTCATCGAATTTGAACGCCCACCGGAAAGAGCTGAGTTTTTTGTGGAGGTTCTTGATAATACCCTCAAAACACTGAACTCCGATTATGAAGCCAAGCGATTTAATAACTATGCATTGAGGCAACCCATCGTCCATTTTCTAAAACCGGGAAGCTTCTATAACTGGCTCAAAGAAAGAGGGAAATTAGGTGGACAAAACAAAGTGCCCAGGTTAAGTAACGAACGTAAGTATGTAGAAGAAATAATGAAGCTATGTGGTCCGCCACTGCACAGTATAAACCACTGATCTAATCCCAACACATGTATTCATTCTGGTTAAGCTGTCTGGCATCTGTTTTCCTGAGCCTGTTTTCAGGAGGGAAATTCACGATGATCAAACATATTGATGGGAAGGTGAATGGAATATCAAGCGATGAATTGCAAAACCTATATCTGATCAAAAATGAGGTGCTAGAGAAATATGATGCGAGTGGAAGCTTCTTGTATTCTTACAGCGATAACACCCTGGGTCCGATTAGCTTTGTTGATGCTGCGGATCCAATGAAACCTCTGGTTTTCTACCGGGCATTTGCCCAGTTTGTGGTATTAGATAATACGTTAACCATCAGTGGTCCCCCTGTGCCTTTGCAAAATTACGGATATGAGCAGGTTACCCTCTCCTGCATGTCTTATGACCGTGGATACTGGTTTTATAACCCTGCAAATTTTGAGCTGGTTCATATGACTTCCACGGATATTGCAGTGGACAAAACCACCGGCAATATCTCCCAGTTACTCGGAATTTCCCTTCACCCGAATTACCTTCTGGAGCAAAATAACAAGGTCTTTCTGAACGACCCGGAAACTGGAATTCTTGTGTTTGATGTGTATGGCGCTTACTTTAAGACCTTGCCTATAAAAGGACTGAATCAGTTCCAGGTTAGTGGGGAAAAGGTCATCTATCTGGAGGGAAAGAAGATCAGAACCTATAATTTTAAAACGCTTGAGGATGAAACGGTCCCTCTCCCTGATTCCACAGCAATCAGTATCAGGATTGAGAAAGAGAGGATGTTTCTACAGAATGATAAGGGTGTGGATGTTTATTCAGTGAAATGAAGTCTCCTTCAGAGTAAAATTAATGAACTATAAATCAGTTTATTGCATAGATGAGTATTAAAAAAACGTCGACGAATTTGATATTTTAGAAAGTTATAGGTACTTTTGTTACCGATTAGAATGGAATATCAGTTATCGTGTGTGGGTGCTGATAAATTTCTCTAGTTAATAATTGGTTTGTGTGGTAATCCTGTGAAAACAGGAATTTTCTGTGTGTAAAAGGCCGCCTTGTGTGAGGGCGGCCTTCTTTTTTTATTCCTTTTATTACTCGGCTGTAAGGTTGAGTGCTTTAAATTTATTAAGAATATCAATATAAAATTGCACGGGATCTTTGGAAGACCAGAGGGAACTGTTCAGGATAAGGCCATCGAATCCTATTTCTACGATATTTTCAATTTTGCTTCCATCCACTCCTCCTCTTGCAACGATTTTAAACGGGGTCTTGCTTATGGCTGCTTTTAGGCTATGCTCGTTGAACCCTGCCTGAAATTTGCCGCTGATACTGTCATAGATCGGGGATAAGAATACATAGTGATAAACATTTTCTTCTTCATAGAGGGATGCAAGTTTCCGAAATGAAGTAGAGACCGTGATATTGGGCTTTTTAAAACGAATCAAGCGGAGGTTAATCCAGAGCCTTATCTTCTTTTTGAGGTGGGTATGAGTAAGGTGAATACCTTTCAAATTAAATTTAAGGGCAAGGTTATGGTGAGAATGAATCACCACGCGGTTGTGAAACCGGGCTGGGATTTTTTCGAGATAGTTGCTTAACTCCTTTGTTGAATAGCGGGGTTTCCGGACGTGAAAGGTTTCTAGTCCCAATTCAAAAAGTTTGGTGGCAATAAGCACTTCCTGATTGATGTCGGGGGTTTTGGAAGGGGTCAGGACGTATAGCTTCATGATTTACTGTAGTTACTGTAAAATGAATGAACGGTGGAACAGATAGCAGAAGCAAGTGCTGGGTCATCTTGTGCTCCATTTCCTATAACTAATAAGTCAGCCCCTGCTTTGCAAATTTTCATGGCTGCAGACACATCCCTGATTCCCCCTCCGACGATCAATGGAACTGAAATGTTCTCTCTCACCTTTTTTATCATTATCTCCGAGACATGCTCCATCGCTCCACTTCCTCCGTCCAGATAGACCGCCGACAATCCAAGCATTTCACCGGCCATGGCTGTACAAGCCGCAATTTCAGCCTTGTCATGTGGGATTGGAGTAGTCATACTGATATAGGATGCAGTGGTCTGTCGCCCACTATCTATGAGCATATATCCTGTAGGAATAATTTCAAGTTTGCTTGCCCTTAGCATAGGTGCTGCGATGACATGCTGCCCGATCAGAAATTCGGGGTTTCGTCCGGAGATAAGGGATAAGTTCAGAATTCCATCTGCAGTGGGACTGATCTGCAGCAAACTTCCGGGAAAAATAACGATCGGAGCCTGACACCGTTCCTTTAAGAGCGCAATGGTTTTTTCCAGATCGCCGTGACTAATCAAGCTCCCTCCAACAAAAATAAAATCAGCCCCGGAACTGGCAACCATCTCTGGTGTCTTCCCTGCAATGAAAGTGTCCGGATCAATCAATACCGCAACCTGCTTCCGCTGCTCTCTTCTGGCATTAAGTATAGATTGATAAATGGAGTTCTTCATAGGGAATGCATGCAATATTAACTATTCACAACGTAAACAAGCATGTGCCCATTCACTTTTTCATAACACAGATGAAATTTTCTGTTCATATCTTTTGTTTCGATGGAGCCGGTAAAAACACCTTTAGTGCCGGAATACCGGAAAGGATCAATCCGGATATGTTCAATAAAAAAAAGTTCTTTATTTCCGTACAGTTTGTAAAGAGCCTCCTTTGCACACCAGTAGATATGCAACAAATCAACTTTGTCATTGTTCTCCACACATTCGAGCTCATTATCCGACATGAACTTTGTAGCAAGCAGGGCAATTCTGGGCTTGATCATTTCAATGTCAATTCCGGTCCCTTCCTTTGAATTCGTTATAACCGCTGCCATTTCATTCGTGTGAGATACCGATATATGCATCGGAGAACCTTCTAAAAAAGGTTTGCCGGAAGCTTTATAAGATAGATCCGAACGTCCACACAGGTTCTGTAACAAAATTCTAACAGCCAGTCGCTGAACCTTCAGTCGATTTCCGGATGATTGAATAAGAAGATCCTCCCCTTGTTTTTCGCCTGCAAGTTCAAACAACGCTTCCTCCGTTTCGGTAATGAGCCAAAGGCCAATGTGGAGTTCCGGAAAAGGTTGTCTGTAAGCGAGTAAGGGCATTTTAAATATTCGAATGGCAAAATAAACATTTCCTGAAGATATTGCCCAATCGAGTGCCCGAAAATTGAAATAAAGTATGAAATTCAACAGAAAATCAAAATAATCAAGGCCAGTGACAGACAGACCGGAGGCTATGCATAATCCAGATTTAAGCTGGGCCAAATACGGATTGTAAGCCTAATTTACCTATATTTGTTCCCCAACAAAAAAAACATCGTCCTCATGGCAAATACAACTGCGGTAAAATTCGAAAAATTTAAGGTGAAAGATATGTCCTTGGCAGAGTGGGGCAGAAAAGAAATTAAACTTGCGGAAGTCGAAATGCCAGGATTAATGGCTATTCGCAAAGAATATGGCCCTAAAAAGGTACTGAAAGGTGCACGCATTGCAGGCTGTCTTCATATGACTATTCAAACTGCTGTTTTGATCGAGACATTGGTTGAGCTGGGTGCTGAAGTGACCTGGTCATCATGTAATATCTTCTCCACCCAGGATCATGCTGCTGCTGCAATAGCTGCTGCCGGCATCTCTGTTTATGCCTGGAAAGGAATGAATGCAGAAGAATTTGACTGGTGTATTGAGCAGACCCTGTTTTTCGGTCCCGACCGTAAACCCCTGAACATGATTCTGGATGACGGCGGAGATCTGACCAATATGGTTTTTGATAAATTCCCTGAATTGGCCAAAGGAATCAAAGGACTTTCTGAGGAGACCACTACAGGCGTTCACCGTCTTTATGAGCGTATGAAGAATGGTACACTGATGATGCCAGCCATCAATGTAAATGACTCTGTTACTAAATCCAAGTTTGATAATAAATATGGTTGCAGAGAATCACTGGTTGATGCAATCAGACGTGCAACAGATATTATGCTCGCCGGAAAGGTGGCTGTAGTTGCAGGTTATGGGGATGTTGGGAAAGGATCTGCTCAGTCACTCAGCAGCCAGGGAGT